>JBPPMJ010000009.1:0-2613 GCA_051306005.1 Minisyncoccota bacterium
ATCGCCAACATCAATCTCTCCGATATTCACGTTGTCTCTCCACATGACACCCAGCTGTCTGTGACCTTTACCCTGACCAATCAGGGGAGTGTCATGCAAACCGATATTCGTTATGGCTTTGAATTTCTCAAAGAGCAAGATGGTGTTCAAGTAGTCACCGATACCTACGTCCCAGAAGAAACCCTCTCCCTCGCTCCCGGACAAAAACTGCAAAAAACCGCAACAGTGCCGATAGCTCCGACGCTTTCTGGTGATACCACTTTATGGGTCTATGCCAAAACAACCGGAGGATTGACGCTGGGACTGGGCACTGCCGGCACTATCAATCCAAAGACCGCTCTCGCGGGTATTGAGATCCTCTCACATTCCTGCGTCCTCTCCATCGAAGGTGATCCTCAGACGTACACTCTCTACCAAGGAGTGGATATTTCTCAAGATGAAACGCTCTCCCTGTCCTGTGAGATGCGCAACACGACCAATCAAGAATTAGCAGTCGCCCCCGTCACACGCACCTTCCGTCGCTCCATCTACGGATCGGAAGTGAGTCCAGTCGAACCGCTCAAAAGTATCCTCACATTCGCTCCTCAAGAGAGCAAACGTGTCATGATTCCTTTTCCAAAAATGTCTCTCCCACAAGCCTACGATACCACTCTCGTCCTCAAGGATGCGCAGGGCACACCCGTCTCTTCATCCATTGTTTCGCATTTCGTCCTCCGTGGTTCCAGCGCTACCATCCAGAATCTCATCTTAGACAAAAGCATGTATCAAAAAGGTGATAGGGTGATTGCCAAACTTTTCTGGAGTCCTTCAGCGGATGGCTTTGACAATGCCAGAGGAGGAGCGGGCACGACTATTGATACGCCCCAAGTCACCCTCAAAGTCACGGATGAAAATGGCACTCTCTGCGCCCAAGGGACTCCGACGCCACTTGATACCCAGCAGTGGCACATGATACTGAACGCCGTTACCACTCAAGCCTGTTCCGGGCCCCAAGCCACTGTCAGTATCACCGACAAGAACGGCACCGTTCTTGATGAACGCACCGTCATTGTACCCGCTGAGCATATACCATCAATGCCAGAGACCATGATACAGAAAAGTTTGCGTCCCATCGCACTTCTGATTACTTTTGTGCTCTTCCTCACCGCTCTCTACTTCATCATCAAGAGCCGACGGATACGTATGACTCTGGGGCTCTTCCTGCTCGTCTTGGGAGCGGGGATGACTCTGGGAGGGGGAACAGCGGAAGCATTGACATTGAGCATAACATCAGGAGGAGGAAACAGTTATGGAAGTGTGACCATCAATACCGACAAGTCACAATACGCCATTGGAGACAAAATTACGCTCAATTATTCTGGATCAGCAACCGTATGTTCTAATGTTGATGACGCAGTGGAGTTTGATCTACGGGCGAGTTTTGGTAACAGTCAGTTTGTGACACTGGCGAGTGGCGCGACGAGAGGCGGAGCACTCAGCGGGAGCAAACAGGCCTTTGATGTCAAGGGGACATATCCAACAGAGGTTGGGGTGTCGTTGTGTACTGAGAACGCGGCTACCGGAGCTGACCGAAGGTGTGATTATGGCACCATTTCTCTTGACATTGGTTACAAGGACGACGGCGTTTGCGGTTCTGCGGATGGCACTTCCGCACAATCAAAATCATCTTTGAGTTCTTATGGTGCCCTGTGTGCTGATGGTACGGCTTCATCAGTCAGCGGTAGTTATCAAGGACCATGGTCATGGCAGTGTATTGGCGCATACGGAGGATCTACCTCTTCTTGTAATATGTATGTTGCTTGTGATGTCCCTTGGGGTGGCACTATTGACCATCAAGCGTCTGTGAAAGCGTATAAAACCGCGTCAGTTCCAGCAGGAAGTACTTGTCTGAGTGAAAACCGAAGGTGCAACAACGGGGCGCTTTCTGGTAGTTATACGAATCAATCATGTACAGTTGATTCAGCAGTTACTCCTCCACCCGTTTCTTTCTCCTGCACGGGCACTCTTCCTGCCAATGCTTCTTCCTATACCAATGATATGACCGGTCTCTCTGCCAATACCCCCTATACCTACACGGCCACCAACACCACCGCAAAGTGTGAGTTCGCCTGCAACGCGGGTTACACATGGAATGGCTCTGCCTGTACTCCTCCTCCAGCCTCTCCAGCCCCGACGGTTGATCTACAAATTAACAATTCAAACGGCCCCCTCAATCTCAATGCCGGTGATACCAAAAACATCACCTGGACTTCCACCAATGCCACCGCTTGTTCCGGATCTTCCAGTGATGGTTTCGGCTTTCCGAGCGATACCACCAAAACATCCGGCTCCCAGTCTGTTCAAGCTACGACTACTTCCAATCACACGGTGAGTTGTACTGGCCCGGGTGGCAATACGTCAGACTCTGTCCAGGTCAATCTCACCTGTTCTGCCAGTACCGGTACCTATGGCACCTGCAACTGTACGACAAACACAAAGAGTCGTACCAATATCAATACGTCCTGCCTCCCATGGACCGAAAGCACTGCCTGCAACGCTTCTGAAATCAACAACTGTCGTGACTTCAGTTGGCGAGAAGTGGCACCATAAAAGCATGTGGGAGAGGGAGGGGAT
>JBPPMJ010000017.1:0-2107 GCA_051306005.1 Minisyncoccota bacterium
AGTCGCAAGTTGCGCATAGCGTTGCTGCGCCTTTTGGCAAACTTCGCCAGCAATCCATCTACGCCAGCCAGGGGGCTGGGCGTGATAAAGAGCGTCCTGGAATTCTATGCGGATGTGGCGGGACATGATGGAGAGGAATATGGCCGGGGGCGGCTATTTATCTAGACCTGACACTGATGTTCTCTTGACTCTGATGTTCTCATCTAGGTCAGCTAATGCTTTATCAATAACGTTAAAAACTTCAATAAATCTATTTGTCCAAGCAAAGTCACCCTGGCTTTCCGCCCTAGTCATCAGATTATCTTGGATATTAGATTTTCGACCATCTTTGACTTTGAATGGCTCTAGCTCTCCTGAAGCGTCAATTGAGAATGATTCAAACCATGATGGGCTATCTTCATGTATTTTCTTGATCCATTCATCGGGGAACAACCCCTCAATAGAAAATCTTGATCTAACAGAAACAAAGTGTTTATTGGCTTCAAAAGGTATTTTGCAGTTACCGAAGTAGTTTTGAAGATCTTTCCTTTCCTTCTCTCCTGCGTCGTCTCCATCAAAAACTGATACACATGCATATTCATTCCGAATAAACTGATAAGCTGCACGCAGAAAACCAGACAAGTGCTTAACACCTCCAAAGTCCTCGAATTTGGCCTTACGCAAAGTTTTTAGCGGGTAATCTTCGGTAGGAAGTTTATCTAAGATCCGCTGAAATATTTCTCGATCTGACTGGCCTTCAACCAACACGTTGAATTGTGCTAGATTGTAAAAATCACTAAACTTAATACCTAACGCAGATCGAATGGATGATACGGCCTCACTGAACGTTTTATATCCATGTATTTCGGTTCTTTTCTTTTCATTCAGTAACGTGGCTGAAACATGTAAAGGATCTTGGGGAACAAAAGCCATTGAGTGCGTGGTTTTAATAACGGTTGCATCTTTTGCTAGGTTATCTAATATCGTACTGCAACTTTCGGCTAAATTAGGATGCAGATATGATTCAGGTTCTTCGAGTAACCATAGCACACTCCGACCTTCTTCTTTCTCTTGCTTAGTAATCCATCGGAATGCAGCAAGAAGGGCTGTAGTTTGGATGCCCATCCCTTTATCTTGAATAAGAGTTTTTTGGGGGTCATAAACTAAAAAATCAAATCCGGATACTAACTTTTCAATTGATTTGTTTGGCAAAGAAAATCCGGCACTCAAGTCCGTCAAACCAGCAGACTTTAACTCCTGATTTAATGAGTTAGATGCTTCTTCTAGGCTTTTTTCAATATCTGAAATATGGGGCTCAATTACTTTGGATACTCTTCGCCTTAAAAAAGGAATCAATAGATCACTGTAAATTTGATCTACACTTTTTGCAGATGGAACATAATGTAGACTAAATGAATCTAATATTCGGTTCACTAAACCAATGTGAGTGCGTGAATATTGAGCTGCTTTGGCTCCCGCTTCTGGCCTTTTCACATTTGGAAAAAAACTATAAACAGGTGTGTTTGTGTCAGTAAAATAAAGGTTCAAACTCAGCTGGCTTCCAGACCTTTTGGTTCCTTGTAGTTCATGAAGCTCGTCAACCGCTTCATATATTTCATTTTTCTGATCAGGATCACCGTCAAAAGTGGCGATAATACTTGTTCGAGCTCGACCCACACCGAAAGTAAGATCAGACTCTCTTCTATAGTTGTATGAATTATTTAAGCCAGTGAATAAGAGCTTGACTGATTTTAGTAAATTTGTTTTTCCCGAGTTATTAGGCCCCACAATAGTCATGTTTCCTGGGATCTTAAGGTGCTGCTCAGACTCTATCGTCCTGAAGTTTTTAATTCGTATATCTTTGAGTTCCATTTAAACCTTCATTGTCTCATTAAGAGACTAACGCTAGGAGAGTTATCAGGGTCAGGTCTATAAACAATGAATTCACCGACACGGCCCCACAATATTGCCCGCTGTCGTGAAGTGTAGGCCAAAGTAGTCGGCGAGTTGCTGGTAAGAATATCTGCCTGTCGCATAAGCCGCCACGATGGCAGCATCTCTGTCCGGTGCCCGGCTTTCGATTTCGGTTAACGAGAGGGCAGGGGGCTGAACGCGGCTTTGCGCTGCT
>JBPPMJ010000012.1:0-3176 GCA_051306005.1 Minisyncoccota bacterium
GGCTTGCCACACGACACGCAGGCCGCGGCCAAGCTCGCCAAACAGCACGATGAGCGCATGACGCAAATGGGCGAACCGCCGTCCCTAAAGCCCTACGGCAAGCGCCGCCTGCGCCACGCGATCGAGATCCGGCACGACAGCTTTGCCTGTCCGGAATTCATCGAACTCGCGCGGCGGTATGGGGTTGCGGTGGTGGTAGCCGATACCGCCGGTCGCTGGCCGTATCTGGAAGATGTCACGGCCGACTTCATGTACCTGCGCCTGCACGGCGATGAAGCGCTCTACGCCAGTGGTTACACCGATACGGCGCTGGATCGCTGGGCGGAGCGCATCCGCGCCTGGGCGGACGGCGGCGAGCCTGCCAATGCAGCGCGCGCAGGCTCGGGACCGGCGCCAGCGGCCAAGGCCCGGGATATCTACTGCTACTTCGACAACGATGTGAAAGTGCGCGCGCCGTTCGACGCGCAGGGGCTGATGACCCGGCTCGGCCTGCAGTGGAAGCCGGCCGTGCCCGAAGCCGAGAATGGCACCTCGCCTGCTTGATCGCCTTTACGCTGAGTCCCAAACGTCTCGCGCCCGCAGCGAAAGATCTGCTGGCGAGTCATGCGCAAATAGTACGCACGCCGTAGCCGGCCTTGCCACAACCAAACTTCACGCACAGAAAGCGCTTCGTCGGGCAGCTTGCAGCCGGCAACCTTTGTGCTTAGGTGTCTCCGGTTTTTTAAGATGTGCGGCTTCGTGCGTCAGCCCAACTTATTGGGCTTGTCCGAAATATGGCATTTTGAACGATCTGGAGATTCCGTCGCCTTCCCATGAAACTTGAATCCGACATTGGGGCGGAATAGTTCTTGCCTTGATTCTTTTAGACGGCATTTCTAGTGTCGCTTTAAAATGGTTTGAATTCCGTATTGGTATGACCTTCACGAGTGGAACTGGTTTTTCAATCTCATCTGGAAAGAACTGCATTGGTAAAGCCGCAATACGCTTTATTAGGTTTGCCAAGGTATCTCCAGATATGGGCTCTTCCGTTGAGGATACTGGAATTGCTCCACATATTTTATGGATGTGGGCAGCTAGAACTGCTGAGCAATAGTAAATGTTACACAAGTGAAAAGGCATATCTCTGTTGAATGATATAGCCACATTAGAGCCCGCATGGATTTCCGGATCAGGTCCTACAGTCCCATCTTCCAGAACACCTTCAACATAATAGCCAAGGTCGAATATTCCTGGCCCATGAAAAAGAATTAAACTCAATTTTCGTTGTTTATGCTTGATAAGATTAACAATTTTAGCGACATGATCTCGGTATGCGTGTATCTCTATTCTGGAGAGAGTGATTTATTTTTTGCGCTTCCTTCGAATTGCAATCGCTATAAAAACAACAAATTATGCTTTTATATGCATCTAGGTGCTGCATAACCGCATCTAAAAAGTGATCGGTTGCATCCAATATCCTTTCTTTCCATTTTTTTTCATCATGATTAATAGGAGGCAGGTTGTTATTTGCTTCCTCAAGCGCGTCGAGCAATGTATGTGACTTGGATACAACTTCATTGAACGTGAAATTGTAGATACCAAGCGGATGACGCAAGCCGCGTTCCAGATTGTATAGCTTGACGTCACCTAAATTGGATAAAACTAGAGTTGATTTTGGCTTTAATAGCCCTTCTTTAGTTGTAATATCGTAGTGCATTGGTTAAGCACCTAACATTTAGTATTTAGAAATCTTCTGCGTTTAAACACGGAAGTTTTCCGCATATCCCGCACGACTCTTTCCGATGGTGGGTGTATGACGAATCGGATATCCATTTGAAAAGCAGTCTTTTTAGAACAATTAGTTGCATGCTCCATTGTCGTTCTTCCATGCACCCCGATACAAGCCGGCGGCTGCGCAATTCCGGAACATTTCCGTATAGCCTGCCTTGCCGCAGAAATTCGTCCTTTTCCAGTTCATGGAGGTTGGGCTGACCCAAGAAGTCCAACAGATTCAACTCTCGTCCGAAAGACACGCTTGCGAAGCCTGCGCGTTTTGCATCCCACCCAAGCGTCACGCACAGAAAGCGCTCCGTCGGGCAGCTTGCAGCCGGCAACCTTTGTGTTCCGGTATTCTTGGTGTTTACGCCGTTGGGTTTTCTGCGTCGGCCCAACCAACCGAGCTTGGAGCCCATTGTTATGCCATTCACGCACCTGGGCCAAGAGCCATGTCATAGATTCGACCACTGTTTAATCCTGCGTGATCCTGTGGAGCCGCTTGGTGGATAGTGGTTTCGTTGTTATTCTCAAATGCCTGTATGTCTTGTGACGCAATCTGGAGCGCGTTAATCCATTGATTGGCACTAGCTATGTTCCCTGTTTGAAGGTGACCTCGAACTTCTGAATCAAAGGCTGGACCCACTCGCCCATCAGTCAATAACAGCATAGCCTTTGATATACCAACAACTCCAGCAAGACCATTACGCGCTCGACCGCTATACGAAAGATTTTCAAAAATTCCCCAAAGCTCTGTAAGGGCTTCGCAATTTCCGCTTGAGAACGATGCGTGATCTCGTATGTTGAAGTGTTGCAACTCGTGAAGATGCTGCTCAGCCTGATTAATTAAGTCTTCTAAATAAGGGCGAATATGTTGGTTTTCTTCCAGCGTGCGCCGCATTCTATTTGGGCGGCAAGCTTGCCACTTGCGTAAAACTATGCCTAGTTGTCGTGGGCGTGCGTCATGCTGCGCATTTAACCAAAAATTCCAATCGTCCACATAAGTTGCAGCAAACCGATTAACTCTGGCTTGGAATTCTGCAGCGGTTAAATTTGCGATTCCTGGCATCAGTGCTCCGTATTTAAGGCATAACGATGAGCGCCGCGTAGGGCGCAATAAGCGTAGCGCATTGCGCCGTATTTTGGTCCGCCTGCACCGCGCCCGACTATCGACGCCTCTGGCACCCCAGAGGGACGTATTTCTTTACCGTCAACACGCCGATACGGCGGTGGACCCAGCCGTGAACGGTGGCCAGCCGCGCTCAAAACAAAAAATACCGCTGTGCGAGCGGCAGCACTTTGGCCGGCTCACAGGTCAGCAGCATGCCGTCAGCGCGCACTTCGTAGGTCTGCGAATCCACTTCCATCAGCGGCAGGTAGTCGTTGAGCACCATGTCGCGCTTGGTGATGGTGCGGGTGTTTTT
>JBPPMJ010000011.1:0-2556 GCA_051306005.1 Minisyncoccota bacterium
TGTCACTTAATCCTTGCCCGCGAACAACGGTGCGTCATGGGCACCGGCACCGATATGGCCATGAAAAGCGCGGGTGTGACGCTGGTGAAAGGCACGGGCTTGCACGTCAGTTCAAAGGACGGACCACATCCAGTGCATCCCGGTTCAGGACGTGGGTGTGGATCATGGTGGTTGCAACGTGGGTATGGCCCAGGAGTTCCTGCACCGTGCGGATGTCGTAACCCGCCTGAAGCAAACGCGTGGCAAAGCTGTGGCGCAAGGTGTGCGGTTTAGCCGGTTTTGGCAATACCCGCCTCGTGCACCGCCCGTTTCATGCCCCGCGGCAATACTTTTTCGTTGCTGTGGCGGCGCCGGATGACACTGGATGCGGATCAATGTCGGGCTGCCGCGACGTCCGTCAGTCACGGCTCATTAATCTCAAGCACCTGCCGATAAAAAGTTGCAGCGCCCTCTTTGCTGGGTTCCAGATTGAGACATACACCTTGTCGGCTACCGCGAGATGCGTTAGGAACGCTTCGATCTCAGTCGCCCATGTCGCGCGGGTGGTGCTTGGCGTGGAACAGGACGAACTGACGTACCCAATCGACGTATGCATCTTGGGGTGTCCATTTATAGTCGGGCCTTCTGGAGGATGTCATGAACGAGCATTGGTTGCTTCGAGCCGACAACAAGCTGCAGCGTCTTTGCCGGGACGGTCCTCACAGGGGTATTGGTGTGGTCATCGGATACTTGAGGCTGAAGTTCTGGAAAGGTATGAATAATCATTCAGATAGTCTTCGGAATCTTAGTGAGATTGATCAATATAGATCGCTTTCTGATGGCTATTTATTTGTGGCAATTGCAGCATGTAAGGCGCTTGTTGATGATTCATCACAGGTCACATATTCTCGATGTTCGGCTTGTTATTACAATGCAAGGCATTCGGTAGAGCTATTTTTGAAAGCGTTAATCCTAAAGAAAAAAGGTTCAATAGATGAAAAAGATTCAAACCATCATATTGAAAAACTTAGGGATGAAGCTTATGGATTGTATCCATTTTTGGCCGATATTTGGGATGTTCCGTTTTGCACCAAAATTTTAGGTTGCGATAATACAGAAAAAACTCAGAAAAAATTCTATAAAGACTACCCGCTTGATCAAGTGCTTCGCTATCCTGCAAATAAATCAGGTAAAGTTTGGTCTGGTTATATGAAAATTGAGCCAAATGAGCTTTCGCAATCTTTGAAAGATATAAAATCTAAAATGAATCAAGTATCAACCCGTGTGTTTGGCTAACGAGTCGTTCAAACGGATCAACATTTGATCGGCCGTTTAACTCCGGCGTTAGGTGGTTCAAGGGAGATGCAATGAACACAAATCAGAAAAGAATACTGAAAGCGGTGATTGCCATAATTGTAGCAATGCTTCTATATCCACCGTTTCACGTTATTATGAATAATGGAACGACCTTAAACATGGGATATGGCTGGATAACTGATCCACCAAAGCAGGGATACATTACAGCGACCGTCAACGTAGCCATGCTCCTAATTCAATGGGTTGGTGTCCTCGTCGTTGGCGGGATCGCCTTTTTTCTTGCAAAAATGACCATCGACCCACCAATCTCGTCCAGCGTTGTTTCTGCGAGTGAACAGTCAAACCATGAGCTCCAACAACCTCGACGAGAGAAACCTTCGGTCACAGATATTCAATCAGGAAGCAAGCCAGGGCCAAGAGGTGTTGGAGGTTGGCTTCTTTTGTTGGTCGTAGGGATGATCGTACTCAGCCCGCTACTTGGGGCCGGTCGCATCAATGCCGACATTATGATGGCAGAACGTCAGTATCCATACATCACATCAATGGAAGAATGGAAGACCTATAAAACAGTCACTTGGTGGATATTTCTCGCCGTCTCATCTATCAGCTTTTATGGCGGATGGGGGCTAGTTCTCGGAAATAATGGGGCTGCGGTTAGCCGCGCCAAAGCAATCTTATGGATAACTGGTCCGGGTGCCTCGCTGGTATTGGGCATTCTAGTTCCAATCATGGTCTTTGGTAAGTCAAACGCCGGCGATTCTCAGTTTGTTGGTGCGTTCATTGCTTCCATTATCGTAACAGCTATATGGACAACGTATCTTGCGAAATCAAAGCGTGTTCGTAACACATATGGCACTCACAGCCCTTAATTTCCAGCGCCTAGCAATGCGATCCACACAGACGGGAAAAAATGGCGCTTCGCTTACTTTGGGCTACTCCGAACTCGCGGCCGAAGCGGGCATCGAAGCCACGGTCGGCAGTATCGCGACTCCTGCGACCACGTTCTGGCCGAGACGGTCAATAGCCTGTACAAGACCGATGTGATCCACCAGTGCTCCTGGCTGAACCGTGAGGCCGCCACGGCCTGACTCAAACCAAACAGCCCTCGACATGCCCGGTGCGGTTCACGGAATCGCGGCTGGTCTTCATGACGGGCTCGTGATCTACATCAATGCCGTCCATGCACCCACGCTTTAAGGTCGCACCCAGGCCGTCGAGACGGTTGCGATCCAATAACACAAGGTGGGTAAACCATGATAC
>JBPPMJ010000019.1:0-2163 GCA_051306005.1 Minisyncoccota bacterium
ACTCTTTACCATTATTATTGAGGCAATTTTCTAAAGATGAAATTTGCGGTGCACGGCACTTTGCTTTGAAGAAAAGGCAGCTTGTTTAAGATGTAAAAGTACAAAGTCTCAAAAGGTCGCCTATGAATCAAGGAGGGATAATAATCAATTTGAACATCAAGCCCCACCGACTTGGATAGAATTCGTAATTCATTGACGATCAAGACATCTTCGGGGACTTCGGGCCGTTTTCTATTGACCCTTTTGTAGGCAAGAGGGTAAAGATATCTTGGTGTTGCCGGCTCGTATAAATAAATGGCTCTGCCGCCGGGCTTTAATATTCTAGAAATCTCCTGCATCGTTCTTTTGTGAGCCAAGAAATGATGCGCGGCAGCAAAACAAAAGACCAGGTCTAAAGTTTCTTCGGCTTCTTTTGTTTCGTAGCTCTTGCATGAATATGAATTGTCAATTTTCACATGGAGAATATCTTCCCATTTTGGTAGCGAGGCGACAGCAAACCTGCTTATATCTGTTGCTGTAACATGGGCGTCCGGGAATAATTTTTTATAGATGCATGATGCCCATCCTTGTCCGCCGCCAAGCTCAAGGACGCGACCGTTGGTAGATAACTCCTCTCGATGCCTTTCAAAGCAGTCCAGAACAATGGCAGCCTCCGTCATTTTGTTAATTATATTATGAATAGAGTCTGCCTCTGGTGACTCCTGCTGAGAGTCCCGCCAATGTTCAATTTCTATTTGCTGTTTCTCATCGATTGTTCTTGGCATTTATCCTCTCTCTCCTCCTGTGCAACTTAACGTCTGAGCTCAGAGCGCCGCCAGTCATGGCCGTCGGCCTGCAGTGAAGGGTTAGGCGGCAGCAGGAAAGAAGTTTGGTTAATTTGAATTAGGGAGATCGATTGTTACCTTGTGGGACATAAGAGTTAGACAAATGCTCCGCAATGGCGACCACCACTTCCGACATTTCAGAAAGCCACTGCGCCAGCTCGGAGAATAGTAACTCATGCTCTCCTATTACAAGGCGATCAATGGTCTTGATGGTTTGGTTTGGCTCCGTTGGATGTTTGACTTCAGGCCCATCAGGTTTCAGAGCAAATGGCTGCCCGGTGACTATGCGTCTTTTCATAACATCTTCTTCTAAATGATGTATCGTGTTGCGAACACGGCGGAACTTATCCGTGATGGGATCTTTCGCGAACTCCACCTTCTTTGAGCACAAGAGCTGCGCTATCGGATCTTGCAGCTGATCATTTTTCAGTCGGCGATAGCAATTTGTGGCTCTGTACATGTTTGATATGCAGGTCTCAAAGTGAGACGTTGATCTGTGCATGGCGCCCATATTTAAGGAAGTGTGGGTGCTCCAGAACTCTCTTAACTTCTCTGCGCCTAGCATATACTCAATCAACGCCGCTTCTACCAAGCGTACGTAGGTCCCCGTGAGCGCGTTAATTTGGTAACGCTCTGATGGGGCTCTTATGAAAATTGACTCCCGCCAATACTGAGAAAATCCAGATTGATTCCCGGGAATATCTGGCAGATCAAACTCTACGTACATATCAACGCCGCCTAATGTATAGCTAACTGGCCAGCGCGGCTGTTCGCGCAAGTCCAGTTGAGCGCCATGTTAGAGACTGTTGTCGACATAGGTATCAGTGGTCTTTACGAGATCTTTGACGAAGCGAATTACCTTTTCCAGTTCGTCGCGTTTGATTAGATGCGCAACAGAAGATCCGTTATTTATGGGCTTGGATCGGTGCACGGCATCTCCGCGCTTACCTATCCAACCATTCAAAGTGGCCCTGGCTTTTTCAGGTTCATAGTTGGCCCATGACCATCCTATGGTGACATCAAGGCCCAAATATTCTTGAAATATGCGTTTTGTTTTATCCGAATTTGGGTTGTGGAATTGCTTTAGATCGGTGTGCAATCTTTTCAGGACAAAATCACCGACGTAACTGCCGGTGACCGCACCAAGCTTCTTGTTCATTTCTTCCAAAAGCCGATCCTCGACGTAGGTTTCCCAGGCAGTTAAGGCCATAACAAGGCCTGCCCGTTTCAGCACTTCGGCGTTTGGGGGCGGCGGATTGGTATTGATGGCGTCGAAGTGGGCGAGCAGTTCTTCTGCGTCTTTGATGCCGTACTCAAAACTCTGGTATGCGCGTGACAT
>JBPPMJ010000005.1:0-3527 GCA_051306005.1 Minisyncoccota bacterium
GCCGAGTTCTGCCGCGTGGCCGAGGCCCACCCGCGCGTGCTGGCCTACGTCAAGAACCACAACCTGGGCCTGGACGTGCCCTACCGCTACGGCTCGGAGACGCGCACCTACCGCCCGGACTTCATCGTGCGCGTGGACGACGGCCGCGGCGCGGACGATCCGCTTAACCTCATCGTCGAGATCAAGGGCTACCGCGGCGAGGACGCCAAGGAAAAGAAATCAACGATGGACACCTACTGGGTGCCCGGCGTGAATCACCTGCGCACGCACGGCCGCTGGGCCTTTGCCGAGTTCACCGACGTGTGGCAGATGCAGGTGGATTTCGCCGACAAGGTCGAAGCCGAGTTCAATCGGATGGTAGATGCCGTATGCGTGGCACGGGAGGAAATCGCATGAAGACGGAGATCGTTCGCACACTGACGGACAACTTCGAAGCACACGCCCAGCAGACCGAGGGCGGTGTCGAATACTGGCTGGCGCGCGACCTCCAGCATCTGCTGGGCTACACCGAGTGGCGCAACTTCAGCAGTACTGTGATTTCGAAGGCAAAAACTGCCTGCGAAGTGTCCGGACATCTTGTCTCTGACCATTTTGTTGACGTTAACAAAATGGTTGATCTCGGGTCCGGCAGCCAGCGCGAGGTGGACGACCTCATGCTGACCCGCTACGCCTGCTACTTGATTGCCCAGAACGGCGATCCGCGCAAGCCTGAGATTGCTTTCGCACAGACCTACTTCGCCCTCCAGACCCGCCGTGCCGAATTGATCGAGCAGCGCCTCCTGGAGACCGAGCGCGTGCAAGCCCGCAAAAAACTGGCTGTGACCGAGACGGAGCTATCCCAGGTCATCTACGAGCAGACCGGCGGCAACCAAGACTTTGCCCTCATCCGCAGCAAGGGTGACCATGCCCTGTTCAGCCGAACGACCCAGCAGATGAAGGCCCAATGGAAGGTCCCGGACAACCGCCCGCTGGCCGATTTTGCGCCCACCATCGTTCTCAAGGCCAAGGACTTCGCCACCGAAATCACTATCTTCAACGCGCGCGAGCACGCGATGCAGACCGAGCGCGCCATCGCAAAGGAACACATCACCAACAACGAGGCCGTCCGCAAGACCCTGCTGGAACGTGGCATCCGCCCGGAATCGCTGCCGCCGGCGGAAGACGTGAAGAAAGTGGAACGTCGCCTGGCTTCCGAGGAAAAGAAGACGCTCAAGAAACCCGACGCCCTGGACAGCTGAGAACAACCACTCATGGCCCGCAACCCCAAGACACCGCTCAGCGTTGAAGCCCTCCGGCACGACGAGGCGACCCGCAAGAACATCCCCACCGCCGAATACCAGTCGGTGATGATTGATGAGCACAAACACCCGCTGCGCGTCGCCTACGAACGCCGCAACAAGGATCTCGACCCGCAGCTCGTCTGGCGCGGCAAGGACGTGCAGGACTGGTCCGACCTCGTCGTTCACGCCCCGCCGGTCTACATCCAGGAAAAGATCCACCCCAAGGTGCTGATCGACGACCTGCGGCGCCAGACCGAACAGGCCGCGGCCGGCCACGCGGCCCAGCAGGCCGGCGCGATGGTGGATATGTTCGCCGACTTCAACGGCCTGCCCGACACCGCCGACAAGACCGACTTCTACCAGCACGACGCCCACTGGTCGAACCGCATGATCCTGGGCGACAGCCTGCAAGTGATGGCCAGCCTCGCCGAGCGCGAGGGCCTGCGCGGGCAGGTGCAGTGCATCTACTTCGATCCGCCCTACGGCATCAAATTCAACAGCAACTTCCAGTGGTCCACCACCAGCCGCGACGTCAAGGACGGCTCGGCCTCCCATATCACCCGCGAGCCGGAACAGGTCAAGGCCTTCCGCGACACCTGGCGCGACGGCATCCACTCCTACCTCACCTACCTGCGCGACCGGCTGACCGTGGCGCGGGATTTGTTGACGGACTCGGGTTCGATCTTTGTGCAGATCGGAGATGAGAACGTGCACCGGGTAAGGGCGGTGATGGATGAGGTGTTTGGGGACGAAAATTTTGTCTCTGAGATCGTTTTCCTCAAGACAAGCGGCGCCGGAAGTCCTGCGATTGGCACTAACACTCTCGCGGGAACCTATGACTGCATCGTTTGGTATGCCAAGAAGAAGAACGCGATTAAGTATCGCCAGCCTCATAGGGAAAAGGTTCTCGGGGACGAGGGGACGGATCAGTATCGGTACAAAGAAAGTGCGGCAGGCGTTCGCGCGTTGATAGGAGCGCAAGGCTTAGCTGGTGGAGACAGGGCATTTCGCTACGATCAATTCACCTCGCAGACCGGTGCCGTCACAACTCAACAGCCGATTTCGGTAAATGGGGTGGCCTATTCGGTTAGCAAAGGCGGTTGGAAAACCAATTCGCTAGGAGCCGGCAGACTTACTAAGGCAAACCGGCTAGCTGGCGTAGGCAAGACACTGACTTATGTCCGGTATCTAGAAGACTTCCCAGCGTTTCCCGTAAACAACTTCTGGTCTGATACTCGACAGAGCGGATTCGGCGATGAGAAAACTTACGTGGTTCAAACTGCACCGCGCGTGATCGCGCGTTGCATCCTGATGACTTCCGACCCCGGCGACCTCGTTCTCGACCCGACCTGCGGCTCCGGCACCACCGCCTACGTCGCCGAGCAATGGGGCCGCCGCTGGATCACGCTGGACACCTCCCGCGTCGCGCTCGCGCTGGCCCGCGCCCGCATCATGGGCGCGCGCTATCCGTATTACCTGCTGGCCGACAGCCCGGAAGGCCAGTTGAAGGAAGCCGAAATCACCCGCACCGCGCCATCCACCAAACTCACGCGCGGCAGCGTGCGTCAGGGCTTCGTCTACGAGCGCGTGCCGCACATCACGCTCAAGTCCATTGCCAACAACGCCGAGATCGACGTCATCTGGGACAAGTACCAGCAAGTGCTGGAGCCGCTGCGCGCGCAGATCAACGCCGCACTGGGCAAGAACTGGGAAGAGTGGGAAATCCCCCGTAGCCTGGATGAAGCGAAGCGTAATCCGGGTTCTCCTGCCCCGGATTCCGGCGCTGACGCGCCTGCATCCAGGCTACTCGCACAGTGGTGGGAGCAGCGCATCGCCCGCCAGAAGGAGATCGATGCCTCCATCGCCGCCAAGGCGGATTCCGAATACCTCTACGACAAGCCCTATGCCGACAACCGGCGCGTGCGCGTGGCCGGCCCGTTCACCGTGGAGAGCCTGTCGCCGCACCGCGTGCTGGGCGTGGACGAGAACGACGAGCTGATCGACCCGGCCGAACAGATCGGCGAGTCGGGCAACGACTACGGCGGTCAGCCGCGCGATTTCGTATCCATCATCCTGGAGAACCTGCGCACCGCCGGCGTGCAGCAGGCGCACAAGGATGACCGCATCAGCTTCATCAGCCTGGTGCCCTGGCCGGGCGATCTGGTCTGCGCCGAGGGGCGCTACGTGGAAGGTGGCGGCGCAGACGGCGGCCAGACCGAGAAACGCGCAGCCATCTTCATCGGCCCC
>JBPPMJ010000001.1:0-87442 GCA_051306005.1 Minisyncoccota bacterium
GCAACGTCGGTATCGGTACCACCACCCCCTCTTCCCTCCTCTCAGTCGGATCTACCTCTCAATTCCAAGTCAATTCCTCTGGCGCTATCGCATCTGCAACCGGCATCACCTCTTCTGGCACCATCAGATTCTCAGGCTTCACCTCCAATGGTGGACCCCTCTATACCAATGCCTCCGGTGTCTTAGCACAAGTCACCGCTGGTACATCCACTCAAGTCCTCCACGGAGGAACGACCCCTACCTTTGGAGCCGTCTCCCTAACAACAGATATTTCAGGCATCCTCCCCGTAGCCAATGGAGGAACCAATACGTCTACCATTGGTGGAGCAGGAAGTATCCCATACTCAACCGGTACAGCGTACGGATTCTCTGCAGTTGGTACTGCCGGTCAAGCACTCATCTCTGGAGGCACTGGTGCTCCCACCTTCTACACCCCAACGGCTGGCTCCCTCCTGTTTGCTGGTACTTCTGGTTCTCTCCAACAAGACAATGCCAATCTCTTCTGGGATGATACCAACAATCGGTTGGGGATTGGCACCACCACTCCCTCTGCTCTCCTCTCAGTCGGATCTACCTCTCAATTCCAAGTCAATTCCTCTGGCGCTATCGCATCTGTTACCAATATCACCGCCTCTGGTCAATTGAATGCAAGTGATGGTGTTGTGACCAAGGTGACGGCAGGTACGTGTGATGATACCGCGTTCACTTTGGATACGGATGGTAATATTTGCATTGACTCCACCAACGGCCGTATCTATTATCGTTACGGTGGCGGTTGGCATTATTCAGCACAGACCGCCGGTTTCCAAATTCCAAATTACGAAGCATACAGTTATGATTTTACGAAGCAGGCTTTTGACACGGATCGTGCTCTCGCTTCCGGTGATTTCCTTATTCCATTCGTAGAAAACTTTGTCAGTGACGGAGCAGTGCACGGACTGTATACTAGATTTTCCGATGTCAAAGATACTTTGTTTGCTGATGAACACGCGCAGATTCAGGAAATTTCGCTCAAAACAAATCAAAATATCACAACCCTCTCCGCCCTTCAGGAATCAGTAGACGCCCAGCTCAGTGTCGCTGGAACGGAACTCTCCACGCTTATAGCGCAGAACACTTTGTATGAAGAACGTTTTACTGATACTGATAAACGTTTGAATGATATTGATGATATGACCGCAAAAATGCGCGCCGATATTGATCACCATACTTCTCAGATTGAATTGTTGCAACAACAGGTCCAGACACTGACGGATTTCTACACGACATTTGATCTCTCCTCCGTACTCGCCCAAACGGCAACCACCACCAACGTTGACGTTTTGCCACAATTGGCTGATTTGGAAACACGTGTGATACATCTTGAGAATACGCAAACGACACCGCAAGTCAATCCGCTGGCGGGGGAGGCGATTATTCAGTCCGGAACATCTGTTGTAACCATCCTGAGTCCTTCTGTTGATAAAGACAGCTTTATCTTTGTTACGCCAGAAGATGTTGCCATTCCACTCGCGGTGACCGCCAAAAAACCTGGTGAGAGTTTTGATGTTATTATGACGGAGATAGCGACCAAAGACATTCATTTTTCCTGGTGGATCGTGACCAACACCCAAGTCAACACTCAGACTACCTCTCAAAATCCAGAATAGCCCGTCATGTACAGCGGTTCAATGGACGGAACGGAGTTTGTGCCATTATATAGAGAACATTACGATGCTCTGATCCGACAAAATCATTTCTCTCATTGGGAGAAGCTTTTGTGTTATGGGTGTCGACCAAAAAGTTCCCATCGGAAGCCAGTGACCGATCCGCCTCTGAAAAAATATCTTTTTCGATTGTTGATTCATACCCGCAGATCTTTGCGCACACGAGGAATTCAAATTTATTATCCAGGGAAATTGATTCAAAATTATTCTTGATAATATTTTCTATGAATTTTAACATCTGAATGTAAATAGGTAAGTCATTCTTTTCAATGTTTGTAGTGTAGAATTTGGATGCACCAATGATGCAGTGCGTGAAGAAATAGATTTGGAGTTCGGATGATTGATCCGGATAAGACATTCCAATTTCAAGATACTTTTCTGGGTTCACTTTGGATGCTTCTGTTCCGAGATATTCCTCGAGGATGTAGAGATATTGGATGGCATGAGTAGAGAGTGTCCTCATAGCATCCGCGTCATTTTCCAAGAGGCGCTTGAGACTGAGAAGTTCTTCATCTGAAACCAGCTCTTGAATATATACGTGAAGATCGATACCGTATAATCTGCGGGCAAAGAGGTTCGTGAAGATGAGATTGAAACTTGGCTCCAATTGAGGGTATGTATCAAAATATGCTTGCCGCGCCTCTTTGGCAACCATCCTCGGTCCGTGTTCAGGCTTATCGGTGAATATTTTTTTTAATTTCTCCCGATGCGCATCCTCGGTCTTTCCGATGTAGGCCTCTTGCATCTCATCAAGTTTTTCTTTGAAAAAGGCGTTACCGCTCCAGAGATAGAGGCGTGAGAGGAAATGAAATTTCTTATTGCCGAGAAAGGGGATTTGCGCCAGGTATTCTTCAGAAACGAGATCTTTCGTAGGTATTGTGCCTCTTGCAACCATACGTTTGCAATATTGAATAATCTCGCTCGCAACATCAATACCGGTCGCTTCTTGGAATCCTCGCCACTGCGGAACAGTGTTTACTTCCAAGAAGAAATATTCATCCTGTTTTTCATCATAGATGATATCGACCCCGCAAAGAGCCAGTTCAAAAATTGAGGCGACTGTCGTTCCGATCCGACGTAGCTTTGCGATGATTTTTGGATCAGTAATAGCGTCCGCGCTCGCACCTTGGGAGATGTTATTCAGAAATCCGCCTTTTTGAGCGGTCCTTTTGATAACACCGAGGGCTCTTCCTCCAAGTATGAAGACACGGTAATCGCCAGAGTTTTTGATGAAGTTCTGGTATACTTGTTTCTCAATATCTTGCGCGAATTGTAGAAGATCATCCACTTTTCGGATTAGTTTGACACCGATTCCATTTGATCCTTTATTCGGCTTTTGGATGAATGGATAGATGAGTATCCCCTCTTGTATCGCTGTCTCTATTTCTCGCAAGGATTGAAAAGTGAAAGTCGGGATGCAGTGTATGGTCTTTGTTTTCTTTTGCACGTACTCTGGCTGGAAAGCTTTCTCGGCCACTCGCGGAAGTCGCGCGAGGCAACGGTTGATGAGAAGGTGTTTTTTGAGGATTTTGTTCATCATATTGAATCGATCGATCCCGCTCCCGAGAGATGATGAGCGCCACAAGACAACATCGCCGAGATTTTCTGGAACGGCTCCCGATTCGGAAATATCCCTCACATCAATATCAGTGCCAAGTTTCGGAGCCGTCTCTTTCAGTTGTTCCACCTGCCATTCAGTTGTCTTGCAGATGACGGTTATTTTCATATTTTTCATCAGAGAGATTATTTGTTGAAAATATCTTCAAGGATGTCTTTGATCACCAGGCGAGACTTCCCAACAGTAGGGTCATAATGTATAGAGAGGCTTGGAGAGCTGTTTGTTTCCAGAAAAGAGACCTTCTGCTTTCGCGGATCAAGAGAAATATCCTCACATATGAGGTCTACACCCGCCAGTTGCAGGTTCACTGCCCGAGCTGATTTTTTGACAAGTTCCAAGATGTCTTTGTGGATGACATCCGTGCAATCTATAGATGAACCGCCTTCCGCGAGGCATGAATTTTTCTGAAGCAATACGCGGACTCCTTTTGCCGGGACAGTATCCAGCGAAAGACTATTTTTCGCGAGTGTCTGCATCACTTTTTCGTTGATGATGACTTTTTTTTGGAGATTGATATTCTTTTTTTGTATGAGTGTCGCAATGGTATCGGTTCCATTCCCTATGATCTGAGGCGGAACCAACTCCAGCACTCCCAGCAGACGGTCTTTGTAGATGAGTACGCGATATTCTTTTCCAAAAACCATTTCCTGGATGATGAAACTCCCATCGGAATCCGCTACGATTTTTGCAAGCTCTTCAAACGATGTGATGTTCATACGAATACCGATGCTTCTCTTGCCGTTTGATTTCTTGAAAACTACCGGAAATTTCAAGTCAAAACCGGCCGTATCCTGAGGGAATGACGCGGTGTTTTGGAAATAGCGACTTCGTGGAAATGGAATATTTTCTCGTTCCCAGAAGCGATATGTAATCTCTTTGTTTTTTGCCAGTACCGCACTCGCAGAATAGACATCGTTGGCGAAAGAAAATAATTCTTTCACGATAATGCTACGGGATCCGTTTGATATCTCAACCACTTCTTTTTCCGGATAAATAATTTCTGTGCTCAAATCCAATGCGTGAGCTTCCTCCAAGAGAAGTTTGAAATTTTTAGTCATAAGTTCAGTTTTATTTACTCACATCAACGAGAAATTTCCGAAGACTTTTTCTTCCTACGATGACGGGGTATTCTAGGTTGGCACGGTCAATAACAGTGACATAGGCAGGGATTTCAAGTGTGTCCATAAGGAGGGACATTTCTATTTTCGGTCTCATGCTGAAGCCACTCGCTGAATAGGTGAAGGTGATTGC
Organism: Minisyncoccota bacterium; assembly: GCA_051306005.1. Taxonomy (GTDB): domain Bacteria; phylum Patescibacteriota; class Minisyncoccia; order Moranbacterales; family UBA1568; genus UBA1568. The sequence goes on from JBPPMJ010000001.1 coordinate 4,576, forward strand.
CTTGAGGTCAGGATGAGCGTTTCGGTATTTCGCATCGTACTCATCAGACAGTTTCTTGAGATCATTGCGGTTTGTCGAAGTTGGTTTTGGGATAGTCTCGAAAAATTCAAGCACGTCACCGAAGCCGAGTTTTTTCGCAAGCTCGGTATCAATTGATGTGGAATCGGCGCCAGTGTCTATTTTCGCCTCAACTTCAATTTCTTTGCCGTCTTTGCCGATGAGCTTTATTTTCTCGATACCGCCAATAACGCGTTTTCCCGAGAGTTCCTCAATTTCTTCCTCAATTTCCCCGCCAAAGAGATTCATACCAACACGTATCCCACGTTCCACAGTTTTAATTTTGATACCGGAGACACGCTCTAAGCGTTTCTTGAGTCCGCTCAGGTTGGCGAGTTGGATAGAAAGCCCCGGGCGCGCATTGAGTTCAAGGATGACAGGGCCTCGTTCTCTATCAATAGCGATATCGGCACCGAGAAATCCCAAGCCGGAAATTTCCTGCGCAACTACTGACATACGGAGCATCTCTTTCCAATAAGGAATTTTGATACCAGAAAGAGCGAGGCGCGTATCCGGAGCATATTCGATGAAATGCCCCTTACCAAGGATGGCGCTAGTTGTCGTGCCAGTCGCCAGATCAATGCCGACACCGATGGCTCCTTGTTGGAGATTGGCTTTGCCAGCCGAAGCGCGTGTCGGGAGACGGAGCATCGCCATGACCGGCACACGATTGTACACAATGACACGAATGTCTGGAATACCTTTGTAAGCGTATGGTTTGAAAAGTTTGAGAAGCGTGAGACGCTCCTCAAAAAAAGCAACATCCGGCATATTGGCAAGTGAGAAAGATCCATCCAAAATGTTGCGAATATGATTTTTGATATCTTGGATAGAGAGGGTTGAGCCATCTGCCTTGATCCAAGTATTCAAATTTTTTTTCTTGCCGTAGACAACGAGGATACCTTCGCCACCAAATCCACGATTGGGTTTGAGCGCAAAACTCTTTGGCAAGCTTTCCCAATCAAAATGTTCCAACTCTTCCATATTTTTGATGGTAGCGATGAGCGCTGGGATGCCGAGCTGATGTTTTGTCAAAATATGCTTGCACAAGAGTTTATTGTCGGCGATTTCCCGTCCTTTCCGACGGTTATAGGGGCGAACAAAAGAGAGGTTGCGCGCATTCATCCCGAGCAATTGTCTACTTTTTTGGAAAAAATCCCACATAAAGTACTCGCAACATTCTCACCACTCAACAATGAGTGAGTAGTGAGAGACTGATGATTATTGAATGGAGCGTATGATTTTGCGAAAACGGATATATTCCGTAATACGCAACCCAGTCCATTTACCCAAAGACACATTGATAAGAAGTGTCAAGAAAATAAGCCATGGGAATGTGAGTAAGAGGCTGGTCAACAGTGTCCAACTTACCAAATAATACCCGACAACAGAAATGATCAAGGTTTCTACCGCAAGAATAGAAGCAGTTTTGTAACCCTTCTCTATTTGGACAGCGACGAATTTTTCGGACAATGTAATCATAATGAGAAGGGGAAAGATAGAAATGGAAGCCAATCCGGTACGCTGTTGACTGCCAGCAAAAACCAAAATACCGAGAATGGATAAAGAGATGAGAGAGAGTGTGATAGCGACACGCGGGAGATAAAGGAGACGGAAGTGTCGCAAGGCGAGACGAACGATCATACCAACGACGATGACGCTGACAAACATTGCAATACCGTACTTAAGACCATTAGGATCAAAGGCAAGCAAAGCAAACGTAATAATAGATGGGGTGTAGACACCAAAAGCTTTGATGCCTACCACTTGTCGAAAAAATGCCACGAGCGTCGCTATCAGAGGCAACATAAGAAGCATTGTGATAGTTTGGAGGGGCACCCCTTGTTCAATGAAAAAAAGAATCCAAGAATGATATTGCATAAATACGGACGTTAAGAATTTTGTATCGCTTCCATTTTTCGGCGACTGGCATGGCACAGAGCGATTGCTAGGGCATCAGCCGTGTCATCGGGCTTTGGTATAGCAGTAAGTTTGAGAAGCGCGCGCACCATTCGTTGTACCTGCGCCTTGTCGGCACGGCCATAATTGGTCAATGCTTGTTTGACTTCAAGCGGAGTATAACTAAATATCTTAACACACAAATTCTCCAATGTCAAGAGAATGCATCCACGAGCCTGAGCCACGGAAATAATCGTTTTTTGATTATTGGTAAAGAAAATTTCTTCAACAGCAGATTCCGCAGGTTGATGTTGTTGTATAACAGTCGTCAAATCGCGGGTGATTTCCACCAAACGCTTGGCAGGCGGGAGTGTTTTTGCGGTAGAAATATGTCCAAAGGCAACAGGTGTCAAATGATTGCCTGTAACATCAATGATACCCCACCCGACGGTTGCCGTCCCTGGATCAATGCCGAGAATACGCATAGGAGTAAAGAATAAAGTTATATCAAAAAAACATTGAATATATACAAAGTCCGTCGTTAGAGTTTAGATTCTGAAGCGGGTGATGTCAGGGGAGGCGTTTGCATGATTTTGGACGTAGGATTGGCAGTACCACGCGAGAGACGCATCACAATATCTTTTATATGATATGGATCAGGTACCTGATGAAACGCAAAACGTTCATTTGCTCCAGCCGTTTGGATTACGACATCGCCGAAATTCAAAACGGTCGGTAAAACACCTTCAATTTCGGCCGTGATGTCTTGGATGCGAGAAAAACTCAATTCACTGATATGACGGACGAACAATCCTTTTTGTTCAATATTGACAATGCGTTCATTGGTGATAATCCAGACATCAAAATAATAATCAATCCAGACGAGGAAAGCAAAAATCCAGAGAAATAAAAAAAGTGTATTTTGCAAAAAGAGAAATATCAGTACGCCGTGTGTACCGATGAGAGCGGAAAAGAAAAGAGGGATGCTGACGAAACTGGTGATGAGTAGTAACGCAATGACTATGATGACAAAAAAATGGGTCAGAATGTTGAACCAATGCCGATGAATGATATGTAGTATTTCTTCATCGGGGTGTTGTCCGCGAAAATGATAGCGATGGATCAACTGTGACATAAGGTAGGTATTGTTCAGAGGGATTTTTGGATCATATCAGTAAGTGGTAGATTGAGAAAAAGACTAATATTGGTGAGTAGGAGAATGACAAAAACAACCAAAAATAATATCACCCCGAATGTACCATTGCTTTTTTTAAGAGAGTAGCGGGAAATATGAAACACAATGAACAAAGCTGACACGAGATAGCAGAAAAAAATAATGAGATAGAATATATAAAAAAGAGGAAGCATATATCTGTATTGTACTCCCCTCTCTTTGAAATGCAAAATATTTTTTTAAAGCAAGGAATCCTGCCGTTCTGGTGGTGGCGTAAGATCAAGATGTTGATAGGCCTTGTCGGTTACAACACGTCCACGTGGAGTGCGCGCCAAAAAACCGATTTGGATGAGATAGGGTTCATAGACATCTTCAATGGTTTGGATTTCTTCTCCAGTAACAGCGGATAGCGCTTGGATGCCCGCAGGTCCGCCTTTGAAATTATGAATGAGTGTCTTGAGGATATGCCGATCCGTCGGTTCAAGCCCTAGTGTATCAATTTCATAGAGCACCAGTGCTTCTTTGGCAAGATCACCCGTGATAACTGATGCATTGATGGTTTGCGCATAATCACGTACGCGTTTCAGGATACGATTGGCGACACGAGGAGTTTGTCGGCTGGAATGGGCAATGATTTTTGCTCCTTCCGTGTCCAATCCGATATTCAATATTTCTGAAGAACGTTTGACGATATATTCTATTTCTTCTGGAGTGTAAAATTCAAGACGATGCGTGGAGCCGAAACGATTGCGAAGCGGATTGGAGAGCACTCCGAGTCTCGTCGTGGCTCCAATAAGTGTAAAGCGTGGCAAATCCAGTTGAATGGTACGGGCAGCGGGACCCTTACCAATGATGATATCCAATTTGTAGTCCTCCATCGCCGGATACAGCACTTCCTCTATCATTTTGTTCAAACGATGAATTTCATCAATAAACAACACATCCCCTTCCTCAAGATTGGTGAGAATGGAGCCGAGATCACCAATCTTTTCAATAGCGGGTCCTGAGGTAACCTTGATATTCACTCCCATTTCCTTGGCGATAATATGCGCCAATGTCGTTTTGCCGAGACCTGCCGATCCATACAAAAGCACGTGATCAATATTTTCACCACGTTTTTTGGCGGCTTGGATAAAAATGTTTAGGTTGCGTTTTATTTTTTCTTGCCCGATGTATTCTCCAAAACGCTGTGGACGCAGTGTGTTTTCCGCGCTCGACTCTTCTTGTGCTGGCTCATCTTCCGTAATCATAATGTTTTTCAGCTTCAATAAAGGAAAAAATGTCTACTATTACTTATACGATAACATTTTTTACGGTAAAAAACAATGAGCGGTTGACCCGTTAATAAACAATTATTTTTCCAATATACAACTTGTTTCACTCTATCTTTGGATCACAATGTTGACAAAAAAACAGAACTATGTTAAGCTGTACGGTTGCTTCAGAAATGTGTAATAGGCTCTTTTTGAAAATGTTTCATCTGTAGACAATTGGGAATTACTATCTTTTGTTCTCAATCGTGGGATTGTTTGTCCAGATTCGGGTAGGGTGGTTTCGACTGCGCTATGCCTCGACACTTTCTCTTTTTCGAAGCTCCTATGTTTTGAAATTGTCTACAGTTGAAATATCTTTACAAGGAGCAATCAATGACCCCGTACCTTTTTTGGGCACGGGTTTTTGATTGTCAAGATGAAACTTTGTGTTTACAAATCAGTGACACGTCGGACTTCCTCAAGAGTAGTATCACCTTCGAGCACCGCCAGAATACCGTCTTGGGCTAGTGTCAACATACCGAGACGGACTGCTGTTTCTTCGATTTCACTCGTTATGGCTCCGCTGGCGATACGTTTAGCTATTTCTTTTTCGATGGGAAGCGTTTCCACTATGATGATTTGTGAGAAAAATCCGGTACCATGACAGGCCGAACAACCTTTTCCGTGCCAGAGCAGTGGGTGTGCCAGTAAGGCATCTTTGTCTGGTACGAGTGCCAATGTTTTTTCTAAAAGAGCAAGCTCCGTGGGGTTTGGTATGGCAGAGACTCGACATTCCTGACATATTTTGCGCACTAATCTTTGGGCAATGAAGAGTCCTCCTGTGTTGGCGATATCATCAGCGCTGATACCCATTGAAGTGAGACGGGAGATGATGCCAGAAGCGGAATTGGCATGCAATGTGGAGAGAACAAGGTGTCCAGTACCCGCTGCCTGAATAGCGATACGCGCTGTTTCTTCATCACGAATTTCTCCAATCATAAGAATATCTGGATTTTGACGAAGGAGAGAACGCAAAGCGTTGGCAAAAGTATAATCCTCACTTTCTTTGATCTGTGTCTGAAGAATGCCTGGCATTTTGTATTCAATCGGATCTTCAACAGTGATGATTTTCACCGCTGGCGTGTTGAGTCGGGCGAGTATACTATACAGCGTGGTCGTTTTTCCCGAACCAGTTGGACCGGTATTTAAGATGAGGCCGTTTGGTTTGCTGATTGCGCTGAGAATACGGTCAAGGTTTTTAGGACGAATATGTAAGTCGGTTAAATTGAGTTGTACGATAGATTGATTGAGGAGTCGCATTACCATTGTTTCGCCGAATCCGCTCAAAATGATGGAGAGACGAATGTCTACCGATGCAGTATTGGTACCGATAGGCGTCTCCAGAGTCAGAGCAAAGCGCCCTTCAGTTGTGCCAGATCGTTCGGTGGATTTGAGCCCCGCCGCCAGCTTGATCTCTCCTACTAAAGTGGGATAAAAAGCGAGAGGCAGTCTGGTAACGGACTGAAGAATGCCATCAATTCTGAAACGGACATCAACGTCAGTTTCAGTCGGTTCAATATGGATGTCGCCGGCACGCATGAGCAGTGCTCCAGAAAAAATGGATGAGAGGACCTGTTCCGAGCTGAGGCCTTGAACATAGGTGGAAAATTTTTCAATGGAAGCGATAGCTTGGCGTGTTTGTTCGACGACCGTGGTAGAAATATGAGTGGCACGAGACAATTCATTGGGCATAAGCTCAGCATAGACATTTTGTAGGGATTCAGTTTGATCGGTAACACGATAGACTTCATCAAGAGTTGTGATGCCTTCTAGAGTTTTTAGAAGACCATCTTGGGTCATTGTGACCATACCGTTTTCGAGGGCGGCACGAAGGATTTCTTGTTCTGTTCCAAAGTTGTTAATAATATCTGATATTTCTGGTGTCATTGTCATGACTTCAAATATACCAATACGTCCGTGATAGCCAGTAAAGTGGCATTTGACACACCCGACCGCTTTATGGAGATGGGTAATGGTCTGTGGTAAAAGGACTTTGGCCTTGGGAGAGATGATGGTGATAAGACGCAGGATAGTTGAGACAGTTTCTTGTGCTGGTACATAGGTTTCTTTGCAGTGCTCACACAAGACGCGGACCAAGCGTTGTCCGATCAAGGCATTGAGTGACGCGACTACAAGTGATGGTTTGACTCCAAGTTCTATCAGACGCGGAATGGATGCCGAAGCGCTGTTGGAATGTAGTGTAGAGAATACGAGGTGTCCGGTAAGTGAGGCATTGATCGTGATGTCTGCCGTTTCATCATCACGAATCTCACCAACCAAAATTACATCAGGGTCCTGACGGACAATCGCACGGAGAGCGGTAGCAAAGGTGTAATGTTTATTCTTAGAAATTTCTGTTTGGACAATACCAGGAATACTGTATTCAATCGGGTCTTCAACAGTGATGATCTTGGTACCGGATTGATTGATATGATTGAGCAACGTATACAGCGTAGTTGTTTTTCCCGATCCAGTTGGACCGGTATTTAAGATGAGGCCGTTTGGTTTGGAGGCTTGTTTGAGCACTTCCTCGTAAGCCAGATGTCTGAGCCCGAGTTTGGTGACCTCTACGATAACGTCTTCACTGGAAAGAAGGCGCATATTGATATTATCTCCATATTTTCCCGGGATACTGTTGACGCGTATATCAATACGTTTGCCATCCAAATCAATGAAGAAGTGTCCGTCTTGCGCCTCATTACGGATATTAAGGCGCATTTTTCCCAACATTTTGATGCGTGATAAAAGGAGTATGTGAAGATGAGGGGGGAGTTGCCCGATATCCTGCAAAACACCGTCGATACGGTAACGCAGACGCGCACTATCTTCACCTGGCTCGATATGAATATCACTCGCGTGTAATTTTTTGGCACCAGAGAGAATGATTTCTAAGGCGCGTGAAGTATTGAATGAACTATCTCTGGTGAGAGAAATAAGCTCGCTAAAATTTTTATCAAATTGCGCCAGATCAGTATCGCTCAATGAAACTCGGATCAAATCTAGCGTATCAATGAGCGTGCGTTTGGCATAATGTTTCCATGCTTGATTGAGTGATGAGGGCGAGATGATATACAGCTCTGCTTGCCAAGCGTTTTTTTCTGTCAAGGTGTGTATATATTCCAAGGTGTCATTTGAAGGGTCCAGAAGCGCGATACGCACAATGAGATTCTTTTTGTGAAACAGGGCGATATTGTGTTGTCGGGCATCTGCTTCAGGCACGAGCAACACATCTTCGGTGTCAATGGGAAAAATATGCAGATCTATATAGTAGAGATTGTGCTGTGTCGCTCTCACGGCAGCCTCCTCTTCAATAGAAGCTTCGCGCATTTTCTGAAGTATTTTTTGGGAACGCTCGGTCTTCTCTTCATTTTCATGAGAGTTTCCAGCGATAATCTGAACCATACGCTTTGTTTTTGTTTTTTATCAAATACCACAATTTCATTGTACTCCATTATGCTCTTTTTTCGCAAAACACCCTCGTCTCCAATGGCAAGGGTGTCAATACAGAGAATAAAGTTATCGGAAAACCGGTATAAACAATAAAAGGTGTTTAAATACTGGAATGAGGAAGAGAGGACTGTTGAAGCTTCTGGAGGATTATTTGTTCTGCCTCTTCCAGACTCGTAGCATCAAGCGAAAAGGCAAAAGTATCACCATGGAGAAGACCTTCTGAAAAGTGCGTTTTCAAACTGGTAAGATTTTCTGGTGTTGAGGCTTTGACAATGATATGTATCTGGGTATTACTTTCTGGTGACAGGATCATAAAAAGATGCGCAGAAGAGTAATTTCCCTTTATTTTTTCCAGTACTTGCGGTAAGTCAGCGATTTTGGCACGCGCCTGGACGAGATCTTCAATCGTGACGAATGACCAGATGAGTTTGAGGGATTCATTCCATTTCGCTTGTCCCATCACTCGTCCCCAAAGTTTCAGTAGGTGAAGAGGCTGTGTCTTGTAGAGAGCCTGGACGATTTTTTGTTGATCAGCGCCCTGATCCATGAGATGGGATGCTATTTTGAGCGCTTTCGGTGTCGTGTTTCGTTTCTGAAAACTGTCGGTCGCGGAGATAATACCGGTTAATAGTGCTTCAGTAACGGTTTCTGTTAGAAGATTTGGGGCAGATTTTTCCAGGACATCAGCCAGAATTTCCGCATTGGCTGAGGCAGTAACATCTACCAAATTCACTTGTCCGAAAAGCTCGTTCTCGGCGTGATTATCAATATTCACTAACGGAATTTCGTAAAAAATATCTGGATTTTCTGTGTAAATTTTTCCAAGAGATTCCTTGTCCGCCGCTCCGATGATGATGGCTAAGTCAAATTTGAATTGAGCTGGGATAAAAGAAAAATCACGAGGATCAATAGAGCCATTTTCCGGTGTGAGGTAGATACGAACTTCGCCCTCGGTGCTTTCGGTGCGTACGTTTATAATTTTGTTACGTTCGGTATTAAATGACAAAACAAAATCACGCGCACCGGCAATTGATGACAAGATGGTATTTGGTTGAGCAAGAAAGGCAAGTGTCTCTATCTCGTGTTCAAGATTCTCTCCAGCCAAAGTCACTTCCTTTCCTGAATTTTGGAGGAAAAGAGCCAGGGCAAAAGCGCTGGCAACCGCATCACGATTTGGATAGGCGGGAATGAGTACCAGCGGAGTTTGAGTTTTTTTGAGTAGTTCCTGAAATTGTTGGGACGGAGTAAGGGCCATAGACGGAATAATGATAAGGAATGAGATCGGATCAAAGTTCTCTACAGTAACAAAAAAATATGGTACTGTCAAACCGAGCTGATGACCATACTCAGAAAGATGTTATACTGAGATCGAAAAACATTGACGATATGTGTATGCATATAATGCACACAACATCCACTGAAGAGACACGAGCGTGTGGGCAAAAATTGGCAGAGCGTCTCATACCCGGCACCGTGCTCTGTTTGACAGGGGATTTGGGGGCTGGTAAAACAACGTTGACCCAAGGATTGCTTGGGGCACTTGGAGCGCTCCCGCCCTATGTCAGTCCGACATTTGTTATTATGAAACAATATACTCTGCCCGCGCCAACCAAACGGGGCATAGAACGTGTTTACCATGTGGATGCCTATCGGATTGAAGCATGGGAATTGGAACCATTGGGTTTTGCTGAATGGTGTGCCGATCCACACGGTATTGTCATCCTTGAATGGCCCGAACGGGTCGCATCGATCCTCTCATCAGAGGTAACGCGTATCACTATCACTTCCAAAGGTGAAAACGAACGAGAGATATTTTGCACATAAAATTTACTGTCAGAGAAATTGTTACCATACTTTCTTGAGAATTCGTGTTCTCGTTTCAGATGATATGCTTTGAATGTAAGCGTGCTATGCCTTATACTGGCTCTATGGATAAGAAACTGAAAACATTGGTACTGTTGGATGGCAACGCACTCATTCATCGGGCGTACCATGCTTTGCCCCCACTAACCACGAAAAAGGGCGAGATGGTCAATGCGGTGTATGGATTTACCCTCACTTTACTTTCTGTACTTGAAAAATTCAAACCAGAGTATATATCAGCGTCTTTTGATCTGGCGGGACCGACGTTTCGCGATAATTTGTACGAAGAATACAAAGCAAAGCGCGTGAAAGCTCCCGATGATTTGTATGCACAAATTCCTCGTGTCAAGGAGGTAGTACGGGCGTTTAATATTCCTATCTATGAACTGGAGGGATTTGAAGCGGATGACTGTGTGGGAACGTTGGCCCGCCAGGCTGAACAGTCCGGTGTGCGGGTGATTATTGTGACGGGAGACAATGATGCTCTTCAGCTCGTTACACCATCGGTCAAAGTTTTCACTCTGCGCAAGGGTATTAAAGATACAATGTTGTATGATGAACGGATGGTAGAGGAAAAATACGGATTTGGACCAGCGCAGATTCCTGACTACAAAGGATTGGCAGGGGATGCTTCGGATAATATTCCTGGAGTGGCTGGTATCGGAGTCAAGACAGCAACAGATCTTTTGAAAGAATTCAGTACATTGGAACAACTTTACGCTCGTTTGGAAGACGTGAAAGAATCCGTGCGTAACAAATTAATAGCTGACCAAGAAAAGGCTTTTTTGTCAAAACGGCTCGGGACCATTGATACGCATGCACCTATTACCTTGGATATTGCAACCTGCGTCAGCCGTGACTTTGATCAAGGGGTCGTGAAAGAGTTGCTCAAAGAATTAGGATTTTTCAGTCTCTTGAAACGTTTGCCTGGTCATAATCCGCAAACGACACATGATAATCCGCAGGAAACAGCACGCAAGAAAACAAAAAACAAAAAAATCACCACTTTAGAAGAATGGAAGAAATTTTTGGGCACCACGAAGACGACTGCCGTATTTTTTGAAAAATCATCCGGTACGCTTTTTGAAACCGATATAAAACGGGTGCATATCGCGATTTCATCTGAGCAAGAAGGCACGGTGGAATGGAATAAAAATACGCGAGCATTCCTCAAACTTTTTTTGGAGGATGCGACGCAAAAGAAAATAGTCTACGATGGTAAGACAATGATGCATCAATTGTATACGGAAAGCATTGTATTGCGCGGTATTATGGCGGATGTCTTGCTTTCCGCCTATCTTTTGAATGCTGGAGCGACTCTGACACTGGAACGGCTCATTGTAGAAGAGTGCGGTGAAGAGAGTATCAAAAATCCCGGAACAAAATTGTACGTATTGTACGAAATATATGAAAAACGATTGGATGAAATAAGTGAAAAACAACCAACAGGTAAAACGTTACGGAGCGTGTTGGAAACAATCGAGTTGCCACTTCTTCCTGTCTTATTTAGCATGGAAAAAAACGGCATATATCTGAATACGGAAAAATTTCACGCACTTTCCGAAGAGTTAACAAAAGAGTTGATGATATTGGAACGAGATATTTATACCTTTTCGGGAAAAACATTCAATATTAATTCACCAAAACAATTGGCGGAAGTACTGTTTCAGGATTTGCAGATTCCCACGACCAATATCAAGAAAACAAAAACAGGAATCTCAACCGCTTCAACGGAGTTGCAAAAATTACAAGCGTATCCTATTGTGACGAAAATCGAAAGTTATCGAGAACTTTTCAAATTGAAGACCACTTATTTAGATGCTCTTCCTTTATTGGTTGGAACGGATGGACGTTTGCATACGACCTTTCAACAAGCAGTGACAGCGACTGGACGACTTTCATCAATAAATCCCAATCTGCAGAATATTCCTGCGCGCACGAGCTGGAGTGAACGTATCCGAGGGGCTTTTGAAGCGGGTTCGGGCAAGGTATTGGTGAGTGCGGATTACTCTCAAATTGAATTGCGAGTAATGGCACATATGAGCAGAGACACAGCGTTGACATCAGCCTTTCAGAACGGTGAAGATGTACATACAACGACGGCATCAGTAGTGTACAAAGTTGAGCCAACAGCAGTGACCGCTGATATGCGTCGTCAGGCCAAAGTGTTTAATTTCGGTATTTTGTACGGTATGGGGGCATTTGGTTTGGCGCAATCAGCTAATATTGAGCAGAGTGTCGCCAGCGGATTTATTCGGGATTATTTTCAAAAATTTTCTGGTGTAGCTCATTTTATTCAAACTATGAAAGATGATGCAAGGCAGAAAGGATATGTGGAAACAGAGTTGGGGCGACGTCGTTACACACCGGAAATGATGAGTGCCAACCAGCAAGTGGTCCATAGTGCCGAACGGATGGCGATTAATATGCCGATTCAGGGATTGGCGGCGGATATCATGAAATTGGCGATGCTCTCGGTGTTTCGCGCACTACAGCCGTATGGAGATGCGGTGAGTATGTTGCTTCAGGTGCATGACGAGTTGATTGTTGAAGTGAGAGAAGATCAGGCTGAAATGGTGGCGCGTATCATCAAATCAACTATGGAACAAGCCTATACTCTACGAGTTCCCTTGATTGTTGCAGTCACTATCGGACATAATTGGGGAGAGATATAATTGATAAATGAGATATAACCATCATTATGGGATACGAAGATTCTTTTGCAAAGATAGACAGAGGTATTGACCAGAAGCTACAACAGGCAGAATATTTACATCCGATTATTGCGGAGGCAGACAAAAAAGCCAAGCAGATAATACATCGTGACGCTATTGATCCTATCACGTTTACTCCTCCGTATGATCGCATGGTTGTGCATAATGATATTATTTTAGCAGAAAAACTCCGCGCTAAATTTGAAACAGATGAACCGCATAAAAAATATGCCGATGTTTTGGAAGGTCTGTTGTATGAACATATCGAACAGAGCGATTGGTTTGGCGGAACGGCAAGCACTATCAAAACATCTTTGTATGATGATTATGTCAATGGTGTTGATTTGATTGTGGAATTTGAGGAGCCATCACGAGCACTGTCGCATATGGGTCTAGCTATTGATGTGACATTTAGCGCTATTTCGTTACGGAAAAAGTTTGACATGATTCATCGGGAAATAGTAAATGGTACATTGACAGAGGTAAAATATTTCGAATCTGAGCGGTCACAACACAAAGGTTTGTATCAAAAACTTCCGCGTGTGGTCGTTGGTATTGAGCGCAGTCGGATTATCGAGCTTGCAACTCTATGGCTTGACCCGAAGAGGAAAAAAGAATTTGCCGTTCACCCTGTGCAAAAAATCATTCTTGAAGAAATTGCTTTGCAACTTACGCATTTTCAGGCGTTTGCTGAAACGAGCAACGTAAAAGCGCGGGCGTTGACACCTATTTTTGCCAGAGAGCTTTCCGTTATCAAAAATATTCTTGCAGAAAAACGAGGCATGCCATCAGGTGACTCTAAAAATGACCGTGTTTTTACCGCTATCAAACAACAACTCACTTGATTTCAAGATACGCGCTATGCCAGAATTACCGGAAGTACAGACTGTTGTGTCGCAATTACAACAAAAAATTGTAGGCAAAACGATGGCGTATTTTTGGAGTGATTGGACAAAAAAAGTTTTTCCTAGCAAGCCTATCGTGGCGCGCGATATACGTCATGCCGTCATAATAAAAGTGCGACGCCTCGGTAAGCATATCGTGCTGGATCTGAATACAGAATATTCTCTTGTGATACATCTCAAAATGACGGGACACATCCTTATCAAAACTCCGAATAACCGAAACACCTTGGCATTTCAGGAAAAAATCAACGGGTATATTCATCACATTATCACATTTACGGACGACACGACATTTGAGTTTTCTGATATGCGAAAATTCGGCTGGTTGCGTATGGTGCCGACAAAGGATGTTATGTCTTTGGACAGTATCGCGTTATTGGGTCCAGATGCCCTTTCTCCTGTTTTGACGAGTACACATTTTCAAGAAGTGTTGTCTCCGCGCCGACACGCCCTTATCGGAAGTGTACTTTTGGAACAGCGTTTGATTGCTGGTATTGGTAATATTTATCGCAGTGAAATACTTTTTTCGGCAGGTATATTGCCAAAACGCGCACTATCAACCCTGTCTCAAAAGGAGTGGAAAAGCTTATTTTTTGCCGTACAAAAGGTTTTACGCCAAGCTATTCGTTCAGCAGGAACCAGTGACGGGGATTTTCGAGATACCGATGGATTGCCGGGGAAATTCCAAAATACCATTTATGTCTACCGAAGAGACCGCCAACTATGTAAGAAATGTGGTACAATAATACAACGTGACAGTATCGGAAAAAGAAGCATCTTCTTTTGTCCGAGTTGTCAGAAATGATTTTTTTTCAATAACTACTATACACTATGACGAAAAAGAAAATTATCAGTAGCCTTGTTGCGTTATTGGTAGTCAGTCTCTTGTGGTATTTTTTCTTTGGCAAAGAAGAAAGGCGGACACCCATTGAGTTGAATAACAAGAATCAATCCTCGATGACAAATACTGGCCCAGCCAATACTGGGGAAGTGAGTCCGATTTCTGGTTTGCCTTGTGACAATTGGAATCGCAGACCCTTGGCAGTGATGCAACCTGGTGATGTTTCTGCTCGCCCGACCGCTGGTTTTTCAGAAGCAGATATGGTGATAGAGATGCCGGTTATTACGGCAAGCGTGACACGCTTGATGGGTATTTATATTTGTAATACACCGACTGAGGTCGGATCTATGCGGAGTGCTCGTCATGATTTTATCCATCTCGCCAAAGGATTGGATGCTATTTTTGTTTCTTGGGGACGTTCAGAATCACATGCGGACAGTGATACCGTTGGATTGGCGAAAGGTATTTTGGATCGCGGGGAAATAGAAAATATCAATTGTAACGGAGACGCTGGTAAGTCAGCGAATGCCTGTGCAGATAACCCTTGTTTTCGTAAGGAAGGTATGGCGCGTGGCGTGGACAGTGGCTATGGTCATCCAGCTCAGTTCTATGCTTGTGCCGAGAAATTTGAATATTCACTGAAAAACACATTCTCCGGTTATCGACACATGGCGGAAGTAGATATAGAGCACCGTCCACAGGGTGGGGAATTACGAGTGCCTTTCGCTGGTTCTTTCGCGGTAGAGTATACCTATGATCGTACTACTAATAGCTATCTCCGTACTTGGGGAGGCGTATCCGATATCGATCGGAACACGAAAAATCGTATTGCCCCAAAAAATATCGCGGTTCTTATGGCGCGCTCTGATCAAATTGAGGGACAATACAATAATGTTCAGTTGGGTGATCCGTGGTACGATCAGACAGATAGTGGAGATGCATTTTATCATATGAACGGTCAGGAGGTGCGTGGTACTTGGAAAAAAGATAAATCCAGTATCGGAAGCAAACTGAACTTCTTTGATCAATCCGGCAATGAAATTGCCTTTGTGCCAGGGCAAATATGGGTGGAAGTCTTGGAGCCAGGACAGACCCTGAGATGGAATCCTATCCAATAAATTGCCACACAGCCACTAAAAACAGGGAAATAAAGAGAGTGGAGGAGTGCCTTTTGTTTATCTCAATGCGCCTATGATCCGTGATGATAGAAGGTGATATGATTTTCTTTTTACATGGAGAAGACGCTTTTCGCCTCAATGAACGCCGGGGCGCGTTGCAAAAAATATTTTTCAAAAAATATCCAGACGGAGAATGTTCGATATTTGATTTTGAAGATCAAAATAGTCCAGATGATGTGCGTCGAGCTTTTGCCTTTTGCGAAGCAGATTTGTTTTCAAATCAAAAAATGGCGGTTTTTTTGCATCCTTCAGCATTGAATGAGGCAGGAAGAGAAGCACTCCTTTTGTTTTTGGAAAGTTTTATCAAAAAGCCTGCTCAACTGACAACGGTTGTGTTGACGCATCCGCAAAAAATAAAAAAGACAGACACTTTTATACAGAAACTGCTCCAGCTTACAGATCAGGAAGAGGTTTTTTTGCAACCAGACATCAAGCAGATGGCAGTATATGTGAAAAATGAGTTGGCGCGCAGAGATCCGATAGCACGTTTTTCTCAGGAGGCGCTGATGCTGTTTGTTACATCAGTTGGTGTAGATATGGCACGGATGCATACCGAATTGGAAAAACTCACTCTCTTCAAACCAGGGGCTCTTTTGACAGTGGATGATATACGATTGTTTGTGGGACGTACACAGGAAAAGATTGTTTTTGAAGCGTTGGATGCTTTAGCGCGAGGCGAGAGGAAGCTGGCACTTCTTTTGTTTCACCAGGAAGCATCGGGTGTGGATGGCGCTTATCCACTTCTTGCCATGTGTGCATGGCAAATACGAAGACTGATATTGGTTAGAGAGGTGTATGAGCACGGTACGCGACATCTCGCAGATATTGCTTCTCAAACCGCCTTGCCACCATTCGCTATACAAAAAATACTGACCACCATGGACGCTTTTCCACTCAAACGTCTCAAAAAGGGCCTAGCGTTCTTAGCAGATATTGATATTGAATGTAAGAGTGGTCGTGCGGATCCGCTTATTTCTTTAGATATGTTTGTTTGGCGATTTTAGAGTAGAATTATCAAAAAACTCCTCAATGACGAGGAGTTTTTTGATAGTGGCAACATTACACAAATTTGGAGAAAATACTCATTATTTGACGACTGCTTTTTTAACAAGAGCATTGAGACGAGATTTTTTGCGCGCAGCGGTGTTCTTTTTGATAATCTTCTTCTGCGCCGCTTTATCGATGGATTTAATTGCTTTTTTGAGCCATTCTTGTGCAACATCAACATTGCCGATATGGACCGCGGCTTCTGTTTTTTTGATGGCACTTTTGACGATACCAGTTGCGATCTTGTTGCGGACTGTCTTTCGGGCGGTGACGCGCATGTATTTTTTTGCGGATTGTTTGATAGGCATAACTTGTATCTCTACTTTGGTTAAATAAGGAAAATACGAAAATTCCACAAAAGAAACCTGATAATCAGGATGTATTATTTGTAACATATCCAAACGTTTTTGGCAAGGTAACGAGGATGGCAAGAATATGATATTATGCATATGTCCTTATCTGCAGAGAAAGAAAAAACATTCTATATTCTCGATAAAGGCACTTTTTAATCATAGAGAAAGTCATGATTGCTCAAATAGAAGGAAAAATTGTCGGTATGCGTGGCGGAGCTATCATACTGATGGTGGGTGGCATCGGATATCGAGTTTTTGTTTCTGCCTATACCTTGGGAAAAACGGCGGGACGGACAGACGTGACGTTGTACATTCATACGCACGTGCGAGAAGATATTTTGGCTTTGTATGGTTTTCTGAATGAAGAAGATCTCACAATGTTTGAGTTACTTATTTCTATTTCCGGTATTGGCCCTAAAGTCGCACTCTCCATTCTTTCCATTGCGGATGTGAAAACAATTCGCACCGCTATTGTTAATAAAGATCCGAGTATTTTGACTCGGGTGTCTGGTGTCGGCAAACGCACCGCTGAACGGGTTATTGTGGAATTACAAAACAAAGTTGATGACATCGGCATAGAGGATCAAGCGAGTGCCTTGGCAGGACAAGATGCATTGGAAGCACTCACATCACTGGGATATTCCGTCACTGAATCACGGGAAGCATTGAAATCAGTGGGATTAGAAATTACTGATGTAAGTGTGCGTATTCGTCAGGCGTTGCGTAATCTGGGAAAGTAGCGTGAAGATATGAAACAGTATCAAGAGTTTCTCCAATCCGAACATTGGCGCACCTTTCAAGAGGTGACTGGCAAGAAAACACACCTCTTTACGTTTGGTACATGTTATGGGCACAGCATTTTTCATCATGTGCCAGCGGTGGGGCAGTATGGTTATTTTCCACGCGGTCCCATTTTGGAAATAGGGAGCCAGCTATCGGATATGGAACAGTGGTTGCGTGAAACTTTAACTTATATGATGACGCATCACATTGGTTGGATACGCATTGAGCCAGATACAAGAGCATCACTTGAGATGATACGGGATTCCTTGGAACCTCTTTCAGAAGCGCTCAAAACGCATTTTTCTTGCGTTATGGCTCCGCATGATGTACAGCCACGCGCTGTATTGAGGATGGATCTCGCTCCTCATGAAGAGACGTTGCTTTCCTCCATGAAACCCAAAACTCGTTACAATATTCGTCTTGCGAAAAAACATGGCGTGCAAATTCGCATGACTCGAGCGGATAATGATCTGGATATATTCTGTGATCTTGTAGAAAAAACAGCCAATCGAAAACACATTGCTCCTCATCCGCGTGAGTACTATCGCAATATGTTGAGAACCTTACCAGAAGACGTGTGTCAGATTTTTGTCGCTGAATATCAGGATACGGTGGTGGCTGCGAATATGGTGATTATTTATGAGGGTACAGCGTTATATTTGCATGGCGGTTCAGAAAAACGGTATCGTGAGGTAATGGCGCCATATCTATTGCAATGGCAACAAATACAGTATGCCAAAACACGCGGATGTCTGTATTATGATTTTGGCGGTGTGCAAATGGCACCAGGTGTTTCAGCGCCAACGAATCAGCAAAAGATAATGCATCAAGGTAATGATTGGGGCGGTATCACCGCATTCAAACGCGGTTTTTCGCCGAAGACTGTTCCGACGATATATCCGGGCACCTATGATATTATTATCAGACCGCATGTGTATGTCGTGTATCGAATTCTTCAACGTTTCCAAAAAATAAGACGCTTGTTGTCATCACTATGAAGCATGCTCTTTCCAGACTCTTACCAAAACAAATAAAAAACATTGCGCACTTGATACAAGCAATATTAGCTTGCGTATACTTTGGTTTTCCTGCTAGAAAATTGACAGTGATCGGAGTAACTGGCACGAATGGCAAGACGACTACCACCCAATTTATTGCACGTATTTTGGAGCGGGCTGGCAAGTCGATCGCCATGGCTTCTACGATTCAGTTTCAAATTAATGACAAACAGTGGGTTAATACGTCAAAATTTACCACGCTTTCATCCTGGAAATTGCAACGATTCCTCGCGCAGGCAGTACAAGCGAAATGTGAATACGCAGTTATAGAAACTTCTTCGCATGCTCTAGATCAGCATCGTGTATGGGGTATCCCCTATGCTATTGCTGTCATGACCAATGTTACGCGTGAGCATCTGGACTATCATGAAACGATGGAGAAATATCGTTTGGCGAAACGACGTTTATTTACTCAGGCAACACGCGCGGTTATCAATAGAGATATGGAAGAGCCGGAATTTTTTATCGAAGCCTGTCGCCGTCCGCCCCTTTTGTATGGTATCAAAAATCATCAAGCGCAATTGTTGGCAGAAAACATTGAGATGCATTTTCAACGGACAGAATTTCGCGTTCAGGGCGTTATGTTCCATCTTAATGTACCTGGAGTCTTTAATATTGAAAATGCGCTTGCCTCTCTCGGTGTGGCACAGATTTTGGGTATTGATTTTGCATTGGCTCAAGAAGCGTTGGCAAGTATCCTTGGTATACCTGGACGGATGGAACTAGTACCCAATACTTTGGGCGCGGACATTCTGATTGATTATGCAGTTACACCTGATGCTTTTGAAAAGCTGTATGCTTCAATCCTACCTCTCAAAATTCCAGGGACAAAAATTATCCATGTATTTGGCGCGTGCGGAGAACGGGATCGCGGAAAGCGTCCGCTTTTAGGGGCTATTGCCTCTCATTATGCCGATAATATTATTTTGACCAACGAGGATCCGTATTATGAGAATCCAGAACAAATCTTGGATGATATAGAGGTGGGAATTACCAAGAAGGCCAAGGACTATTCCCGTATTTTTGATCGTCGCCAAGCGATTCAGCATGCTTTGTCATTAGCAGAAATCGGAGATATCGTTTTAATCACTGGCAAGGGAGCGGAAACAACTATAGCTGATAAGGGGAAACGTCTTCCCTGGAATGAGCGCGATGTCGTAGAGAAAGCATTGCGGAATATCACGCAGACATAAGCGTGAGTTTAGGAAAAAAATCCAAGAAACATCACTGTCAGAATAAAGCCGGTAAATGCTCCGCCAATAACTTCACTTACTCGATGACCAACGCGTTCTTTGAGACGAGGAAACTTTTCTTGTTCAATACCGAGTTGCTGAATGAGCATATTGAGATAACGTCCTTGATCACCGAGATACATACGAATGCGCGCAGCGTCATCAATGACGATAAAGGCCAAAACCGCGGACAAGGCAAATACACTTGACCCGATGCCTTCGTAATGAGCAACAGTCACCAAAAGTGACACCACCAAACTGGTGTGAGCACTCGGCATATGACCGTGCGTGAAAGCATATTCTATATTGAAACCATGCTTGAGACTATAGATTGTGAATTTCAATACCTGTGTCAGAATCCCGACGGCAATCGGAATGAGAAAAATGAGATATTCTTGAAGAATGTTCATAAAAAAATCTTTTATTTAAAGTATCTTACTTTTTCTCATTATAACACAAAATAATATTTTTTCCAGTTTTCTCTTGTCTTCCAGTGCTTCATGTGGTATACTCAATGGTGGAGTGAGAGTTTATGTTACTATTATTTTTAATTATACAAAACTATGAGTCCTTTAATTCTATTCCTCATTATTGTCGGTGCTGTGGGATTGTTTGTTATCGTTTCTTTTAATGGTTTGGTGACATCACGCAATCGTGCCAATGAAGCCTGGAGTGATATTGATGTACAGTTGAAACGACGGTATGATTTGATTCCCAATCTCATCAACACCGTCAAAGGATATGCAACACACGAGTCCATGGTTTTTGAACAAGTCACCATCGCACGAACCAGTGCTATGCAGGCGGGTACGACTGCTGAAAAAGCGCAAGCAGAAAATGCGCTTACCGGTACATTAAAAAGCCTCTTTGCCGTTGCAGAAGCCTATCCCGACCTCAAGGCCAACCAGAACTTTCTTGAACTTCAACGTGAATTATCTGATACAGAAAACAAGATTCAAGCTTCAAGACGTTTTTATAACGGCAATGTGCTTGCCCTGAATAATAAAATTGAAATGTTTCCAAGTAATATTATTGCAAGTATGTTTCGCTTCACAAAGCGTGAATTCTTCGAAGTAGCAGATGGCGAAAAAGAAGTGGTGCGAGTAGGCTTTTGAGTATTGATGGATAGATAGTCCTGCTTGTCGGGAGCTTTGAGAGCACTGCCCTTTCGTGTCGTGCATTTTTAGTATCATAATACGTTTTTTATGGTTACTCCCTACACTCATTATGACAAAAACATTCGTTTGACGTGGTTCTACATCACATTGTTTTTGGTGTTGGTAATCGGAGTGGGTTATGTCTTTGCTGGTGCCATGCAGTCGAGTGGTATCCTCTATATAGCAGTAGCGTTTTCGGTTTTGACGAGTGTCATCTCGTATTGGTGGAGTGATCGGATCGTACTTTCCATGAGTGGTGCCAGAGAGTTGACTTTCGAAAATCATAAAGAGGTGTATCGTTTGGTAGAAAACCTCGCTATTACTGCTGGCTTGCCAATACCAAAAATCTATTCCATAGAAGATACCGCGCTCAATGCCTTTGCGACGGGGCGCAATCCAGAACATGGCGTGATCTGTCTGACTACGGGTATCATGGCACGATTGGAACCGGTGGAATTGGAAGGCGTGATTGCTCATGAACTCTCCCATATCGGTAATCGTGACACGCTTATTTCGACGGTTGTTGTTATTTTGGTTGGTTTTGTTGCCTTGCTTGCGGATTGGTTTCGTCATTTTGCCTTTTTTGGCGGTAATCGTGACAATGACAACAGAGGAGGACAGGCACAAGCCATCTTTATGATTATTGGTATCATTTTATCAATTCTGGCTCCGCTTTCGGCACTTTTGATGCAAATGGCTATTTCTCGGAAGCGCGAGTTTCTGGCGGATGCCTCTGGTGCATTATTAACACGCTACCCTGATGGTCTTGCTAGCGCTTTGGAAAAGATTGCGGGTGATCATGAACCGCTGGAAGCGGCCAATCATGCGACAGCACACCTGTATATCGCCAATCCTTTCAAAGGAAATCAGGTAGCAAAATTGTTTATGACTCATCCTCCCATTGAAGAACGCATCGCGATTTTGCGTGGTATGGATACTACAGCCTCTCAATCAACGAATATTTCGGCACGATGAGCAGATAGAGAATGGTCCGCTGAAATGATAAGCACTTATGCCTACCTACAAAGAATTTGCCGAGAAAGCACGTACTCGTTTTTTGGAAAGACAACAACACAAGAAAGAACATCTGGGTCAGTACATTTTTACTTCGCATGCACAACACAAGATGCGTCAGTATGCACTGAGCGAACAGAAAGTCCGTCATGTCATTCGTTATCCGAAACGAACTCAAACGGGCGTCGCACCACGCACTATCGCCGTGATGCAACCGATTTCTCCAAAAAATATTGCCGGCAAAGAAGTATGGAAACAGGAGGTGTGGGTTATGTTTCAAAAACAACCCATACAAAAGAAACAGCAAAAGACTCCGCCAATAGTTTCGGCGACTCAGCATTTGCTTGTTTCTCATTCTGCTTTGAAAGTAATCAGTGCGTGGCGTTATCCGGGTATGAGTCCCAAGAACCACCCTATTCCCGATGAGATTTTGCGTGAGTTGACAGAAGGGAGTATAGTAGAAAGGGACGATACAATTTTTTGAGTGGATGTAAATAAATATGCAATCATTATGACTGAGCATCAAGACAAACCGACTGCAGTAGTATCTGATCAGAAACCCGTTGAGGCGTCCTCTTCGGAGAAGCGAGGACAAAAAAATAAGAGGACATCTGATTTTCTTGCACAGAGTAAAAATATCGTTACTCGTCTGGAGGTATTTTTGGATAAACATCTTGTCACAGAGGCACCATTTACATTGCCTACAAAACTCAAAACTTTGCTTGTGACTATAACACCATACTTCGTGATTTTTTCTATCATGACTTTAGTATCGGTGATCTTTGGCACTATGAGGTTTTGGGGTGTCTATGGACCATCAGCCGTGTTGGGCGGATACCATTTCGGAGTACAGATGATATTGTCATTGGTAATCACAATAGGTGTCTTGATTTTGGAAGGCTGGGCGCTTCCCGGACTTTTTAAACGCACACGGCAGGCATGGAGACTGTTGTTTTATGTCAGTATCATCAATATCGTGAGCAGTCTTTTGACATATAATATCATGGGCGCTTTCTTGGGTGCCGTGATTGGCTGGTACGTCCTCTTTCAGATAAAAGAATATTACAAAAACTAACTTTTCCCTATAAAAAGCCATAAACTGGAGTCATCACTTGACTTTTTGTTTTTTTAGGTGCATAATGCTCTTTACAGTTGTTTGACAATCTTGATGGTTCTCTCTATCTACCAGAGGATGACGCGATGCGTATTTTCATAGTTTTTATGCTAACGGCAATGATTGGTTTGTCTGGTTGTGCCACACAACCTTACACTTATGATAAAAATGCTTATGCGAGCAATATAGGAGGAGGTTACAATCCCTGTGCCAATCTTCCGGCGCAAGTAGTTACCGATACGCTGGTTGGAGCAACAATCGGCGCATTGTTTGGGAGTCATGACAGGGGACGTGGTGCAGGATACGGTGCTGGCGCTGGTTTGGCGGGCAGTTATGTCTTGCGTCAGCGGGAGTGTCAGCGTTGGCGTCAACAAGAAAGCATTCATCAACAAATGAATGCATGGGAATCAGAGCGTAACGCCCCTAGGACTGATTGTCGCGCCACCAAAGAAGTTGATGCGGATGGGCATGTGACGATGACTGAACATTGCACTGCCCAGGCCACACGCGGCGGCTACCGCAACTGGTAAGACACAGCAGGGTGGTTTCGATGAAGATATATAACTTCAAAGAGACCACCCGATTTTTTTTGAAAAAATCAATTTTTCAGGTATACTATATTAAAGAATGATGAGTGAGGAACAGTGCCTTAGGGATGAGATACTCCTAAATCAATGTTTTTTATTCATCACTCTTGACTGGTCCGATATTTTTTCGGACAGGTTTGTAATTCTTTTTATTTTTTGAATACATGAAACAGACAAAAATTGTGGCGACCATCGGTCCTGCTTCAGAAGACAAGGAGACGTTGCGTAAAATGGTGACATCGGGTATGAATGTCGCACGGCTCAATTTTTCTCATGGTGAACATGCGTGGCACCGTATACTTATCAATCGTTTACGTGAACTGTCACAGGAATTGAATGTCCCGATTGGTATTTTGGCTGACTTGCAGGGTCCGCGTATTCGTACGAATATCGCTCAAGAAATTATTTTGAATACGGGAGATATTATTCGCGTGAGCGACATAACACAACAGGAAATATTCATGGCATCAGAAGAGGGCGCGCGAACAGTTTTCTTGGATGTACCTGATATTACTACGGCGCTCAAGACAGGACATATTCTTTTGATTGAGGATGGATTGATTGCTTTGACTGTAACAGAAGAACGAGACAATTACGTTATCGCCAGAGCGGATAATCCTGGTATTATCAAAAATCACAAAGGAGTAATTTTGCCAGACTCCGTACTTTCTTTACCTATTTTGTCTGAAAAAGATATTCGTGACCTCCGCTTTGTTTTGGAAGAAGGTGTGGATTTTGTGGGATTGTCCTTCGTCGGATCGGCTGAAGATATTGAGCGCGTGCGCCAGGAGATGGCATTGGTGTTGGGTGAGGAAGCGCATTACCCTCAAATCGTTGCCAAAATTGAACGCAAAGAGGCTATCAAAAATCTCACTTCGATTATTCAAGCAACGGACGCAGTGATGGTGGCACGTGGAGACTTGGGTATTGAAATGCCAACAAGTGAAGTGGTGATTCTTCAAAAACGCATCATCGCCGAAAGTCTCAGGGCAGCCAAACCGGTCATTGTTGCGACACAGATGATGAAGAGTATGACAGACAATCCACGTCCAACCCGCGCCGAGGTTTCCGATGTGTCAAATGCTGTCATTGATCATACCGACGCTGTGATGTTGTCCGAAGAATCCGCTATGGGAAAATATCCAGTGGAAACTGTTGCTATGATGGCGGAAATTATTGGAAAAACAGAAGGGTCTCCTTTTGATGACTTGTATCGGACTATGGATCTTAATTTTCGGAGCGAATACGCTGTCATGATGCGAAGTGTGTATGAGCTTGCCAAGAGTTTTCGTGTCAAAGCCATCCTCCTGCTTTCAATGAGCGGTTTTACGGCGCGACTTCTTGCACATTTTCGTCCAGATTGTCGGATTTTTGTGGCGACCAATAGTCGGGCGACGTGGCAAGAGCTGAGTCTGGTGCGGGGAGTGGATCCTTATCTCTTTGAAAACGATCAACAACTGGATACTATGAGTGAACGCTTGATGCAGGCTATCAAACAGGATGATAAATTGAAAAGCGGTGATCAAGTCGTCGTTTTTCATGGGCGTACACCTGACGTGGACATGATGAAACTTGTCGGAATCCGAGAAGTCCGTTAGACTATCTCTTGTCCCTTGATAAAGGAATTTCAGGGGACAATCGGAAAGGTGGCCGAGTGGTCGAAGGCACACGCTTGGAAAGCGTGCATACCGCAAGGTATCGAGGGTTCGAATCCCTCCCTTTCCGCCAACAGCAGGTAGCACGAGACGTTATCTGATATATTAAAAAGAACAGGCTAGCCTGTTCTTTTTAATATAGTGAAAACTTGCTGTCTTTAGGCGAACTATACATCTAGATGAAAAACTCAAAAAATTGGTACTATATCCTCAAAGATGGAACTATAAAAAACAAATAAGTTTTTAACTTTAAAGATGACAGAATAGGAGAAGAGATCGTTTTAAAGCACTTTTCTAAATTCTATAAAGATATGATTCTCATTATTGATGACCAGCCCATTACTTGTACGAGAAAAGAAATTGAAGAATCCAAAAGTATTTTGGTTGAAAGACATAAGACGAGTCTCTTTAAAGAAATATTTATTTATTTTGGACAATATAGTCAAGATGATGGCGCTTCTTCAAAATTTACTTTCTACCAAGTTAAAGTTTCTAATAACTAGAGTGGCAAAATATAGTTTTAGAGGGGCGCTGTTATAATTTAAATGGCTTAAAAAAACACCCTTCAAATAGCTCAGTTTAGACCATTGACTTTTCCATTAAAAAGATGTATAATAGTGTGTTGAACCTTAAAAACTAAACATTACTGAATTCGTCAGAGCAAAGGGGAAGTTTACGAGTTGAGACGCTCCTTTGCTCTGACGAATCAATGTCACAGTCCCTACCTCGGGAAGAGGCAACTTTCTGGCGAATAGCCAAGAAGGAGATCGACGATGAAATATGGTGAAGTAAACCTCGGCCAAGTCGAGGCAGTGATCAACAAGCTCGGCGGGATCGAAGGCTGGAATGCCCTCCTCCGCAACGAGCTCGAGATCAAGTCGAAGCCCCTGCCGTTCCCCAAGAACGAACACGGGCATTACATCATCGAGGTTACCGGCCTCAATCTGACCGGTGCCCAAGAAATCACGCGCCTCGAAAGCTTAGGCTTCCTGGTTAGCGACTGTGCCGAGTCGATACTTATCTCGACCAATCCTGACTCATACGATGCGAACCATCGCCTGGAAGACGGCCAGGTCTACAAGGTGGCCATCGTTCCTGGGCGTGAGATGAAATCGAATCGCACGACGGCGAACCTGCAGACCTATGGCTCCCAATTCGGCTACACCAAGCCGCTCGCCGGTATCCAGCCTCGCATCCGCGAAGCCGTCTCCGACAAGCAGTTGGAGGAGATGGGAATCTACTACATTGTCTCGCTCCACGAGGTGATCAAGAATTCCGACGGTGACCCGCTCGTCCTCAGTTCGGACCGTGACGTCGATGGACAGTGGATCCTTGCCTCTTTGGACCATCCTGTCAGCAGGTGGAATGACGATGGCGCGTTCGCGTTCCTTGTTCACGAGTAAGTCCTCGGAGCTTTGTAACTCAGTACTGCACTGAGACATTTAGTCATTTGGCTTTTGTTTGAGAGACCCTCTCCACAGCGTGGAGGGGGTTGATTTTTTTATGCTAAATTATTTTTGGTAGATGGTGGGTTGGATGGCAAGATACATAATTCCGACGGTGACCCGCTCGTCCTCAGTTCGGACCGTGACGTCGATGGACAGTGGATCCTTGCCTCTTTGGACCATCCTGTCAGCAGGTGGAATGACGATGGCGCGTTCGCGTTCCTTATCTCGCAATTCTCTTCGTTTCTCTCCCTATTTTTGGAGAGTTTTCTTTTTATTCTCTAAAGATTTAATTTCACAAAGAATCATAAGAAGAATCTTCATGACATCCATTTTTCTTATAGTGATTCTAATATAAGGCAACTTTGCTTGTGCTACTAAAAAACTAGCAACAGCGGTAGCTTCTATCATTTCAGCAAAGAGAATATCTATTCCTGTTTCCAGTGAGGGGAGCTTGCTTTGTGTGCGTACAGGGCGGACGGGGTAAGCACATACAGATTTGTCCTCACCTCGGATCGTCGCTTGAAGTTGAGACACGTACTATAATTACAGGATAATTCTCGCAGTTACGAATTAGAGTACCTTTTGATTGTACGTCAGTTTGATAAATTCGCACGGCACAATGGTGCCTGCGTTTCCGTTAATCTGGACAGAAGGGAAGATGTAGGCGGGCAAATCGAGAGTTTTATCCCGTGCCGTACGCATGGCGACAAATTCTGAGAGCGTGATGCCATCACGGACGTGGATATTCCTCTTGCGTTCCTCGCCGATTGTCGTCGTATAGGCAAGCTCTCGCCCTTTACCCTCCGGATAATCATGGCAGAGGTAGACTGGTGTTTCGTTAGGATAGGTTTCAAGCAAGCGTCGTACCGAATGATACATAGTCTCTGCCGATCCTCCTGGGAAGTCACACCGCGCGGTTCCCAAATCTGGCGCAAAGAGGGTGTCGCCTGTAAAAAGCACCCCTCCTATCTCATACACCATGTCGGTGGGCGTATGTCCCGGAGTATGTACCGCTTTCGCTTGAATGGATCCAATTATAAACGGCTCACCATCCCCAAAAAGAACATCAAATTGTGAGCCGTCGGTTTTGAAGTTGTCGTTTAAATCAAAAGCTTTTTTTAGGTAAGTTTGTACGGCCATGATGTTGTTGCCAATTGCTTTTTTGCCCCCGATCTTTTCCTTGAGATAGCTTGAAGCGGAAATGTGGTCTGCATGCATGTGCGTCTCCAAAAGCCACGCGTTGTTAAGTTGGTTCTCCCGAATATACGCGACCACCTGATCAGCAAGATCGGTCTTGGTTGAAACACTCTTATGATTGTAGTCAAGTACGGAATCTATGACGGCCGATGCACGCGTTGTCCTGTCCCATACGACATAAGTGATGGTGTGTGAATCAGTATCAAAGATCGGATGTATGATGAGATTGGGAACCATATTATTTACAAGGCTATTTATTCCAGGGCATTTTAGCGAGTAAAAGTGCCAAGCCACACCAACCGGTAAGCCCTGAGACACTAAGACCAATGCCGACCACAAGTGCCACATACGCGAAGTGTGGGTTAATCGCAAGCGTGGCGACCGAAGCAAAGAAGACTATAAGTCCCGCAGTGAGAAATACCTGTCGCATGAGTGGCAAACGAGTTGTAAGAGAAATGGTATCGTAGCCAGCCTGCTCCCATGCAAGAAGTCCGCCTTCAACGTTTACAAGCTCAGCAGTAACGCCAAGCGCACGGAGCTTCTCGATAGCAACCACGCCTCGTCGGCCAGATCGGCAATGGACGTAAATCGTCTTCTTGTCTTTGAATTCATTAGATCGAGCTTCGATTTCATCAAGTGGAACCGATCGTACACCCTTGATGTGCTTCTCTTTGTATTCTGCAGGGGTACAGACGTTTATAAAATCGATCGATGAATTCTCTTTTTCCGCGTTGAGGACTTCTTTGAACGTGTCGGTTGAAATATGTTTCATACTTTTGGATACTAGGTGACATTTGTAAGATTAATAATCAGCTTGGCAAGCCGAAGATATTCCGGAGACGCAGTCTGGTAATATATGTGTCTGCCGTCACGACGAGTCTTAAGCACGTTTGCGGATCGTAAAAGCGCAAGATGTTGTGAGAGCGCACTCTGGCTTAAATCACATTTCTCCAGAAGCTCGCTCACAGACATTTCTCGTGCGAGACACTTCACGAGACGCACACGCTCGGGATTTCCCAAAACCTTACACAAAACCGTCAGTTTCTTTGACATGATTATATATTAGTATAGTCTAATGTATTTTGCAAGACGGATATTATATAGCAACGTTGTGTGTCACTGATCGCGTTATAGAGAACAGCGCGATCATATATTTTATTGCCATAAAAAAGCGACACTGCGTTTGCTGAGTATGCGGTCGTTGAAAACGAGCTTGGCGGGATGCTCTGTTATGCCAACACAGACGTGCAGTGGAAGGAGATGCTCTTCGCGCGGGTGACAATACCGAGCAGAGGGAGCCTGTTCCCAATCAATCAAAAGTTGTTCGCGTTCGGATTGCGTGTGGGCGTCCGTACAAGTATCGATGAGCCAATTCTGAAATGCTTCATTGTCTGGATCAGGCGCGTCGATTACCTGTTTGAAAAATGCCCGCTGATTGTGGAAAGAAAATCCGGATCCAATAATGAGGATATTGTCCTCAAGTAGTCCGCGCAAAGCATTACCGAGAACGATATGTTCGACAGGATCGAGGTTATGCAAGAGAGAGAGTTGGAGCGTGGGGATATCCGCGTTTGGATACATTAATTTGAGGGGAATAAATGTTCCGTGATCGAATCCGCGCTTCATATCAATGTCTGATGGTATATTGTTATTTGCGAGAAGTGTGGTGATTTTTTTGACGAGCGTGGTATCGTTGGGCGCGGGATAGGTGAGAGTATAGGTTTCTGGCGGGAAGCCGTAATAGTCAAAGAGAAGTGTGGGGTGTTCCGCACCTAGTAGTGTTACTTTTCTTTCTTCCCAATGCGCGCTGATAACAAGGATAGCATCTGGTTTGCGAATTTTCGATGGCAGAGATTTCATAAATTCGACCATCGCATGGTGTCCGGGATCACCGAGAAGCGGGAGCGGTCCGCCTCCGTGTGAGAGATAGATTATTTGTGCGTGTTGTTGTGACATGATAATAAGTTGAGGCAAATGAATTATTTTTTCATGTCTTTGACTTCTTGTAAAAGTTGTTTGAGAACGAGTTCGAGATGTTCAAGACGACGGATATCCTGTTTGCGTTCTTCACTATCCTCTTTGTCATCTTGTTCAATTTCTTCACCCAAATCTTCCACATCATCACTGATCTCTTTGACCTCTTCTTGAATGGTATCAATATCTTTGGAAATTTCATCTACATCCTCGGAAATATCCTCAATATTTTCGGAGAGTTCTTCCACATCATCACTTACTTCCTCAATCTGTTTTGCCTGATGATTGACTGTCATTTGAATAAAAACGGAAAGATAGATGGCCTCCAACGAGACAATAGTGGTTAGAATAAGAAGGATCTGATTAAAATCAAAGTGGAACCAACGTAAGGAAAAAATCCCAACGAAAAGAAGTGTGTGGACACAAAGCGATGAAACAGAACCAATAGAGCGAGGGATTTTGAGTACGAGTTGCTCTAGGGTGGGAGTTGGGGGTGTTTTGGAATGTGATTGAGACATAAGGAAGCAAGAATGGATTAGAAATTTTTTCTGGATGCTTTGGTAAGGAGGTGTTGTTCGCCCCAGGTGTTGAGGGCGCAAATGAGCGGAGCAAGTGTCGCGCCTTTTTTACTGAGTGAATATTCAACGCGCGGTGGAATAGTGAGATAGGCACGTCGAATAACAAGTCCATCCGCTTCTAATTCACGCAGTGACTGGATAAGCATCTTTTCGCTCACTTCAGGAATGAGTTTTTTGAGTTTTCCATAACGTTTTTTTCCGTCAGAGAGGTGCCAAATCAGAAGAGTTTTCCATTTCCCCACGATCATACGTAGTGTCTGTTCGATAGGACAGAGCACCTTGCTTATTTCTTTTGTCATTGTATTTTATACTTACTGATAAGTATGTACTTGTATATTAGTATGTATTCATATATTATACAAGTATAATTCATTGAAGCAAAAAGCTATGTCTAATATAGTTGAGGCCATGCAGTGGCGTTATGCCACCAAACAGTTTGATCCGGAGAAGAAACTCTCAGAGGAACAGCTACGTATTTTGAAAGAGGCTTTACGTCTAGCGCCATCATCGTTTGGGCTCCAGCCGTGGCACTTTGTTGTTGTGGAGGATGAAAGTGTTCGTCAACAATTATTGACAGCCGGATATGGGCAGGCTCAAATAGTTGACGCTTCGCATTTTTTTGTTTTGGCGACAGAAATAAATGTGGATGAGAAGTTGGTTGATAGATATATGCGGAGTATTGCTGTCACCAGAAACATGCCTCTTGAAATGTTGGAGGAATTTCGCGGTATGTTGAATGGCAGTATCCAAATGAAGGGTGAAGTAGGTGCGCGTGAATGGGCAGCTCGTCAAGTCTATATCGCTTTGGGGACCATGATTGCCGTCGCCGCATCGGCAGGTATCGATACGGCGCCGATGGAAGGATTTGATCCAGCACAATTTGATGCTATTTTGGGACTAGATAAGCGTGGTTTAACAGCACGTGTGATGGTCGCAGTCGGATTTCGTAAATCAGATGATCCTGCATCACAGATGGTTAAAGTACGTTACGATGAAACAGAAGTCTTTACCACTATATAAAGCGTGAAACGGACTCGGAAATATGACAGCGTCCCGTTTCTTTTGTGACGGGGCGCTCATTATTTTTTATAAATGAATACTCATGGTATTCCATAGTATTTTTTTGTAAAAAAAGATATACTTGACAGTATCAGGAGGGAATAAAAATGACTCATTACTTATTTTTTATGTAAAAGGTATGCGAGAACACATTGCTGATTTTATGGAGTTTATTCGCAAGCAAGGCGTCGTTGGTCTTGCGGTCGGTTTTATATTGGGTGGCGCGGTGGCCAAGGTTGTGACAGCATTGGTAACTGATATTATTAACCCGATATTGAGTATTTTATTGGGTGCAACTGACACTATCAAAGCGCTCAAAGTAACGGTTGGCAGTGTAGAAATTCTTTGGGGAGATTTTGTCAGTACTACGATTGATTTTCTGATTGTAGCTTTTGTCGTGTATTATGGTGTGAAACTTCTGAAAATAGATACTTTGGAGAAAAAGAAGTGATGATATTGTTCTGATATAAAACGGAAACATATGGCACAAAAAAACAATATATTTGCTAAAAGATCTCTTGCGATGCATAAAAGGCTGCGAGGAAAAATCGCGGTACAATGCAAGGCGCCTCTCAAAAATAAAGATGATCTATCGCTTTATTATACGCCAGGCGTGGGAGCAGTCTCTTCATATGTGGCAGAACACAAGCAGTCCATCCGGGACTATACTATGAAGGGGAACACGGTGGCAGTTATCTCTGATGGATCAGCTGTTCTTGGTTTGGGTAATATTGGTCCAGAAGGCGCTTTACCAGTCATGGAGGGTAAGGCGATGATTTTTAAGACATTTGCTGACATTGACGCAATTCCTCTCGTACTGGCAACGCAGAATACTGAGGAGATCATCCAAACCATCAAGAATATCGCGCCTGGATTTGGTGGGATTAATTTGGAAGATATTTCCGCTCCGCGGTGTTTTGAAATTGAACGGCGCTTGATACAGGAACTGGACATCCCCGTGTTTCATGATGACCAACGTGGCACCGCCATGGTGGTGTTGGCTGGCCTTATCAATGCAATGAAGGTAACACAGAAAAAAATGGATGAATGTCGGATCGTTATTAGTGGTGCTGGTGCCGCCGGGACGGCTATCACCCGTTTGCTTCATTTATACGCACCACAGGCGATGATTGTGTTGGTAGATAGTGAAGGTATTATTGGAAATCATAGGGTAGAAATGAATAGCGAGAAGCGTCTTTTGTTGGACCAAGGAATAATCGTTTCGACAGAAAACGGAAATGTGCAAGTGGCCCTCTCTAGAGCAGACGTGTTTATTGGCGTCAGTAAACCCAATCTTCTGAAAGCACGAGATATTCGCCAGATGAATGATAAGGCGGTGGTCTTTGCGCTTGCCAATCCAATTCCAGAAATCATGCCAGATGAAGCCATAGCTGGAGGGGCAATGGTTGTGGCGACAGGGCGATCAGATTTTGCTAATCAGATCAATAATTCCTTGGGATTCCCCGGTATCTTTCGTGGCGCACTCGATAACCGTGTACGAGAAATTACTGATAAGATGTTGCTTTTGGCGGCACGGCGCCTGGCTGATTTGACCAAAAAACCAACCGTCAAACAAATTATTCCACAGCCATTTACCAAGGGAGTGGTTGAAGCTGTCGCCAGTGCCATCAAAGAATAGCTTGTTTATGATATAATAAGTATTGAAAAATACATATTAAATACTATGGATAATCATGTGTCAGAAATCGATGCGGAGTTGCCAAACAAAGTAACGAATGTGTTGAAAAAAAAATCACACGAATCTCTTTGGGGGGCATTATTATTTGCGATAATGATTGTTTTTGTCTTGATAAGTATTGGCGGTATCGGATGGGTTACCTACGAGCAGTGGCAAGGGACAAAACGAGCAGAAGAACAGCCTTCTATCTCCGAACTTTCACAGCAGGTTGTACCAAAAGAAACGCCTTCGACAGAAGAGGTGCCAAAGGAAGAGGTGAACGGAATAGAATCCAGCATGAGTGATCCATCGGCCATCGAAGCGACAAAAAAAATAATTACGAGCGTTTTGAATGGTGGTGGTGCCAAAGGAAGTGCTGGCGTTTTGGCGGATACTCTGAAAAAAGATGGCTATCTCCATGTGACTACCGGTAACACAGTCCAAAATTATACGGGTGTCACCATTTATTATGCTTCTGGTCAGGATAAAGAAGCCGAGATACTCAAGAAGAGTGTCGCTACCAAATATCCGCAAGTGACTCTATCAACCGCTGATCCAAAAAATCAAGAAACATCTTTGGCGTCCCTGACGGTGATTATTGGAAAGGAATAATCCCGCACACATATTGCTATGGGAACGTTTGCTCTTCATTCTCAAACAGGGGCTCTAGGAGAGGAGATTGGCTGTCGCTACTTGCGTCGAAAGGGCTATGTTATACTGGCACAAAATTACTGCAATACTTCTGGACGTCGTTTGGGAGAAATCGATATCGTGGCACAAAATGGCAAAACGATTGTTTTTGTGGAAGTCAAGACGCGTCTTGGACGAGCGGATGATACTGCTGTGCCGATACCCGAAGAAAATGTTACACGTGATAAGTTACGTAAATTGGAACGTGTCGCAGTACATTATCTCCACACACAACATAAGCAGTCATCACCCTATCATTTTGATGTTTTGGCTGTTCTCTATGACTCACAGACAAAAAAAGCTTGGGTTCGCCATTTAGAACATGTTTTTTAGAACGAGTGCTTTACAGAGAAAAATATTCTTGCTATATTAACAGAAAA
Organism: Minisyncoccota bacterium; assembly: GCA_051306005.1. GTDB lineage: Bacteria > Patescibacteriota > Minisyncoccia > Moranbacterales > UBA1568 > UBA1568. The sequence continues at coordinate 38,974 of JBPPMJ010000001.1, forward strand.
GAAAGATCATTGTTTAATTAATTTGTTCCTATGGCACTGGATGTATCATTGTTGGCAGAATTGAAAGAAAAGTTATTGAACGAAAAAACTCATCTTGAAGCGGAATTGGGTCGTTTTGCCAAGCCAACAGGGGCACGAGGAGACTATGAAACGCAGATGGAAGATATCGGTAGAGATTCCGATGATCAGGCCACCGAAGTGGAAGGATATGTTGACAATTTGGGGCTGGAGTCCAACCTGGAAGGACAATTGCGCGATGTCAATGATGCTTTGGATAAAATGGAGCAAGGCGTATATGGTCTTTGTGAAACGAGTGGTCAAGAAATTAGTGCAGAACGTCTTCGGGCCTATCCTGCTGCCAGAACGGCACTCTAAATTTTTTGCACAGGAGAGATATGGGGAAGTCGCATAAGGTATTACTTGTAATGCTTTCTGTAGTCTTTTTTTTGTGTTTGCATTTTGTGGTGAGTGCTGGTTTACGTGTATCATCTCTGGAGAGTCTGTGTAACATTGATGGACCATTGGGAATGATAATTTCAAATCAATGGTTTTTTTTATTGAATGTTATAATCCTGGGTGGTGTCGTGTGGCAAATGCAACAATCCCGTGATATTACCTTGCTTTTATTAGCGTGGACGTTGATTTTGATTGGCGGACTCAGTAATGTCTTGGAACGTTGGTTGTTCGGTTGTATTATGGACTATAGGGTGTTTCCATCGTTACCACTTTTCTTTAATCTTGCTGATGTATGGCTGACCTTAGGTGCTTTGTTGTTAATATTTTGCTCTTATTATGAGAAAGGTAACTCAATAAAGACGATGAATAAAAAATTCACTGACACGCATTAGGTGAAATAATTTGTGCATTTTTTACAACGTATGTCCGCAATGGTTTATTCTTCCGCAACAATCGGTTTAGAAAGCGTATTGGTAGAAGTAGAAGTCGATGTTTTGCCAGCCGGATTACATCATTTTACGTTGGTTGGTTTGCCAGATACGGCTATCAAGGAATCCCGTGATCGAGTGAGTTCCGCACTTAAAAATAGTGGTTTTCGTCCACCGCATCAGTGTGGTCGCGTGACGGTCAATTTAGCACCAGCCGATTTACCAAAAAACACACCGATTTATGATTTGCCTATGGCACTTGGTTTTCTTCTTGCGACGGACCAGCTGACTTTTGATCATCGCAAGCGATTGTTTGTTGGTGAGTTGGCGTTGGATGGTAGTGTACGTCGCGTTCAAGGTATCTTGCCGATTAGCCTGTTTGCCCAGGCGCAGGGTTTTCAGGAAATATATGTGCCGAATGATAATGCATCAGAAGCAGGATTAGTCGAAGGCATTGATATTATTCCTGTCAAAAATCTTTTTGATATTGCCAAACATTTGCAGGGAGAAAAAATCATACCGTGTTTTGAACGCACAGCAATTACTTTTGTCACTGAAGAGAGTGATGAATCGGACATGATGCATGTGTTGGGACAAGAACATGCCAAGAGAGCTTTGGAAGTCGCAGCTGCCGGTGGGCACAATACGCTCTTTATTGGACCACCCGGTTCCGGTAAGACGCTTTTGGCCAAGGCGCTTCCTACTATTTTACCCCGTCTTGATTTTGAAGAAAGCCTGGAAATTACCAAGATTTTTTCGATTGCTGGTCGTCTGCCCAAGACTCAATCCTTGATCATGGTGCGACCCTTTCGTGCTCCACATCATACAGCGAGCGCAGTTTCATTGGTGGGTGGAGGATCATTACCGAAGCCCGGTGAAATCAGCCTGGCGCACCGCGGAGTTTTATTTTTGGATGAATTTGCAGAATTTTCCCGTAGCGTGTTGGAAAACTTGCGTCAACCATTGGAAGATGGAGAGATCACTGTATCCCGTGCCAAGGGATCACTGCATTTCCCGGCACGTTTTATGTTGGTGGCAGCGATGAATCCGTGCCCTTGTGGCCATGCCGGCGATCCGGATCGAGTTTGTTCTTGTTCGCCCTTTCAGGTGGCGCGTTATCGGCAGAAAATCTCTGGACCGATCTTGGATCGTATTGATTTGCATATTGATGTACCACGTGTGAAGTTTGAAAAACTAGAAAGCAAGAATAGCGGTACCGAAAAAAGCAGTGCTATTAGAAAACGGGTAGAAAGCGCGCGCGCCATTCAAAAACAACGTTTTGTGGATAAAAAGTGCCGTACCAATGCGGAAATGACCAGCCAGATGGTTAAAGAGTTCTGCGTATTGAATGACGAAACACGAGACATACTTCGTGGTGCTGTTACACAAATGAAGCTTTCCGCCCGAGCCTATATGAGGATTTTGAAAGTGGCGCGAACGATTGCCGATCTCGCGCAATCTTCCACTGTCGAAGTACCACACTTAGCCGAAGCCCTCCAGTATCGATTTAAGGAGTGAATGCAAAAAGAGGGTTATGAATAATCATCAGTGAAAGAAAAATGGGATACTTGGAATATATTTTTTTGAGGCACAATCATCGACTGAGTAAAAAATAAGTATATTTGAAAAATCGGAAATTGGAATGGGCCGATCATTACAGAATAAACGATTGTAAGGTTTGTAAAGACAAGAGAAACTATTAGAGTGTTTCATGCCGAACCTAAGGAACTTCCCCTGTCAAAGAAAAATATTGCATTATAGGAAAAAGTACAGTCGTTGTTAAGCACGTTATTTTACCCTGAACGAATAGAGGGAAGAATATGTATCATCAATTAGGAAAAGAGAATGTAAAAACAAAGAGAACAATACTATTTTTCTCTTTTTTCATCACATGCTTTTCGATTGGTACAGGAATCTATTTTTTCTTTTTGAAAGAAAGACCAATAACGTGGAGCGAGAGCGGTCAGAAAAATATCACAGTGATTGATGACGGATTGGAATTTTCTTTTTCTGATGTGCAAGAAAAAACAGTCGATGAGTTTTTGCAAGCAAGACAGCTGGGGCTCAAGACTAATGAGAGCGTCTTTCCGCCAATGGATGTCCATTTGTTTTCTGGAACGTCTCTTTTCATTACCCGAACCCATCCTATCAGCGTGCGCATTGATGGAGAGACACGTAAGATCTTTACCACGGCACGTTCAGTTGAGGGTGCGTTGCGGGAAAACGATATTATATTGAATGAAGATGATATTGTCGTGCCGGATCGCTTCGCATTTGCTGGTCGTGATGTGATGATTACGGTGACTCGCGTCGTCATTGAAGAACAATCCATTGACAAGATTTTGGCCTTTGAGAAAAAAGTGAGTGAAGATGAAAAATTGTCATGGCGTAAAAATATCGTCACGCAAAAGGGTGAAAATGGCACAGAGCGCTCAATATATCGTGTGAGTATGCATGATAGCAAGGAGGTGAATCGTAAGTTGATACGTACAGAAAGAATCAAGGACCCAGTGCCGGAAATTATCACGCAGGGCACGTATATCCAAGTGGGCAAGACGCATAAAGGAGCCGCTTCATGGTATGCTTATACAGGGACACTTTCCGCAGCCAATCCATGGCTACCAATAGGAAGCTCAGTCAGGGTGACGAATCTGGATAACGGAAAATCAGTTATTGTGAGGATTAATGATCGCGGACCGTTCGGGATTGGTCGGATTATTGATTTGGATAAGACGGCTTTTGCAAGAATCGCTTCTCTGGGACAGGGCGTAATTAACGTGAAGATGGAAGAAATTACGAATTAGTAATTGATGGGTATTGAATAAGAAAAGGCATGAAAGAAATAAAAGCCAAAAAATCATTGGGACAAAATTTTCTTGTCGATGCGGATATCATTGAAAGGATTTTTGAAGTGGCGGCAGTTGACTCGGCGGATTGGGTGATAGAAGTCGGTCCAGGAACTGGCGCATTAACGTTGCCATTAATTGAAAAGGTTGAGCGCTTGTTGGCTATTGAGGTTGATCATCAACTTGCTGAGCATTTGCGCAAACAGTGTACGACTGCGCACAATGTTTCGATTCTTGAAGGTAATATTTTGGATATCAATATACCGGAACTTTTGGAAAAATCAGGTTTTGCAGATCATCAATATAAAATTATCGCCAACATTCCATATTATATTACCGCACCGATTATTCGGACGTTGCTGGCGCTGAAATATCCGCCTCAATCGTTGACATTGATGGTGCAGGAGGAAGTGGCGGATCGATTGTCGGCTGAGCCTGGGAGTATGTCATTACTTTCTATGATGGCGCAGTATTACGCAACTGTGGACAAGAAACTTGTTGTGCCAAAAACGGCTTTTGATCCAGTACCAAAAGTCAACAGCGCTGTAATATCTATCGTACCGAAACGTCTCTACGATAGGGAGGCGGAAAAAAAGGTATTTCGTCTGGTACGCGCCGGATTTTCTGCACGGCGGAAAACATTAGTCAATAACCTTTCTTCTTATCTTGGTGTTTCCAAAGAAAAAATAGAAGAAAAATTGATAGCACTTAATATGCGTCTTGATATTCGCGCTCAGGCATTATCTGTGGAAGATTGGGAACGTCTCAGTGCTATGGTTTAGAACAGCGCGTACGTCAAGACAAGTCCGTATATCATGGTGATAGATAAGATGATTCCAGGAAGTTTTCGGTACGCAAAAAAAGATAATTCAGTGTCCGTTCCTTGTTGTAATGACCAAAACGTGAGACTACCGAATATAAGAGCCGGCACCAAGAGTTCGCGTGTATTGAGCACAAATGGGCTGGATAAATATAAAAGAAATACAAGACTGCCAATGAAGAGTTTGGCGTTTTGCGCACCGAGTAACACGGGAATGGTGTAGACGTGATCTATGGCGTCACCCCGAATGTCTTTGAAATCCTTGATTGGGATGGCAAGCGCATAGGCTATGAAAAGAAAAAGCAATAGGGAAAAGGGTAATGCTTGGATTCCATTTTCTGATGATACAACGAGGAAACCGGTGGAGAGTATCAGGATACCAGCGGATGCAGCGAGGATTGTTGCGATACCGGGAATACGTTTGAAGCGAAATGGTGGTGCAGAGTAGATCCATGCGATGGCTTGATACGCAAGCAAGAGAAGGATGACGGAGAAATGTACGATACCCCCCAGGATGAGCGATGTGCCAAAAAACAAGAGGCCGTATGTTTTGTAAAGTGTCGGAGGGATCGTGTTGCTGATAAGTGGACGCGAGCAATTGGTAACGCGATCGATAGTGATATCGTAAAGGTCATTGACAATAACCGAGGCGATCCAGGCGCATTCCACAGCTATAAGGAGGGCCAATGCTCCGCTGAGATGGAAAAAATCAGTGTTCAGCGATGTGTCTGTAAAAGAAAAGGCAAGTGCCATGCCGATGAAGAGAAGTCCTGCATGATAGATGAGCTGTGGAAGGCGTGCATTGTGCCAGAGCGCTCTGAAATATTGTGGATATTCACGCCACACGGTCATACCAATAAGTAAGACGGCGAGTATGCCATATACGATACTCATTTTTGCATTCAGTACGCTTCGAAAATCAGCAAGATTATGAGAGAAAATATGTTCCGGTGCAAGGAAGAGAACGGCAACATCGTTTTGATTGATAGCGAAAAAGCTTTTTTGGAACATGAGAATACCGAGAGTCAACCATGAAGGAAAAGTGCCGAGAATAAACAGTATCGTATAGACACCGAGTGCGACAAGAAATGCTTTGATAACTTTCTGTGATTTGAGCAATGTATAGGCACCAAGTGCGAGAGTGACTAGCACCACTTCGGTACGTGTGCCGTAGGTGATGCCTATCTCTGGCGTGTCACCAAAGAGCGTAAAGAATCTTCGTATCAGACCAAGAAATCCATCAAATTCATAGAAGCTCCAAAAATACCCACTATGGAAAATAATCGTGTCAATGATGGGTGGGGTCAGAATAATCAGAAATCCAAAGAGAAGAATATTCGTTGATTTACGGAAATCAGTTTTGCCAGCATAGCGCACAAGTGGCAGGATCAAGAGGAACGCACATAAAAAGAAGAGAAACGTGTGGGTGAATTCAAAAAAGAAAAAGGAAAACGTATGCTCTTGGAAACGGCTTAGCATATTTTCTATCAGGAGTCGAAATAGGATGAGTGCGAAAAAAGCACTGACAAAGGTGGTCAGCGTGAGCGGAGCGTTTTCAATAGCAGTAATGATACGACGAAAAAATGCTAACATATGGATATATTTTACCATAATCAGCATGAGAATACAGTCTTTGTTGGATATGTGATAGAATATCACCATTCTCTATCTTCATTGAATCTATGCGTTTTTGGGAAAAGGGGTTGAATGCAGAGCAGTTGCGGGCGGTACTTCAGACAGAAGGACCGGTATTGATTTTGGCTGGTGCTGGATCGGGTAAGACTAAGACCCTGACCCATCGTATTGCGTATCTCATTCATGAAAAGAAAGTGCCGTCGCAGAATATTCTTGCGGTGACATTTACTAATAAAGCAGCGGAAGAAATGCGTGAACGTATCGGTAAACTGCTTGCCCAGGGTGATGTTGATAAACATCATGTTTCCACATTACCGCAGTATATCGGTACGTTTCACAATATTTGCTGTCGCATCTTACGTCGAGAGATAGCAGTGCTCGGTTATGACAAGCATTTCAATATTCTCGATAGCCAAGATCAGGAGACCATCATCAAAAAAGCTATGAAAGCGTTGGAAATCAATGCTGACCAAGTCAGGCCTCGAGCTTTGTCAGATGCGATTTCACGTGCCAAGAACGGTTTTCTAGAAGCAGAACAATTCTCTACTCAGGTTGGCAGTTATTATGAGGAAATTGTTGCTAAAGTCTATACCGCTTATCAGACAGCGCTCAAACAACAAAATGCATTAGATTTCGATGATTTAATTATGTTGACCGTGAAATTGTTTCAAGAACATCCCAAGGCGCTTGAGCGTTATCAGAAATTATTTCGTTACGTGATGGTGGACGAATATCAAGATACCAACTATCCGCAGTATCTTCTTGTCTCTTTGCTCGCCAAACAGCATCACAATATCTTTGTCATCGGAGATGACTACCAGTCAATTTATGGGTGGCGACAGGCGGATATTAAAAACATTTTAAATTTTGAAAAAGATTATCCGGAAGCGACGGTCATTACTCTGGATCGTAATTACCGTTCCACGCAAATCATTTTGGATGCTGCCACGGGTATTATTGAAAAGAATATCAATCAACGGCACAAAAAATTGTGGACCGATACTACGGCCGGAGAACTGATTCTTTTGGTACCGGCTGAAGATGAGGAAGCGGAAGCGCGTTTTGTCGCTGAAACTATTGTTCGGGAGCATAGAGCGGGACGACCCTATCGGCATTTTGCTGTCCTCTATCGGACCAATGCGCAATCACGTATATTGGAAGACATGTTTTTGCGGAATTCAGTGGCATACCGTATTGTAGGCGGATTGAAGTTTTATCAGCGCAAAGAAATCAAAGATGTCATCGCATATGTTAGATTAATTGCCAACCCTTTTGATAGTTTGGCACTGGAACGGATTATCAATGAGCCTCCACGCGGACTCGGCAAAGCAACCTTGGATAAATGGGTAGCTTTTGCACATCAGCACGGACGGAATTTGTTTGACGCTAGTTATGTCATGACGAGTACCGAAAGTGGTCTTCGTGAACCAAAAATCAGGGCTTTACAATTATTCTCGGATATTTTTTTGCGTCTAAAAGCGGAAACACAGGAACGACCAAATATGAAATTCGTCGAATTACTGGAACACATTATTCACCAGAGCGGTTATTTTGATGCATTGGCTGATGGTACGACTGAAGGGGAGACACGTCAAGAAAATGTACGCGAATTATTATCAGTGGCGCAAAAATATCAAGAAATGTCACTGGATGACGCTTTACAGCGTTTCTTGGAAGAGGTAGCGTTGTCGGCTGATACGGATGAATTGAACGGAGAAGGTGATACAGTGCACGTCATGACCATTCACAGCTCCAAAGGCTTGGAATTCGAGCACGTTTTTATCCTTGGGTTGGAAGAGGGAATATTCCCGCATTCTCGTAGTCATATTTCTCCGACGGAAATGGAAGAAGAACGGCGTCTCATGTATGTTGGGTTGACGCGCGCCAAAGAAAAAGTTTTTCTTTTGTACACGGAACAGCGTACCCTGTATGGATCAACTCAGGTTAACGCGCCTTCACGTTTTTTACAAGAAATTCCGGCGCATCTGGTTGAGGAAGGAGTGCGAGTATCCTCAGGAATGTTGGGTAAACGCCATTTTCAGAAATCTTTTCATCGTTTTCCTACTGTTGCAAAAAAAAATCCACTTCCACCGACTGATGCTTTCAACAAAAACGATGGATTGAGTGTGTTGGAAAAACCACTTACTATTCATGATGTCCGACCGGGTGATATGGTGGAACACCCTCAATTTGGATCTGGATTAATTGTATCTCTCTCTGGTACTTTGGCAACGATTGCTTTCAAACATTCTGGTGTAAAGAAAATGATGTTGGGGGTAGCACCCCTGACGAAACAATAAAAATATAAAAAACTAGGTGAGTTCTAGGATTTAATGCTCCTTTTCTTTCTTCAGAAGGGCGGCGAAAATGTCATTCGGTCTCCGGTAACGGAGACACTTTCTCGAGCGATCGTGATAAGCCGGGGATGGAAGAACAACAAGATTGATCCTATCAAAAGTGGAATATATAGATTATGAGATTATCTGATTCACAAAACTACATAAATAACTAACGACTTGTGAGTAAATTGTTGAGATTTGTTGATTTTGAATCCACCAAAACCATTCTCGAAATCGGTCCGGGTAAGGGTAGTATAACGGATTTTCTTATTAAGCAAAATAATAAAATTATTGCGATTGAAGCCGATCAGAAACTATTTTCTGAATTACAAAAAAAATATGGGAATGTAGTTAATTTTTCAATTATCCATGCTGATTTTTTGAAATACGATCTTCCCAATAAACCGTTTATTGTTGTGTCGAATATTCCATTTAATATTACCGCCGATATAATTCGAAAACTAGTAGATTCTGATATGGAATCAGCATATCTAATTATGCAAAAAGAAGCTGCGAATAAATATCTAGGTGCGCCTGTAGCACACTCCTCTTTGCTTTCGCACTTTATGAAAAATAGATTCGAAATCGAAAAACTTATGGATATTGATAGAAAAAACTACACACCTAAACCAAGCTTTGATACTTCATTTGTAATCTTTAGAAGGCATAAGAGACCATTTTTTGAACAAAAACAAGAACAATTATTTAAAGACTTTCTAACGTATACTTTTGAGAGAAGACACACGGAACTAGGTAAAGCATTGAAACAGATAATGAGTAATCTACAAATTAAGATAATGTGTAAAGAAATCGGTTTAACCAAAGAATCTAACATAAAGAAAATAGTTTTTGAAGATTGGGTAAAAATATTTAAAGCCTTTGATCAACACTCTCTTCAAATTTCGAAAAACAAAATTTCAGGAAAATATGAAAAACTACTACAAGAGCAATCTAAATTAAATAAGAGAAATAGAACTTATAAAGATTGATGTCATTGGAAATTGACCAGAAATAAAATTAAAAGGTGGAGTGTAAGGAGGTGTTTGAATAAATTATTTCATCAATAATTGACACTGAAATCTATAAAAATGGAGGTGTGCCGTGGCCGCTCATGTATCGAGATACGGCTTGGAATACGGGATTTCTGCGATTTCCTGTCATATCGCTTCTGTTTCCTTCTCAATTTTTTGTAGAAGCCCCCTACCAGTCCTTCGCCGACGTACACGTACTGGTAGATGGTTTCCCATACAAACCCTCTCAGAGACGTCATCCGGAGGATGTTCCAGAAGCTCCCCGGCGACCTGTTCGGGAGAATGTCCCTCAGGAGATCTATTTCTACATATTCCCGAAGCTTCGCATTTTCCTCTTTCTCGAGCTTCCGTCTGTTCGTCTTCTTCACGTTCTGATCCGCGATCGTCTGCGCCGAAGCAGCGGTGTATGGAAGATGCTTTCCGGAGTTCCTCGCTATCTCCCATTTGATCACCGAGTACTCTCTCCTCAGTCGTTTCTCGATCCATGCCTTCTTCTTTCTCATCCGAAGGTACATCTCAATCTTCTCCCTCTCGGAGAAGGTGATTCTCTGTATGGGCATATCTTTCTTGGCTTAGATGGTTTACGTACCATCCTACTCCAAAAAATGAGCAATGGGTTTAGAATTCACCATATTTTTCAACCCTTTACTTTATTGTGAAAATGTGTTTTGATAAGGGTAGTTCATTGACAAATGAAAAGAACGAGGAGACAGATCATGAAAACGAGCACATCGAAACAAAGTTTCATACCTGAAAATTCACATCTCAAATCCACTCAAGAGACGAAGTCAAGAAGAGACCGAGATGTGAATATATTAACCTTGTATAAGAATGAATGTGGCCGCCATCCGCTCTTATCGTTTGAGGAAGAAAAAAGATACGCCTCTGTTTTTCATGACAGTGAGAGCGACACAGAACGAAATCATGCCAAAAAAATACTCATAGAAAGTAATTTGCGTTTCGTGATTTCAGTTGCCTCTCGTTATTGGAAACGGCAATCAGTTTCAGAGATGATGGACATTATTCAGGCCGGCAATCTTGGTCTTATTACTGGTATTGAAAAATTTGATCCCAATCGCGGATATCGGTTGATTACTTATGCATATCACTGGATTCGTCATGAAATTAAGCTTTGGCTCAATGAATCAACCTTAATTCATGTTCCAGTACGTATTTCCGAGAGTATGCAGAAGATTCAGAAGGGACACGCAACGTTTACGCGTCTGTACGGCAGGATTCCCAGAGAACGTGAATTGGCGGAGTATCTCAAGGTGTCATTATCAGATGTACAATCCCTTACTGACTATATGGTTCATTCAGTATCTATTGATGAGACCGATGAAGAGGGGAAGCCGTATACTAATATTTTGCCGTCAATACAGAACGTTGCCCTGGAACAAGAATTGGATGCACGTGATGCCTTGTGTTTATGCCAAGAATTGCTTGATATTCTACCTACCGATTTACGTGAAGTGATTGAAATGCTCTATGGGCTCAATGGTCACCAGCCATTGTATTTGCGGGATATCGGTCAGCGTTTGGGCTGTAGCCATGAGTGGATCAATCAAAAACATAAAAAAGCGCTCCGTATCATGTTTCGAGCAGCGCAACAAAACAAGGATGCGTGTTTCTGGAATGGATGATAGGGAAATCCAAATCATTTCTGTTCAAAAGAGCTTATCAAGAGCTCTTTTTCTTTTTGTTATGAAAAGATTTGTGGATTTCTTTAAGACGTTCATTGGTCACGTGAGTATAGATTTGGGTTGTGGTAATGGAAGCATGCCCGAGCATAGCTTGTACACTTCGAATGTCAGCCCCATTGATAAGGAGATCAGTTGCAAAGCTATGTCTTAAGGTATGTGGGTGGACATCTTTTACGATGCCGGCTTTTTTGGCATAATGTTTGACCAGACGCTGAATGCTTCTTTGGGTGAGACGCGCACTTTCACGTTGTCTATTTTTGGCATTGATGAGGCCTGGTTTGGTATATGCGACAAAGAGAGCTGGGTCTGTATCGGTTCGTTGACTGAGATAGTGAGTGAGAGCCGTCTTGGCTTCAGAAGAGATAAAAACAATACGTAATTTGTTGCCCTTGCCACGGACACTGAATTCTTCTTTTTCCAGATTGAGGTGCATACGATCTAGATTGACTAGTTCTGAAACCCGTAGACCTGATGAAAAAAGCAGGGACAAGATAGCAGTATCACGTAAGGCACGCAGGGTAGTGCCCTGTGTGGCAGCCAAAAGCTCTTCCACTTCTCTCAGTTCCAAAAAATCCACTTGTCGATCTGGTATTTTTCCGACCTCAATCTTTTCTGCAGGAAGTGTCTGTATGTCTTGTTTGGAAAGATATTTCAGAAAGGTGCGCAAAACAATGGCGTGATAGGCTTGAGTGTTTTTCTTGAGTGTTTCACCACGTGCGTTTGTTTTGCGATTGAGATAGAGACGATATTCGCGCATTTTTTCAGCCGTGATGTCTGCGGGTTTTGTTAGACCGCCCCACGTAAAAAATGTGTCCAAGACACGCCGGTAACTTTCAATGGTACGAAGTGACCGTGCCATTTCTATTTCTAGATGATCCAAAAATGCCTGAGCATATGTCTGCAGGATGGAAGGCAGTTTGGTTTGATTTTGATGTTCCATAATGGCACAGGAAAAGTAGTATGCGACACTTTCTATTAGTGTAACATACGGCGTTGGTCAGTACGCTTATCGGATATGGGTTAAGTGTCTTTTTACTAATAATCTCTTGGAAAATATATTCTATTATCCACAACAAAAATGGCTGTTGCAAGCCAAAAAATATGAAAAATGGTCAGTGTAACATTGACGAAATCAGATAATACAGCTATACTGAATGTTGTAAAAATTAGGATATATTCCTGATGGGCATTCAGTTTCCAGTTTTCTGGAACGTTTGTTCCTAAGGTCTCTATCAATCGAAAGGCGCGTTTCGCGTATTCGTACCTCACCTCTTACCTCTTTTATTCGCAGACTCCTATCTGGAGCTCTAAAGTCTGTTGGACCACGGTTTATCAGATTTGAAAAAAGAGCAGAAAAAAGCCCTGTTATTTCTCGTCGGAAAAGTATGCATACCCGCATACATCAATTCCAGACGTCTTTCTTGCAATATATCAAAGATGCTTCCGGATACCGTGTTGTCCGTGTGTTTCGTAATTATTCCGCTTTTTCTATTGTGGCCTCGAGTGCTATTCTCGTATCGGCCAGTAATTTTGCGCAGAATACGAATGAGAGCGTATTATTTGGCTATGCTCAGGGGCAAATGACCAGTCAGGGAGCATCACAGGCCAGGCATCGACTCGCTGCCCAGACTTCCCGACAGGATAATCTTTCCCTTGTTTCATTGGCCAGTGCTTCCAACCGTATTGATACAGAAAAAACTGACGAGATTTCGCTGATTGACATGAGCGGATATCCTTCATCCGATCAAGTGGTATTGACGACGGATATGGCGATTGCTCAAGATCCGGAAGAGGACGGTGGGGTGCAAATCTACACCGTATTATCAGGGGATACTGTCGGGGGCATTGCGACCAAGAACGGGATTACTATCAATACGATTTTGTGGGCAAATGATTTGGACAACGTCGACCAGATCAAGCCGGGCGACCAACTCTTCATCTTGCCTGTAGCCGGTATTTCATATGCTGTTAAATCAGGAGATACCATTGAAACGATTGCTAAGAATTTCAAAGCAGAAAAAGAAAAAATCATTGCCTTTAATGAATTGCCGGCAAATGGCGAATTACAAGAAGGTGATGTGATTATCGTGCCTGGCGGTCAAAAAGATGTACCAGCGCCTCAAGCGCCGGCTACCGATGGACTGACTCGCCGTCAGTACGCAACCTCTGATGGTGGCACGGCGATCGATATTTCATCTGGATTCAAGAAATTGGATGGTAAAGGGGGCTCGGGACACCGCTTTCCTTATGGTTATTGTACATGGTACGTGGCACAAAAACGTTATATTCCTTGGCGTGGCAATGCTGGTACTTGGCTGTATCAGGCCAAAGCAATGGGATACAAGACAGGACGTACCCCATCAGCTGGCGCTATTGTTGTGACGACGGAAAACCGTTTTTATGGACATGTGGCACTGGTAGAAAAGGTGAGTGGGGGAAACATTACCGTAAGTGAGATGAATTACGCCGGCTGGGGCAAGACCACACGTCGAGTGCTTTCGTCTTCCAGCCGAGTTATCAAAGGGTATATTTATTAGGGGAATGATTGTTTCAGGAAGGGCGCTTTGTTGAGGAGCGCTTTTTTTGTTGCTAAGAGTATGGTATATTGAGGGTAAATAAAAACCCATTTTTGAAAGGTGGCACGGATCTTTATGCTTTTTTTGCAGAACAAGAAAAATCAAAAGAAATACATTGGATTATTTTTTGCTGTGTTTATTGTAAGTCACGTGGCGTTGCTGACGCCTCGGGTTTATGCTGTTGACTATACAACAGGAGGCCTCATGGTTAATGCTGCCAAGAGTGTATTCGGTGGACTAGGTAGTGTCGCCGGAGGGGCGGTAGGTCTTGCTAGTGATGTTATCATCCATCCTCTATTATATTTATTGTTTCAGTTCTGTGGTTTTTTGGTTTCTGTAGCGGTGACAATTTTTGGTTGGGTCATCAATCCTGATTACATATCTGGTCCAGATGGGTTTTTGAATTTACCGATTATTTATACATTGTGGCAATTCGTGCGTGATTTTTTCAACATTGCTTTCATTTTTGTCTTGCTGTTTATTGCCTTTACTACCGTATTCCAGGTACAGAAAGATTTCAAAAAAGCTTTGCTGAGCTTGGTGTTGACTGCTCTGTTCGTCAATTTTAGCTATCCGGTCACACGCGCTTTGATCGACACGACCAATGTGCCGATGTATTTTCTGATCAATCAGCTACTCATCGATCCGAGTAATCCTGGCGAATCATTTGGCACGGCACTTCAAGCAACTCGGTTAGACGATATCTTATTGACAGGTGGTGCTTGGTCCAGTGATACTTCCAAATTATTCGCCGCCACTATTTTTCTTTTTATTTTTGCGATTACATTGCTTGTTTTGGCAATCATGCATGTCATTCGTCTGGTAGCATTTGTCGTTTTATTGGTTTTTTCGTCCGTTGGTTTTGCTGCTTCTATGATACCTGGTCTGAAAGCCTATTCAGATATGTGGTGGAAGAATTTTTGGAAATATGCCTTGTTCGGACCCGCTTCAATGTTTATGTTACTTGTTGCGACAAGATTTTTTGCTATTATCGCCGATCCCACACAGCCACCTTTTAGTGGTATACAAAATGTGGCGCAGGGAGCGGCATCTGATCCTTCCAACGCCAGTATGATTGCTGCGATGGCAATGTTTTCTATCCCTATCATTATGCTCTGGATGGCGATTGGCTTGGGACACAAATTTGGTATGATGGGCGCCGATTCTGTTTCTGGTAAAGGCGAGAAATTTGTGAAGTGGGCTGGAAAGAAAACTTTTTATGATAATCCTCTTGGACGAGGTTTTGGTGGTGCAATGAAAAAAGTGGGTATGGAAGGAAAAATTGCTGGTAGGGATTATGGCTCCACTCGATTGGGCAAATTTGCAACTGGCAATTATTGGAATACACCAAGTACGACAGAAGCGACGATCAAAGGAGGTATCGTTGGTGGCAAGAAAGGTGTTGTGACAGAACGTAAGAAGATACATGTTCAGCAGGTACGTGATATGGTTGCAAAGCACAAGAAGGATCAAACCAGTTATTCTCAATTGGTAGCGGATCTTAAAAGTCCTGACAAGATTAAGTCTCAAGCTGCGGCACTTACCTTGGCACAAAATGATGATATCCGCAGTACCGCTGAACTGAGTGCTGGATTGAAAGCGCTTGACGGTGACATTGATCTGACTAATGAATTTGTCAAGAAGGGGCAGTCCGCTATTCAGAGTGTCAACGATTTGGCGATAGCATTGTCTGCACTGGGTAATGATAGTAAAACAGCGGGAACCTTGATTGATAAGGTCAGTGGTGGGGCTTTTGGTATGAACTCGGCAGACTACGCCAACCTTACCCAGTCCCCTTTGTTTCGTGGTAATCCAAATCTACAAAAACAATTAGATAGTCGTTTAAAAAAGGAAGGACACATTCAAACACTGGTCGATCATCAGGCGAAACAGCCAGGTGGATCTTATAACGAGGCCTATGCAAATTTGGTGGCGGATATGACACCAGAAGAATTAGCAAAGCAAAAGGACACCTTGCATAATAATTCCAACTTTTTTAAATATGTGAAGCAACATTCAGCGAACAATGATGTGTTTAGTGCTGAACACCGTAAAAATATCTTTGCTGAATTGAGTGGCAAAAAAAGATCAATATGGGTTAAGAATGATCTGCAACCATAATTTTATTCAATGTCATGCGTGTTTCAATAAAACAATCATTTCCTCGCCAGTATCACCCGATGCTTGTTTCCAATAATGGCACGGATGAGAAAATGGATCCTCAAACAACCCTTACTCTATGGGAAGCCTTTGATCGCTTGCCCAAAGAAACGCGTATTATTGTTTCTGCTGATGAGGTGGCAACAGAAATAAAAGCCTTACAAGACACTTTTCATATAAGTGATCAAGCCATCGGGTGGATGACGTTATTTATTCGACAGATTTTTTTCGGAGAATTACGGATGGCGGAGGCAGAAGCAAAAATTGGCTCGATGCTTACAACTACTGGTGGCGGAGATCCTAATCAGGCAAAAGCTGTTGTAGAATATATCCAAAAAAAAATTTTAACGATACAACCGACAAGAGAAGTATCCAAAATGGAAGAGAGGAACGAAGATGACTCAGCAATGCTCAAGACTGTCCGCCTCCCTTTACTCGAGGCACTTTCTAAATATGAGCAATTGGGCAATCAGTTAATCACTGGAGAGCGTATCAAAATCAAGTCTCAGCCAGAACCGGTACGCCCATCACTCTTGTATTGGCTCAAGTATTACCGGGATGAATTGGGTGTCGGTCATCACGATAGTGTTCAACGCGGACAATTTCTTTTTCAGTCAATAAATGGCAAACATTTATCTGAACAAGAGCGGATGAATATGGACCTTATTCTGAAATCCGTGGAAGAAAATTTACCATTAACAATCGATACAGAACATCAACTTGTCCTGTTCCCCACAAAACAGATGGGCATATCCCGACCATCTATTCCCGCCACCGCGACCATTGTTCGTGGTCCAGCCTTGCCAGGTGTGTCATCTCTAGAGACTCTTTCTCACATACCTCTTTCAGAAAAGATTACACAGACGAGGCCATTGCATATTGGTGAGGACATACATGGTACCCAGTTATTAGAAAGAGGAAAATCATCCCTCCCTCAAATGACATCGGCACTAACTTTTTCTGCCAATCATAAGTTTCCCGCAGAAGATGAGGCGTTGCAACAAGAAGATAAACTGATGTCCCCAGATAGTAAGTCCATACCATCCACCGTCAAACCGGTTTCCGTTCCAGTGTTCAATCCATATCGTATTATTCCGAGTAGCCAGAAAGAGAATGAAGAGTAATATCTCGGACAAGATACACATCTTCATGCTTGTAATCACGAAGACGTAGACAATTTATGTGAGAAAAGGTAGAGTATAAGTACGCTTCCGTTTCGAAATATTTTTGGATGAGAGAAAAATATTAGTTATAGAAAAGATTACCTCGTTTTTTGTTTTATATGCATTCAATATGATGACAAGTGTTCCTCAATTTATTGGCGTGGAAGACAAGATAGCGGGTCCATTAACTTGGCGTCAACTACTGTGGCTGGTGTGCATGGGGGCATTTTTGTTGGTTTTTTTTAATCTTTTTGATACTTCGCTCTTTATTATTGTCGCTGTTCCGACTATTCTTCTTTTTGTTACCTTCGCGTTTTATCGACCCGGTGGATTCTCTATGACCACCTACACGTTGCACATGATTTTGTTTCTGTTCCGCCCCAAAGTGTTTCTATGGGAACGTCCCATTCAACAACCCATGCGACCAAAAACATCATCAAATTCTCATTCTGAGGCCGTTCAAAATCATGAGCAATCATTGAACCAAGCTACTATTTCAGAATTAGCACGTATTTTGGATAATCGCGACAAGAAGTCGGTGCCCAAATAATCCGATACGTCAATTATGGAATCACTCAAACCAAAACAAAAACAGAATAGCGCATCCAGTACTCAACGATACGTGGATATTGAAGATATTCGTGATGGCATCGTCATTATGAAATCAGGAGCTCTACGCGCTGTCCTTCTCGTTTCTTCACTCAACTTTGATCTCAAGGCCACCGAGGAACAAAATGCTATTATCGGACAATACCAAGCATTTCTGAATTCACTGGATTTTTCTGTGCAGATATTGATCAACTCACGACGCTTCAATGTTGAACCCTATCTTAATCGTTTGCAAGACGAGGAAAAGAGACAAGAAAACGAACTATTGCGTTTTCAGATTGCCGAATACAAATCTTTCATTAAAAACCTGACTGAAGTTTCTAATATCATGTCGAAATATTTCTATGTAGTAGTCCCTTTTTCTCCGGCAGAAGATGAAGAAAGCGGACTTTTCAAAAAATTATTCGGTGTGTTCCGTGCCAATCGGGCATCTTTAGCACATGGCGATCTTTTTGAAACATATAAATCGCAATTGTTCCAGCGCTTGAATCATGTTGCGACCGCTTTGGAGGGGACAGGTGTACGTGTCACACAACTGAACACGGAAGAAGTAATTGAGCTGTTTTACAATAGTTACAACCCATCGCTTTTTACAACGACTCTCATCAAGAATGTAGAAGGGATAGAGTTAGCTCCGCTCCAATAAAATAACGTGTTATTTATGCTACCAGGAATTGCATTTGATCCTCAAGAAAAAAAAACCAACAAGGTGACGAGAAGTTTTTCGTCACTTCTTCATGGTTCTGCCATGAGTGAAAGCGAGAGTCTGTATCGGCAAGGGATCGCCACAATACGCGACTTGATAGCCCCTCCCGCCATTCGTCTGAGTCCGACCACGATGTATATCGGAGAAGTGTTATCCCGCACTTATTTTGTTATTGCCTATCCACGTTATCTTTCCACTAATTGGTTTTCTCCTATTATCAACATTGACTTTGCTATGGATACGTCTTTGTTTATCCATCCGATCGATACGGCTGAAATGCTCAAGACACTGCGAAAATCATCCACCCAGGTACAATCACAGATTCATATCGAAGCGGAAGGTGGCAAGATTCGTGACCCGATGCTCGAAACAGCATTGCAGGATATTGAAGGGTTGCGTGACCGCCTTCAGCAGGGAACAGAAAAGTTTTTTCGTTTTGGATTGTATATAACTATTTACGGAAGCGATGAAAAAGATTTGCATCAGAAATGCCAGGCTATTGAATCTATTTTGGAAGCACAGCTCGTCTATATCAAACCAGCCGTAATGCGAATGGATCAAGGATTTACTGCTACGCGTCCGCTTGCCAATGATGTGTTAGATGTTGCCAATAATTTAAATACTGAACCGCTTTCGACTACGTTCCCGTTCGTTTCTTCGGACTTGTCCTCCAATGAAGGTATTTTGTATGGAATCAATCGGCATAACAACAGCTTGGTACTTTTTGACCGTTTCAAAATGGAAAACGCTAATATGGTTGTTTTTGCTAAGTCTGGTGCTGGTAAGAGTTATACGGTCAAGTTGGAGATATTACGGGCGATGATGTTTGGGACGTACGTCATCATTATCGATCCAGAAAATGAATACAAGCATCTATGTGAAGCGGTAGACGGTACGTTTCTCAAAATTTCGCTCAATACAAACATTCATCTCAATCCTTTTGATCTACCAAAAAATGTCGAGGATGAGGAGACGGCAGATATCTTGCGGAGTACAACGGCACAGATTATCGGTTTGTTGCATTTGATGTTAGGAGCTATTTCTCCCGAGGAAGATTCCATCATTGATCGTGCCATCCGTGAAACCTATGCTATTCGTGATATCACAGAACAGACTGATCTTTCAACACTGACTTACACGTCGTTTCCCACGATGTCAGATCTCTATGCAGTCTTGCAAAATATGGAAGGCGCAGAATCGCTTTCAGCCAGACTGGAGCGTTATACGGAAGGGATTTTTGGTGGACTTTTGAACAAACAGACTAACGTAGAAATGAATAACCAGCTTGTGGTTTTCAATATCCGTGATCTCGAAGAAGAATTGCGTCCTATTGCGATGTATATCATTCTGCAGTTTGTCTGGAATGAAATGCGTACACATTTGAAAAAACGTATTATTGTTGTGGATGAGGCTTGGGTTATGATGCAAAACGAGGATGCCGCCGGATTTTTATTTGGCATCGCCAAGCGCTGTCGTAAATATTATACGGGACTGACAACCATCACTCAAGATATCGGTGATTTTGCATCTTCACGATATGGAAAACCTATTATTACCAATTCCTCTATTCAGCTTTTATTACGTCAATCACCTTCATCGATTGATTTGGTGGGAGAGACGTTTTATTTGACCGATCACGAGAAGTTTTTGCTTTTGGAAGGAAATGTCGGAGAAGGGATTTTTTTTGCAGGTAACAAGCACGTTGCCATCAAAGTGGTCGCATCATACAGTGAAGATCAGATTATTACGACTGATCCGCGTCAATTGCTTGAGATAGAGCAGGCGAAATTGGATTTTGATGCTACCACGTAAACTTTAGGTATTTCATGTGTATGGCATTCCAAAGTGACCTACAAAGAGTGCGCCAGTTACGACGACAAAAGACGTTTTCAGATGTGTCGAGTGACATAAAAAAATCCCAAACACAAACGTCTTTTACTGGTGAGAATCCTTCATTTTCGCTGTATATCGGTGTAGCTATGATCGCTCTTCTCAAAGATCTATTGGATCTTATCGGCGTAGGTTCTTTGCCCGGTATTGGCTTTGTGGTGACGGCGTGCTTCACTTTTATCATCTGGCTTTTGTTGGCAACGTTTGATCGTTCATCACAAGGTACTAAATCCGATATGCAAATGGCTCGCGGTTTGGTAACTATAGGTATCGGCTTGATTGAAGGTATCGGTTTTGGCCTCAATTTTCTCCCCATTGAGTTGTTGATGGTTATTATTTTGTACGTTATGGCAAAGCGGGCATGGTATAATAATCAACAGATACCGTTATAAACAAACATAGGCCACAATTTTTCTTATGTGGAAATTTTTGACTCAGCATCAACACTTTCTCGTGACTGGATTGCTCATCTTTTTTTCTCTGGGCTTCATTGGATTTTTCCCGCCAAATACAGAGGTGAACATGGTGTTTCAGAACTTTGTCGTAAGTTTCATTTTTTTCTTGGCTGTTCCGTTGATATATAGTAAAATGGTGTTAGGAGAGCCTTTAAAAAATATCGGTTGGCAAAGCGGAAAAATGTCAATTGGCATATTGACCAGCATCATATCTTTAGTGGTAGCTGGAATGGTTATTGTTGGTCTGGCATGGCAATTTCCCGCTTTCAATGCAGGGTATGTTTTTCCCGTGCAGGTCGAACGGTCTTTTTTTTGGTTCGTGCTTTATGAAGTGGGGGTTGTTGCCATGATTGTTGTGTTGTACGAAGTTTTTTTTCGTGGATTTATCCAGATATTTTGGTTGCGAAGCGCCGGTCGATGGGCGGTGATTGTGCAGAGCATTATTTTTATCAGCTGGGTTCTTTGGGGAGGGGTGGAGTGGGGACAGGTACCGCTTGTAGTGTTTTGTCCCTTTGCCGGATATATTGCGTATCAAACCCAGTCCATCAAATACTCATTTTTTGCGAGCTGGCTCTTCCTTTTTCTCAACGATGTCTTTTTTCTTATTTTTCGCTAACATATACTTATGTCATTCTTTCGGAAAACACAAAAAATCTTTTTTATTACTCTTCTTATTTTTTCGGTATTCTCAGCCAACGCGTTACCCGTGTTAGCACTGAGTATACCAGGTATACCGAGTCCTTCTAAACTCATGTCACCCTCAAAAATCGCTTCCGAGATGGAGCGGCGTTATAATCTTGATTTGGGTGCGATTCGCAATCAGGGAGAATATTTGAATGTTGCGGACAACAAGAAAATGGCCCCAGAAACATCGTTGTTTTTTTCTCCGAGCGACCCCAAAGAGGGGGAGAAGATTTCTGCTAAAGCATTTCCTTTGTATTTTTCAAATCATGAATCTGCGTTGTATTATACATGGTTTCTGAAACATGCAGATTGTAATGTGGGTATCTCACTCAGCGGGGACCAGCGCGCCCGTTGTGACCGAGATGGCAATGGTCGAGTGACAGTGGAAGATTGGAAAATCGAAGCGGCAAGTATCATGGTACAAAATGGTTATGATGGTTCCGAAACCAGCACTGCTTCCGGAGATGATAACGATGGATATAAGGCCAGTTTTGGTGGTGAGAACAAAAGCAACACGCCGGATTATTGTTATATACACGATACGGATTCCGGCATAAACTATGAACTTGTGAAAAACGCTTCCAATGCGGTTTATACATGTCCACCTG
This sequence comes from Minisyncoccota bacterium, assembly GCA_051306005.1. Taxonomy (GTDB): domain Bacteria; phylum Patescibacteriota; class Minisyncoccia; order Moranbacterales; family UBA1568; genus UBA1568. Next base: position 61,083 of record JBPPMJ010000001.1, read on the forward strand.
GCACATCTCCGGTGTGTATGGTGAATGACGAGAGTATTACCAGTGGCGTGGACAGTCCTTTGCCGGCCGGTGCTTATTTTGATTTTACGCCTAGCGGTACATGTAGTGTTTCTGGTCTACCAACCTGCTCTTCTGCATTAGCAGAATGTGGAGTCGGTTCCCCACGTTGTGTTGCCAATCCAACCACCACCACTTCATGCGGAACACCATTACTCGGCTGTTCCGCAAAAAGTGAAAGTTCTGCCCGTCCTTCATGCGAACACTTGTTTCCCAAAGGATCTTCTGGCACATCTGGTGATGGTTCTTTTGGAGCAGGTGAAGAACGTTTCTGGGGAAGTAACCCCAAAGACTCTTCTACGGCGGATAATGGTAACAAGGATGAGGCAAATGTCATCGGATTAAGTCAATCTAATTTTACCTGGAATTATGAAGCGGGCGATCAGGTTGGAGTTGCAATCGAGGGCACGTCAATGATTCCTACGAAACATGATGATTCTTCTTATATGATTATGTGGGCCTTTTCAAAAAATAATTGCCCCGTTTCAAGGACAACACAAACTGGGGTGTATTCCAAGGAGATCAAGGGGTATGCTGTCACTATCCCGACGGCAGAATTTGATCTTAATGATTGTATCGAGAAAAATCTTGTTGACCCGACTCAGGGCGGTCAACCGACGAATTTGCAGGTTACTGTGACTGCTACTCCTGATCATCCGATTAATGATGATACGGAAGATAAAAGCGGTGACATTATTATCGCGCAGGCGAGTATCAGTAATGCCGGGCGCAATCTCTCCAATATGTTGTTTGATTGGAAGATAGAAATGAGTAATAATATCCAATTCAATTCCAAAGTGGGTACCGTATCGGATGTAACCAATGATCTTAAATCCATGCAACTTTTGAGTAATACTAAGGGAAATGCTTTGGATACGCTCCGATTACAAATGGATATTGCCAAAAATGCCTCAATTGGTGGTCGTCCATTATCCGCGTATCTTAAGGATGATATCGGATACATACGTTTCACGCCTCGTGTCACAGAGAATTTTTCGAGTGGTGTCACCCGTAAAGGCAAGAGTGATGTAATTGTAAAATTTACTTCTAGTGGCAAGAAAATCAGTGCTTATAAGGCAAAAGCACAGAAAAATGGGGATAAAATGAAAGTATCTTTACCTGGAAATGGGGGATTGATCTGCAATGATGATGCGTTAGACCGATCGGTTTGTCGTATCATAAAAAATGAGGTTATCGGTTTGAAAATTGACAAAGCTGGTTTGCAGAATTTTCGTTGGACTATCAACGGTGAACCACTGCTCTGTTCCAAGAGTGCGGTTTCGGGAGATTGTCTTGATGGAGAGCAAAATGAAATCAATTTCTTCCCAGTGACTGGCAATGTGGGAGATGCATATACGGTTAATGTTACTGCTAATGACGTCAAAACAGGTAAGGTTTTTACCATTACTCGTACTTTCAATATCATTGAGCCGACTGTTGTTATTGAGCCAGCCAATAAAGACAGTGTCTGGCCCAAACTGCTGGGTCAATACAAAGATATTATTGGACAAGCAACCACAGCGTGTCCCGGGGGATTGTGTGATGATGTGAGTAATTTTATCTTACAGACCACCCCAGGCAATGATGTAAAATTGAAGGCACGTTTCATTCCGAGTTTCTTGGGAAATAATGCTTCACAGCGGTGGACGATTGATGGATCAACTCCTCAAGAGGGGACAAAGAATACACTGGATTTTCGTGCTGACAAGATAGCAGGAGACATTTACAACATCAATTTTACGGCGCAGATTGCCCAGTCTGATGATACGCGTCGAGCACTGTTTGATATTTGGAATGTTTCACCTTTCGATTCTGTTATCAGTAATTTGGGTGTTTCTCGACAAATAGAACTCGAGGATACAAGTATTGCACAGAGCCCGAATAATCAATCCAAATATCTCGCCGCCATTGCTTTGTATATTCCTGCTTCAGTTCTCTTTACCTTACGTATTCTTTTGACGGCCTTACTCGTCTTATTCACGACGCATTTCTTGTTGCTTTTTTTACAGGGACGTAGAGTGCGAGCGTTTGTGGCAAATGAAAGATAATGAAATGGCATGACGCACTATGGCTCTTTACAGTGTCTTTGAGAGACGCGATGACAAAAGACTGATGTGTGATGTGTCAAGGGATAACAAAAAATAGACTCTTTAAGAGTCTATTTTTCTTCTTCTGTTGGGAGTCTTTTTTACAAAAGACCTATTTGTCCAAAGAAAGTCAAGCTCAGGACCGGTACGAGCGCCAAAAGAAAAGCAAAGCTTAATTCAGCGCTTTTACTGGTTTCTTCGGCAACTTTCGCACAAGTGGCACATTCTTCAGCTTCGTGATTACTTGTTGAGGATTCTTCTTCGTTATTCATCATTATTGGGTCCATAGTATTATTTTTTATTATTGATTTATAGGATATATACGACATAACATGTGACTCAACATCGACCATTGAGTTCCACAATATGGTTTCGAGAAAGAAAAAAACGGGTCGTGGACAGAAAAAGCCCTCACCCGTTCTTCAACTTCTCAACACATTCATTATAGCGCATAATTTGATAAAAGTCAAGCAATATCGGCGAATTGATGCCATGGTGTATTATTTTAGACAAAGAAAAAATGGAACGGTAGCCAGCTCTAAAACTTTATGATACGATAAAGAATGTGAAATATCGTATGTTTACTTTCTATGCCAATTTTTTTTTCACGGATTATCGTGTTCTTAGGTATCGTGATGCTTGCCGGATGCACGACCCAAGAAGTACGTAAAGATATTATACCAAAGAATGAACTGTCTTTTTATGAACATGCCAACAATAAAACGTCAGATGTTTCTCAAGAAAAAGCGACTCAGCTCAAGGAAGCTTCAGAACAGCCATTCCCTGTTAATAAACCAGCAACGAAAAATGCTATGTATACACAACCACCGGCCATGATGCTTAATAAAGACAAGCAGTATGAGGCAACACTGAAGACTGACGCTGGCAATATCGGGATTTCTCTGACAGCCAAGGAGACTCCGATTACTGTCAACAGTTTTGTTTTTTTAGCGCGAGAAAAATTTTATGATAATACTATTTTTCACCGTGTTATCAAGGGCTTTATGATTCAAGGAGGAGATCCTGAAGGAACTGGCATGGGCGGACCAGGATATCAGGTGGTTGAGACACCTGCACAGAATACACGGTATACGAGGGGGGTTATCGCTATGGCCAAATCAGGTACTGCGCCAGCGGGAGCATCAGGAAGTCAGTTTTTTATTATGCATCAAGACAATGCGCTTCCACCGGACTACGTGGTTTTTGGTACAGTAATTTCCGGTATGGAAGCTGTGGATGCCATTGCGGACGTGAATACCAAGCCCGGAGGTGAGGGTTCATCACCGGTGACGCCTGTAAAAATACAGACGATTGAAATCCAGGAAAAATAACTAAGTCGATGCGTTTTCTGAAGAACCTCTCGTAATGGGAGGTTTTTGATAAGTGCGAATATTGCGAGAGAGAGAATGGAAAAACGTGTTATAATAGAGGTAGAATTGAAATTATCAGTGTCACTGTGAAGCATGTGAATGAGCGAGAAACGACTCGTATCGTAACCGTTATTTCAGAAATATGTATCTTTTCGCACTGCTTCAATCTAGACATTTTTTTGCCCGTCACTTGATGGTTATTTTTTTTGCGGGTGGTTTGATTACAAGTGGGATATGGTTTATGCCACAGGCATTTGCCGAAAGCGAACTTTCACAGGAGATGCTGGTCGCCCTGGTGAAACCATCGGTAGTTCGTATTGTTAGCCATGCCCACGGTACAGCCCGTATTCCTCGGATCAAGGTGAATATTCAGCAACGCCTTGTGGCTGTAATTCCCGACACTTATACAGACATACCAATTGATGAGTATTTGGTCGGGAGCGGGTTTATCGTGCATTCAGATGGATACATAGCGACCAATGCGCATGTCATTTCACCCATGACACTGAAGCGTGCATTGGCGACAGAGAGTGCTTTGCCAGCACTGTACAATGATGCTTTGCTTTTGTCCGATGAAGAAATGGAAATATTTTTGAATAAGGATAATAAAGACAAATTTAGTGATACGGTACTGCAGTATGTGTTGGATAATAGTATCTTTGATATAACAACGCAAACAGTGGTTTTACGGCCGGATTCTTCTCAACAAGAAATAAAAGATTTGTTTGCAGAAGGTTTTCCGGCGACTACCATTTCTGTCAATGAGAATTTTTTTGTTACTGAAAAAGATGTCGCTTTGCTCAAAATAGAAGAAACACATTTACCAGCACTTTCTTTCGGAACTGATAACGCCTTGGCAGTCGGAAAAAAAGCATATATCTTTGGGTTTCCAGCGAATGCAGAATTCAATCAGAATAATTCAGCGGAGGCGACATTCACTCAAGGAGTTGTTAGTGCCATTAAGCGTTCAATGAGTGGAGATTTCAACATTTTTCAAACAGATGCTAAGGTCTCTGAAGGCTCAAGCGGGGGCCCACTTTTTGGCGAGCAAGGAGCAGTGACCGGCATGATCACCTTTCAAACAGATGGTATGATACGTACCCAAGGTGATAATTTTGCGTTTGCCTTGCCTGTGGCTTTGATTCAACAAATGGCACAAGAAAGTGACATTCCGTTGGCTGAGGGGTCATATGGAACTTTGTTTCGTCAAGGGATGATTGATTTTTCCCAGAAGTATTGTGAAAAAGCACGTTCTGCACTGGAGGAAGCGGTACAAAGCACCAACCCTATTTTTGTAACGGCATCTTTTGTGAATCCTTATTTGGAGCAATGTAACATTTGGCGGACTCAGGGAATAACACTGGACACGTCATTTTCAGTTTGGAAAGAACAATTTTTACATTCCGAAAACTCTTTCTTTTTTGTGATTGGTATTGGCTTGATAGTACTCGGTCTTTTGATTGGTCTTCTTTTTTGGATGGTGCGTCAGGTACGACGTGAAGAAAAAGAAATAAAAATATTGGAAGCTCGTCTTCAGCGCGACGAAGCAAGTATGATGAAATACGCAGAGCACTCTTTGACAGAAAAGAAAAAAGAATTGTAATTCTTTTTTTACAAGCTCTTGTTTCATGCAAATGTCACCACTATGATATATGGACTGTTTGGTGTATACTGCACCATACAAGACGGTGTAAGAAGAGGGTCTTATTGCTATAATGTTTTATGTTACAGGCCACTAAACAGATAATCGAGCCCTTTTTGGTGTATAGTTTTCGGACACATGATACGATAACTGCATTTTTGGCCCGGCATTTCTTTGCAGTGAAGCGAGGTATTTTGATAGTGGCGCATTTGGCATTGCTTGGTTTCTTGTTTCCTGAAGTGCGCAAGGATTTCGGAGAGGCATCAGCCAATATATTATTATTTATTCTTTTTTTGAGTCCGCTTTCACGATTATTGCGGATGCGCCTTCTTTTGCAGTTGATGGGTCTTCGAAGAGAATTAGGAATTTTGATGGGCTATCTGGCAACGGTGCACGGAGTGGGGTATTTATTGGATCCATCTTGGTTTGATATGTTTATTGAACCTTATCTAGGAAGCAATGTTTTTATGATGCAACCTTTATTTTTTTTCGGTATTATAGCGTACATACTGACATTGCCGTTACTTCTGACTTCCAATAATCTTGCATTACGTTTTTTAGGGGGGAAAAAATGGAAGTGGTTGCATCGATCGGTCTATCTTTTGTTTGTTGTTGCCATCTTACATCGTTTTTTTGTGAAAAGTGGGGATAATTATAACACAATTGCTTTGTTCGAGGCAGGGATTTTGATACTGAGTTATTTGTTGATAATAGTGTTAGCTCGGCGTAATTTTATAACACCATTGCGTTTGTTTATTCAATGGTTCGGAACTCAATATAAAGAATACACCATAACACGGAACGTAAAATATAAAGACGTGGCATAATTCTTCATGAAATAAATAGTATGATACATTCTTTAAAACTTTTTTTAATTACAGTATTGATAGTGGTAGCAGGGGTTCTTGGAACATTGCTTCAGAGGGCGCAGGCGGAAACTGTCATAGCGCAGAGGGTCCGTATTGAAATGTTTGAACGTCAAGATTGCGCGCACTGTCAAGCAGAAAAACAGTACCTCCATGCATTGGAGAAACGTCGTGGAGATATTGAAATACGTTTAATTGATATTAATTCAGAAGAAGGAAAAAAACTTTTTGAGCGTTTTACGGAACAACAGCAGTTGCCTAAGGCGACGCCGATTACGATAATCGGGGCAACGGTGTTACAAGGTTTTGATAGTGAAAAGACGACAGGGCGACGTATTGAGTCTTTGGTAAACCAATATCAAGGCAGTGAGGCAGTGGGTATTGAAGGGTTGCTATCTGGAAAAGCCAGTGATCTGGAAAAGACACGTGGAGCAGTGTGTGACAGCACTACGGGCATCTGTACGATACCTGAACCCGAGCCATTTCTCGTGACGTTGCCTTTCAGTGACAAGACTGTGGATGTATCGACATATTCTTTGCCAGTGTTGTCTGGAACATTAGGCTTGATTGACGGTTTTAATCCATGTGCGATGTGGGTGCTGGCGACTTTTCTCTTGGTCTTGGTGCAAGTGGGCTCGCGTAGGCGTATGTGGATGATTGCTGGACTTTTTATCTTGGCGGAAACAGTAATGTACTACCTCATTCTCAATGTGTGGTTTACGGCATGGGATTTTGTGGGCTTGGATTACATTGTGACTCCATTGGTCGGCGTTGTAGCGATTGGCGGAGGACTCTTTTTTCTTTATGAATGGTACCGATCAGACGGGACGTGTCAGGTTGTGGATGTACAGGGACGGGCCAAGATTTCTGGACGGATCAAAAAGCTTGCTAATGAGCCATTCACGTGGCTAGCAGCTGTCGGAGTAATCGCACTGGCGTTTTCAGTGAATGTTATCGAATTTGCCTGTTCCATCGGTATCCCGCAGGCATTTACCAAAATTATTGAAATGAATGCCGTGGGATGGTGGCAAACACAGGGATATATGGCAAATTATATTTTCTTTTATATGTTGGATGATTTTTTGGTGTTTGGATTGGCATTATGGGGATTTGATAAATTGCATCTTACGCAGACTTACTCCAAATGGTCCAATCTAGTTGGCGGTCTCTTGATGCTGATTCTCGGTTATTTGTTGATTTTTCATCCGATGGCACTGCGTTTCTTTTGAAATGGGTAAGTGGATATGCTATACTTCTCAATATTAAAAGGTATTAAACATATTATGAACAATGATATTTTAGATTCACGTGAACAGGAAAGATTTGGGAAGGACGCGTTGTTGCTGGCTGGGGCCATTTTACTGACGGGGCTCATTATCGCAGGCGCTTTAGTCGCAACAAGCCAGTCTTGGGTACAGAAAAAAGATTCTGTGCAAGAGGCTCAAAAGAATGTGCAAGGTACGACAGATGTACCTTCCCCTGCCCCTAAGACTGCGATAACATTGGATCGTATACGGGGTTTATTTAATGAAAAAAATTTGACATTCGGTAAGAAGGATAGCCAGGTATTATTTGTTGAATTTAGTGATCCGAGTTGTCCGTATTGTCAAGTGGCAGCTGGACAAAATTCCACTCTGAATAAACAGATAGGGACACAGTTTACGATGGTAAAGGATGGCGGATCGTATGTTCCTCCAGTACCGGAAATAAAAAAGATGGTTGATGAGGGGAAAGCTGGTTTTGTCTGGATCTATGCCAATGGACATGGAAATGGTGAGATGGGCACCAAGGCATTGTATTGTGCTCAAGAACAAGGAAAGTTTTGGGAGGCGCATGATCTGTTAATGAATGCGAATGGATACAAATTAATGAATACAGATGTTAAGAATGATGTTACGAAAGTCGGTATTCTTGTTGATTTTTTGAAAGGAGCTCTCAATGCAAATACTTTACAAGCTTGTCTGGAGAGTGGTAAATATGATGATAAGCTGAAAACTGATATGGAACTTGCACAACAATTTGATTTTGGTGGTACGCCAGGTTTTTTTGTTAACACCACGCACTTTAATGGTGCATATAGTTTTAAGGATATGCAATCAGCGATTAACGAGATAAAGTAGACTGAGTTTTTTGAAAATAATTTTCATCCCGCCTCTTGGGCGGGATGTTTGATTTCTTGCTATACTAAAGAAAGATAGTATGTAATCGCATCAAGAATATGAGTCTCATACAAGTATTGCGCCTCTGGCGCGATCAACAGGCACGTTTGGAAGGGGTGGAAACATTTCGTGTTTTTCCGAATGCTGTTCTGGAGGCGATTGTAAACACTTTACCACGGACAAAAGAAGAGGTGTGTTCGATTAAAGGTATTAAAGAAGCCAAATATCGAAAATATGGCACCAAGATTTTGAAGATTATTGAAACATCTGTTCCACTAAATGATTTGGATGAACAAACAGAAGTGGAAAAGAAAAGATCTACAGTGGTAAATTTAGCGGTTGACGCGGATATTAAGAATGGAATAAAAGATGAGGGAGAAGACCAGACCCTCTCAGTCAGTCAGTTTTTGGACGGTTTGAATATCGAATTGTCAGGAATGGCATCACGAGTGCGTGGTGAGGTATCCAGCGTGGATGAGCGTGAACGTGTGGTGTATTTCACCATCAAAGATGCGAGCGATGACAGTACGCTCAGTTGTCTCATCTTTCGGAATGCGTATGATATCTCTGGTGTACGTTTGGCTATCGGTGATGAGATTATTGTGGAAGGAGCGCCGGATATTTATAAATCAAGTGGACGGCTGAGCTTGAAAGTTGGCGTGATAGAATTATGTGGGGAGGGAGCATTACAGAAAGCCTATGAAGCATTGAAATTGAAATTTGAGCAAGAAGGGTTGTTTACTTCAGAAAGAAAACGTTCGTTGCCAGCTTTTGCCGAACGGATCGCGCTCATCACATCAGAACAAGGTGCGGCTATCGGAGACTTCACGATGAATCTTGGTTCTCAAGGCTTGAAGGTGTATTTTTACCCGACATCGGTGGAGGGAAAGAAAGCGGTGTTTGAAATCATCCGCGCTATACGATATTTCAACAGGAGTCCGGACAAGTATGATGTGTTGGTTATCGTGCGAGGCGGAGGAAGCTTGGAGAGCCTGCAGGCGTTCAACAATGAAGCGCTGGCGCGCGAAGTGGCAGGTTCAAAAATTCCCACTCTCCTTGGTATTGGACATGAAAAAGACGTAACGCTCGCAGCACTGATTGCTGATGTGATGGTTTCCACGCCGACCGCGACCGCCAAAGTTTTGCGTGCACCATGGGATGAAGCACGTCAATTGATTACGCATTTTCGTTATCAGCTTCCAATACTCTTTCGAGAGAAATTGTCAGATGTGCAGAATACATTGGCCTTTGAGGGTGAAGTTTTGCTTGCGCGTTTGAAGACATTTAGCATGATAGTAACAACATTGAAACAAAATATTATTGAGCGACTGACATTTACCCAATCACTGGTTCGACAGAAAATTATTGATGTAGCACAGAAAGAGCGACGTTTGTTTCAGGGTTTTCTCGTGATGAAAGAGCACGTGACTCAGGAAATGCATCATTTTGAAGAACTTTTGCGCCATTATGATCCTCAACGCGTCCTTCAATTGGGATACAGCCTGGTACGGAGAGGAGAAGGTGTTGTCAAGGATATCACTGAAATACATATCGGTGATATACTGGATGTACAATTGAGTCGTGGAAGACTGGAAACGAAAGTGGAAAAAATAATTGAATCATAATTTTTTATTATATGTCCAAAGTCAATCTGAGTGAATCATTGAAGAAGGTGCAGGACATCATTCGCTGGTTCGACAGCCAAGAGGAAGTGGACGTGGAAAAAGGTTTGGAAAAAATTAAAGAAGGGACAGAACTCATCAAAACGAGCAAGGTTCGCCTCAAAGAAATAGAGAACGAATTTGAAGTAGTGAAAAAGGAGTTGGAGAAGGAATAATATTTTTTGGTCGTAGTTGTGCTGTGATATAATCAAAGCACAAACAAAATACAAAATAAAAGAAGATATGAAACGTTTTTCAGGAGATATTTCTTTGGTATTAGGCGGGGCAGCTGGGCAGGGTGTGCAGACTGTTGAAGCTTTGCTTATGTCCGTGCTCAAGCGCGAGTGCTATAATGTTTTCGCGAGCAAAGAATATATGTCGCGTATTCGCGGAGGGAGCAATTCGACCGAAATCCGTATCACGAATAAAAAAAGAAATGTGTTTGTGGAACGGATAGACTTGTTGTTCGCCATGGACAAAGATGTTATCCCGCATTTACAAAAACGTATTACCAACGATACGATTGTTCTTGGGGAACAGATGAAGGTCTGCGATATGACCAGGGAATGTCACGTGATTGATATTCCGTTTACGCGTTTTGCCAATGAGCTTGGCAATCCACTCTATACTAGTACGGTAGCGGTGGGTGTGACACTCGGTATTTTGCAAGCAGATGAAGAAGTTTTTGAAACGTACCTGCGAGAACATTTCGCGCGCAAAGGAGAGGAAGTCGTCGCGAAAAACATTGAAGCTGGACAAAAGGGCTATGCGTTTGGCAAGCATATCGCCTATCATGAAGGGATTGAAATACATCTAACGAAAAAGAAAGAAGGGGAAGAAGAACTTCTTTTGAACGGTGACGAGGCGCTTGGACTCGGTGTTTTAGCGGGAGGATGCAATTATATTTCATCTTATCCGATGTCACCAGGGACGGGGTTATTTACTTTTTTGGCACAACAAAAAAATGCATTTGGTGTGGTGATAGATCAGGCAGAGGATGAAATATCCGCCATTAATCATGCGATCGGAGCGTGGTATGCTGGAGCTCGAGCTATCGTGACAACGTCCGGTGGCGGATTTGACTTGATGACGGAAGGGGTGAGTCTCGCCGGTATTATTGAAACGCCTATTGTGATTCACATCGGTCAACGTCCAGGACCAGCGACTGGACTGCCAACACGCACTGAACAAGCCGACCTTAATCTGGCATTGTATGCTGGTCACGGAGAATTTCCGCGGGCGATATTCGCGCCGGGGACATTAGAAGAAATTTATTTAGTCGCTCAACAGGCGTTTCATATTGCCGACAAATACCAGATTCCGGTTTTTATTTTGACGGATCAATATATATTGGATTCGGTATGCTGTGTGCTGAAGAAAAATCTGCAGATACTCAAGCAAGAGCAGTATATCATTGAAACAGGTGCCGAATATCAACGCTATGCTCTAACGGAAAATGGCGTATCTCCACGAGGCATTCCTGGATATGGTGAGGGATTGGTCGGAGTGGACAGCGATGAGCATGATGAGAGCGCACATATCACGGAGAGTGCCGAAGTGCGTGTTGCGATGCATGAAAAACGCCTGCGAAAAATAGAAGGTGTTCGTACAGATGCTTTTTTGCCAACAGTGATAGGTAATATCAAAAATGCGCATACGCTCATCGTGACATGGGGATCTAACCGCGGTGTTCTTGAAGAAACACTGGAGAAAATGGAACGAGGAGATATTGCGGGAGTGCATTTTCATCAGGTATATCCTTTATCGAAAAAAGCCAAGGAATGGTTTGCGAAGAAAAAAATAATCGTATTGGAAAACAATGCCTCTGGTCAGTTTGCCGATTTGCTGGTTCGTGAATACGGTGTAAGTGTTTCCGAAAATATTCTGCAATACGATGGCAGTCCTTTTTCAGCAGTATCGGTGATAGAAAAAATTAAAAAGATGACTGTATGATTGATAAGAAACTCTATGATATGCCAAAGGGAACGGATATGGCATGGTGTCCGGGCTGTGGCAATTTTCCGATCTTAAATATTGTCAAGATGGCACTTGCGGAATTGGATATTCTCCCGCAAGACGTGGTGATTTGTTCTGGTATCGGTCAGGCTGCCAAAACACCACATTATTTGCGTGTCAATTATTTTAATGGTTTGCATGGGCGAGCTTTGCCTCCAGCGATTGCTATCAAAAATGCCAATCCGGCACTGACCGTGATTGCGGAGAGCGGTGATGGTGATACGTACGGAGAGGGAGGTAACCATTTTTTGCATACTATCAGGCGCAATCCGGATATTACGAATATTGTGCACAATAATATGATCTACGGTCTGACGAAAGGACAGGCTTCGCCAACTTCTGAACAAGGATTAAGGAATCCTCTGCAACCCAATGGTGTGATTGTTGAGCCATTTAACCCACTGGCTGTAGCAGTTTCATCGGGAGCAACATTTGTAGCTCGTGTTTTTTCTGGCGACATCGTACAGAGTAAAGAGATTATCAAAAGCGCCATCTTGCATAAGGGATATGCGCTTGTTGATGTCTTCCAGCCGTGTGTGGTTTTTAATAAACAAAACACCTATCAATGGTTCAAGGAAAAAAGCTATTATGTGGATGAGAAGCACGACAATACTGATAGGATGAAAGCGTTGGCAATTGCTTTTGAACTTGATCGTTTGGCGCTCGGTGTCATTTATCAGCACACGGGCAGACCATCCTATGAGACACTCGTGCGTACTGATATGGAACCGCTTTATCGACAGCAACGTGATGTGCAGGCGTTGGAAAAACTTATCAACAGTTATAAATAACTCGCATCGGATTTTTGAATCTAGATTGAGTAAAAAGATTCTAGAAATTTTTGGATGCATCACGGGATAATCAAAACAATTTTGGTGAATGTTACCTAAAAAATTGCTAGAGTTCTTCTGAATGTTAATTATAAGCGTTGCCTTAGTCCAGTCCAAGCTGGATTTTGGCTTCTTCGGTCATCTTGTCCACGCTCCATGGTGGGTCAAAGACGAGGTCTATCTTTACATCGTTTATTTCTGGAATTTCTAGCACGCGATCTTCTATTTCTTTTTGAATCTGCGCAAAGAGCGGACAGCCAATAGTGGTGAGTGTCATCGTGATAGCACAAACTCCTTCCAGAGTAACGATTACCTCATAGATCAACCCAAGGTCCAAGATGGATACGCCTAACTCAGGATCAAGTACAAGCTTGAGTTTTGCCTTGATAGCGGTGTCGAGTTTCTTATTTTGTTTGGCAGTCACAGAAGAATGTATTTCAGGGTTGTTATAGAAAGAGATTTCAAAAATTTGCAGATGAGCCCTACCGTAATTGAAACAATTTCGCTCAACATTCTCTAAATTTTTTTAAATCCCTTTTCTTTTGTAAAAGGTTTTTCTTGATTCTTTATTTTTCTTGAGAATTATTCGGGAAAAATTATTTTTCCGGTCTCGTCTTTGATAATGATAGCGGCGACTGGGCAGGAGCGGGCGGCATTCAAAATGGTTTCTTGATCGTCCTGATCAACGCTGGCGAGGATACCAGCTTTGCCATCATCGTTGAGCGCAAACGTATTCGGAGCCATCGCGGTGCAGGGAGCGGCGCCGATACAAGCATCTTTATCAACTTCTATTGTCCAACCATTATTGAGTTTTACGGGACCATGCGGACTTGCTTCGTCTTTCCATTGGGACATATATTTTTTCATTATTTGATTATTACCCTTATTGTATAATTGATGCTTTTGTCTGAACTGTTTTTTGGAGTGTTTCTAGCGAAAGGAGACCACATTTGAGGCGTGCTGGTGATAGTGTTACACCGAGGATGTCCAACATATCTTTTGGTGTCAGTGCAAGAGCTTTCGTGACGGATTTTTTTTTGATATATTCCATCAGAAGATCGGCTGAAGCTTGAGAAATAGCACATCCAGTGCCAGAAAATCTCACATCTTCAATGATAGCATTTTTGACGATTATGTCCATTTGAAGAGTATCGCCACAGGTCGGATTGCGCGCTTCACTCCGGTGAGTCGCTTGAGTAATTCTCCCGTGATTGCGAGGATTGCGATAGTGATCCATTATACGATCTTGGTAAATATCCATATACTCTATTATTTTGAGAATTTTTTTTGTATCCGTTGGAGTGCGTGTATAAATATATCAATATCTTGTTTTGTACTGTATAGGGAAAATGAGATACGGGCGGTGGCGGAGAGTCCGAGAGCGCGGTGCAGTGGCGCGGTGCAGTGTTCACCGGCGCGGACGCAGATATTTTGTTCACCGAGGACATGAGCGATATCATGCGGATGAATATCGGCGAGTGTAAACGAGAGAATCCCGACACGTTCTGATGCCGTGGACGGTCCGATGATATGTATAGCACTCCCAAAAGTCGCTTGCAGTATTTTGATAGCATATTGAGTCAGGGAGATTTCATGAAGACGAATATCTGTGAGTGAGATGGCAGAAATATAATCCAACGCAACGCCAAAGGCAATAATTCCGCTGATATTGGGTGTGCCCGCTTCAAACCGTGTCGGAATAGTCTGGTAGAGGGTTGTAGACGCACAAGCATCGAGTACCATCCCTCCGCCAAATGTGACTGGTGACAGTGTTTCTAGCAGTTCTTGTTTTCCATAGAGTACGCCAACACCGGTTGGTCCGAAAGCTTTGTGTGCTGAAAAAGCGACAAAATCAGCATTCCACTTCGCGACATTTATCGGGGTATGGGCCAGGGCTTGAGCAGCGTCAATCAGTATGATCGTATGAGGATTTTTTAGTTTGATACGTGCGATGATATCTTGGACCGGATTGATGACACCTAGGACATTGGAGACTGCGGACAAAGCGACGATAGCGGTATCAGCATCAACGAGTGCCAACAATGCGTTTTGATCAATATGTCCATTCGTATCGATTGACGCGATACGGAAGGAGAGATTTTTTCTGATAGCTAATTCCTTCCACGGGAGGAAATTGGAATGATGTTCCATTCTCGTCACCACGATATTGCTTTCGGAGAGGATCTGGTGTTCCAAAAGTTGTGCGGTGAGGTTGATACCGGCAGTGGTTCCGGAAGTAAAAATAATTTCTTGAGCATTAGCGGCGCCGATGAAACGAGCTACTTCTTCACGCACTCTTTCAAATTTTTCTGTTGTTTGTTCTGCTAATGGATAGAGTCCACGCGCGATATTGGTCGAGTGTTGTTCCAAATATTCCCGCTCCGCATCAATGACCGCCTGAGGTTTGAGGGATGTTGCAGACGAATCTAAATACACCAGATCGGGGTGATGAGTGAAAATAGGAAAATCTTTTTTGAGCACCTGTGAGTTGAGCATAGGATATGGCTTAACAGACATTCTTCATTTGATCGGTCAATCGTATCGTTAGAGGTGCGGTGTCGATACCAAGTGCCCGTATTTTTTCCAAAGCTTCATTAAAGAATCCATTGATGAGTAGCGTGATAGCTTGATTTTCTGAAAGTCCGCGCGATCGTGCAAAGAAAAGAGACTCTTGATTGAGGGGCGCAGTCACGGCGGAATGACGACAAACGACATCGTTGGCGAGGATTTCAAGTGTCGGTTCGGCAGACACTTTAGCATCAGATGAAAGAAGAATGGCGCGACTTTCTTGGGAAGCGTTACTTTGCATGGCACTTTTGCCAATATGTATTAAACCATCGTAAGTGAGCGTAGCGGTGTCAGTCAAGATGCTCTTAATAAGGGTATGCGAAATGGTATGTGGAGCAAGATGACGTTGATTGATAGTCAGCGAAAAAGTGTCAGTATTTTGACCGATAAAAAATGCAAAGATATAGACTTGCGATCCTGCACTTGTTAGCTCAAGAGTCAATGCGTCGGACCGATTGAGCAAAAAGAAAACACATCGTTCATTGTCTGTGAGCGTATAGTGTGTGATCGTATCTTTCGAAATATCTTTGAATCGCATAGGTGTGTATTACCCGACACTGCCTTCCATTTCCATGTTGATGAGACGGTTGAGTTCGATAGAATATTCGAGAGGGATTTCTTTGACGACAGGCGCAATAAAACCATTGACGAGCAGTCCTTCGGCATCGGATTTCTTGATACCGCGCGCCGTAAGATAAAAGAGTTTGTCCTCGCCGATTTTTTCTACAGTCGCTTCGTGCTCGATGGTGGCGCTTGGTTCTTGGGAACGCATTGTCGGATAGGTGTCGGAACGGGAGAAGCCATCAATGAGAAGCGCATCACAGACGACTGACGACTTGGCGTTTTTGGCGTTTTTACCAATATGAATAAGCCCGCGATATGAAGTTCGTCCGCCGTCTTTGGCGATGGATTTGGAAACGACGCGCGAAGTAGTATCGGGAGCGAGGTGGACCATTTTTGCACCAGCATCTTGATGTTGACCTTTGCCCGCATAGGCGATAGAGAGGACTTCGCCGTGAGCACGCCGTCCAGTCAGATAAACGGCAGGGTATTTCATTGTGACACCGGAACCGATGTTACAATCTACCCATTCCATCACTGCGTTTTCACCGGCTTGAGCGCGTTTGGTCACGAGGTTGTAGATATTTTTGCTCCAGTTTTGCACGGTCGTATAGCGGACGCGTGCGTTTTTTTTCACGAAAATTTCTACGACGGCTGAGTGGAGTGAGCTTGTAGTATAGATAGGTGCGGTACAACCCTCAATGTAGTGAACGGAACTGCCTTCTTCGGCAATGATGAGTGTTCGTTCGAATTGCCCAAAAGCCTCGGCATTGATACGGAAATACGCTTGGAGAGGTAATTTGACCTCGACACCTTTGGGAATGTACACGAATGATCCGCCTGACCACACTGCAGAATTGAGTGCGGCAAACTTATTATCATGTGCAGGAATGAGTGTGCCGAGATATTCTTTGACCAATTGTGGATGTTTTTTGAGCGCAGTATCCATATCGCAAAATATGACCCCGAGTTTTCTTAATTCTTTGTCGAAACTTTCGTATACGACTTCAGACTCGTATTGTGCCGATACACCAGCGAGAAACTTCTTTTCCGCCTCTGGCACACCGATACGGTCGTAAGTATCTTTAATTTCTTGCGGGAGATCTTCCCAGGAATTGGACTGTTGATCGGTAGCTTTCAGATAGTAAGTGATAGCGGAAAAATTAATAGGGGAGAGATCGGCGCCCCACATTGGCAGTGGCATTTTGCAGAACAGCTCGTACGCGCGCAAACGAAAATCAAACATCCATCGAGACTCTTTTTTTACCTCTGATATTTCAGAGACAATTTCTCTCGTGAGTCCAAGTTTGGTTTTGTGTACTGAATGTTCAGGCATCGCAAAACCGTATTTGTAGTCGCCGAGATCGATGATAGATTTTTTTGGCATATTATTTGATCCAATCAAAACCGTGTAGCTCTATTTTCTGAGCTAATGTACTTGTACCTGTTTTGGCTAAACGACCATTTTTTATGACGATGATATTATGTGGTCGGATATATCGTAAGAGGCGTGTGGAATGAGTGATGAATACGAGTGTCGTTTGTTTCGGCAAATGTTTTTTGAGAAATTGCGCAATGGTTTTCAGGGCATCCACGTCTACCCCTGTATCGATTTCATCAAATAAGGCGAATTGCGGTGCTAAGAGTACCGCTTGCAAAGCCTCAAGTTTCTTTTTTTCTCCACCAGAAAATCCATCATTGAGGGAACGAGTAAGAAGCTCATCTTTGATGCGGAGTTCACTCGCGTATTCTTTCACTTTTTGATGTAATGTAACAGGGTCCATTTGCTTCTCAAGCGCGAGACGAAGGAGTGCGAAAACGGTTACGCCAGGGAGTGCTAACGGTGTCTGAAAAGAAAGAAAAATGCCAAGTTTGGCTCGTTTATCCGGAGAAAGAGTTTTGATATTTTTTGTGCCCAATAAGAGTTTGGTCATGCGTGAAACCGTCAATGCTGGGTGTCCCATAATCGTGCTGGCAAGCGTGGATTTTCCCGAGCCGTTTGGTCCCATCAGCGCGTAGGTTGTACCTGGCTTGAAAGCAAATGAAATATCATCAAGAATTTTCTTGTCTCCGATGGAAACAGAAAGATTTTTTATGGAAAGCATATGTAGTTTACTGAGAAATATTTTTTGGAATGAGACTGGCAATGGAAATATCTGTTAATGTGGATTTGATTTTATTTTCCAGCGCGCGCCAGACTTCATTGGTTTGACAATGGCTGACATGAAGGCAGGGCAGGGTACCGCTTGGGGTGTCCACAGTCTTGATTGGACCATCAAGTGCTGAGAGAACTTCCCACGCGGTGATTTTGTCAGCTGGTCGCGCAAGGATATACCCGCCAGCCGTGCCTTTTGTGGCACACACTATGCCGACCCGTCTCAGTGTTTGGAGAGTTTTTTCCAGATAGCCGGCGGGTAGATTTTCAGCTTGAGCGAGAGTGTGAATAGAAACAATGCTACTTTCTTGTGCTAGCGTTACAATAGCTCTGAGACCATAATAGGCCTTTTTTGATACTTTCATAGTAATTCAGACTCAATTTGTCTGATTTCAATATAGCAGAAGAATGAAGGGGTGTCAATAAAATATCAACGATGTATCTCATCTTCAACTGTATGCCATCAGTTATATAGCTGATAGCATAGATTGTTTCACTTATGAAGTAATATGACTCTTTGACCTAATAATCTTTCCATTTCTGTTACAATAGAGTAGGATGGAATATTCTCAGTAGTTGATATTTTATTATGCGACCTTATCTCGGATTTTGGGAAAAATTGGACAAGCCGTTTTTTGTGTTAGCACCGCTTGCCAATGTGACGGATGTCGTTTTTCGACGTATTATCGCAGACTATGGCAAGCCGGATGTCTTGTGGACGGAATTTGTTTCGGCGGACGGATTGTGTCACCCCAAGGGACGCGAGACACTGCTTCGAGATTTGTGGTTTACGGAGGCGGAGCGACCGATTGTCGCGCAATTATTTACGGCGCATCCGGAGAAAATGTTTGAGGCATCCAAATTGGTAGCAGAGCTCGGATTTGATGGTATCGATATCAATATGGGTTGTCCGGATAAAAATGTGATGAAACAAGGAGCTGGCGCATCATGTATAAAGAATCCGGCACTGATGCAGGCGCTGGTCATCGCCGCACGCGAAGGAGCCAAGTCTTCTGGCAAGGAACTGCCGATTTCCGTGAAAACACGTCTCGGATTCAATGAAGATACTTTGGAAATTTTTTTTCCGAAACTGTTGGAGGTTCAGCCAGCGGTCATCACTCTTCATGCACGGACTAAAAAAGAAATGTCCAAAGTGCCAGCCCGTTGGGATCGGATCAAGCGAGCGGTGGAACTTGCAAAAGAAAGTGGGACGCTCATCATCGGGAATGGCGATGTGCGCGATTTGATTGACGCGCGTGCGAAAGTGGCGGAGACTGGTGTAGATGGCGTGATGCTCGGGCGTTCGATTTTTGGCAATCCATGGCTGTTTGATGAAGCTAAAAAAATGGTGACCGTAGAAGAAAAATTACAGGCCGTAGTGAAACATACGAAATTGTTTGAAGAAGTGTGGGGAGATACCAAAAGTTTTGCTTTAATGAAGAAACACTATCAAGCGTATATCAATCATTTTCCGGAAGCCAGGGAGTTACGTGCGCATATGATGGCGTGTCGCAATGCGCAGGAAGTGGAAAAGGTCGTACATATATTTTGTATGCGATACGTTGACGGTATGTCTCAACCCGTAAATATGTCCATATGAATATAGCGGTTCTCATTTCTGGTGGAGTGGATAGCTCAGTGGCACTTCGTCTCTTGAAAAAACAAGGGCATACCTTGACGGCCTTTTATCTCAAAATTTGGTTGGAAGATGAACTGCAATTTTTGGGCGAATGTCCGTGGGAGGATGATTTGGCATACGTGCGTGCCGTGTGCGGGGAGGTGGGTGTTCCGCTTGAGGTGATACCGTTTCAGAAGGAATATTGGGAACGGGTAGTGGCATACACGATTGATGAAGTGAAGAATGGGCGCACGCCCAATCCAGATATGCTGTGTAACGCACGTATCAAGTTTGGTGCGTTTTATGATGTGTTTGGCAAACAATTTGACAGAGTGGCGACGGGACATTATGCGCAGGTTGAAGAAAAAAACGGTGTGACATTGTTGAAAACATCTCCAGATGTTATCAAAGACCAGACATATTTTCTCTCCCAGTTATCACAGACACAGGTAGCGCACGCGTTATTTCCGATCGGTGGTTTTGCAAAAGAGCGAGTACGGGAGTTGGCAGAGACATTTCATCTGCCAAATGCGCATCGCAAAGACAGTCAAGGGGTTTGTTTTTTGGGCAAGATTCCTTTTGATAAGTTTCTCGAATATCATCTCGGTAAGCGTCACGGAACGTTGGTGGAATACGAGACGAAAACGGTGTTGGGAAAACATGATGGATTTTGGTATTTTACGGTGGGACAGCGCAGAGGTATCAGATTGGCCGGTGGACCATGGTATGTGGTTGCCAAAAACACTGAAACAAATGAGGTCTTTATTTCTCATGGTGATCATCACCAGTTGTTGGCACGAGATATGTTTCGCGTGAGCGGAGTAAATTGGATTACCGGATCGGCGCCAAAATTAGCTAATGTATGTGTTAAATTGCGTCATGGTGCCAAGACATATCCATGCCAGATCACTTTCCTTGACAACGCTCTGTTGGAGGTGAAATTGTCAGCCAAGGATATTGGTATAGCAGTGGGGCAATTCGCTGTATTCTATGATGGAGAATATTGTTTGGGCGGTGGTACTATCGAAGAATAATTATATGCTGATTCGTGCGGACAACATTGTATTTTTCGAAAAACGCATCGTTGACTTTTTCGTCAAAGCCGGTCGGGAACATTTGCCGTGGCGCAAAAAGAATAGTACGGCGTATGAGGTGTGGATATCGGAGATAATGTTGCAACAAACGCAGGTCAGCCGTGTGATATTGTATTATGTCAATTTTCTCAAACGTTTTCCCAATGTGGAAGTATTGGCGCAAGCGGATTGGGACACCTTTCTGCCGTACTATGATGGGCTGGGATATTATGCGCGTGGACGCAATATGTTGCTGACTGCTCAGCTGGTGATAAAACAATATCATGGTCAATTCCCACGGGACAAGAAACTTCTGCAAACACTGCCTGGCATTGGTCCTTATACTGCGTCTGCGATTATGAGTTTCGCATACGGTGACAATCATTTGGCGTGGGATACCAATTTAAAAAGAGTGATCGGAAGATTTTTCTTTGGTGGCAAACATCTGATACATGACGAAGCTGTCTGGGACCAGCGCTTGCAAACGCCAAAGAAGACGTTGAACGCAATCTTGATGGATTTCGGCAGCGCATTATGTACGGCGCGTCCCCGGTGTGGTGTCTGTCCCCTCCGGACCAAATGTGTCTATTATCGGGAAAATGGCTTACAAGAACGAATGATAGTTGGTAAACAGTTATTGGATGGAGCCAATAAACAGAAAATAGATTGGAGTACAGCGCAAGCGTATGTTTTCTTGCATGAACACCATAAGATATACTATTCTGCAGATACAAAAAAATTTCAGCCATTTTTTTTGCCATCAAGCTACAATACGCGCGCCGGTATCAAGCAGTATTTTCAAGAAAAGTACGCGCTGGCGTTGTCTGTGAGGCCACCACATCGCAAAGTGGTCATGCAGGGGAAACCTACACTGTGGATCAATGCGCAAATTCTCTCTGGCACACCTGCTTTCACCCTATTTCACAAAAAAGACAGAGAGCAGTATACTGAAGACATCCTGAAAGTTAGATAATAATTTCGCGGATTTTTGGGTCATACTTTATTTTTTTAATCATTTCGCAGTATGCAATTTAAATTTTTCAACGTCTATTTCTTTTTCATAATTTTTGCGGGCATTGGTATATTGACTTACTTTATTTTTCAGCCTTTCCTGTCGGCAATTATTATGGCGGCCATCTTGGCAACACTTTTCAAAAGCACTTATAATACCCTGGAGGCTTGGACTCGTGGATATAGGGGATTGAGCGCATTTCTTACCTGCTTGTTGATATTTTTTATTATCATTACGCCTATTATGATTGTACTAAGCCTTGTGATTTCCGAGATTAATACTTTCTATCAGGCATTGGGTAATGGATCCAGCTTTGAAGAGATGATGAATCATATTCTATTTAGGGCACAATCCGTACCATATGTTACTATGCTTTTTGATACGAGTCATTGGACTCAAGCTCGTATCTTAGATGATGTCAAACAACTCAGTCAACAGACACTTGGATTGTTACAGGTAGCGTACCAGAGTATTGCGGATTTTATCTTTTGGATATTCATTCTTTTTTTCGCATTATTTTATTTTCTTATTGATGGTAAGCAAATGTTGAAACACATCATTCAGATGAGTCCGTTGCGTGATGCGCATGATCAATTGTTGATTAAGAAATTTATTTCTATTAGCCGTGCCACCCTCAAGGGAACACTTTTGGTTGGCTTGGTTCAGGGTATATTGGGAGGCATTGCTTTTTTGATTGTTGGCATTCCCTCACCAGCTCTTTGGGGCTTGGTTATGGTTCTTGTTTCAATAATCCCTCTTGTTGGGGCCGCCCTTGTCTGGGTACCGGCAGCGCTTATCCTTTTGTTGATGGGGAACATATGGCAAGGTATTTTTATGTTAGTTTTTGGCGCTGGTATTATTTCTATGATCGATAATATTTTGCGTCCAAGATTGGTCGGTAAAGACACACAGATGCACCCACTCATGGTGTTTTTCGCCACTTTAGGTGGACTGTCTCTTTTTGGAATTGCTGGCTTTATCATTGGGCCCATCGTAGTGGCGCTTCTCTTGGCGTTGAGTGAAATATATGAACTTGAATTTCGTAGCCAATTAAAAGAATACAATGAGTAGCATGATTTACTGGTGGCAACATATTCCTGAAATACTCAATCCGATCGTCTATACGGTCGGATTTTTTACGTTGTATTGGTATGCTCTCTGTTTGTTGGTGGGATGTATATTGACTTTATTTATTGCTCTGTACTTGGCACTTCACGATCAAGCTCCTTGTACATCTGCAGAGCTTTTTGATTTGGCGCCGATATTGATAGTAGGTGCTTTAGTGGGCGGACGTCTTGGTTATGGGTTGATATATAATTTTGATATGTTTTGGACAGCGCCATGGAAATTGGTGATGCCATATGATGTCGCATCAGGTATATGGATCGGTATTGCAGGGATGAGCTATCATGGGGGTGTTTTGGGTGTATTGGTAGTTTTGTGGTGGTTTTCGCGGAAACGAGGTATCACATTTTTGGCACTCGCGGACTTTGTAGCGGTATTGGCGCCATTCATGACCTTTTGGGGGCGTTTGGGTAATTTTTTTACTTTGGAATTGTATGGCAGGGTGACAGAAAAGCCATGGGGGATGCTGTTTCCTGGCGTGTATCCAGAAGGAACGTTACGTCATCCTTCAGCGCTGTATGAGGCCTTGTTTGAAGGAGTGGTGTTGTTGGGTATCGTATTGGTAATACGGCGCAAAGTGCACAGACCGGGAATATTGACATGTTTGTACCTGATTTTATATGCTGTGTTTCGTTTCGGAATGGAATTTTTTCGTCAACCGGATTCACAACTTGGTTTTGTGTGGAATGGCTTCACCATGGGGCAGATACTTTCTCTTGGTATGTTGGGAATGGCTAGTATATTCTTAGTGTGGCTGAAATCGAAAAAATGTGCTACCATATCTGGTGTATAGTAAACGATAGCAGACAATGTGTTTTGTAATTTCCAAACAACATATCGTATGTTGAATCAAAAAATTATTGGACTCTTGATAGGTACGGTGGTGTTAATAGTGGGAGTTCTCTACTGGGGGATGCAGGATACGCAGGCACCGACTGATGACCCCAATGCTGTGGTGTATTATTATGGAGATGGTTGTCCGCACTGTAAGGTGATTGATGAATTTCTGATTGCGAATGATATTGCTGGTAAAATGTCATTCGAGAAAAAAGAAGTGTGGAAGAATATAAAAAACTCCAATGAAATGAAACGACGTGCCAAAGTGTGTGGCGTCGCTCCAGAAGGCATGGGAGTGCCTTTTGTCTACGCGGAAGGCCAGTGTTTTGTCGGAGAACCAGATGTTAAGGCATTTTTTATCAAAAAATCCAGTCTCAAATCTCAAGATTCAGCAAACATATCGGAATAAAGACAAAAATTAAAGTATTTTCATGAAACTTCCCTCTTCATATCAAAAGAAGCACATTACCCGATATCCGAGACGCCAACCGGCGTTGGATATTGTGTCAGTGCGACCGCTAGCCCCGACCAAGCATGTGGCACGTGCATCTCGTATTTTACCTCAGCCGGCATTGGTCCCCAGAAAGCGCATATTGGATGGAGCATATAAAAATAAGCGTACATTTTTTTCTGAAATGCATAAACGTTCTTTGTGGGACGTTTTTTGGCGTATGGTGCGTAAGATAGAGCTTTTCCAAAGGTATTGTAAACGAATGGTGCGCCGTATCACGCCGAATATCGCCCCACACAAAATGTTATATGGATCCCTGATCGGAGGTATCGCTTTTGGAATGGTTTCTATGGCATTTATGGAGCATTTTTTTGGTCCTGGTGTATTTGCTCGTTCTTCAGAAAATATCACGACAGCGATACCTACGCCACAAAATTTATCAGATGAAGCATCGGATAATACACCTACGGAATCTTATGACAGACAGTCTGATATATTTTTTGAGTATTTCAATGAGATGGCAGATGAGAGGTACAAGGAGAGTGTGAAAGAGATGGTGCAGGGATATCCAATAGAGGAAATGCTACCGTATATTTTTGAACAAGACCGCTTAACGGCTGCTTTTTTGGTAGGTATTGCCAAGAAAGAAAGTAACTGGGGCAAACGAATTCCCGTGTTGGATGGTCAGGATTGTTTCAATTATTGGGGATACCGTGGAGTGCGTCGTATGATGGGCAGTGGTGGACACACATGTTTCAATAGTCGCAAAGATGCTGTGGAAACCGTCGCCAAACGTTTGAATACACTGATTC
Source organism: Minisyncoccota bacterium (assembly GCA_051306005.1). Classification (GTDB taxonomy): domain Bacteria; phylum Patescibacteriota; class Minisyncoccia; order Moranbacterales; family UBA1568; genus UBA1568. Next base: position 85,983 of record JBPPMJ010000001.1, read on the forward strand.
ATTCATCCAAACTTGATACACCGGAAAAAATGATTGTGTGGAAATGTGGTTTCAGTTGTGATGGACATAGCCGTGAAAGTGTCAAAAAATGGATCAGTGATGTTGATATGTATTTTAGAGAGATTAACGAAGAGTAAGATGATTGCTTAGCCTTAGCATAAAATCCTTATAATAAGGATTTTTTATTTTCTGGAGGCTCTGTGTATTGACGAATAAGCGGGAGTTTGATAGAATGGCAATTGCGTCTCTGGAGGATTTGGGATTATGGCGCATCATCATATGAATTATAGCCCTATTTGCAAAGATAGTTCTGGAGGGTACCTATCACAACGGCTGTTTCGTTTCTTCTATGGACCTTTTAACAAAAAAGGTTGTTTTTTCAGTGCCGTTATCGTTGTTTTGAGTGTTTGGAATAGTTTGCCTGCGACTGTAGCAGTGAAGGCTGAAACTCGGGATACGACCGTACAAGAAGCAGTATCGGAGATTACCCATGACAAGAAGGAAGAACGTTGTCGATTACAAGCAGATGTGCAAATATTTTTGACACTGGCAACGGAATATTCAACCAACCAGACACGCATACCCTGTGAATTGTCGGTGACTACGTCGATGATACCGTCGGATGTGCCTTCAGTATCTCAACCAGAAAATGAATTATTAGAAACGATTCAGAGATTAACTGCCGGTTATCCGTTGATGGATATGGCTCCCGCCATTGCCCGTTATGATCGCAACATTGCTGGGCTGATTGTTGGTATTGCCAAAAAAGAAAGTAATTGGGGGCGACGGGTCCCGCGAGATATTGATGGCACAGATTGTTATAACTATTGGGGATATAAGGGTGCTGGAATGCGTGGCAGGGTGATGGAACACGGGTGTTTTGGTAGCCCAGAAGAAGCGGTGCAAGTGATAGGAGATCGTTTAAAGGTTTTGGTAGCTTTACGTCAAACGAGTGATCCGAAAAATATGGTTATTTGGAAGTGTGGATCAAGTTGTCGTAATCATAGCTCAGCAAGTGTACAGCAGTGGATTGATGATGTTACCTTGTATTACAACAATATCGCCAGTCGCTAGTATGTTGTTTACAGAAGATTAAGGGGATTCTTGCAAGAACACAGTATGCGTTGTGTCGGATTCACCTCACCTCCTCTTGACAACCCCTCCACAATTTCCATCAGATATGTTACACTCAAAGTAACGCAAGAAATTAAAAAAAATATAAATATAACCCTTATGTCGTGGAAAGTCATGTTGGTAGGAGTGCTCTTTGCCATAGCTCCTTGGTCCGCCTTTGCTCAAACTCCTGAAGAAGGGGGTACCGGTACTCCGATCGCCAACATCAATCTCTCCGATATTCACGTTGTCTCTCCACATGACACCCAGCTGTCTGTGACCTTTACCCTGACCAATCAGGGGAGTGTCATGCAAACCGATATTCGTTATGGCTTTGAATTTCTCAA
>JBPPMJ010000008.1:0-3435 GCA_051306005.1 Minisyncoccota bacterium
CGTTCGATCAAGCCCTCGCGGATCAGCAGATCGGCGAGGGTGCTACCCGCATCCACGGTGGTGGCGAGGCCGTTGAGCTCGATTGAGATCGGGGCGGTCATCAGGTGGATCAACACGGCCGGATGGGTGAATTAGGCTTATTCTAACCCCAAGGCCTGCTGCGAGGTCGCCGCAATGGGGGCGTTCCGGCTTTACAGGTCGCGTGAAACCCCGGAAAATCGATTTCAATGCGGGTGTAGTTCAATGGCAGAACCTCAGCTTCCCATGCGTGCGACACGAGTCGCGTAGGTGGCTTACCTACTCGCCACGTCAGAGCGAGAAGAAAAGCGCCCTTTCCACCGCCGCCCGTGGTCACGGTGGCAAGTCACAAGCTCCTAATAGGAGTCCGGTGGCTTGAGCGGGCGTATTTAAAGCCTAAGCGGCCAAGGCCGCATATGTAGTTGTCTTGAGCTTCGCTGGAAGACGACAAGACCCGGTGCTCAACCACCGGTAGCCTAAGTACAGTGCAGGATCGGTAACGACCCTGTGCCGAGCGTACTGACAATGTAGCCACCTCGCGGGGTACACCAACCCCGTGAGGGGTCTGGTGTGATACTGGGAGTCGCAACCCGGTTGAGGCGCTAGGCTGAGTTGAAGGGTTAGCATAAGCAAACCGCTGATAAACACCGTAAAGCTGAATGGGCCAAAGCGACTGATAGGCCCTGCCCAAAATGGGACGTGGTTAGGTTGCATCGCTGCATGGTCGATGCACGTTGACAGAACGCCACCGGTGAAAAGGAGGGACCCTCCCAACTCTTGCTATGTATGCGGAACGTGGTAAGCCCATACCGGGGTCTTGAAATCAAGACAAGGTAGATCGTAAGGCCTACTGATTCCGGTGTGGGTAAAGGATCGCGGAAAAAGCGAATGCTTCCCTGTAATGGGGGAGATAGGGGATGAAACGATCGCCCTGACCCGAAAGGGTGCTGACTTCTGCGTGGTGGCCTGTTGCGAGACAGTCCTGTTAAACCAACCCCCTGAAGGGATGCACGCATCCCGAAGGGGACATAGCGTTCATCCCCGAAGGGAATTTAAGCGGGTGTAGTTCAATGGCAGAACGCCAGGTTCCCATCCTGGCAGTGTGGGTTCGATTCCCATCACCCGCTCCATTTCGGAGGCTGATATGGACGCTCATATACAGAGTGATGTCGCCTCCGCTGCTTGGTCGAGTTGGCACGAAATCTCGTGGTCTGACGCGCACAATGTAGTAGGGAGGTTGCAGGCACGCATCGCAAAAGCAACGAGAGCAGGAAAGTGGCGAAAGGTCCGCGCCCTGCAATCGCTCCTCACCCGATCCACCAGTACGAAAGTGCTGGCAGTCAAACAGGTGACGGAGAATAAAGGTCGAAAAACACCCGGTATCGACGGCCAGACATGGAGCACACCGGAGGAAAAGTGGCAGGCGGCTCAGAGCCTTTACAAGAAAGGTTACAAGCCTGCCCCTCTACGCCGGATACATATCCCTAAAGCGAACGGCGGGAAACGTCCACTGGGCATCCCAACAATGCGTGACAGGGCTATGCAAGCTCTTTATTTATTGGCACTAGATCCCGTGGCGGAGACGCTCGCCGATCCACACTCCTACGGTTTCCGGAAAGAACGATCGACGGCGGATGCAATCGAACAAGTGCGTAATGTACTTGGACGGGAATCATCCCCGAAATTCGTATTGGAAGGAGACATCAAGGGGTGTTTCGATAATATCAGCCATGACTGGCTATTGGCTCATGTCTGCATGGACAAGACCATACTCCGGAAATGGTTGAAATCGGGGTATATGGAACGAAGGCGCCTTTTCCACACGGTGGCAGGCACGCCTCAAGGGGGAATTATCTCCCCGGTGCTTGCCAACCTCGCACTGGACGGTCTACAAGAGCAAATCGACTCGCTGTTTAAGACAGTCCGAGAAGCTCGTGCGGCAAAAGTCCATCTGGTGCGTTATGCCGACGACTTTGTGATTACTGGCAGTTCGAGAGAACTACTGGAAAAGCGAGTTAAACCTGTTGTCATCAAGTTCCTCGAGGAACGCGGTCTGACGCTATCGGAAACCAAAACTCACATCACACATGTGGAAGATGGATTCGATTTTCTGGGTTGGAATGTTCGAAAGCGAAGTTCGATGCTGCTTATCCAGCCATCGAATAAAAACGTTCGGGCGTTTCTGGGCAAAGTGCGTGAGGTGCTTAAGAGTCAAATGGGCGCCAGTCAAACGCAAGTGATTGAGAAGCTCTCCCCCGTTTTACGGGGCTGGGCTAATTATCACAGAAGTCAAATGGCGACCAGGACGTTTGCTGAATGCGACCATAAGATCTGGAATGCGCTATGGCGTTGGGCAGTTCGTCGACATCCCAACAAGGGAAGAAGATGGATAAAAGATCGCTATTTTCAGCAAGTAAAGGGTCGAGATTGGCGCTTTGGTGAAAAGGACCAGCTTCTGCCGCATTTGGGTGGGGTGCGCAAACGGCCCCATATCAAGATTAAGGCGGAAGCCAACCCCTATGATCCGATGTTTGATGAGTATTTCTCCAATCGGCTTGCCGGGCGGATGCTCAGAATATTGGAGGGTCGGAAGAGGCTTCGCTGGCTCTGGCGGTTTCAGGATGGGCTTTGCCCGGAATGCGATCAAAAAATCACAGTGGAAAGCGGGTGGAATATCCATCACGTCCTACCACGACGATTGGGCGGTACGGATGCAACAAGTAATCTTGTGTTGCTGCATCCGAATTGCCATCGCCAGATACATGCGGTGTGAGTAAATGACAGTAGTTGCTGGTCCCATCTTAGTATGTGGGGCTTCGAGGCTGCTTGAGCCGGATGCGTGGAAACATGCAAGTCCGGTTCTTAGGGGAGGGGATAGCCGAGAGGCTATCTCCTTACCCGACTGATGGCGTGGGTTCGATTCCCATCACCCGCTCCACTGCTTCATTCTGGCTTCCGCAGAAATTTATATAGAGAGTCTGCAAGCCACTCCACACACAATGACTTTTCCTCTGCTCGACGTTCTGCCGTGGTCCACTGCCATCAGCCTACAGCCGGGACTTTCAAGTCCTTTTGAGGCTTGTGCGACGGTCGGATTGACTGAATCGCCCGGGTTTTCAGGAGGCTCCAACACCTGTCTGGGATGCGTCAAGCGCCAGGAGATTGATGTGGGCGTTCGTGGCGGTGTGACGAAGGCTGAGGCACGGCGTGTCAAGGCTCTGGCAGGTTAAAGGACTGCGCGGATCGAGGGTCGCCGTATGTCTCGATCCGATCGAACGGAGACCTGAGGAGCGACCCGCGACAACGAAGGGAATACTTGGCGCCCGGCTACCCATAGAATCGCGTGGCTCAAACGGAACAAGCTGCCGAACCGATACCTACGGCACCATTCGGTGCCATTAAACGCGGTTTCCTCAT
>JBPPMJ010000002.1:0-66915 GCA_051306005.1 Minisyncoccota bacterium
TTTCGAAATGTCCAATTCATACAAAACATCGGCATTTAAAGAATGCTCAAGACATTCTTTTTTCTGTCTCTGGTGTTCTCTGTTTAATGACACCTCTTTATTGGCAGCCAGCTTAGTATCACTTATCCCAATAGTGTAATAATCATTTCCGACATTAAACAAAACAAAGGATTCAAATTTCCCTTGTAAGGATACACTCCACGACCAAATGTTTTGATGGCTCCCTTTGAAAACATCAGCGACTAGGCAGAGTTTTTTTAATTCAGATAGAGAATCAATATTTACAATTGCTCCGCTATTAATAGCCATCATCAACTCCTCTGCAGTCCTTCCGAGACCGTTCATCACTATCTGTTTCCCAGAAAACCCCGCTTTCAAAGCAAGCTTCCACTCATACTCAGAAATAACCTCAGCTCCAGCGCCCTGTTTTTGTATCGCCATAACAAGCGGCTTGAGATAAGATGCTTTGATGGCATAATGAATGCTATGATCAACCGATACTAATCCGGCTTGTAAAAATCGTACGTTGGATTTCGCTCGATCAAGCGAAACGCAAACAGTCGGCGAATATTGATCTAAAAGTATCTCGCTATACGGAACACCATCGACACACAGGATACCCTCTTGATACTCCAAAAATCCAGAGAGGTTATAATGAGAGTTCTCCATAATAAAAATTCTATACTGTCCCCGATTCAACTACAGAAACCTCTACGTCCATCTGATCTGCTCTTACTCTCGCTTGAACGCCTAGCGGTAAAGTTATCATAGGGGTTGTATGTCCAAAATCAACATCCGCCACAATCGGGATGCCGTATTTTTCTCCAAAAAACAGTAAGATATCATCAAGAGTCCGTTCTTGTGAGTCGGTTGAAAACTGGTACGGCCTTCCAAAAATTATGCCGCGAATACGCTTGAAAATGCCTATTTGTTCAAGATAAAATAATCTTCTTTCGGTGTAAGCTGTACCTTCTCCTTCATCTTCTAAAAAAAGTATCGCGTCCGTGAAATCAGGCATGAACTCTGTCCCTCCCAGCATACATAAGGTATTCAGATTGCCTCCCATCAGGATGCCCTCAGCGTTTCCATAATTCACAGCACGCATGGGTTGCACTGCAGCAAGCTGGCTTGGACGACTATCTTCTGTCTCCCACCAAAGATTCTCGTCAGTAGATTCTCTGGCTGATTCCAATGTTCCAATCGGTTTATTGGAAAACAACGCTTTTTTAAAATAATCAGCTGTGAACTCATGGATACCCCCATACTCACCGAAAGTCGGCAGAACTGTTGGCCCATTAAAAGTAATGAGCCTGGCTTTATGCAAAATAGCATTATTCAAAACAGTGATATCACTGTATCCGCAGAAAATTTTTGGATTCCTTCTCATCAAATCGTAGTCTAGCAGGGGCAGTACGGCATTCGCATTCAATCCGCCAGTAGAGCAGATGATCGCTTTCACGGAAGGGTCTACAAACATTGCATGGATATCATCGGCCCTCTCTTCCGGAGTTCCGGCATTATGTCCGAAAGACTTTTTTGCATTTTTAGCAATAACTACCCTAAGACTGAGTTTTTCAAGAGATTCGATACCACGCAACAGTCTTCTCGGAAAAACATTGATCGTGGAAGATGGGCTGACAATGCCGACTGTGTCACCAATGCTCAAATGGGATGGCTTGATATAATGTGTCATCATACTCTCTCTGTTAAAAATAACTCCGTCTCGTCTTTTATATCTCTTTTTTGATACAGCAATATCGAATAGCCCGCATACTTTAAATTCTCATTAAAAAGCGCGTAAAAATATGTCGCTCGATCCCTAATGTGACTCCTCTGCTCTTCAGTCAAATCGGAAAATTTTCCTTTCAATAAGATATCGACGTAGGATTCAATCTCGTTTTCAACATCCAGATATATATTGTCTTCCTCATAAAAAAATTCGAGTATTTGTGCATTCTTATCAGCAACAGTCTCAAACAAGGCTTTCCAGGATTTTTTGTCTCTGATTGTTAAAGGCGTTCCAATCGTCTCCGATACTTTCTCAACAACATCCTTCGGCGGAGTTTCTCGGTAATAGATAGGAACAACCGCAAGAATGCCGCCAGGCTTCAAAACCCGAAAATATTCGGAAATCGCTTTCTCTTTATCGGATATAAAAGAAGTGACATTACTGCACCAGACCAAATCAAAAGCATTATCTTCAAACGGAAGCTTAATAGCATCAGCCTTCAAGAAAGCAACTCTCTCATAAACCCCCTGGGCTTTAGCATATGCTCTCGCTTCAGTAATAGATGTTTCATTTACGTCTACCCCGACTACCCCGCAGCCAGTCAAAAGACTAAGATTCACGCTCGTAAATCCAGTATTGCTCCCAATCTCAAGTACTCTTCTGGAAGGATTTATAAAAGCATTGACTGCAACAGAATGTACGGTCTTTATACCTCCAGATGGTCGATTTCTCTCTTTGATAAAACCAACAAATTCAGAATAATTCATTTGCTCAATATTCTGTACCATATGATTCATGATATATATTTACGGTTTAGGGAGATGATGTCCGCGTGGAATATGAGTCGCTTCCCATATATATGGCAACTGCAATACCCATTGCACATACCGCTGCCATCCGAGACCGAAACCAGAAGTTTTTTGGTAATCCTCCTGAAGCCTCGTCTGAATATACGGATCATAGTCTCCCGTCGGCAGGTTGAATGCCTTTGCCTTCTCCCTCAGTGCTTCCGGACTTGAGATGCGACTTCCGCTACCGACTGTCTCGCGATAGCCACACAAGATGAAATCCGCATTCTCGGCAAGCGGAACACCGCCCTCATCCCCTTCAAGTTCGTTATGGTAGAAAGGAATCTGCAAAAGCGGAAATTTCGTCACAATGACGTGTTTACCGAATATCTCCGTAAGCTTTATTTCTTCCCATGCACCGAAGTTTTTTAGACTGAACTCCTTGTACATATCATCTCCCGTTTCCTTATGGAGAGCTTCAAGCGCATCCTTGAAGGTGATTGTAATGATATTTCCCTCTGAAAAAGCCTCTGTGAGCTCTTCTACCTTTGCATCGCCAATAAAATATCTCAAACTTTTCCTCTCGTTATCCGTGAGGTATTTCGTAATATAACGCACGAGGCCAAGAAAAATATCGATATTCTGGTCGAAAGAAACTTTTCCCTCGAATTCGATGTGCTGAAATTCCGAAAGGTGACAAAAGTCTGCTTTTTCTTTTCTGAACGAATTGTATATAGAAAAAACCTTATCGATGTTCTGTGTCAAAAGTCTCAACTCGAGATAGAATTGTGAACTTTCCGAAAGGAAAATATTCCGCTCATTGTCGAACCACGATATGTCGACTGGAAGCGTATCAGTCGTATAATCTAGCGTTTTTCCAGCATACACTTCCCCCGGAGATGAAATCATGAGCGTCGTAAGAGGGAGATTGCACCACTCAGCACCGATCGATCGGAAGTATTCCACTGCTCCGAAAAATATCCCGTTGTCTATCTTGTGGAGATGATAAAAATATTCCGGATCCTGAAAAATCTTCGCAATCCTTCCCGTCGTGATCTCTTCGTTGAAATCGGATTCTTTGACATTTTCAATTGGTTGAAAAACGCTATTACCGTTATACTTGATCCGCTTCTTGCCGTCATCAGATAGAGCTGAATACAGGCCAAGATTATTCATATTGATACTATTGATAAAAAATTTCCTTATTGAAAGAAAAAAAACGCTACATTCCGTGGCGATTTTTCCCTTCCCTCTGGCCTTCCCCACGGATGGGAAACAGTCACTTGAGAAATACTGATGTTGGCTCCGCTTGCTGAACACTATTAGAACTTCTATACAGGAAAACAAGAAATCAAAGTTCTACTACTTCGGACTCAAAAACTTCCTTACTCAACACGTGTAAGTTTTACCCCATCCTGCTCTACACTATTGTTCAAAGCCAGTTTTATCTTCTCTGAAAACTCGCTTGGGCTGAAACTTCCGTGATTTTCCAGTCTCAACAGTGGTACTCTCGCCTCACGAAGAATGCGCTCCACTTCTTCATCGCGTTCTATTCTTTCTGGACGCTTATGCGACTTGTCATCAAGTTCGATGGCAAGTTTTGGTGAAAGATACGTCTTGTCGCATAGAACAAAATCAACTGACTTCTCGCTGATATGACGGAACGCACCGTGCCAATTCTGTCCGACAACCTTGCTGTCCACCAATGTAGGGAGATGCACTTGAGCGAAAATCCGATATTCCTGTCCAACCGCTTCTACCAGAGTATCGTAGCATTTGTGTTCGGCTCGAGTAAGGAAAAAATCTTTGTGCTTATATTGATACTTCGCCTTTACTTTCATATTTCCAAGCTTCCCGCGCACGATACCAAATATCAAAACAATGAGGGCTACACTGCCGAAAAGAATATAGAGATTTTTCATAGATTTTTTATTATATTTAAAGACTGGTTCGGGTTCGCTTTCAGGTCAATGAGTATGAACTTGTCCAAAGCTCCCTTTTCAATCAAGGCGTTATGATATGATTTCTAAAAATTGAGCTCTACAGTCTTATCAGAATTTTGATTACTGTGAAAAACTCATTCAAAAATTTCTTAGCAAATAAAAAGGCCTACATTGGGTTAATTTTTTATCCTTATTACAATAACTTTAGAAAGTCTAATCCCAAGTAACCCACTTCAACATCCGTCATTTCTCCACTACGGAGTATCTCTCTAAATTCTTCAATGGTTTTGGTAACAATCTCTACATACTCCCCTTCGTCAAGTTTTTGTTCAGAAGTCTCCTTACAATCAGTTGCGACAAAACAATAACGAAGCATGGTTGAGTAAGCATCGTCAGAGCACGTGCCTACAAATTGGATATTTCCTTCATAACCAGTTTCTTCTTTAAGTTCTCGTGCTGCTGAAAATTCTGGCTTTTCGTTGGCATCTAAATATCCTCCTGGAAGCTCATAGAACACTTTCTGAGGACCGGGACGAAATTGCTTCGCAAGAATAACATTTTTCTCTACATCTAAAGCCAGTACCGCTACCGCCGGACCTTCTTTTTTAATATAGAAATCGCTTTCTTTTCCATCAGGTAACTCAAATATCACTTTTTCAATTTTTCGGCTATATTTTTGAAATGCTATTTCACGCGACATTTCAATCCATTCCTTCTTTTTTTCTACCATAAAATTTCTTGACTATACTATCAATCTAGCAGAAAATAAGTAAAAAGAAAAGAACATTATTATATAATTGTACAACGATGTTTTTTATTTTTTGTAAAAACGACCTTATAACTATCCTCAAAATCCGTGCATCTTCTCTAAAACCCACGTTCAAACAAAGTGAGGCATTTTCCTTTCAGATCGCAACTGACAATCAGGAAGAGACGGATCGTTATTGGAACGCGATCGTCGAAAATGGCGGTCAGGAAAGTGAGTGTGGTTGGTGCAAGGACCGCTGGGGAATATCCTGGCAAATCACGCCACGCACGCTGACTGACGCCCTTGCAGCTGGTGGAGCTGAAGCAAAACGCGCTTTCGAAGCGATGATGCCCATGGGAAAAATCGATGTCGCCGCTATTGAAGCAGCTCGGCGGGACTAAGACCGCCCACCGACTCAAGATTCTAGCATCCTCTCTGAGATAATAACGGGTATTAAACCCGATTTTACCGGCACTCGCTCGGAAACGAAAGTAAACTTTCGCTTCACTCACTTCGTTTGGTAATAAAAAGAGGCTCATGTAAGCCTCTTTTTTCAATGCTCCGAGCAATGGAAGAAGTTCGAACCGCGTTCATAAAACCCATTACTTCCGACGAAGTGCCGTCGCGATGAGTTCATCAAGCACATCGCTCGTATTCATCCCGGTCGCTTCCCAAAGTTTCGGGTACATACTGATCGATGTAAAGCCCGGCAAAGTGTTTATCTCATTCACGAAAATATCCAATGATTCCGTAACGAAGAAATCCACACGAGCCAAACCGGAGCACTCCAATGCTCGGAAAACACTCACGGAAAGTTCCTTTATCTTCTCTATTGTTCTTTCTGGAAGATCGGCCGGTATCTGCAACTTCGCACCCTCCGGATCAAGATACTTGGCGTCGTAGGAATAGAATTCATGCAACGGAATAACCTCGCCCGGAAGCGATGCCTGAATGCCGTTTTTCCCTTCAAGTACCGAGCATTCTATCTCTCGACCGACTATGGTTTTCTCAAAAAGAATTTTGCAGTCATTCTGAAAAGCGTCTTTCACAGCTTGCGGAAATTCTTCAACCGAATGTACCTTGGTGATGCCGACCGATGACCCGAGCGAGGCTGGTTTCACGAAAAACGGTACACCGAGCGACTTAGCAATCGTTTCAAAATCGACATCATCACCCCTTCTCGCGACCAAATATTCTCCGATCGAAATACCTTCCACGGAAAGCAGTCGCTTCATCACTTCCTTGTCCATACCCAAGGCCGATCCAAGAACTCCCGAACCGACATACGGAAGATGCATCATCTCCAGAAGCCCCTGAAGCGACCCATCCTCACCATAAGTGCCGTGAATAATCGGAAAAGCAACATTTGCCGAAAAAATCTTTTTATCTGACAAAGAAATAAAATGCCCTTCTTGACCGAAAACGGGAGCGATTTCATCCAGCTCACCATCCTTTCCACTCTCGGAAAAATTCGGAAAGCCGTCCGGGCAGCGGAACCATTTCCCCTCTTTCGTCACATACACAGGAATGACCGCATATCTTTGAATGAGATTTTCAAAAATGCTCTGAGCGGAGCGGATCGAAACCTCGTACTCGACCGATTGACCGCCGAAGATCAACATTATGGAAAGTTTGTTCATAATATATAAAGTATATAAAAAGACGGATATCTGCAGGAAATTCTAGCAGTACCCGTCTGAGTTGTCCATCTTTTTTTCAACATTGGATCCTTATTTAGTCCAATGGTCTCCCAACAAACGATCTTCATGAGTCATTTCCGGTGGCTCTGCAACAGAATATATCGCCGCACCACCCGTCACCAGAGCATCCATTTGATTTCCAGAGTTATAGTGCCATATTTCAGGTCCATAAGCGGAGAATCCCGCTCGCGTCATAGCATCCAAGAGGATGTTTCTGTGTAACGAAACTGCACGGTCATTGCCGGGGAATCTCTTTCTCCTTAGTTTCAAATGATAAAACGCTCCTGAATTCTCCTCCATCCAGTCAAATGGAACGCCCAGTGTAACCGGGGATCCATTTTTATATAGCCAGACATCAACGGATCCGCCCGTAAGATGAGGACTTGGTTGCATTGGATCATCCGAAGGCCAGCTTACGTACGAACGATTAGCCTGCTTCAACATTTCCCGAGTCGGCGGAGACAATCCATCAAACACTGCTTTGATTTCATCTGCCGTTACCGCTTCCTTGAAAATTCCCTCCAAATGAAACTTGGAAACGGTGAATTTCTTCAGGTAAGTCCAGAAAAGATTCTCTTGAACCGACACTGGTCTCCATCCATCGTACACATGCAAATCGAAGCCTTGCTGTTGCACAATACTTCTTGCAACAAGAAATTTATCCAGTACCGACTTCCGCAAAAAGATCCGGAAATCATCGGTAAGCGACATTTCAACAGCGTAAAATGGATAACAGAGCAATCGATCGACTTGAACAAGCGGTTCTTCACTTTCTTTTATCGGAATATTCCGCCAGTCACCACGAAAACGGTATGCGGAAAGTGTTTTGAAACGAATCAATTGAGCTTTAAGCCCCAATACAATTCTGTTCATGGTTAAACTCCTCCGCCTACTGAACACTATTAGAACCTCTATACAGGAGGATAAAGCCTCAAAGTTCTACTACTTTAGCTTGAAAAGGTTTATGGAACAAGGTGTGTAAAACTTACCCCACCCCGCTATTCACTATAGTAAAACACTATTTATTCAATGGCAAAGGCAAAAAGTTGTTTTTATCCAGTGCCTCAATAACACCTCTCAAAAGATAGTTATTTGCAAAGCATAATACATATTTCCTGCTTTTACCGCTCTCGGGAGCTATCATTTTTTTCTCTTTAAGCCTTCTTATCATACGAGATATTTCTGCAGGAATTTTCCCAGAAAATTCAGGCTTGATGTCCGATGCCTGAAAGATTTGCTCCTTGACAGCTATTCTTAGTATTTTTGCTTCGTCATCAGTTATGAGCTTTCTTTCAAGAGCAAAGGCAACAGTAGGCATTAGAATGTTTACCGAAAGATACTTGTAATCCAAAAGCTTATCAATTTTCTCTATTTCCGATTTAAGACCGCCTAGCACATACTCGCACCATTCCAAAACTCCTTCATCCGTTCCTGTATCAGCTTTAGAAAGCATTTTGTAGTATTCGTCTCTATCATTACAGAAGACTGCCGTAGGATTGATGATTCTCCCTATATGAACATTGAATCCTTGCTTTACCAACATTGCATAGGTCAATAATCGAACAGTTCTCCCGTTGCCATTATCAAAAGGATGTATCCAAGCAAATCTATGATGGGCAATAGCTATTTTTAACAAGTCATATTTTGGAGCATCCTGTTTGTTGAAAAAGTTAAGAAGCTCTTCCATATAATCAGGAACTTGCACATAATCAGGATTCACGAGGCTTGAACCCGTTATACTCACCGGCATCTTTCTGTATTCTCCAGGAGTGCTGCTCCCCTCACCAGTCGGGGGAGGAGTTAACCCCTCCACCACTTTCTTGTGAAGATTACCTAAGAAAGCTCTATTTATTTCTCCCTTACCTTTTTCTATATATTCATCAATATAAGCAAGAGCCTTTTCTCCATTTTGAATCTCGATGATTTTCTCATCTTTGCTTTTTGGGTTATTTATTTTCGTCTCGATAAATTCTGAAACCGTTGTCCTGTTGCCTTCTATGCGTGCAGAGCCAATGCTCTCAAGCGTATGAAAAATCCCCTTCAATTGAAAAAATATGTCAGGGTCAGTAGTTCCTCCTAAACGCTTCTTTCTTAAGCCATCAAGGTCTATAGCTAAATCCGTGAGCGGAGAGCTGTATGGTGGCTCAACTATTTTCAAATCTAGGGGTTTAAATTTAACTTTCATAGTATCATTATTTAACACATTTTACTTATAATAGGCTCTATAAAGCCATTAAATATACTTCTATAATACACAGTAATTAACATATTGTCAAGCAGTGATTTAACACACTGCAAACTCTCAATTAACACCACTGCTAGCCCCTTTCATCTTTATAATCTGGCTGGTCGGCTTCGATCCTCTTCCATAACTTATAGCCATTTCCGTGCTTCATAAGTCCAAGATAAGACTCGACCGTTTCCCGCTTTCCTTCTTTCTCACGAATATTTCGAAAAGCTCTGTTTTTGGTAACAGCGCACAATACTCGATGGTCTGGGAAGTACACCCATCCGAGAAAGTCCACGCCAGAAGCCACCGTTTTAATAAACACCTTGTCAGGGTGAAGTTTGAGACCAAGGCGAAATTCAAGGAAAGCACTTATCTGCAAGAGAGTTGTTTTCAGTTGCTCTTTATTATCCGAAAAAATCACAAAGTCATCAGCATAGCGGATATAGTATTTGGCTCTTACCTGATGCTTCATAAACTGGTCAAACTCATTCATATAGACGTTTACCAGAAGTTGAGAGGTGAGGTTGCCGAGTGGTAAGCCTTTGCCTCTCTCTGTATGAAAGCTCCCAATGATTTCTGAAAGAAGCTTAAGAATATCTTGGTCAGGAATATGCTTTTTGAGAATAGTAAGCAGGACATCCTGGTCAATGGAAGCAAAGAACTTCCTGACATCGCATTTGAGTGCCCAAACAGTCCGGGTATGGTTGTGGGAAGCCTTGCGAGCAAAACTGCGGGAGCGGTCGAGAGCCTTGTGAATTCCTTTATCATTTCGGCAAGAATAGGAGTCGGCAATAAACAGTCGGTCAAAAAAAGGATAGAGGATACGGTAAATGGCACGGTGGACTACTCGGTCTTTCACCCTTGCCTTATGGATATTCCTTGGCTTTGGGTCGGAGATATTGAAAGCTTCATAGTGGGAGTGGCGATAGGATTTGAAACGCCTCAAAAAGTCCAGACATATGGCTTCCGATCGGCTTCCATCCTAGCTTACATTCCGGATCTTGCGAAGGGGCTTGACACATTGCTTATCGATAAAATAGCCAGTCCCGAATTCGGATTTACTTTGCCTTCCGTATTCCCTCGAGATATCTCCGAGAAATACTGTCCCAAGAGAAGTTTTCCTCAGTGAACTTCGCAGCCTCCATCCCAAAATCCTCAAAATATGTTCCGTTTTTTGCAAAGAGTTTCTCGATAGCATTCGCCCAGACGTTAGCGTTCTCTGGTTCCAGAAGAAAGCCGTTCTTCCCTTCCTTCACAGCATCAGCCAAGCCTTCCAAATTCGAAGCTAAAACCATCCGCCCACAAGCAGAAGCCTCGATCACATTGATGCCAAACCCCTCCATCGATCCCGGATAACGGATGTTTGGTGAGACCACTAAATCAGCAGTGTTCAGAAGAACATTCACATCCTCTTGCGAAAGAGACGGGAGGAGTTTCACTCGCGCTTCCAAACCTTTTTCCCTTACAATTCGTTCACAATCAATAAAATTGTCCGGATCACCTGCTGTATTTCTCGCCACGCGGTGGCCAGCCGCAATCATTACGATATCCTTTCCAAGCTTCGGCATAACATTTCTGATAAACCAGGACGTTCCCTTGTGCGGGACGAACCGTGCTAAACGTAGAATCACCTTTTTTCCAAAAACATCATCGCCGAACAATGTCGAAAGTTTTTCTCGCGAATGCGATTTTCGTAGCAATTCTGGCGAAACGCCATTCGGGATGAAAACACAGAGTTCTCGAGGAACCCCGATTTTCACGGCTTCCTCGATGGTAGCGTTCCCTACCATAAAAAGCCCGTCCAGAACCTTAAGTGATGGGATATTCGCCACTCTGTAAATCCTCGAGAGGATTCCTTTCTTCGAAGCAAAGGTAATATCAAGGCCGTGCACAACGGAAAAAAATTTCTTGCGAGGATATAGAAATTTGAGTGCTGCGGCGACTGGAGCGAGCACGCCGTTTCCAACGAGACAAACATCATATCGAATCATGAAAAAAATGCTCCGCAGAAAAGCGAATGGGATAAAGATGGGAAGCCATATTTTTCCTTTACCATTGGCGATAATTTTCACATCAGTGATCTGACTTAATCCTCGAGCAAGATGAAAATTCTGACTCTCCACACCGCCCATAATCGGCGGGTAAGAATGGGAAATAAAAAGAATACGCGGATTTCGTTCTGATGTCATATGACTTTTTAATCAATGTAATTCGGAAATCACCTTCTCGACGAGATACGATACTGGTTTGTCAGTACGTACCCTGATTTGCTTCCCAGGAATATCCGCGTAATCGTATTCTTTGTCCGGAAAAAAATCATTAGTGCGGGAACTATCAAAATGAGCACCATGACGCTCACGGGTTTCAACTCTTCGTTTTCGTTCCTCACCACCTATAGAACAGATGATACTATACAAGTCTATTTCATACTGATCCAACCATTTCAAAAACAGTCCGTAATCTTCAGGAAAATTGAAAGGGGCTTCAATTATTACATCGACATCATTCGCGATTTGCTGTTCCGCGAGATGAAGCATCACATCAACTGACGATTTTCCAATACGTTTACTTTCCTCGAGCGTAGACATATCGAGTCCTTCAAACAATTTCTCCTTGATTGAGTCCTTGTGCAGACAGGCGATGCCGGTTCTTTTTGAAAGTTCATCGGCAAGCATTGTTTTTCCCGATCCAGGCAGTCCGCACACAATAATGAGTTTATGCATACTCCAATATTCCTAAGAATTTATATCCATCCATTTCTTCGGAGGGCATCTATTACAGCTTTTGTTTGAAGTTTTTTTCTCAACTCATCGTCCGATAAAACACCATCCATATCGAAAATAGTCCCAACTTTCTTACCTCTCGAAAAGACAGATTCCATCTCCAAGAACGGTGACAAATCGGAAATACTGTCAATCACATGAATTGAATCAGGTATTATTACTTCATTCATATTCTTTGAATGATCTCCTGCCTGATTATAATGACTCACCAAAACAGAGAAGATTTCCATATCTGAAACACCACGAATCAGATCCGATGCTGAAATTAAATTCTTCAGACGATCCTCTACGACAACTACTGTCTCAATGCCTTTGCGTTCAAACTTTTCAACTATACTAGGAATAAACTTCATTTTCCCCTCTGTCGCCACAACCAATAACACATCGCTGGGTTTTACTCCTCCTCGATTCAGAGCTATTTCTCTGCGTATCCTATTGAAAAATTTAGCATCAGCTACCTTACGGATTTGTTCATGTGATCCGGGAAGTCCATATTCTGGAACACCAGAATTATCTCCTTCGGTCCAAAGAACGGTTGATTCGCTCTTGCTCACAACACTGCAAAATTGTTCCCTGGCAGCACCTGAAAAACACTGTGCGAAGTCGGTTTCTCTCGTAAAAGCATGCTTTACTGTCGCTATGAATTCTTCCCTGGAGGGAATCTTTTTCGGTTGAGAATGGAGTGGGGCTCCGAAAACGGCTAAACGATCAGGATACTTCAAATTCGAACCAACTAAACCTTTCGTTTTCTCGGGTTCATAAAGTGACGTATAAAGATTTTCAGCTGTCAAATGCAAGTTTGCAGAACCAAGTCGTTCCGTTGCTGCTGCCCTGGATATGATAATTTTTTCCGCAATAAGATTGCGATCAAGAAAATCTTCCAAGACAGGTGATTGTTCATCTCTGTTTTCGCTCTGTCCGCTAAATTGATACTTTTCTCCAATCATATCGAATTTCGTTTTGGAACTGAAAAATCAAAAGAAGCAATCATCCGAGAGTTCCATACGGGTTGGTTTCTCCATATATTCTCTCACGATTTGGTTTTGGGACCAATTCCTACAAAAGAATTTGTTACAACACTCGGTGCCAGCCATGCGGAACCTTCTTAGTCGATCAACATGAATTTTCGGGAGCTCGGAGACGTGTCCCAATGAAAATTTCTCTGAGCGATGTTCCGCCAACGTAAGACATGGGTAGATAAATCCACTTGGATCTATCAACCGATAAGCAAGGCAGACGTAACATTTCTTATTTTCGTCAACTTTCAATGGAAAATTCTCTGGATTCGTCACATTCACCAATTCATCAAGGTAACCGCTTGCCAACTGATTGAAAATATGAAAGTTACTCTGAGAACGCAGAAATTCACCGAACTCCTCATCGGCAGAAAATTCACATTTGAAATTTGACAAAACATTCTCTACCTGACTGTGATTTGGGAGGAATTCGATGTTCTTCTCGTGAATTTCCGATGTTAAATGGCTTGGTCGAGCCATAATAAAAGCTGGCTTAAACTGTATGTGCATTTTCTGGAAACTTTTCCGATCTTCACGAAAGCGAGAATATACTTCTTTCGCAAATGGGACGATATCCGACATATTCTTCCTATAAAAAAGGAAGTGTACTCCTATGTTTGGAATCCCGGACTCGCGCAAATACCTGCCTATATTATTTAAAACTATATCGCGAAGCACGATTGATTTTCCGGAGTATGCCCCGTCCTCTATGGAGTAAAAGGATACTCGTACCCACTGGATGTGCCGTACCCACGACCCATACGGATACACAGTTCCGTTCGTAATCAGACCAATTTGAACTTTGGGAATTTCAGCAAGCTTCAGGACAGCATCATTAAATCGGGGATAAACTGTCGGCTCCCCTCCTCCAGCAAGCGTTACAGCCTTCGGCCGCACAAATTTAACCACGTTATCCAACCACTCGAAGGAAAATTGCTTATCACCAAGTCCCCGGAAATGACAATTCGGACAATTTAGAGAACACTTATCGGTTAACTGTAACTCTATATGGCCAGCACGACACAGTAATCTTTCATTTGGAGTCGAAGCACTTAAAAGCCCAGCCTGCTCTTTGATTAGACTGACATGATTCAAAATCCGATTTTTATTTGTCGCTACACTACTAACGTATCCCATAATCTTGATAAATATTACACCCAATCCTGGCGGAAATTCACTGGTTTCTGTCTTGTTCCAGTTGAGAACAAATCCAAATATATGTCTTTGAAATGCCTTCGGATAATTTCATAGAGTAATTCCATCCGAGTTTTTCTCGAATCAAAGCATTATCAGAATTCCTCACGCGCACTCCTTGCGGACCATCTACATGCTTCACTGTGGCTTTTTTTCCCGCCACCAATGCTACCGTATCCACCAATTGATTTATTGTAACCATTTCTTCAGATCCGATATTAACCGGACCCTGAAAATCAGATTTCATTAGACGGTGTGTTGCCTCTATGCATTCATCAATATAAAGAAACGATCTGGCTTGCTTCCCATCTCCCCATATCTCTATAGTTCCTCCATCCTCAACTTCTGCTACTTTGCGACATATTGCAGCCGGAGCTTTTTCTTTTCCACCCTTCCAAGCGCCTTCCAGACCGAAAATATTGTGATATCTCGCAACACGGACAGGGATATCGTAATTTCGGCTATATGCAAAAAATAATCTCTCACTAAAGAGCTTCTCCCATCCATACTCGGAGTCTGGGTCAGCAGGATATGCAGAGGCTTCGGAACATTTTGGATTATTCGGACCCGATTGATTCCCTCTCGGATATACGCAAGCACTGCTGCTATAAAAAATCCGGGTCTTGTACTCTTGAAATTCTTGACTAAGATCCCGAAGCGATCTCAGCACATTCAAATTAATAGCCACTGAATTCTGCATTATGTCAGCGTCATAATCTCCAGAAAATACGTACCCTGCCCCACCCATATCTGCCGCAAACTGATAAACTTCATCAAAAAGCATCTTTTCCTTTCGGATGATACGATTCGTTTCTGCAAAGTCTCTCAAATCAGCAATGATAAACTCGTCTGCCGAAGAGGCAGAGAATTCCGGATACTTCAGATCAACGCCACGAACATAGTACCCTTCCGACTTCAATCTCCTTACCATGTGGCTCCCTATAAAACCACCAGCCCCTAACACCAGAGCCATTTTCATATTCGTTCGTTCAATAGTAAAATCTATGAATTGCATCGTTTCGAATCCGATTGTCGGCCGGCGATGAAACCGGCATGAGAGGAAAGAAAAATCGCCACTTTCCATGACGATTCTCTCTTTCTCCCCGGACTTTCCTCACGGATAGGAACCGGTCACTTGAGAAATACTGATGTTGGCTCCGGCGATAGGATTCGAACCTATGACCTGGGGATTAACAGTCCCTCGCTCTACCACTGAGCTACGCCGGAATATATTGCGTTACACGTTTTCTGCTCCGTCAATCAATATCCTCCCAGGAACGCCAGGATAAAAAAATAGTTATGGATACTGATACAACACAATAATTGTAGCTAAAAAGTGTCGCTTTGGCAACTCATCGTGTTATCCTCCCTTTTTAGGAGGAAAAATGTCCACGATGTATCTCATCTTATTCATAATGCCTTAATTCCGATACATCTCGAACACCAATATGGCGCCGTCTCTCTGTCTCGGTGCGGTGTGAATATGCGCCATGACCATCAATAATCTTTCAATTTTTTCAAATTTTTGTGCTCACGAATTTTTTCCAATGCCTTGGCCTCAATCTGACGAATACGTTCACGTGTCACGCCAAATTCCTGTCCCACTTCTTCCAAAGTATGCGTCACACCGTCTTCAAGACCAAAACGGATACGCAGAATCTTTTGTTCACGCGGTGTCAATCCATCAAGAATAGCAGAGATGTGCGAACGCAGTAATTTTCGTGAAGCGGCATGGTGAGGCATCACTGTTTCTGTGTCTTCGATAAAGTCACCTAAGACACTATCATCTTCATTATCACCCACGCTCGTTTCCAAGGATACCGTTTCTTGAGAAATTTTCTGAATATGACGAATTTTTTCCACTTCTAAATTCATTTCAGCAGCTATTTCTTCCGCCAATGGTTCACGTCCCAATTCCTGTACCAAACGACGAGTAATCTGCGCATATTTGTTGATTGTTTCAACCATATGCACTGGAATACGGATGGTACGTGACTGATCTGCTAGGGCGCGCGTGATAGCCTGACGAATCCACCACGTCGCATAAGTAGAAAATTTAAATCCCTTGCGGTAATCAAATTTCTCCACAGCACGAAACAAACCGATATTTCCCTCCTGAATCAAATCTAACAATGACAAGTTGTGCGAACGTCCGACATATTTCTTGGCAATAGAGACGACAAGACGGAGATTCGATTCGGTTAAACGTTGCTTCGCAGCCAAGTCACCATTTTCAATCAATTTTGCCAATTTCATTTCTTCTTCACCAGACAATAATGCGACCCGCCCAATTTCTTTCAGATACATCTGCACGAGATCTGAAGAATGATCCTCGCCCAAATCCATCATCTTGTCCTTGGGTTTCGGTTCAGCTTTTATTTTGTCCCGCCCTTTACCATTGGACTTTTTGCTAAATTCATCCCCGATCTTATTAGTTTCAATCTTCAACATTTCAGCCGACCCAACGATCCGTACACCAGATGTTTCCAAATGCTCATACAATGTTTCCAAGTGTTTCAAATCTTGTTCGACGTCCGGCAAAATATGGATAATCTCATCCTCAGTCACAAAACCTCGTTGCTTTCCACGAAAGAGCAATTCTTGCAAAGCATCTTGTTTTTTCTTCACTGATTCTTGTTGTTTTTCAGACCCGATCCCTTTGATTTTAGTGGATTTTTTAATCACCATCTTCTTCTTAACTGATGGCTTTTTCTTTGCGACGAAAGTCTTGTTCATTCTTTTTTTTGATACCATCTGATGGACAGTTTTCTTAATTGATTTTTTGAGAGGTTTTTTAAAGGCCGATTTTTTCTTGATGCTTTGAACTGGCTTTTTCTTGGTCAGTTTCGCTGATTGTTTTTTGGAAGATTTTTTGGCAACAGGAACAATTATTTTTTTTCTTTTTATGGTAGGTTTTAACTTTGATACTTTGGCGATTGCTTTTTTCACCAACACAGCACGCCTGACCAATGGACGAGTTGTTTTTTTTCCTTTCGATAGCACTTTTTTCACTTTTTTTGACATAAGACAAGATTATTATGAATACCGCATCCTAGCAGTTTTTTTAAAATTTGTCCAAAGAAATGGCTGTAAACTCTGCCACAAGTTGTTTTTCACGTTCACGATCTTTATGTGTTCGAGCCTCATCAATCATTCGTTCTAAAGAAAGCAATTTTTCTCTTTTGGTAATTTCTATCCGTAAATCTTCCCAATATTTTTTGGCGATATCAAGCATTTTCTGAGAACGATCTTCTTCCGCAACGTTCATAAAATCTGGAGCCTCTAAAAGGCGGAACATAAGACGTGTAGCATCACTTTTCAAATAAGTGTCTTCAATTAACGGTAGGGGGTCTCTCTCGCCAGCTTGTATTGCAAAGAAAAAAAGTGGGTGTTGTTCAATAAAGCGACGTGTTTCTGTGTCTGGTAATGCCTGTATAAAATGACGCACCTGATTATCAACATACATCAAACCAACTAATTCCTCCCGTAATACTTCGGAACGGCGTCCAAAAGAGAATGTTTTGTTAAAAGCTTTTTTGTTTTCTCGTTCATCCATAGATGTTCGTTCCCGACGTTCATGTGTCGAAACAGCACTATGCAACACATCTGTAATCACTTTTTCATCTGTTTGCACAACTTGGGCCAATATCTTTACCCAATGCGCCTGTTCAATAGGGTTTTTAATAAAGAGTAACAAAGTAATATAGTCATCAACAATATGACGTTTGCCATCAGCGCTTGTTGGATCATATTGTATGATCAGGGCATTCAAAAAATACTGTGGCGCTGGTAGAGCATTCTCCACAACGGCCTGTAGCTGTTCTGGGGTATTCTGACCCATATCGGCAGCATCCTTGCCAGACGGAAGAGCGATCACGGACACAAGCATCTCTTTCTCCAAAGCGAGTTCAGCGCTTTTTCGTGCCGCCTTTTGACCCGCGCCATCCATATCAAAAAAAAGCCTCACTTCATTTCCGTACCGTTTCATTATGGTCAATTGTTCAACTGTCAAAGCGGTACCAGAGACCGCAATGGTATTTTTGATACCAGCTTGATGCATCGCAATAACATCCATATTTCCCTCCACAATGATAGTTGCGCTCAGTTGTTTCATCGCTTTTTTGGCTTGATATAGCCCATAGAGAACACGACTCTTGTGATACAACACTGTCTCTGGAGTGTTGATATATTTCGCTTGGGTCTCATCACCACCTGGTGCGACACGGGCCGAATAGCCAATGACACGTCCTAAAATATCAAAAATTGGGAAAATGATACGATCACGAAAACGATCATAATATCCTCGCCCACCTTCTTTTTTTAAAATCAAGCCTGTGCGTTCTATTTCCTCCAAATGAAACCCGCGCTCCTCAAGAAAATCCATCAAATGACGCCAGCCATTGGGTGCATAACCGAGACGAAACGTCTTGATACTCTCATCAGTCAAGCCACGCCCATGAATATACGGCAACATAGCTTGTTTACCAGCACCATCCCAAAGCTGTTTTTCAAAAAATTTCGTGGCTAATTCCAAAAGCTCATACAAACGTTCCTTTTCGTCTCCTTTCTCCTGAGTACCGCCTTTATAACGAGGCAATTCTACTCCAGCCCGTTCCGCCAACATCTGTAGCGCTTCACGAAACTCCAAACTCTCTATTTCCATTACAAAAGCAAATATATCTCCGCCCTTCCCACAACCAAAACAATGCCACATGTTTTTTTCTTCATTTACCATAAAGGAAGGCGTCCGCTCCTGATGGAATGGGCAACACGCTTTCCAATGTGCGCCAGACTTCTCTAATCGTACATATGACCCAATAAACTCAACAATGTTGAGTCGTGCCTTGATTTCGTCAATTGATCCGTCTGACATAAAAAATCCTTTCACAATAAACGACTCTCTCCTCAGAATAGCGCAAAATGGTTCAAAAAGGCAAATAAAAAAACACCCTGGTGGGAGTCCTGTACCTTCTTATCCGATAATAATAAATAATGTTGGTGTTCGAGCGTTACGACGCCCATAATATAAAATATTTGGCTGTAACGCTCGAACTTGCATGTGCCAACAGGCATGTCGGTTATTTAGCTTTGGGTGAGAAAGCGTCATAATCCATTGATCATTCCTGTATTTTGTACACTTGCATTTATCGCATTTGTCCTAACTGGCAAATACTTCTCCCTTCACCATTCTCTGGCATAAAGCCTTTGTTTTGTAAAGAACGATTTTTTGTTGATTTTTGTTTTTTTCCTGGTTGTTTATTTTTCAGGAGAAAACCATTTTGTTTTTGTTTGGGGTCTCCGTGTTAGGGCGGAGCGGTTAAGACACGTTGATCTCAACACTTGAACAGTGAAAGAATCTTGGTCACCACACGATCCGTATCGCATACCAAAATTCTTTCACCGTTCGAAAACGGCATACTTTCTTCTCAGGAAGAACGTATTGATGGGAGCAAATTGTCAAAGTCCAACTCATTACTTGTTTATTATAGCAGAAAAAAACGTTGCCGTCAATTTCATACCTTCTCTTATGCGCCAATAAAGGATTTTATAGTCTTTTCTTCCAACACACTTTATTTTTGATATTTTTGAGAAAAAAATAAAGTCCTTAACTTTTTTCTCTATTACTTTTTTCCTTTTCAAAAGCCATTATTTCATCTGCATATCCAATATCTGACGCAATGTGATTTTACTCGTACCAATAAACCATTGATTATTCAAAACACTGTAATCTATCGAGAAATTCTTTGTTTTATCCAGATTAACAAAATGAATAACGGCTTGCTTGTAAGGCGTGGACTGGAAAGTATATTGTTTTGCTATGGTAACGGTAGTGTCAAGGATGAAGTTTTTCAGGACGTATGGTAAAACAGCTTCTTCTTTGGTGAGTATATCGGCAGGAGGTATCCCATCCTTGAAGGATAACACAAGACCAATCCGTATACTTCCTGCATCATCGTACATATAAAGAGAGAAATTTTCCTGAATCAATGCCAGAAGATCCGGATTAAGATTGATACCAAACAAAAAAGCAAAACGGCTAAAAGCCAAAGGATTATTATTCTGATCAGTTATCAAAAATTCCACTGGCTTTGTCATGTGTCCCCCCCTGATACGATCACCCGTTTCTTGAAAAATCTTCTGAATATCCGCTGGCGAGATAATTTCTGTATTCAATGAGAGATAATTGGCTTTATCTTGCGAAAAAGGTGTAGGAGTAGGAGGTGAGACAGTGCCAGGATCAACCACATCATCAATATGTTCAGGTGTTATTGATACTGGCTGGGCACGGAATACGAGAAAGTACCACGATCCACCAAGTATGCATAACAGGATAAAAAGACCAAGACCAAGCCACATAACCCACTTTGGAAATGAGGCGCGATTCTTATTGAACGGACGAAGAATAAGTTGACTGTCTTCTAAGAAAGGGGCGGCACTACTTTCCCAAATAGCCGGCTGAGGAAAATGTGAAAGAGGTTTTTTCAAGGGATCAGAAATAATAGCAAAAGGACTTTTTGGAGCAATAGGCTTGGTATCTACCGATTCTGATGGAGCAAAAGTTACGGTACTCGTTTCACTAAAAGGATTATCACTTGTCAAAGAAGTTGTGGTAATGGATGCTGACGTCGATTCTGTTTCTGTTGGAGGTGTTTCAGTACGTCCTTGAATAATATTTTCAAGATCTTTTTGTAAAGTGCTGATGACAAAATGATCTTTACTAGTTGCACCGTCACTTTTGGTGGTACTTTTTATTTTGGAAAAAAAATGAAATGCCATAAAACAGTACAATACAATAGTTGATAATAACATTGTACAATGAAACATCGAAAAAACAAAGAGGCAGGACGCCTTCCTACCTCCTTTCCCCGCGACATTACTGAAAGATTTCTTTCTTCGTGATTACACTATTTCTTTCATTTGATGCAAAGCAGATTTTCGTGAGAGATTGATGCGACCCTGGCTGTCTATTTCTTTGACAATCACTGGCACGATGTCACCCACTTGCACAACATCTTCTACCTTTTCAACACGCGTGTCTGCCAATTCGGAGATATGTATCAATCCCTCCTGGTTTGGCAACACTTCTGCAAAAGCGCCAAAGTTCATCAAACGGGTAATGCGTGCCTGAAACAGTTCACCGGCACGGACTTCACGCGTCAGGCTCTGAATCCACTCCACAGCTTTTTGTGCGCCCACGGCTTCCGTTGAAGTAATAAACACAGATCCATCATCTTCGATATCAATAGAAACACCGGTTTCATCAATAATCTGATTGATCATTTTGCCTCCAGGACCAATGACATCACGAATTTTTTCTGGATTGATATGCAACGTGATGATACGTGGTGCATAAGGAGACATTGTGGTACGTGGTACATCAATGGCAGTCAACATTTTATCCATAATAAACAGACGTCCTTCCTTGGCCTGCAAAATAGCTACTTTGAGCATCGCTGGAGTCAAACCATCAATCTTAACGTCCATTTGCATCGCTGTAATACCATCCTTGGTACCAGCAACTTTGAAATCCATATCACCATAATGATCTTCTAGGCCTTGAATATCTGAAAGAACCTTGTAATCACCATTTTTTCCAGTGATAACGCCCATAGCGATACCGGCAACTGGCGTTTTGATTGGCACGCCGGCATCCATCAGTGATAATGTAGAGCCACAAGTAGAAGCCATTGAAGAGGAGCCGTTGGATTCCAAAACCTCAGAAACTAAAAGAATGGTATAAGGAAAATCTTCTTTGCTCGGTAGTACCGGTATCAAAGCTTTTTCTGCCAAAGCGCCATGTCCGACTTCGCGTCGACCAGGACCACGCATTGGTCTCACTTCACCGACTGAATACGGTGGGAAGTTATAAAAATGCATATAACGTTTCTTGATATCCATCGCCATCGTATCTACGACCATCTCATCTCCGGGAGCGCCCAATGTGGTGATGGTCAATGCTTGTGTTTCACCACGAGTGAAGAGCCCTGTGCCATGCGTGCGTGGCAATAGTCCGACTGCGCAAGTGATAGGGCGGATTTCCGTAACAGCCCGCCCATCTGGACGCGTTCCTTTTTCCAAAATATTCTCATGCACAACTTCATCCGCTACCTCATCCGTCACAATGGCTAACAGTTCAGTCAAATTTTTCTGTTCTGGATACTTTTCAATGGCATAGGCTGAAATTCTTTCATTGATTTCTGTCATACGCGCTTCATGCGTTTGTTTGGGACGCATATACAGTGCTTCCGCCAGCCCAAATTCTCGTGAGACTCGACGAATATCCATCTCAAAATCCTCTGGCCCACGCAACAACGCCGCCTGACGTTTTTCCTTACCCGCTTCACGCCGTACCATTTCAATAAACTGTGTAATTTTTTGTATGGCTTCAAAACCAAACTCAAAAGCTTTCGCCATCTGTTCTTCTGTAATTTCAGAAGCGCCTGCCTCAATCATGTTGATTTTTTCAGACGTACCAGACACCAACAAATCAAGCGTACTCTTCTCACGATCTTTTTTGGAAGGATTGAGAATAAATGCATTTTCTTGCAAACCGACGCGCACTGCGCCAATCGGCCCGTTCCATGGAATATCAGAGATGGTCAACGCTGCTGAAGCGGCAATCATGGCTACAAGATCAATATCATTCTCACCATCATAAGACAGTGTGGTTACGATAACTTGCACTTCATTACGCATCCGGCTGTCAAAAAGAGGACGAATGGTACGGTCTACCGCCCGTCCAGAAAGTACCGCATCATCAGATGGACGTCCCTCTCGCTTGATAAAACGCGATCCTTTGATCTTACCAGATGCGTAATAGCGCTCTTCAAAATCTACCATCAGCGGAAAATATCCAGTAATTCTGGATATTTCTTTGCTCATGACCGCAGTCGCCAAAACTACCGTATCGCCATACCGTACCGTCACAGCACCACTCGCTTGTTTAGCCAGGGTACCCGTTTCAATAACCAACTGTCGTCCCCCGAGCTCAAGAGCCCATTGCTTTTCTTGCATACTCTTTTGTCCGCAAGCAAGCTAACAAACACGCGAGTTTCAAGAAACAGGTTGTCTAGTTAAAGAAATCAACAAAAGAGTTGAGTCTTAATTTCCTCCTATTACCCGATGCTCGTGTAGCTATTAATCCTGCTCACAGAATAATTAAAAAACCTGATTATACTGTGCTTTTACCCTACCCGAGTACGTCAGATTTGTCAAAGAAGCACCCTGCTGTTTGAAAAAACTTGAAACAAAAGAAAAGAAAAATTGCCTAGATTAAAAAACGTTTTTTGTTAGCAGAAAGATTAATGAAGTCATCTGCAACATCAATCAATTTTTGACTTGCTGACTCTGCAAAAGCCAGCACTTCCACGCGACAACCATATGTACTTTGTAAATATTCTACCAAAGAGACGTAATCGCCATCTCCGGAAACAAGAATCACAACATCCACTTTAGCAGCCATCTTGATGGCATCTACAGCGATACCGACATCCCAATCACCCTTTTTTGAACCATCAGGAAAAATCTGCAAGTCTTTTGTCTTGACTTCAAACCCACTCTTTTCCAAGGCTTCAAAAAATTTTTCCTCTGTCGCTTCCGTTGTTTTGATGCCATATGCAATGGCGCGAATTAATTTGCGCTCTTCCGTACCAGCCAACAATACATTCTTGAAGTGTACCTTCTTACTGTATAAAACACGAGCGCTATAATAGAGATTTTGAATATCAACAAGCATTCCCACACGTTGTTCCAGAAATTTTGCCATAACATCTTATGATTATAATTTCAGCTTCAGTTATAAAAAACGGGGCTTACTTAAGCCCCAAGTTTTTTATAACTTCTTTGTGTGCTTTTTCATTAGTCTTCTCAAGATACCCCAACAATTTTTTGCGTTTGGAAACCATTTTTAGTAATCCACGACGAGAATGAAAATCTTTCTTGTTCTTTTTCAAATGTGTCGTCAAACGCTTGATCTGTTCAGTAAACAATGCCACCTGATATTCAGGAGAACCAGTATCTTTGTCATGCCGTTTGAGATGGGTAGTTACCTTTTCTTTCTGCTTATGTGTCAATGCCATAATCTTGTACAGCAATACCCTCGTGAACACAACATTCACCAAATGTATGCTAATAAAAAAATATTATATACGCACTTTAACACAGATACTCTATTTTAGCAATGGTAAGAAAAATACTCTCGGTGTGCGTTACACTCAGAGCGTCCCTGAGTTCACAAACGCTAATATTCCCTTGCTTACTTCGATGTTCTGTCAACGATAACTTCCCTGCAAGGGTGGTACTCCCATACAGCGGTTCAACCCCTGTAAGTGGATTTTTTATATTCTTTGAACGTAGCATGCTTTTTATAAGAGTGTAAAAGCAGCCACACCATCACCAGTTTGTGGCTTCATGATGCGGACCCCCTGAGTTACACGTCCAAGAAGCGGAACACTCTTGAATGGTACACGAATAATCGTGCCTTTTTTGGAAGTAAGAATCAAATCATCTTCTATGACAGACATACTCGTAACTGTTGCTCCAATCAAAGCCCCTGTCTTGGGTGTCACTTTCATCGCTTTCATACCACTCCCTCCACGCTTCTGTACTTTGAAGGACTTCAATTCACTGCGTTTACCGAAACCATTTTGCGAAAAAACGAGCAGTTCCAAACCCTTTTCTCCTTTTGGAATAATATTCATACCCACAATCTTGTCTGTTCCTTTGAGCTTCATACCTCGGACACCCGTCGCGTTGCGTCCCATCGGGCGTACATCTGTCTCTTTGAAACGGATGGCCTGACCATCACTCGTCGTCAAGACTGTGTCGTCACTCCCAGTTGTCGGACGCACCCAACCCAATGTATCGCCTTTATCCAA
This sequence comes from Minisyncoccota bacterium, assembly GCA_051306005.1. Classification (GTDB taxonomy): domain Bacteria; phylum Patescibacteriota; class Minisyncoccia; order Moranbacterales; family UBA1568; genus UBA1568. The sequence continues at coordinate 25,009 of JBPPMJ010000002.1, forward strand.
GGTGATAGCAATCAATCCGCTCCGTCGGACATTATCAAAATCCTCCAGTTTTGTCTTCTTGATAGTGCCATTTTCTGTCGCCATAAAAAGATACTTGAAAGCATCATTATTGCTAAATGCGATCAATGCAGTGATTTTTTCCTCTTGTGTAACTTGTAGAAAATTCACAATTGCTTGTCCCTTGGAAGTACGAGAGGACTCTGGAATCTCATATGCCTTGGTCTGAAAGACTTTTCCGGTGTTGGTAAAAAACATCAAGTTGTTGTGTGTTTGAATGGAAAGTACCTGTGCAATGCGATCCTCTTCTTTAGTTGTGGCACCGATGACGCCTTTTCCACCACGCTTCTGTACCCGATAAACACCTGGGTCCATTCGTTTGATATAACCGTCTTGAGTCAACGTGATAATAGCTTCGTTGTTGGGAATCAAATCTTCCTGTTTAAATTCCCCTATACCAGTCTTGATGACGCGAGTTTTACGCTCATCTCCGAAACGATCGCGCAGTTCCATTAATTCGCTTTTTACTAGCCCCAAGATTTTTGTTCGATATTTCAAAAGGTCCTCCAATGCATCAATAAGTATCAATTTTTCCGCTAATTCATCTTCGATTTTTTTACGTTCCAATCCCGCTAAGGTCTGCAGACGCATTTCCAAAATCGCTGTCGTTTGACGATCAGACAAAGAAAACTTCTTCATCAGGTTTTTGTGTGCATCCTCTTTCGTTGGAGATCTTTTAATGGTTTCGATAATAGCATCAATATGATCCAAGGCTTTCTTTAATCCTTCTAAAATATGAGCTCGGTCCTTGGCTTTTTGCAAGTCATACTCCGTCCGACGTACAACAACGATTTCTCGATGTTTGATGTAGTGTTCCAAAATAGCCTTGAGTGTCAATACCTGCGGATCCACGCCATCAACCAACGCCAACATATTCACATTGAAATTTTTCTGGAGGTCAGTCATTTGGTAAAGCTGGTTCAAGACCTTTTGTGGATATGCTTCTTTTTTCAGCTCTATAACGATACGCACACCATCTTTATCGGATTCATCGCGTAAATCCTTGATACCAAGTAATTTTTCTTCTTTGACAAGATCAGCAATTTTCATGATAAGCGTTGCCTTGTTGGTCGCGTAGGTCATCTCCGTCACAATAATCTGAAATTGTCCTGCTTTGGTCTCCACGATATCCGCCTTGGCACGCGCCGTGATTGGTCCTCGCCCTGTTGTGTATGCTTCGCGAATATCCTTGCTGTTATAAATAATGCCACCGGTTGGAAAGTCAGGGCCCTTGATAAACTGCATAAGATCATCGATGGTGGCGTCAGGATTATCAATCAAATGTCCGATGGCATCTGCCAATTCATTCAAATTGTGTGGTGGAATATTAGTCGCCATACCCACAGCAATACCCACCGTTCCATTCAAAAGAAGTTGAGGTAATTTTGCCGGCAAAACAAGAGGTTCCTCATGAACGCCGTCAAAATTTGGAACAAAATCCACTGTGTTCTTGTCAATATCTATCAACATTTCTTCTGCAATCGCCTTGAGTTTAGCCTCAGTATAACGATACGCGGCCGCACCATCACCATCCATCGAACCAAAGTTTCCTTGACCCCAGATCAGTGGGTAACGCAAAGAAAAATCCTGCGCCATGCGCACCATAGTTTCGTACACTGCGCTATCACCATGTGGGTGCCATTTTCCCAAGACCTCTCCAACTACCGTCGCAGATTTACGAAACTTAGCAGTAGACCGCAATCCTGTAGACCACATAGAGTAGAGAATGCGTCGATGTACTGGCTTGAGACCATCCCGCACATCCGGCAAGGCACGTGCTACGATAACGCTCATCGCATAATCAAGATATGATTGCTTGACTTCATCAGTAATAGAGCGATTTTCTAATTTTCCATCATGAAATGCTTTCACTTCCATAATACAAGCAGATGCTAATGAATTACTTTATTCTCAAGGTTGCACTGGCACAACTGACGACTCATTTGAGGACAATGGTGCCCGATCACGATACTGCTCTTCAAAATATTCTTGTCCGGTTTTCTTGGATTGTCCATCGACTTGCAGTGTCTCTCCGGCTTGCAATAGACTATTCAATGAGGTTTTCGGTGTTTCGGACAAAGCCTCTTTCTCTGCTTCTAATAGCGTGGATGGTGTCCTAGCTAAGGAAGAAAACCGATCTTTGAGAGACAAAAACCAAATGCTGAGAATAAACATCATCGAAACAGCTACGCAACCAAAAACATATCGCATACGAATATGCTCTGGTTGTTCACGAATAGATGCTAGTTTGTTCCAAAAATTCTCTCTCATACATACCTTATATTATACGCCTCGTTCCAGTAATACTATCTCCATTGATTTTCCCTCTAAATCTTTTTTCTTGACATTCAACTTGTTGATGGCTTCCGAAGGGCACGTACCGATAGCATCACAGAATACTTGTTGCGTCTCCACTGCCAAGGTCAAACCCGGAATCTTGTAATGCATTGGGATAATAATCTTTGGCTCTATCTTGCGTGCCAATTCTACCGCTGTGGCAACCTCCAGCGTCTCTCCGCCACCGATAGGGAGAAACAAGATATCCGATCCTGCCAACTTATCCAAAATATCCGGCGTCAAATCATGCCCCAAGGCACCAAGGTAACAAATATGCAATTCTTCGCTCTCAAAAATAAAAATAGTGTTTTGACCTCGTTCGGCACCCATTTGTGTATCACGATAGCTAGCAAAACCCAAAGCTGATATGCCTTTTACCGCGTATTCACCTGGTGCATGCAACAAAAGTGTCGCTTCTTTGAAAGTATCTAGCAACATCTCTGAAGGCTGATGCGAAAGTAACACGATATCTGCCTGTCCTTGTGGCGGACGCAAGCCAGAACTCTTCTGCACAGGATCTGTCCACATAACAACATCTTCTGTCGCACGACCCGCTGGTTTGGTGCTGATTTTGAAACAAAAATCCCCGTAATATTGTATATTCATAAAACACGTACTGAAAATTCATACACTAGGTAAGAAATACTTCCTCATCTACCAAGGATTTTTCTAGTTTATCACAAAGACTCACCCTCTGTCTATGGATTACTTCTGATCAAAGAACCGCTCTTAATTTTTGGATTGTCTTGCCAAAAAAACGTTCTTGAGCTATACTTTTCATAGATATGTTTATTATCGTTCTCTATATACGAAAACGTTGATACTATCAAAAGCACTTAACTGGATAATACAATTGAATAGGAAGGATGCTATAATCCTTGCACTCAAGCGTTATCTGGACACCTTATTTTACAATGGTGTTTTTTGCTTTCAAAGGCGTTATCCCCTCTAATTTTTTTCACAATCTCGGGATAGGATTGTTCAACACAACAAGTATTATGCAAAACAAAGTACCCCAAACAACCGTCGTAGCGACACCTGTCACCCCTATGGATGAGTTGATCGCAAAACATGTCATTGATGTTCCAGAAATTGGTGAGGTTATCGCCGGGACGGTCATCTATGTAGCTTCCAGCTCTGCCCTCATCGATCTTGGCCCACTCGGTACCGGTATTGTACTCGGCAAAGAAATGCGTGATGGTCTCGGTCCACAAGGAAAACTCAAAGTCGGTAGTGCCGTTACCGCCACTCTGGTTGACTATGAAAATGAAGATGGCTACATCGAACTTTCTATCCGTGAGGCTTCCTATGAGAAATCATGGGACGACATCGAACACAAAATGACAAACCGGGAAGTGGTAACAACCAAGGTTATAGAAGCCAATAAAGGCGGTTTGATGATTGAGGTGAATGGTATTATGGGTTTCTTACCGGTATCACAACTCTCCAATGAGCATTATCCTCGTGTAGAGGACGGAGACAAAAACAAGATTCTTGATCTATTGAAGAAACTGATCGGGCAAGAAGTGCACGTGCGAATTTTGGATGCTGATCGGGAAAATGAGAAGCTGATCGTTAGCGAAAAAGCGGCACAAAGCGAAAAAGAGCGTGTACTTATCAATATGCTTTCTGTTGGCGATGTGATACATGGCGAAGTCAGTGGGGTTGTTGATTTTGGTGCTTTCGTCAAGTTTGCTCCACCACAAAAAGAAGGTGATAAAAAGCTAGTTGAAAAACTAGAAGGATTGGTACATATTTCCGAACTTGCATGGCAACTAATCGATAATCCGCGTGAAATCATCAAGACTGGCGATACAGTCGATGCTAAAATCATCGGTATTGAAGATACTCGTATCTCTCTATCTATGAAAGCGCTGAAAAAAGATCCTTGGACCGATATTCTGGATACATATCATGTAAATGATATCGTGCCTGGCAAAGTAGACAAACTCAATCATTTTGGTGCCTTTGTATATCTCAACAAGGACATCCATGGGTTGGCTCATGTAAGCGAGTTTCAAGAAGTATATCCAGGAAAAAAAATTGATGAAATCTTCAAAGAAGGTGAGACTTATTCCTGGAAAATCCTCTCCATCGAACCAAAGAGCCATCGTATGGGACTCTTACCAGTCAAAGAGGATATTGAGAATAAGTCGACAGCCAGTGCTGATGTGGTAACCGAGTAACGAAACACGAAAAACATCCTGCTCTGTCAGGATGTTTTGCTACTTACTCATCCTCAACAAATATCCTATGCAGAATATCTTTATCCTTTCCGGTCCATCAGGTGCTGGGGAAGATTCCATTATTGACGGACTCGCCAACAAACTCCCATTGGAACGCATCATCACTACCGTCACCCGTGCACCTCGCGACAATGAGAGTGAAGGTGTTCCATATTATTTCGTTTCTTCTCAAGATTTTCAAACAAAAATTGATAGAGGGGAAATGGCGGAGTATGCAAAACAATATAATGACCATTGGTATGGCGTCACAAAAACAGAACTCCACCGCATAGAACAATCCGGAAAAATAGGCATCTGGAAAATCGATTACCAAGGGGTGATGACAGCGAAAGGGCTCTTTCCAGATATCATTGCTATCTTTATCATCGCGCCATTACCTATCATGGAACAACGCCTGCGCACCCGGGATCATCTCACTGAAGAATACATTGCAGAACGTATGGCCTATACAAAAGAATGGCTCAACCACACTGATATTTATGACTACACTGTCGAAAATGAGCAAGGCAAACTCAATGAAGCTATTGAAAAAGTCTCTGCTATCATCAAACAACACACTCATCGTGCATAAAGCACGATATTCAAAAGATACGCGTCGCTTTCTTCAAAGCGTACAGAGAACAGCGCGGAAATTTACACTTTGGGAGGATGGGGATTGTTTCGTTGTTGGGGTTTCTGGCGGTCCGGACAGTGTCTGTTTGTTGGATGTTCTGATGAAACTTGCATCAAAACACCGCTTTACTCTCCACATAGCTCACGTTAATTATCATCTGCGTGGTCAGGCATCTGATGCAGATGAGATATTTGTCCGTTCTCTTGCTACACATTACCATCTTCCTTTCACTGTTTTGTCTGTCAAAAAAACTCTTCATGCAACCTCTGAAGCAAAAATGCGCGATATCCGCTATGCATTTTTTGAAAAAGTACGTAAAAAAATCGGGGCTCAATCTATTGTCGTGGGGCACCACCTGGATGATCAAGCGGAAACACTACTCTTACGCCTCATGCGCGGATCAGGACTCTCTGGTCTTGCGGGTATGCGTCCCAAAAATGAACGGCTGATTCGCCCACTGATTGAAATAAGTCGCAAAGACATTCTCACTTATATTAAAACAGTTGGAATCACCTTTCATACTGATGAAAGTAACACTGATCAACGTTATATGCGTAATCGCATTCGCCATACGCTTCTTCCTTTCCTAGAAACCGAATTTCAACCGCAAATTAGAAAAATCCTTGCTGAAACAGCTCTTTTACTAGGTGTGGACTCCACGCTTTTTGAACAATACTCTCATCCCCTACCAATCACATATAATGCACATCTCAACGAATGGACATTCTCACGTCATACGCTTCTTGCTCTACCCGATCCTCTTATCACGCATGAACTCCGAAGATTATTACGGCCATTTCTTTCACAAAAAAATCCCACCAAACACTTGCTAGCAGAAATCATACAACTTCTCAAAAGTGAGAAAAATAAAGCGCAAACACTCACTTTTCAGGGGTTGAAAGTAATCCGCAAAGGTGATATAGTGAGATTGTTTCGCCATTAACGGATAATTTCGATACAATATACTTATGAACCAAATACTCAAAAACCTGTCCAGTATTCTGTTGATATTCTTTATTATTTCTGGCATCATCATTCTGTATCAGAAACCAACCGATAAGCCGGTAGATGTTTCATTAAGTGAGCTAGTGGGAGAAATCAACCAAGGGAGTGTCAGTAAGATTGTGGTGCAAAATAATGATCTGAGTATTGAGCTTCATGATGGCAAAAAACAGCGAACGAGTAAAGAACCTCAAAGCTCTCTCACAGAAACACTTACTAATTATGGTGTTGAGAAAGAAAAACTCAACAACGTTTTTCTTACAGTCAAGGAAGATTCTGGTGCTAGTTTTTGGTTAGCAGCTATCCTCCCTATTCTCTTGCCATTTCTTTTGATTGGCGCTTTCATCTGGTTTATGATGCGTCAAGCACAGCGTGGTAATTCTCAAGCGCTTTCTTTTGGAACAAGTCGGGCGCGAATGATTGATCCAAAGGACAAGAAGAAACGTGTAACCTTTGCGGATGTTGTCGGTGCTGAAGAAACAAAAAATGAGCTTGAAGAGGTGGTGGAGTTTTTGAAACACCCAAAGAAGTTCCTCAATATGGGAGCAAAGATTCCTAAAGGCGTTTTATTGCTCGGTCCGCCTGGAACAGGGAAGACATTGATGGCCAAAGCAGTGGCTGGTGAAGCAGGCGTACCTTTTTTCAATATCAGCGGTTCTGAGTTCGTGGAAATGTTTGTTGGTGTTGGGGCAAGTCGTGTGCGCGATCTCTTCAAACAAGCGAAAAAAAATGCACCTGCTATTGTCTTTATAGATGAAATCGATGCTGTAGGACGTCAACGTGGTACTGGGCTTGGGGGTGGACATGATGAGCGTGAACAGACTCTCAATCAAATTTTAGTTGAAATGGATGGGTTTGAGACAGACCTTAGTGTTATCGTCATCGCTGCCACTAATCGTCCGGATGTATTAGATCCAGCACTACTTCGTCCGGGACGCTTCGATCGTCGTGTCACTATGGACCTCCCAGACATCAATGAACGCGAACAAATTCTGGTTGTTCACAGCAAAAACAAACCTTTGGAAAAAACAGTGACGTTGCGTACCATCGCAGAACGAACTCCAGGATTTTCTGGCGCTGATCTTGCCAATCTACTCAATGAAGGAGCCATCCTCGCTACCAGACGAAATCGCAAAACAATCAGCATCGATGAACTTACTGAATCTATCGAAAAAGTCATTCTCGGTCCTGAACGACGTGGACGTGCTATCAACACTAAAGAACGGGAAATAATCGCTTACCATGAAGGTGGCCACGCGCTCGTGGGGGCTAGTCTGCCATACGCGGATCCAGTCCAAAAAGTGTCCATAATTTCGCGTGGTCATGCTGGTGGCTATACCTTGTCAGTCCCTTCCGAAGACAAAAGCCTCCATTCACATAATTATTTCTTGGATGAATTGGCAGTATTTCTTGGAGGCTATGCGAGTGAAAAAATGGTCTTTGGCGATATCACGACCGGTCCCTCTAATGACCTTGAGCGTGCGACGCAAATGGCGCGACAAATGGTGACTCGCTATGGTATGAGTAAACTTGGTGCCCGTACATTTGGCAAAAAAACAGAGATGGTTTTTCTCGGTAAGGATATGCATGAAGAACGTGATTATTCAGAAAAAACTGCACAAGATATTGATGTTGAGATCTCTCTTTTTATTGAGCAGGCTTTTCAGCGTGCGACGAATATTCTCACAACAAAACGGGATGTCTTGAATCGGATTGCCCAAGCATTATTAGAAAAAGAAACTTTGGAAAAAGAGGCCTTTGACGCCATTGTCAATGCACCATCAACGACAGAAAAGGGCTAATTGCTGAAATGTGCTTCGTTATGCAAAAACTTTCTTTCCATACTATTTGCCAAGAAGCATGGAAAGTTTCTTGGCAAAAAAAAATACACTGGATTTTTGCGTTACTTATTGGAATAGTAAGTATTATCAGTAATACCCTCAGTGAGCACTATGTTTTGCTATCCGGTGATACCCCTCCAGTTATCATTCCGACACAACACTCTCTCTCTTTGTGGTTGTTGATTTTATGCGGATTGACCATCTTATTCATTATCAATGTCTTTGGAAAAGGAAACTTGATTGCATCACTTGCCTTTATAGCAGGGAGGAAACATATCACCAATTACCCGAATACTCGTCATAACATCTGGTTGAATTTCCGTTATACGCTATTACTGGAAATAACCCTGATAGGAATATTTTTGATGATTATCGGCACTCTTTCTATTCCTTTTTTGATAGCCATATCATCTAACCCAGATGTTATACCTATTTTAGCCCTAGTAAGTATACTTACATTATTACCCATACTCACGGTTCTCTTCTTTCTCAGACAATATGCATTGTATTATCTTCTCCTTTCTCCGCTCGGTTTTAATGCTGCACTTGAAGCGGGTATGACACTGTTTGTACGTCATAGCTTACATAGCCTCATTTTTGGTTTCTTGACTCTCCTTATTTCATTTCTCTTTACTTTTTTCTTAAATCTGATTATTCTGAGTATCAGCGCTTTGACAAACGCTTTGTCATTAACGTTCATAGAAACAGGTATAATCATGCTGATAGGATGGCTTGCTCTCTCTTGGTTTTCTCTTTTTTCTCAAGCGCTATGGCTCAGTTTTTTTAAACACATCGCGATGAATAACAGTGATCCACTCACGGAAACAAGCACCAAAGAAGAGTATGCCATTACAGACCAGGTATCAGAAATTCCACCACTTGTATAACAAATCAAATGGTTATAATCGGACAATTAGCTCAGTTGGTTAGAGCGCTACATTGACATTGTAGAGGTCACTGGTTCGAGTCCAGTATTGTCCACCAAACGAAACATTGTCGGAATTAAGAATATGGAGCGATTTTGCAGAAGCCAAAATCGCGCTATCAATTTCTGTTTGAAAAAGGTTCACGCAAATACTCAAATAACACTCCACCAAGATAGAGAAATCTTTTATACCTCGAAGTATATTTTTATCTGCTTTGAAACGGACTTGGTGGTGCTGGAGCGACGGAATTCGTTGTGACACTAGAACGTTGCACAGTGTCAAGAATAATGGGACCAGCAGGACCAAGCTCACGCACAGAATTGTTGATAGTCTGATCAATTGGACGATTCACGCTATTATACTCTCTACGAATTATTGATTCCGCCTGACCAACCCCTCCCTGTACTAGATTGGTAACCATTTTATTTGCCACACCAGCAACAACGCCGGAAAGAAATTCCGATGGATGAGAAGCATTCGCAATAATTTTATTGCCTAAATCCTGCACATTATTTAATGTCGCCTCAATGGATCCGGCCGGAGTAATCACCTTTCCTTCGCGACGTGCTCCGAGAAAGCCGGAGGATTGCGCTTCTACCATGGCAATATTTTGTGCACGTTCCAACTCGGCATCATGCACCATTCGCGCTTGTAAAGCATATCCAAATGGATTATTAGCAGGATTAGAAATAAAGGCATTAAACGCGCGCCAGTCCCCCTCGGCAAACATAGCCTCAGGACTTGACGTGTATTCATCCAAATTAACAGCATAAATGTTATTTTGAATCGATTGACGCCCCACAGTCTCCAGATACCCAGCATAATTTCCCTGCAAATCATCCGTGCTACCAACACCGACATAATTTGAAGATGAAGATTTACCACGTGTTGTCAAGGTAAAAAAATCATTCATATACAAGTCTGCTCGTTGAGCCGGTCCCTGATACAAGAAATCATCGTAGTCGGTAATAAATAATGGTCGTCCGTTCAATCCACCACCGATCAACTGACTGACTTGGCCTTCCAGTGCCTGGATAGCTGCCACTTTTAAAGATCCAAGAAGTGCACCGTCGATACCGCGCTGTATGACTTCCAATTTAAAAGACATCAGAGCTGCAGCGGTAGGTTCACCCCAAGCACCGGCCTCCGCTATTGGTATGGCTGTACAAAATATCCGCATCATAAAAATACTCCCCAGAGCAACGATGGATATATTTTTTATTTTTCTTAGAGGAGAAATTACTCGCATACTTCATCAAAATACTATAGATTCAAAGGGATTTGTTCAATACCATAGTCTACGAATCTTTTATGCACTTCTTGTATAAAGATGCCCGTGGAACTCAGGAGGCCTTGCATCTTGGCAAGCACAGAAATTTGTCGAAGTGGGTCATTTTCAACGGATTGTAATTCATCCTTTATTTGTATGAGGTATTGCGTCATTTGCAGTGCCTTCACATGCATATCTAACATATTTTCTGGTACCTCAACATCTTGTAATTCTTCTAAAATCTTTTTACCTCGTTCGGAAAGTTGTTCGATATAATTAAAATCTCCAGATAATAATGCAGAAATTGATTCATTGGAAATAGTCGTCAAGACACTGTCCAGGCCACTCTCATCTTGAAAGGTGTTCGGCGAGTTATTTGCCATAATATAGGATATGACAGTGAGATATTCGATCGTATAGCTCCGTTCCTGCTCTTTCCGGTCCTTATCTTTCAAATGTTTTGATAATTTCTTTATCTTGATAGACTTGATATCCACCTCAGGCAATACCACGTCCGTTGCCTGTGCATTCAGCACTTTTTGTACCGAAGCATTAACTGCATCCAGAGAAACTTCCTGATTATTTGTATCTGTATTTTTTAAGATATGCACAATTTCATCAGAAACTTGTTGCGTCAAATTTTCAGAGCCATTGGTTACTGTACGAACATTTTCCAAAGGTACAGAAGTGGTAACCTTGTCCCCAGGTGCGGGCTTTAAAGGATCATATCCACTTCCCACCTCTACCCCATCACTATATCCATCACCATCCGTATCTTTGACAAAACTATCAGTGCCGTATAATTTTTCTTCATCATTACTTAATCCATCCTGATCCGAATCTTGAAAAATATTTTTTCCAGAAATATTTTCGTCTGCAAAAGCAAAACAAGCTACACTCAATAATAAAAGCGTGCAAAAAATCAAAAAGGAAATTCGAGTATTTTTCTCAGAAAAGGACAACGCTGAAACATTCCACATATTTTTTCTTTTTATATGTTTGAATTATAACATATTTATTGATACATGCCAGACACATGGATCTATATATTCAGTTACCACATTAATTCAAAAAAGCGACCTGTACAATATTAGCTATGGTAATGGTCTTATAGTAAGATATCTCTATTATTTGATAGCCATCTTACATATTCTACTTTCTCTTATCCCTATACAGATTCACAAAATAACTCAGTATCTTTTCTTATTCCTAACTCCACTGTATTATTTTTTAATTGACTTATTTAAAGTTTTATGTTATAATATCATTTCCTTACAACAACAATACCTAATATAAGCCAAAACATCAATTGCCCCTGTTGTATATCCCAAAAATAATGGTCCAACAACATACCAGGGGTAATCGCTATCAGAAGAGATTGTGCCAAAAAACTCAATATTTTCGTTTTCTGTCTTTCCTGCATCTCGTCTGATAGTCTGCTTTGTTCCACGTGGAACATTTTCGTATTTCTTTTGGAATTGTTCCACGTGGAACAAAGAAACCATACCAAATAACCATAAAAAAGAAAAAGAGAAATGCTAATAGACCTATAATGCCTGTTTCAGCGAAAATTAAGAGTAAAACATTGTGAATAGGTTGATATTGCCATTCTAATAACTGCTCTGAAAAAAATAATTGCATAGTCAAAACATATTGTCCTATGCCCACTCCCTGAAAAAAAACTTCTTGAGAAATCTTGGAAAGTGACTTGATGTAAAAAATGCGCTCTGTTAAAGGTTGTATTAAAAGATATATTGGATCACTCAATAACCAGAGAGCGCTTATGAAAATAACACTCCCTATAAAAAAGTAATGTTCCACGTGGAACATTTTTTGGAATCTTTGGTGGAAGAGTAGTATTTTTCCATAAATGTTCCACGTGGAACATTTATTAAAAATTTGAACAGTAAAAGAAAAGGATGTTCCACGTGGAACATTTTTTGGAATCTTTGGTGGAAGAGTAGTATTTTTCCATAAATGTTCCACGTGGAACATTTTTTGTAAACAAAACAAGAAGTACAACATACCAAGAAAATAGCCTATTAAAGCAGATTTAGAGAAACTTATACATAAACCAGCTAGTTGCACAAAAAGAATTCCTCGATATAACCATTTATGTTCCACGTGGAACATTTGAGAAAATAATAAACGGTACGCAAAGGTCATTAGTAGTGCTAAAGCCATAAAACCACCAAAAATATTCGGATGCGGAAAAAAGGCATAGCCACGAATAAAAACATCCCCATTAAGTATTATCTTGGCAATTCCTGGTTTATCAGGCGCAAGAATACTTTCATGAAAAAAAGTAATGCCCAAAGATCTTTGATACAGAAACTGTAATACACCTATAAATGACTGTATTAAAGCAGAAAAAATAATGGATGTCATAATGATACGATAAATGTTCCACGTGGAACATTTATTCAAAATTTGAACGATTAAAGAAAGGAATGTTCCACGTGGAACATAATTTATTGTACATTTCTTATGTTCCACGTGGAACATAAGAATACTTTTATCCAATGTTCCATGTGGAACATTGGATAAAAGTATATAAACATAGAGTCCATAACCTTCTAGAATGTGTAGCCAAGCTGAAAAAGCCAACGGAATGCTTTCTGACCAAAAAATAGATGTTGCTGACCATACTAGAAAAAAGATAGGCATCATTAATGGTAGAAATAAATGTTCCACGTGGAACATTCTTCTCCAGTATTCTATTGACAAAATATATCTTTTATTGTTTATTATGAATAATAGGATAGTGGATAAAAGGAGAATATCAGAAAGATATATTGAAATATCTTTATATTCATTAAATGTACCCGAAGAAGAAACATTAATCAGTACTTTTCGCACAGAAAAAGGGAGTGAGAAAAGAAAAAGGATAAAAAGTATCCTGTGTCGCAAGAAATAATGTTGCGCTTGTTGAATTTGTAAAAAAGGAAGGAAAATCATAAATATTTTTATAACAAAGCAGTTTGTACTACCATCAAGACGAAAGAGAGTCCATTGACGAATACCTAAAATAACCGTTATGATAAGAAAAAGGTGCGCAAAGGGCCGTTGGCGCAGTTGGTAGCGCGCCTCCATGGCATGGAGGAGGTCGCCGGTTCGAATCCGGCACGGTCCACACATCAACTCTCTCATATACTGTCAAACATCGCAATCTTGATTACAACTTATTTAATCGTATTCCATTATAATAAAAAGTTTATTTTTACTAAAATATATCTTTGACATATCAGCCTCTATAGCTCAATGGATAGAGCTATCCCGTCCTAAGGGAGAGATGGGGGTTCAATTCCCTCTAGGGGCACAACTGGTATACAGTAAAAGCTATTATTCAAAGAACTAGATAAAAATTTACCCATAAATTACAAAAATTATGGCTTCCATGCGCATTATTCGAATAAATGAACTCTTACGAGATCACCTTTCTGAAATTTTGAAACGCGATATCAGCCTGAAACAGGGTGTGTTAGTGACTTTAATAAAGGTTGACACTTCCCCTGATCTTCGTTACACTCGAATGTTCATCAGTGTTTTTCCAGAAAAAGAAAATCATTATGTATCAGAAACACTCAAAAAAGAGCTTTCCCGTATCCAGAAAAGCCTTTACACAAAACTCTCCATGAAACCACTGCCGAAACTCTCCTTTATCATTGATGGAACAGCCCAAAAAGCTGATGAGGTAGAGAAGCTATTGAAGAAAATCTTTTAGCTTGTTTAAGGTATTTTTTGAGATTATCCACAGAGTATGCAAACGTTTGATACTGAATTTCACACTTTGCGATATGTCATTCTGCGTTCCAAACGAATCCTTTTGTTTGCGCATAACCGTCCTGATCCTGACACAGTTGGTGCCAATCTGGCTTTGGCAGAATATATTAAAAATTGTGGAAAACAAGTGGATATCGCTTGTTTCGATGCCTTTCCAGACACTTTGAGTAGTTTAGGCAAGGCTGTCTTTCTTCATCCCGATCAACTTGATATACCGAGTTATGATACGGTCATAGCTTGCGATAGTGTGGATAGGGGATTTCATAAAATAGCACCTACTCTACAAGAAAAACAGATAGTGGCACTAATAGATCATCACCCTGATATTCATGTAACTGGAGATATTGTCATAATTGACACTGAATATTCATCTTCTTCTGAATTAATCTATCTCTTTTTACAGGCAGTAAATAGCAAGCTAACCGCCCCTATGGCAACTTTATTATTGATGGGTATTTTGTTTGATACAGGAGGGTTTCAACATTCCAATGTCTCCCCACAAGTGATGGATATTGCCTCTGATTTGATGAAAAAAGGGGCTCCACTCGCAAAAATTACTCAAACAATTTTTACAAAAAATACTATAGGCGCGCTCAAGCTTTGGGGACGAGCTTTTGATAAAGCACGTTTTAATAAAAAAAATGGAATGTTGGTGACCGCAATCACACAAAATGATATCCAAGAGTGTCAAGCATCTGTAGAAGATGTGTATCAAGTAGCTTCTATTCTCAGTACTGTACCAGATGCCAAATTTGCACTTGTACTTTCGGAACGTGATGATCATACAATTCGTGCTAGTCTTCGTTCTATGAAACAACATGACGTTGATGTTTCCCTGATTGCGCATAGTTTTGGGGGAGGCGGGCACAAACTTGCGAGCGGTTTTGAAATTCCCGGACAACTTATTGAAACAAAGAATGGCTTTATGGTGCGATAAAACTTACTTATCCACGAGTAATACAGTTCTCTATGCAGAAAGAACAAGCTATCCGTGTCTTACATGCCACCATGATGCGCACGTGTCATTGTACCCTCAGAAACAGTGCTCTACGGGCTGTTCCTGGCACAGGCAACGTAAATGGAAAACTAATGTTTATTGGTGAGGCACCAGGGAAAAAAGAGGATGAAAGTGGCCGTCCTTTTGTTGGATCGGCCGGTAAAGTCCTTGATACGCTTCTTGCATCCATCCATCTTACCAGAGAAGAAGTGTACATCACCAACATCGTGAAATACCGTCCTCCCAACAATCGTGATCCAAATCTAGAGGAAGTCAATGCTTGTCAGGAATGGCTAGCAGAGGAAATACGTATCATTCAACCAAAAATAATTGTAACACTCGGGCGATATGCACTCGCAAACTTTATTGCCCATCAAAAAATTTCTGAAGCACACGGACAAGTATTTCAACACATTATACCAAATATCGGACTACAAACATTTCTAGTTCTCTACCACCCTGCCGTGGCTCTCTACAACAAACGTTTGTATACTACTTTGTTATTAGATTTTCAAAAAATACTTCCCTTGCTAGACAAAAAATAACAGACGCATCGACGTCTTTCTTGCGTTCTTGTGCCGCGGGCGAGACTCGAACTCGCACGGTTTTTCAACCCGAGGATTTTAAGTCCTCTGCGTATACCATTCCGCCACCACGGCAATACAATGACCTGAGGTCCGGGGCGGAATTGAACCGCCGTTCAAGGTTTTGCAGACCCTTGCCTCACCACTCGGCCACCGGACCAGAGCATTTTCCTATCAGATAAAGTATATTTAGTGTAACGAAGTTTTCTTGTGGAGTCAATGTATAATGCATCACAGTTCAGAAAAAGAAAAGTGAACTCCCTTGATGGAAGCTCACATGCTTTCTTACTACTTCAATGAATAACCTGTGCTGTTAGGTTCTGGCGACCAAAAACAAAAGCTTCTTGCTTTGTTTCCATATAGATGTCTATTTTATTACCCTTGATAGCGCCACCACGATCTTCACAACGAAATTCTCCCATACCTTCAATGCTCATTCTTGTTCCAAAGGGAAACGATGGGGGACACGCTAAAGTTTGTTTCTTTGTCACTTTGAGTCCAGAAGCAGTAACACCATCGCTCTTACCACATTCATCCGCAGAAGCGGTGTAGGCAGAAGCATTTATAGTAAAGCTTTCTTCTGGCAACTTATTCCACAAATGAGCTTGTTTTTCTTTCCAACGATTCAATATTTTTTCTTCTAAAGAAGGAGTTTCTGTGGATACTACAGTGTCTTTTGATTTGGTTAATGCGAAGCTCCATTCCAATAAATAAGGATCTTGTTTAAAGTCATACCGTGATGTCAGGGGTGATTCGGCGATGATATTGGTGGCAGAGGCATGACGTACAAAAACACCACATCCTGCCAATATTACTGCAAGCAAAAACGCTCTTTGTAATATCATAGGGTACTTTTACGAATCAATTGCGCCCCTCGTAAGGAGAAACAAGTTGTCTAGTAAAGGCCTTTATTCCTTCTCCAGCCTTTTTGAGTCAACCGACTATGATAGCACAAGATCAATAATTCGTCAAGCGTTAAATATTGTTTTTTACTTACTTTACATAGGATAAAAAATAAAAAACCGTCCAAAATGGAGGGTTTTTGTTCTGTCTTGAGCGAGTAAGGGGAGTCGAACCCCTATCTAGTCCTTGGCAAGGACTCATAATAGCCGCTATACGATACCCGCTTTTTTGATAATTCTGGTGGGACTGGTTGGAATCGGACCAACGACCAAGCGGTTATGAGCCGCGCGCTCTACCACTGAGCTACAGTCCCAGAAAGATCTCTTTCCATCATCCACATAACTCTCACATTTCTCTTGTCTGTTCTTGTGCCGGGGGGCAGAATCGGACTGCCGACACGAGGATTTTCAGTCCTCTGCTCTACCACTGAGCTACCCCGGCTTTTCTGGTGCGCGCTCAAGGACTCGAACCTTGGACCCCCTCGGTGTAAACGAGGTGCTCTAACCAACTGAGCTAAGCGCGCTTTCAACGATGCTGTTGGTATTCATTCAGTGCCCAGGAGAGGACTCGAACCTCCAATCCCTTGCGAGAACTACCACCTCAAGGTAGCGCGTATACCAATTCCGCCACCTGGGCATTTTCTGCTTCGTTTATTTGAAAAGAACTGTTTTTCTACGTCTCACAAAGAATAACACATTCTCATTCACGAGAGCAAAAGATGATTATTTGTTGGCTGGAGACGCTTTTTCTTCCGTGACAGGCATTGCCTGAATAGGCGCTTCTACAATGCCTTCTGCTATTGGCGCGGTCGCAATTGGTGTTGTTGCAACGACCTTTACCGCTACTTCTTTCAGTTTTTTACTCAATACCTTAACTGACTTGTCTCGCACAAAGTATAATTTTGCGCGACGAGCACGAGTACGTTTTACAAACTCGATTTTTTCCACTTGCGGTGAGGATAGTGGCATTACCAGCTCTACTCCAACACCAAAAGATACTTTACGCAGAGTAATGGTTCGAGAAGAGCTTTGTCCACCCTTGATGGCAATAATAGTCCCGTGAAACACCTGTGTACGCTCCTTGCTTCCTTCTCTGATTTTTCGAAAAAGCTTAATAACATCACCAGCTTTCAATTCAGTGGTATCAAGAGATTTTCTTTGTTGTGCGTTAAAGGCAATCAGTTTTTGATGCATATAAATAGTGTCGTTAATTGAAACAGAGCTACAATAAAATCCGCTTTCAATACTATAATTAACAATTGTTCAATAATGAAAAAACCTTGATACCATTATTCCGAGACAAGGCTTTTCAAAGCCTCATCATCATAACCTGCTTCTCGATTTTCGTCAATATCCTGCAAGATCTGACGAAAATCTGTTGGTAATGGGGATTGTAAAGCATAAGCTTCACCAAAAAGCGTGAATTGTAACTGCCAAGCATGAAGCATATGACGCTGTATAAAAGCATTGGTATCCTGTCGACGCATCGGTCGTGAGGCATAAAGCTTATCTCCCACAATAGAGCATCCAGCCGATGCTAGATGAACGCGAATCTGATGGGTACGTCCCGTCTGTGGTGTCACAATTACCAAATCAAAGTCTGGATAACGCGCAATGACCTGATAGAGAGTCACGGCTTCACGTACTCCTTGTGCCCTTTCTTGACCATCTATTACGACACGCCGCTTTAATGTACCAGATGTTCTTTCTAACGATCTCTCAATACATCCAGACGTAGCTGGCATATGTCCATGCACCAGGGCTACATATGTTTTTTTGATAGAGCGGTTTTGAAACAATCGCTTGAGCTCATTAAATACTTCGGATGTTTTGGCAATGACCACTACTCCTGATGTTTCTCGGTCCAAACGATGCACAATACCAGGGCGCAAAGGGTCGTCACCAATTTTGTCAAGCTCTGGGTGAATGGTCACTATAAAATGAGCAACCGTATCACGATCCTGACTTCCTGCCGGATGCATCTGAATACCAGCTGGCTTGTCCAAAACAATCAGATTCTTATCCTCATATAAAATCGGTATCCGAATATCATGACGAATAGTCAAAGAGGTAATCTTTGTAAACAAATTCTCTTCCTGCACTTCTACACTATCATGCAATTTCACAATGTGATTAGGAGATACCGTCATTCCATTAAGAGTAATCTCACCAGCTCTCATACGCCGACTGAGAATTTCTCGTGACAATCCACTTTCAGGATATTTTTCTCGCATCAACAGAAATAAGGCGCTGTCAAGGCGCTTATCAACAAGGCGTCGGGGTATTTTCAATATTTTTTTTTGTATAATCTCAACCATACTATTTTCATATCTGATAAAATCATTCGCCAGAACAGGAAGCTATAGGGTATAATAACGGGTATAATGCTATGGAGCAAATTTCATTAGAAAACAATGCTACTCAATAACAACGTTATGAAAATCGCTTTTTTTGAAATAAATGAGTCAGATAAAGAATATCTCACGAAAGCACTCAGTACACATGAGCTTTTTTTCTCGACAGAAAGATTGACTGAAGAAAATGCCCCACAAGTTGCGACATATGAGATTATTTCTGTTTTTATTTATTCCTCTCTGACCAAAAAACTCCTCGAAAAAATAAAAGATGTCCGCTGTATTACTACTCGCTCAACCGGATTTGATCATATTGATATACCCGCTTGTCAGGAGAGGAACATTGCTGTCCTCAATGTTCCTTACTATGGTGAAAACACTGTCGCTGAACACACTTTTGCCCTTATTCTCGCTCTTTCTCGTAATGTCCATAAATCCTATGCACGCGGATTAAGGAAAAACTTTGCTATTGAGGGACTTATCGGGTTTGATCTCAAAGATAAAACCTTAGGTGTCATCGGAACCGGCCATATCGGACTTCACGTTATCCGTATCGCCAAAGGCTTTGGAATGCATGTCATCGCATCCGATATTCAGCATGACACCTTCCTCTCAGAAATACTGCACTTCAGATATGGATCACTTGAACAACTCCTGCAAGAATCTGACATTGTCACTGTACATACGCCCTATAATGAACACACGCATCACCTCATCAATACCGAGAATATCAGAAAGATGAAACCTGGAAGTCTTCTTATTAACACCGCTCGCGGAAGTATTGTTGAGAATCAGGCGCTTCTATGGGCTCTTGACAATAATATCCTCTCTGGTGCCGGTTTGGATGTACTAGAAGGAGAGGAATTTATCAAAGAACATAATGCTCATTTTCACAAAACTCAGGCTTCTTATCAAGGAGGAGAGATGAAACAGAATCGCGATCTACTTGATCGTGATAATGTTGTTTTCACGCCACATATCGGATTTTACAGTCAAGAAGCTCTCCGTCGAATCCTCGATACCACGATAGAAAATATAGAGCACTTCATCCTTGGTGCGCCAAAAAACTCCGTATTTCTGGCACAAAAAAAAGAATCTGTAATACAGCGCTAGTAACCTTGTTTCTGGACTTCTTTATTTTAAAAGAAATGTTTTAGGCAACTTTTTTTCTTGTATATAAAATATCAAAAAAGACACTATATATTGTTGAAATCATAAAAATTGCTTTCATTTTTTCGGCTTGTATAGCAGGTATTTGACATGACGATACAGAGCTCGTATGATGAAAAAGTAACTCGCCAAAATACTTAATTATCATACTCTTTATGTACCAAGATTCATGTTGTGGTGGTGGCGCCTGTGGAACTCATGCAATGATGACTATTGGGCAACATATTCCTGATTTTGAAGTCGATATCTATCATAAAGATGCTTTTCGTACAGTACATCTCTCTGATTTTAAAGATAAGTGGCTTATTTTCTTCTTTTATCCCGCTGATTTCACATTCATTTGTCCTACGGAGTTAGAAGAAATGGCTGGACACTACGCAGAGTTTCAAAGACTTAACGCGGAAGTATTGTCCGTGAGTACGGATACCAAGTTTACCCACAAAGCGTGGCATGATCATTCTCCCGCTATCAAAAAAATTACCTTTCCAATGGTTGCAGATCCGACTGGAGACTTATCTCGGAGCTTTGGTGTTGCTATAGAAGAGGGCGAAGATCGAGGACTTGCTTTACGCGGTAGTTTTATCGTGGATCCTGACGGTGTGTTACAAGCCTATGAAGTTCATGCTAACAACATTGGGCGCAGTGCCAGCGAACTGCTTCGCAAACTTGAGGCAGCTATTTTCGTTCGTGAGCACGGCGGAGAGGTCTGTCCAGCAAACTGGAAGCCGGGAAGTCAGACACTTAAGCCTGGGATTGATCTTGTTGGAAAAATTTAATACCAATATTTATGACTGATAGCTATATCGCTAAAGATTTTAAACATCTCCTCGGACTAACAGGCTTCTCTGATACGTTACTCACCAATCATTTCACTCTTTACGAAGGATACGTAAAAAACACCAACTCCCTCATAAGTCTTTTGGCAACAAAGGAAGTGGGGACGCCAGAATATGCCGAACTGAAACGGCGCTTTGGCTGGGAATGGAACGGTGTGCGTCTCCATGAACTCTATTTCAGCAACATGACTCGTGAGACAAACGCATTTGATGCGAGCATATTGAAGGAAAAAATTACTGCTATCTATGGCAGTCTTGAAAATTGGAAAAAGGATTTTATCGCCACCGGGTCCATGCGTGGCATCGGTTGGGTTATCCTGTTGCATGATCGTGAAAATGACATTCTTTTCAATGTGTGGGTCAATGAGCATGATATGGGACATTTGACTGGATGTACCCCGCTTCTCGTCATGGATGTTTTTGAACATGCTTATATGTCAGACTATGGTATCAAAAAAGCAGAGTATATAGGTGCTTTTTTCCAATCCCTGGACTGGTCTGTTATGGAAAAACGTTTCGTCTCATAACCCACAATAATAAAACATCTTACTGTTCATCAGAGTCAGGGGAATTTCACATCCACCTTTCTTGATTTCTGACAGTAATCCATACAATACTCTTATGGCCCTCACCCAAGTCAAACGGAGAAACGGAGAAATTATCGCCTTTGATCGCATGCGTATCGAACACGCTATCGAACTCGCTTGTGACGCAATTGGAGAAACAGATAAAGCCTTTATTCCAATGATGACTGACGCTATCGTGGCAGATCTTTTGCTCTCATGCGCCGAAGAAAATGAAAGTCATATTCCCTCTGTTGAAAAAATTCAGGATTGTGTGGAAAAACATCTCATGCGAGAGGCACGCTATGAAATTGCGAAAGCATATATCCTGTATCGCAACAAACAAAATGAGAAGCGTGAAGAACGTAAAGAGCGGTTGATGGAACAGTTTGAAAAACGTTCCCTGAAAGTTATCAAGGCTAATGGAACAACAGAACTCTTTTCAATCAAAAAAATCCAAGCTGTTTTTGATCGGGCTTCTCTAGGGTATGAACAAGTTTGTCCTTTTGATGACCTCCTAGAAGCTTTCAAAAAAAATATTGTTGATGAAATCAAGACTTCAGATATCAATAAACTCTTGGTCAAAACCTGTATTGATCTCGTGAGTGTGGAAAATATCTTTTGGCAAAATATTGCTGCTAGGCTTCTGCTCGGAAATCTTTACAAACAAGCCACCAAGCACCGTCAGCTGAAACAAGAAGAAATATATTCTCCTAAAGCCTACAAAGCACTTTTTGATGATTACATTGCTCAAGGGCTTTATTATAAGGATTTTTATCAGTATTACAGCCCAGAAGATATTCTGGAAGCGGGGAAAAAACTTTCGCTTGAGACAGATCAGTGCTACGAATACACGACGGTTGTTTCTTTTGCAAAACGTTATTTGTTGAATCCAAACAAGCGGATCATGGAACTTCCACAAGAAATGTATATGTCAGTCGCTCTATTCTTAGCTATTCCAGAAAAAACAGAGGACCGTCTGGCTTTTGCATTCAAAATATATGAGCACTGTTCCAAGCAACGTATTTCTTTACCAACTCCCACGCTTCTTAATGCGCGCACCAATTATCATCAATTATCCAGTTGTTTTAAAATAAATGTTGATGATGATTTGCGCGGTATCTATCATGCGGTGGAAAATATGGCGCAAATTTCCAAATTTGGCGGAGGAGTTGGTGTATATCTGGGTAACATTCGTGCTCGTGGTAGCGCTATTCGTGGAGTACAAGGTATGTCTGGTGGCGTCAATCCATGGGCCAAGGTGATTAATGACACTGCCGTAGCCGTCAATCAATTGGGGGCGCGTCTAGGAGCAATTTCTATCACGCTTGATATCTGGCACTTGGATATTTATGATTTTCTTGATTTGCAAACAGAGACGGGTGATATTCGCGCCAAAGCGTTCGATGTGTTTCCTGCTGTTTCTATTCCAGATCTTTTCATGAAACGTCTGAAGGAAGATGCGGATGTAACACTTTTTGATCCACACGAAGTCTCTTCTCTCTATGCGGGGAGATGTTTACAGGATACTTTCAATCAGGAGTTTGAAGACTTTTATCTTACTCTTGAACAAGACACTCGTTTGAATATGAAAAAAACAGTTAAGGCAAAAGAAATTTTTAAAAAATTTCTCAAGTCTACCGTAGAAACGGGAATGCCCTACGTATTCTTCCGCGATACTGTCAATCGTCTCAATCCCAATAAACACGTCGGTAATATCTATTCCACACAACTCTGTACAGAAATTTGCCAAAATACCTCCGCTACCAAATTCCTGGAAGAAGTGATTGAGGATGGAAAGATCGTGATACGTTATGAACCAGGTGACCTCGTCGTTTGTAACTTGGCTTCTATTAATATTGCAACTGTGTATGAGCCAACCGTCATCGCCCAGGTTTTTCCAGTGGTAATGCGTATTTTGGACAATGTGATTACTCTCAACTATTATCCAGTTCAAGAGGCGCGTCGTACAGCTATGCGCTATCGTAGCATTGGACTCGGGTATCTCGGACTTGCGGAATACCTCGCCACACATCAACTTGCCTATGATAGTGCTGAGGCGCGTCAGGAAGCAGAGAGATTATTTGAACGCTACGCTTTTCATACCTATCGCGCGTCTATTGATCTTGCTAAAGAACGCGGTGCCTATACACTCTATCCCGGGAGTGAATATTCTCAAGGCATTTTGTTGGGTCGTACTGCGGAGTGGTTTCAAGAGCACACACCCTTCGGAAAAGAATGGACGACGTTGTTTGCTGATATGCAAACACATGGAGTACGTTTTGGCTATCATACGGCACCAGCTCCAAATACTTCGACAGCCGGCGTTGTCGGCACCACTGCCGCTCTTTTACCGATTTACAAAAAATTCTTCATTGAGACCAACCTTTCAGCACCTACCATTCGCGTCGCTCCAAAACTCTCCAAGGAAAACTTCTGGTTTTACAAAGAATATATCAATATGAATATGAATGACGTCATTGACATGATGTCTACCATTTATCCTTGGATCGATCAATCTATTTCTTTTGAATGGATGATTGATCCTGCTAAAGTGAGTCCCGCTCAACTCTATAGTTATTATGTAAAGTCATGGGAACAAGGTATCAAAACTATTTATTATGTACGAAGTCTATCCGCTGAAGTTAAAGATGATTGTGTGAGTTGTAGTGGTTAATAGTCTTCTTTTCTAATTGATTCATGTGGCATACAGCGAGTTCTTTTGAAAAATCTCTTCCATGAGAAAACCTATTCATTTTATCAAGGCACAAGACGTATGAACGATGTAATGCAACACAATCTCCTCTTTAATCCACAAGGAAATGATACTGTATCGGATCGAACGATTATCAAGGGAGCTACAACGGGACTCTTCAATCTCAATACAACGAAATATCCATGGGCCAAGTCCCTGTATCAAGTGATGGTTGGTAATTTTTGGCTTCCGGAAAAAGTTTCTGGCCTCAAAGATGATATGCGTATGTTTCATGATGATCTATCCCCAGAGGAACAAAGAGCATATAAAGGTATCCTATCATTTCTTATTTTTTTGGATTCCATTCAGACCATCAATCTTCCGCATTTTTCCGATTATATAACTTCACCTGAAGTGAACTTGATACTTTCTATTCAAGCATATCAAGAAGCCATCCATTCACAATCATATGCTACTATTTTAGAGTCAGTGGTAGAAAGTAAAGAACGTGATGAAATCTATTATTTTTGGCGTACCGACAAAGTACTCTTGGAACGCAACACGTACATTGGTCAAATATATCAAGATTTTGTCGATCACCCTTCCGATACTCATTTTTTTCGAGGAATTGTTGCTAATTTTCTCTTGGAATCCATCTATTTCTACAACGGTTTTGCTTTTTTTGATACATTGGTAGATCGAATGAAGATGCTAGCAACTGGCCGAATGATTGCCTATATTAGGAGAGATGAATTAACTCATATTACGATTTTTGCCAATATCATCCGTGAAATTCGCAAGGAATTTCCCGATCTCTATAATGAGACACTTATTAAAGACATGATGAAAATCGCTGTTGAACAAGAAATTGAGTGGAGTAAGCACATTTTAGGTAATCGTATCCCTGGTATCAACAGTGAAACAATGCAACAGTACACAGAATGGCTTGCTAATAATCGTCTCGCAATGCTTAATATTAGTCCACTCTATCCAGAGGCCATGGTCAATCCTTACAAACACTTAGATCGACTTCAAGACACCAACAGCGATAAAGGGAATTTCTTTGAAACAACGGTGGTTAATTATACACAGTCTAGTGGTCTCAATGGCAGTTGGGATTTTTGATGATTGGTAGAATATTCACGGGCATTCTTTTCAAAAAATATCTGTTTATGTGCTATACTAATGACACATAAGTTTGTGTATGCGCAAAAATAAAAATACTTTCATTGGTGTTGGTATATTTCTCTTATTTATGACGGGCCTCTTTTTGAGTGTTCCGCCTGTTTTGGCGCAAACCAATGAAGGGTTACAGTATACACTCTTAGAAAAAATCCCGGGCTTCAATAGTCTCGATGGCAGTGATTTTCCAGGCTATATCAAGGCTATCTATCGTCTTGCTCTGATTATCATTGTTTTATCGGCTGTTGTGATGATTTCTATCGGTGGATTTATGTATCTTACCAGCGCCGGTAACACCTCTGCCCTCGGATCCGCAAAAGGCGTAATTTATGACGCTATCATCGGGCTCGTTATCGCTTTGGTCGCTTGGCTTCTTCTTAATGTTATCAATCCTGACCTGGTCAACATAAGTATCAATAGTCTTTCTCCCGTTACGCTTCCTACACCCGCGCCGACACCACCCGGTGCGCCACCTGCAACACCACCGGGGACCCCGCCAGCAGGAAGCGGTACTGGTTGTGGTGGATATAGCGTCAGTGGCATTAATAGTAGTCAGTGTAGCGATGCTTCACAAGGTCTATCTGATATTTTACAATGCATGAATAATAAATTCCCTGGTACAAAACTTACGAGTATCAGTGATAGTGCTGGATTTAGTACTTGTAAAAATAATTGGAATGACTCAGCATGCGCACATAGCAAAACCTCTTGTCATTACGGTGGTGGAGCATCAAAAACCGCTTCAGAGTGTCAAAAATCACAAGCAGCTGATATATCAATCAGAGGGGCTAGTGGGGCGGTTGATCTCAACATGGCTAGAGCTATTAAATCAGCCGCTTCCGCATGTGGAGCGCGCGTAAACGATGAGTCAGGCACTTCCGCACCTCATATTCACATCAGTGCTCCAACGAATTGTTGCAATAAATAAAACATTCATTCAAAATAGCGCTTCTTTACGTTATGAAAAAGATATTTTATTTTTCTTCCGGCTTTTTAATACTTTTTCTGATTTTTTGGTTAGCTTATAATTTTGCTTTCAAAAACAATATCAATAACCCCAGCATCACAAGTTCTGAAACTGATACTTTGATACAGCAAAATGATTTTTCAAAAAATGTACCATCTGCTACGGTTGTTTTTACCAATCCTCTCAATGAAAGCCTGTTAGGTGCTACTGTTTCAGCTAATAATCGTCTCTTTTATTATTCTTTGGATGATCAATCCATAAAATCCGCCTCTCTAGAAGGAAAGGATAAAGAAGTATTGATGAGTCATTTACCTGGTACACCGGAGCGCATCATCTGGTCACCCAAAAAAGATCAGGCGCTTTTGTTACTCAAACAAGGATCAATGAGTTTGTGGCACTTGATTGACATCGGAACCAAAACACTCACGCCTCTCAAAACAGAAATGTCCCGTATCGTTTGGAATAATCTAGGTGATAAGATTTTGTATCAATACACCGATCAAGTTACCAAAAAACGTACTTTAAATATTTCCGATCCTGATGGAAAAAATTGGAAAACACTCACTGACATTAAATCAGATTCCTTTATTGCTCCTATCCCTCAAAGCACGAGTATCTCTTTTTGGAACAAACCCAATGCTTTGGAAAAAACTTTTTTTGAAAGTATTTCTGTTCTTGGAGGAGACCGCCGTATCTTGCTGACGGAAAAATTTGGCGCAGATTACCTCTGGTCTCCTGATGGGGATAAAGTATTGGTAAGCGCAACCACCAGCAAAGGAGGTGGCATGGTCTTGCTTCAGAGTATGAATAGTAATGGAGGGGAGCTTAAAAGCCTGTCTGTGCCCACGCTCATATCAAAAGCAGTCTGGTCGAGTGACGGAAAAACCATCTACTATGCCCTACCTGGAGCCTTGCCTGAAAACGTTATGTTGCCTAATGATTATTTTGAGAAGCCCATTTTTACCAAGGATACGTTCTGGAAAATCGATACATCCACTGGCAAGCAAAGTCGCCTCGTCGATCTTCAGGATATTACCCAAAATATAGATAGTGCTGATCTTTTTCTCTCACCTAAAGAGGACATACTCTTTTTTACCAATCGCAATACACGAAAATTATATCGCATTGATCTTTAGAAACGTTGTGGTGTCTTGGTATCGTTCTTTTTGTTCCTTTGTAGAGGATCCACTGATAGTATTTGGGTGCAGAGTGTCATACCCAATCCTACAATAATCCAAAATGTGAACGCAGAATCTGTCTTGAAGAAAGGGGTATCAGTAAATCCCAGAAAGAAAAAAAACGTGAGTAGTGCTATAAGCGTCGTACTTATCTGTCGTACAATAACATCATCGCATTGATGCCGACATCGAAACATATACCAAAACCAAAACATTCCTAGCAATAAAAAACTCACCATACCAATGATGCTTGTTTGCAACCAAAGTGCCAAGAACAGATTATGTGGTTGAGGAACGGCCCATTCCAAATAGGGCGGAAAGTGTGGTTGATACAATAAGTACATCTCTTGAAAGCGCCCCAAGCCGATTCCAAAAATAGGCTGATCAGCAATCATATACAAAGAAACATTCCAGATTATTATTCGTGAAGCCATCGAAGAATGTGTGTTATATTGCGTCAGCGATTGCCACTTTTCACTATCAATTTCAAAAAAAATCAGCCCAATAGCGATCACAAGCACTACCATAAGCGACAGTATACCCTGTTTTCCAAAAAAAGATTTTCGGTACGTCATAAGCAAAAAAGCGAGTACTGAAACAAAGAGTGCCCCCCATGCCGTATAAGAATGTGTCAAAAAAATAGCGATGCTAAAAACACTGAGAAGAAAGGATATTCCTATTCGAGAATATTTTTGATGGGATTGTGAAAAAGAGAAAAAGAAGTGGAGCGCCAACAATATACCAGGAGCTAAAAAGAAGGCTAAATAATTCGGAGAAGTATACCATCCAGCCAAACGATTATCATAGGTCAGCGTTCCTTGTACAAAAAATATCAAACTGAAAATGGCACTGACACTATTCACTGCCAACCAAACACCGAATATGTTTTGATAGTGTTGTACGGTGGGTTGTGTTTGATGCCAAAGCCACATCCAGAGTAGTGGCATCACAAACCATGTTTTCAGCATTCCTAAACCCGTCAATGTGAATGGATTCAGAAAAAAAGAAAGAAGAGTTCCTGTTAAGAAGAGTATGAGAGTCAATGTAAAAGGGCGAGGATATTGAGAAAACTGAACACGAGTGAACTCCCTTGACCAACACCCAACGACATATGATATACAAGCTAAAATAATCGGTATTTCAATGCTGTAGACAGGAATGCCAACTATATTCCATTTTATATGAGCGAATGGTAAACATATAACACTCAGTAGCAATAAAATATGCATCTGCGCTCTGATTGATAAAAAAAGTTTCTTATACATACTTTTTAGTTGTTACACTAGAAGAAGCAGGGAGGAGGCACAGCGCCATAAGTATATAAAGGAGTGGAAGGATATGCACTGAGAAGAGTGGTGTTTCAAAAAATGCGTGGACAAGAAAAAGTGCGACAGAAGCAAAAGCTGACAAAGCAAAACGATCATGCGTGACGTGCCATTTACTCCAGGCAAAACACATTCCAAGGAGTAAAAATCCTAAAAAAAGAATTGCACCGATAACGCCAGTTTCTACGGCAATATCTAGAAAAAAATTATGTGCATAGATAGGCTCACGATAAAATGCGCTTGGTTTGACAACTAATGGATAATTGCCAAGCCCAATACCGATCCAAGGATGCGTAGAAAGTACTTGTCCTGCTTCTTGCCACAAACGCAAACGTTCAGCGTTGGACCCCTCTACCAACGAAAAGCTGGTCAAAAAACGGGCGCCAATGGGACTGAACGCGCATATAAGTATGCTGAGAACAAAAAAAGCGCTTACCCTGAAAAAATATTTATTTATAAATCCACGCCAAGGAACGGAAGAAAGAAAAAAGACACTAAGACCGGCGAGTAATCCCACATACCCTCCTCGAGAAAAAGTCAACGCATCGGCAAGTAATAAAATAACAACGCAGAAAATATTAAGAAGGCGCTGTTTGCCCGTACTTTCAAAAAAAAGTGTCAAAGCAAAGGGAATCGTCATTCCGAAAAAAAAGGCTGTAATGTGCGGATCGGGGAAAAATACGGATGTGCGCAACATTGTATGTCCAGAAATATTGACCAATAAGCTTGGATAATTGGCGACGGTGCCACTAAATTCCATCCCCAAAAAAAATGGAAGGATAGAATGTACGAGGAAAAAAAACACTTTCTCTACCCCAAAAAGAAATTGTGCCACAAAAATACCGAGTCCGATGCTGGCGGAAACAGTCGCACTGTATACCCAAAATGTATAAAATGTTTGACGAAGGTGCTTATCCTGTAGTGTTGCATAAAAGACAAGAAACAAAGGTGCGAATGTGAGTAAAAACAATGCCTTTCTCATAGCCCATAAGGGATTTTCCGCCCACAGAAATGAACCAGTACTCCAGAAAAGAAACGCTGTAAGAAGAAAAAGTATTCGAGCTGGTGGAAGAATGAAATTTCGATGTGTCAGGCTACGCACCATCCACCAAAGAAAAAGGCTCAAAGAAAAGAGACGAATAACCGCTAGGTCAATCCCTGGGGCCGGAGAAAGTGCAAATTGAAAGGGGAGAAAGACGATAAAAAAGAGGACAAAAAAATCAAACATATCAGTCTAAAAATGATTTCTCTTTATAGTAACACCCTTGCGTATGAATAGAAACATAACACTGATATTGAATGCTAAAAATGAACGAAAAGACAAGGCTGTTAGTTTGTGGATATACGTCGGCGACAGCACCATTGTAAAGCAATAAGCACACACTGTTCCCAATACGGACGATGTTTTTGAAAATACAGACGTTGAGAGGCAGAAAAATAAACTTTTTGTTTTTGTTTCGATGCCTGACTCTTTCCGCCAAAATGCAACAAAGGTAACTCTGTATGATGAATTACCTGAAAATTTCGATGGCATATCCGAGTACAAAGATCGGTATCCTCAAAATACAAGAAAAATTGCTTATCAAAACCGCCTATATTACAAAACAAGTCTTTCCGCACACAGAGACCGCATCCGCTGACCCAATCCACTTGCGTGAATGGTTTTTGTGTTTCAACTATTCCTCTTGATGGAAAAATATTGTTCCAAAAAAGACGCTTAAGACTTGGGGTGTGCCCAAAACTCCATTTTTCGATACAATGTTGATTATCTATTACTGTCATTCCAAGAACACCGAAACGGGGATGTTGCAGGAAAATATTATAAATATCTTGCAAAAATACCCCTTGCCATACAGTGTCAGGATTCACAAAAATAAGAATCTCGCCTCGCGCCTCATGAGCGCCTCTATTACTTCCTTGACCAAAACCGATATTCCTCCCACTTTCTATGATGATACAGTTCATTTGATGACACAAGCGTTGTAATGTTACGCTCTCCCGTGGATCATTATTCACAACAATGATTTCAAAAAATTCTCTTCGCGTCTCCAATGTCACGATACTTTTGAGAGCAGTCGCAAGATATTGGGCACTTTTATAATTGACAAATATAAGTGAAATGTGGGGCTTATTTTCCATAAAAATAATCTTTATACGCTTGAGAGACAGAGCGGGTGACAGGGTCTTGTTTCCAACCTCTATCAACACTATTTTTTATGATTCGTAAACCAAGATATATCCACATACTGGGACGCATGCATACAGGTGTCCAACGTTGGAAAAACATCAATCCGGAAAAAACAAGAAAGTACGTTTTCCGCGGGCTCATCTGACTCACTTCACTATGTTCTACTCGCGCATCTGTCACAACCCGTGGGATAAATCCAGCTTGTCTCGCACGCAGAGAATAGTCAACGTCTTCATAATACAAGAAAAATCGTTCATCCAAGAAACCAATGTGTTTTATCAGATCTCGGTGTATCAACATAGCACAACCAGTGAGGAAATCACTGGGATACTGATCCATACCACACTCTTCTTTGGTCGGTAAGACATGTTCAGCTCGCATACGAAAAAAATTCACTCTACCTTTAGCAAACCACAAACGATTTCTTTGCGTCTCAAAGATAGTCGGACTCAGCAACACTGAAGCGGATTGTCGAGAAGCAAGTATTAAACATTTCAATGATTGCCGATCTGCCTTGGCATCAGCATTGAATAACCAACACCATTCAGCACCTCGTGTTAAAGCGTGTATTATACCGATATTCATACCCCTTGCAAAACCATAATTTTCTTCATTCTTTATAAAGCTTAATTGAGGAAAACTATGTTGAGCCATTGCCATTGATTGATCATCAGAATTATTGTCAACGACAATAATATCCTTATAAGGATATTCCAAATCATATAATGATTGTAGACATGCCAAAAGATACTCTGCGCCGTTATAATTCAAAACGATAATTCCTACCTTTGGAAACATTTCCATAACCGAATATAACCTCACCTTTCTCAAAATTATACTAATGAAGCGTCAATCGCCACTTCATTTGAAACGTCACGCCGAGAGAAAAGACTGGCTAACTCATCAGCACTGACAGCCCGTGAAATCCATAAGAAAGAAATATATACCCCAACACTCACACTACCAGCCAGAAAAAAAGAAACGGGGGCAAGTAAAAAGAGTATTCCAGACATTAAACATCCCGCAAAAAGAATTTTCTCAAGGTGTTTGAATGATGGTTTGTATCCGACATATTTATACGCCAAAAAACTCGTCAACATAACCACAAGCATTTCTGTGGCGACAGATGTACTCGCCGCGCCGATATAAGAATAACGCGGGATGAGCACTATATTAAAACTAATATTCAACACCGCAACTATGATTAATAGTTGCATCAATTTGGCTTGAACATTGCCCACCACCAAAAGCATGGTAAAGAATTGCCCAAAAAAAATACACCCCAAAGCAAAGACTAAGATACGTAACACTACTACGGATTCTGAAAAACTATCTCCACTGACAAACCTGATAATATCAGGAGCTAAAAAATATGTTCCCGCCACGAGAGGCACAATAATTATACAAAAAACCTTGAAGGTCTTATCGGCAATTTCCTGAAATTGTGTCCGGTCACTAAATATATAGCGAGAAAGGAGGGGAAGAATGAGCCCTACAAGCATGGCAGGGAAAAAAATCAGGTTTTCCATCACTTTATACGCAACATTGTAAATACCGACATGAGCGCTTGACTGAAACATAGAAAGTATAATCGTATCCATCTTAAAATAGGTAAAAGTAATGATGGCCGTCGCTCCCATAGGAAGTGACTCACGTAAGAATTCCTTCCAAAATGAAACATTGATTTGCGGAGTAAATGTGACATAACGTCGGCTGAAAAAAAATACTGTCGTGGCATTAAAACAAAGAGAGACGAGAAAAGTGGTAACGATCGCCAAAAAACCAAGATCAAAGTGGACCACAAGCATAACTGCCAGCACCTGCAATAATTTGCCACAAAATTCAATCAGTGCCACCTTGTCCATAGCAAGGCGTTTCTGAAAAATACCATTCAAAAAGAGTGAAAGGGTAGAAAAAATAACTGCTCCAGACGCAATAATAATACCAATTTTCACATCATTGGGGTAATGAAAAAGGATGACAAATAAGGGGGCAATCAGAAAAAGAGTACAGGAAGATACTAGGCGTAAAGAAAGTACTTTACTCAGAATACCTGCCTCATCCGCTCCTGCGCGAGAAATTTCTCGTGCAGTCACTGAACTTAATCCTAGATCGGCTACCGATGAAAAAAGTGCAAAAAAAGCAAGAATAGTTGAATATGCTCCAAACCCCTCTTGACCTAAATAACCGGTAATTAACCGAATAGAAAGTAGGGAAAGCACCACTGTTGAAAACACCTTCAAAAAAGAATTGAAGATGACATTATAAGCGATTTTACGAGCGAGGGCCATTATCGTAACCTGTTGTTAAAAAAATCTGTCACTCTCCTTCGCTATCTATTGATGTTCGTAAACATACCCTTATTTTTCGTTCTAAACCTTGACCAATACTTTCTGTCATCACCTCTGGGTGTGTTGTAAGGTATGTGTGTATGATTTTACGTTCATAAGCAGGCATGGGACGGAACATGACAGCAACCTTTTCACGCAATACCTGTGAAACTACCTGTTCCGCTTCTTGTTCCAAAAACAACTTTTTTTGCAAAAAATAACCATTGATATCTACTATGATATTCAAACGCTTACCTGTTTGTTGTCGTGTCAAGACACGGACAATATGTTGTATGGCTGATAAATTGACACCTTGCTGACCAATGAGAAAATTTTGATCCTGTGCTACTTGTACGGTACAAAAAATATCATCTGGGCGCCCTTCCGGAGAAGTTACATCAACTGCTCCCTGAAAACCCATTTTCTCCAAAAGAGAAGCAAGGATATTTTTCACAGTTTCTTGATCTATTTTTTCTGGAATCATACTGATGCTTTTGTACGAGACAATGTTATTTGTTGCGCAATCATAAAGAGTGTTGAGACAAGCCAATACAGTGAAAGGGCTGCTGGAAATGTGGCTCCGATAAAAAAGGTGAGTCCTGGACCGAGATAGAGCATCTGTTTGTTCATTATAGTCGCAAAATCAGGTTCTGTGGAGGATGTCTCTTGTTTTTTTGGTATATTCTGAGAAAGCATTTTAATTTGGTAATATTGAGCGATAGCGGAAAGGATCGCAAAAACGTAATTCGGCTTTGTTAGATCCAAAAAATGCAGAAATATGTGATTGATAGCGCCTGGATTCTGAATAAAAGTATACAAATCGCTAGATTGAGCGATAAATCCAGCATGAGCAATATTGATAATCACCTGATAAATAGCTATAAGAAAGAAAAGTTGAATAATGAGCGGAAGGCAACCAGCAAAAGGGTTCATTTTTTGTTCCTTATAAAAAGCCATCAAAGCCTTAGTTTGTTTTTCTTTATCATTTTTATGCTTTTGTTGTAACGCTTTGATTTGTGGTTGCAGTATCTGCATTTTTTTCTGCGACTCAATTTGTTTTTTTGATAAAGGTAAGAGAAAAAACTTCAATAAAATGGTGGTAATAATGATAGCGATGCCAAAATCATATCCCGGCACAATATTATAGAAAAAAATCAGCGTATTGTAGATCGGGCGATAAATAAGAATGTCAAAAATATGGAGCATACTTTTATTATTTTATTGCTTGTATTATATGGAACAATTTCCCAACAAGTTGTTGACTCTGCAAAAAATTTATTTTTTTTGGCTTATGTAAAATAAAAAAAATAATTTCTCCCGTCTGCGCATTCTTTTGAAGAGAAAGAGTTAATGCCTCAGAAAGCATTCTACGTAAACGATTTCTTTGTACAGCGGTCGGTACGAATTTTTTACTCAAAGAAAATCCTACTCGTAACGGCGATACACCAGAAAGATAACGACATCCTATCTCAGAAAAGAAAAAAGGCTTCCCTTTACGAAAAACTTTCTCAAAATCCTCTTTTTTTCGTAAACGAAGCTCTTTTTTTAACATACTTCTTTTAGACAGTGGTTAAATTGGTTCGCCCCTTACGTCGACGATTGAGTATAGCTTTTTTGCCTCCTACCGTACTCATACGTTCTAGAAAACCATGCCGACGGGCACGTTTACGTGTTTTTGGTTGATATGTTTGCTTTGGCATAACATTATATAACAGTTAGATTTTAGGAACAAAATTGTCTTTTTAGTGTACCAGAATAAAGAAAAAAGTCAATTTTCAAGCACCTTCTTTTTATTTGAGTCATATTTTTCTTTTCTTAAATCAGGGGTATATAAATACATATTTCCTCTATTTTATTGAATGAAAAGCTTTTTATAGAGACTTATGCACACATTATCCACAAAATCAACCATTTTTTCATAGGCTACATCTTTATCACATGATATACTGTGGATAATCTTTTCTTGATAGATACGAGTTATGACACATGAAGAGCTTTGGAAGGCTGTATTAGGTCAAATGGAACTTTCCATTTCAAAGGCAAATTTTATCACCTGGTTCAAAAATACCAGTATCTTAAGTAATCAAGAAGGAATTATCACCATTGCTGTTCCAAATGGATTTGCTAAAGAGTGGCTTGAAAACAAGTATAATATTTATTTACTCCGTGCGCTGAAAAGTTTTGATCCTACTATTCAGTCCATTCGCTGTATTATTACCACGGAACAAGTCGCCCCTCCCGCGATTATTCCCTATACAGCGAGACATATTGATGCCGTCAAACCCCCTGAACACACCGGATTTGTCCGAAAAAAACTGATTGAAAAACCATTTTTTACCGCAACAGCGCCATCAAATCCGGTTTTCCATGAGACAAATCTTAATAATCGTTATACGTTTGATAACTTCATTGTCGCTGAAAATAATGAACTGGCGCGCGCGGCGTGTTATGCTGTGGCACAAAATCTTGGTTTGGTTTATAATCCACTCTTTATTTACGGCGGGGTCGGTCTTGGTAAAACACACCTCTTGCAATCTATTGGAAATGAAGTTGTCAAAAATCACCCAGAAAAACGTATTAAATACATTAATTCTGAACGTTTTACTACAGAACTCGTTGATTCTATTAAAAATCAAAAGATTGATGTTTTCAAAGAATATTATCAACAGATGGATCTTTTAATAATAGATGATATTCAATTTCTTTCTGGACGCGAAAAAACACAAAATGAATTCTTTCATATTTTTAATGCGTTGTATCAACTTAACAAGCAAATTGTTATCTCAAGTGATCGCCCGCCAAAAGCCATTCCCACACTCGAAGAACGGCTCAGATCACGTTTTGAAGGAGGAATGATTACTGATATCAGTCGCCCACATTTAGAAACAAGAATTGCTATCTTGGAGTCAAAGATAGCCGAGAGAGGTATCCATATAGACACTCCGGCACTACGTTTTATTGCTGAAAATATCACTCAGAATATACGTGAATTAGAAGGTGCTCTCAACCGAGTGATTGCTTTTAGTGAATTTCATCGTGTTTCACCGACTTTGGAAAATACAGAAAAAATTCTCGCTCAATTGATTGAAAATAATAAAAAAGTGATTCAAGTAGATGATATTTTTCGTGTGATTAGTGAATATTATAATGTAACTAAAGAGGATTTGATAAAAAAAGGACGAAAAAAGGAGATATCTCATCCTCGTCAAGTTATGATGTTTCTCCTTCGTGATGAATTACAAATACCTTTCTCGACTATTGGTGATACTCTTGGAGGAAGAGATCATACTACTGTTTTACATGCTTTTGAGAAAATAAATACACAAAAAGAAAGTACTCTTCGTTTAAAAGAAGAATTAGCTACACTGAAAGACCGTTTATATTATCCAGTATAGTGGATAATATTGTATAACTACCAATTTTCCGTGGAAAGAAGCCGTATAAATATATCCTCTTTTGTTGATAATTTTACCACTTTATTTTATAGTAAGTTTTATGCTCTAATTTATCCCTTAAAATATCTTTTTATTAGTGAGAAATGATAGAAAAAATGCTTTATTAAAAAGAAAATTTATAGTTATCCAGTTATCCACAGTCCTAAGTAATAATAATAGATTTTTTAAAAAATATTTTTATTAATTTTTATAGATAAATTTTATGCAACTTATTTGTACGCAAGAAAATTTTAGTAAAGCACTTTCACATTTAGAAAGAGTTGTAGGAAAACAGATGACTCTTCCTATATTAAGTAATTTTCTTTTGGAAACAGAAAATGGGCGTTTAAAAATTTCTGCGACCAATTTGGAAATTGGTGTCATTGTTTATATAGGAGCAAAAATAAAAAAAGAAGGGAGAATTACTATCCCAGCTAAAGTATTAAGCAACTTTGTTTCCCAGCTTCCCTCTGGAGATGTCCTTTCTTTGGAGAGTGACGGTATTGGTTTGAAAGTGGAGAGTGCTGTCTATAAAATACGAATCAAGGGATTGGATGGAAAAGATTTTCCGCTTATTCCACAGTACGTTGATGATTACTTTTTTTCATTTCCGGCTCAGACTCTCAAAAATGCTCTTACAAGAGTTTTATTTTGCGTTAGTCTTAATGATGCACGTTTAGAATTAACTGGAGCACATATATTCTTTTATAAAGATCAGATTCATTTGGCGGCTACGGATAGTTTTCGATTAGCGGAAGAAATCATTCCTTTTACTGAATATGGGAGCGGATATAAGGATTTTTTGGAGAAAAATCCTTCACTTATTATTCCGAGAAATACGCTTTCAGAAATAATGCGGGTTATAAATCCGGAAAGTAGTGAGGTGAAAATCGCTTTACGGGACAATCAAATATTTTTTGAAATAGATGGAGTGCAAATCATTTCACGTATTATTAATGGAAAATATCCTGATTATAAGCAAATTATACCAAAAAGTTTTTCTTCTCATTTTATTTTGGAACGAGAAAGTTTTCAGCGGGCGATCAAAATCGCGCATAATTTTTCTTCATACGCATCAGGTGAGATAACACTCTTTTTTGATGGAGAGAAGAAAGAATGTATCGTGTCGTCTGTTTCTCAAGAAATCGGTGAAAATAAAGCTATTCTTACTCTAGAACCACTTCAAGGAACAGGGATAGTAACGCTTTCTATAAATCCACGCTACATTTTGGATGGTATAAATGCTTTTGGAGGGGAAAAGATTGTTTTCTTGGTAAATGATGGGATAAGTCCCGTTGGTATTCGTCTCTATGATGAAAAAGAGGCTGAAAAAGAAGAAAAAAACTATCTATATATTATCATGCCAATCCGCAAATAAGTATGCGTACACTCAAAGAGCTTCTTCCTCAAAAATCATTGTCTTTTCAGAGAGAAATTGATGAAAAAACTGTTTTTTATATTGCCAAACGAGTTATGATAGAGGAATACGGTATCAGGGGCGGTGAAAGCATAATCCCAATCCTTTATAAAGACAAAGTACTTTTTTTGAGTCCGCAGAGCTCATTGTGGTCAAGTGAAATAGTTTTGCAAAAAAAATATCTCTGTCAAAAAATGAATCAGATGATAGGAATGGAAGTTATTCAAGAAATAAAAATAGCCAGATAAAAAGTAGAAAAAATGTCTTTTAGTAATCAACTTTCACATCTTTCTTGTCAGTGGCTTTGTTTCCGTTTTTATCAATTACTTCTACTTCCACAGTAAGAGTGTTGTGGTTTTTTTTGTCATCTGGAATAGAGTAGGAAGGAGAATAAGATTTTGATGAACTGGAGCCTATTTTGGAACCATCAACCGAATAGGTAATCTCTTTGATACCATAGGGAGCATCGATATTTGCCCTAAGATTCAGCGAATTTCCATTTACACTTTCTGGAAGAGAGAGACTTACTTTTGGTTCAAAGTTATCGAAATCTGATTGGCGACATTCATCTTTTGGTGGCTCTCCAAGAACCACCCCTTTTTGTTTTTCATACCAATTCTGAACACCTTTCTCCCAATTTTTATATTGTGGGTCATTTTCAGGCTTTTCTGGTAGTGGTCCTCGCGGATCTTCACGATTGATATAATAGAGAATATCATGATCACTGATAAATGTTTTTTTATCAGTATCCTTGTCACGACAATATTTATTCGCGAGACAATAGACATCTTTTTTATCTGGAATCTGACAGACTCGTATGTTTTCCTCCTGTTCAATTTTCCCCGCTAAAAGGGGTTTGTTAGTCTTTCCTTCTTCGTCTCCAATTTCATCTTCTGGATTGTATTTGGGAAATTCTTCAATAGCATAATTAGAAAGGGTTTTATCCATAAATGCGCGCCAAATTGGAGCAGCAACATTGATACCGTCTGCGCCTTCTACCATTGGAGAATTATCATTATTTCCAGCCCATACGACTGTTACGAGAGATGGGGTGTACCCAATAGTCCATCCATCTCGGAATTCATTTGTCGTTCCAGTTTTGGCAGATACGGGACGATTATCGAAACGGAGTGGAGAATTATCGCCGAATACCCAGGCGCGATTTTCATTATTGGAAAGTATAGAATCAAGCATGGCAATATATTTCTCTTCTACGACGCGCTCTCCATTTCCCAATGTAAATTCTTCCAAAGACACTCCTTTGGCATCTTCTATGCGCAAAATAGCCGTCATTGGATGTTTAATGCCATTATTAGCGATTGTGCTGTATGCATGGGCATGATCCAAAAGTTTGACTTCTCCTCCTCCCAAAACCAAGGATAAACCAAGTTTACTTGGATCATTGAGACCGGTAATGCCAAGATTTTTAGCCATTTGAATGGCATCTTTCACCCCAACCAGATAGAGCGTTTTGACAGCCGGAACATTGAGGGAACCTCCTAATGTTTTCATCATCGGGAGTGGACCATGAAATTTTCCATCATAATTATTAGGTTCATAACTTTTCCCTTCAGCGGTCTCAAATTGTGTTTTGGTATCATAGAGTATTGTTTCTGGCAAATACCCTTTGGTAAAAGCGGTGAGGTAGACATAAGGTTTAAAGGAAGATCCTGGTTGTCTATCTCGAATAGCGACATTGACCTGACCATCAATAGTATTGTTGAAATAGTTTTTGGAGCCGACCATAGAAAGGATTTGCCCTGTTTTTGGGTCCATGGCGACCAATGCCGCATTGGAGGCTTTCCATTTAATATTTTTTTCCGCTCCTTCTTGGACTACTTGCTCCGCTATTTGTTGTTTATCCCAATCCAGTGTGGTAATGACTTTGTAGCCACTTTCTTCCACGGCTCGATCGCCGTATTTCTGTTGGAGATAATCTTTGATGTACATGACAAAGTGAGGAGCGGCAATGATATCTTTTTGAGGTTGTATTTTGGCGAGTGTGTCTGTATTGATAGCGGATTCCGCCTGTTCTTGGGTAATATATCCCAAGCGTGCCATTGTTTTGAGTGTGAAAGCTTGGCGTCCAATTAAGGCATCAGTATGGGAACCATAAGGAGAATAATAAGCAGTAGCTTGTGGAAGTGAACTTATCAAAGCAGCTTCGTCTAGTGTTAATTCACGCGCCGGTTTGCCAAAAAAAGTTTGTGACGCAGCCTCAATACCGTAAGCATTAGATCCGTAAGGAATTTCATTGAGGTACATAGCCAAAATTTCATCCTTAGAGAACTTCGTTTCCATTTCCAAGGATAGAATTACTTCTTTCACTTTGCGTATCAATGTTTTTTCATTGGTTAGGAGGGAGTTTTTGACAAACTGTTGCGTAATAGTGGACCCTCCTTGCGCTCGGTCAAAGGTTATAAGGTCTTTGAGGATAGAACGGACGATAGAAGAGATTTTGATACCGAAATGATGATAAAAATCCTGATCTTCAAGACTGATAGTGGCATATTTGACAACATCCGGCATATCGGAAAAAGGTATGACGGTACGCTTTTCTTCCCCATGTACTTCGTAGAGGAGATGGGTGCCTGTGCGGTCATAGATCTTGGTGGACTCAATGAGCGCGCGTTTATTGATGGTGCTGGGGTTGGGGAGATCTTTGGCAATATAAGCAAACGCGCCTACTAACAAGAAAAAAAGAATGATGATTCCTATAAGAATTGTCCACATCAAAATTTTCCAAAAACGTGGACGCATTTTTGAGTTATTTGGGAGGTGGCGCTTTTTGGCAAGAAATCGCATAGAGAATATTCATGAAAAGACCCTTTGAGTATAGCAGTAAACGTTAGGGGAGTCTATGTTATAATAAAATGAGATTTGTGTGGTAAAATGCTTCATAGGAATGATTTTTTAAGTTTTTCCGTAATTGACTTTAATATGAAAATTCTCTATTCTGAGAATGAGTAATTATGCCTGTTATTGAATATTCTGAAGATGAAAAATAAATACAAAATTTTCGCTGTTTTCTTGTGTGCTCTCGTGCTGATACCACCATTTTTTCTTTTCTGGGCAACCCTGCGAGGATGGCAAGTAAATCATGGGTTGCCGTGGTTTCCACAGTCCCAAGAGACACAATCCGACAATGATACAAACAGCA
This sequence comes from Minisyncoccota bacterium, assembly GCA_051306005.1. GTDB lineage: Bacteria > Patescibacteriota > Minisyncoccia > Moranbacterales > UBA1568 > UBA1568. The sequence goes on from JBPPMJ010000002.1 coordinate 66,366, forward strand.
CACCACAACGCTTTATCAAGGGCTTGACAAGTCAGGAGTTGGCGAGTCATCCAGAAGATGAACGTACCGATGTGCCGACACAAGATGCCTTGATAGCGAAACCGCTCAAAGTTTTGTCCAAGCTTGTTTTTCATCATACGGATGATGAAACATGGAGATCTGGAGATTTGCGCATTTCAGGTTTGACTGGCAAATTGCGTCTCACGGGAGAAGCTGTTGACTCACAGGCTATCAAAGACGGATCAGTCAATAGTGTCGATCTCGCTTCTGCGTTGACTGTCAAAAATCTTACTGTTCAAGAATTGTTTACTGCTGAAGGCGTGAATGGATTGTCAATTTCTGCCGGCGCTATCTCTGCCACCGGCATCACCTCTTCTGGCACCATCACCTTCTCAGGCTTCACCTCCAATGGTGGACCTCTCTATACCAATGCCTCCGGTGTCTTAGCACAAGTCACCGCTGGTACATCCACTCAAGTCCTCCACGGAGGAACGACTCCTACCTTTGGAGCCGTCTCCCTAACAACAGATATTTCAGGCATCCTCCCCGT
>JBPPMJ010000014.1:0-2550 GCA_051306005.1 Minisyncoccota bacterium
GATCCTGATGCTCAAGCACCATGTCCAACGTGTGATTGAAGCGGTTTTGCAGATCCTGTTCCCTCGAACAGTCGTGCTCAAGGGCCAGCTGCACCTCAGAAAGAACGATCCAACCAGCGCGAAGCCGGCGAACGAGATGGGACGTATCCACGTCCCGGGGGGTATTATTCACTTCAGCCATTGCAACCTCCTACGTAGGTTCCTTGGTCAGGGTCGCTGTTGGGGAGCCATCCCGCAGCGGCCCGATTTTTTGGCTACAACGTCATGCGGCTCCGAACAGAGACCGCTGGATCCTTTCTGGGATCTCAACGACCTCCCGACGCTGTAGCTCGTCGAAATCAACCAGGGCGCTCGAATCGGCTTTCACCTGGTCGGCCGCATTCATGCCGATATCCCAGCCTACGGAATCGAGAATGCTTCGCCGATACCGGTAGAAGCTGGGCCGCGAAACCATCACCGCGACATCATGACCATCCAGCCAAGCCTGCAATGCGAACCGTGCGCCGCTCGGCAGCTGCACATCTTCCAATCGAACACCCTGTCTCATTTTCGGCATCTCCAATTTGCCGGCGTACTCCCAGATGATGCCTTCATCCAGCACGCCTCGAGCCTTCAATTCTGGTCGCCGCAACGTGAGCTCGATACGCAGTTGCGTCCGGGTCCATTCTGACAATTCCGCTACCATCCCCGGATCGATGGCCGGGTGAGCCTTCAGCTCACAGTGCTTACAATACGCTTTGAGTGTCCAGCGTGTCGAATTCGGGCGCCAATACACCGTTCCGAACTTTGAAACCGCCGGAGCCCCACGAGTCGACGTCAACGCCTCCGCAGCCCGCAACCAGTCATGAACAGCCTGATGCGTTCCCAGGTCGACCGCCGTTGTCACGTCCACCCTAGTCCGATGCAGGGCCGGCAAGCGATCATCATCGGCGTCGATTGGCCTGAAGCATTCACCGAAACACCGCACCAACGCCTGAACGACTGGCCCCAGCTGGGAGACCGAAGGCCCCGCGACATTGTGGCCCTGCAGAAACTTGGCCGGATTTCCCGACACCCGAAGGACCGCCGTTTCAGAGCACAGAAACCCCATCTCCCGAGACGCCTTGAGCATTGCCGACGTGGGCTGGCCGCGAGTCACCTGGACGCCGGATTCCCACGAACCCCGAGCCGTTTCCCACCGATCCCGATGCCTGACGATTTCGCCGCCTGGTTCCATCTCGAAAAACTGCCCGAGCACCATGCGAGACGCATCGTAACCAACGTGACCTGAGAACCAATCAATCATGGCAATCGAGTCTACTCTGTCTCAAATTGAGACTAAAGTTGGGTATTACTAGAACCCAACTTTGCCCGCCATCGATGCGCGACCCACATCCAAAACAGCCGATTACGACCACGCACGAACGCGCGGGGGGCGGGGGGTGCCGGTCCGCGCCCCCACGTACCGCCCACACCGAGATATGGCCTCCTGGACGATCTGAGGCGGCCCACTGACCTGAAATTCCCGAAAGGATGGCCTCCAGGGTGGAATCTGACCCTGATAACCGTTCCGCGCAACACTGCACCTGGTCTGCCCTGAACAACGCCCACGAAACACGAGACGGCCTACGGCCTCGCTGACGCCTGCCTGGTGTTAGATAGTCGTGGGTTCGAGGTCGGGCCGGATCCGACGCACGGCGCGACGCGCCAGTTCGGCGCTCGGGTAGGTCATGATGCCGTCCCCGGATTGTAAGTAAGCCACGTTCCCATTCTTGGCTACTTCGACCAGGTACAGTTGATCCGTGAATAGGATCCTCGCACGATCTGCCACCATCAGATTTTCCCGGGAAAGTTTCGTCATACGCATGTAGGTATCTCCTATCTGTTACCCACATTATACCCACTAAATCACCACTAGTCAACCGGTAAACAGCCGCTAAATACTCGCTTCGTCGCATTTTTTCAGTCCTGGGCGGCGTCCAGTGTTTGTTTCCAGTTGCCATACATCACCACGCTGTACGTTTCGAGTTGACGTACAGGCTCCGACCTGAAAACGCAGGTCCGGGATCAAGCACGGCGCATTTCTCACTCACCGTCATACCGTCCACGGCACCCGGTCGGGGTGGGCCAGGGGAGCAAGCTCCACAGGCACACCCCTCGCGGCTGCCGGCGACGATTCCGGGACGCGAGTCCAGCGGCGATCGCCAACGCGGTTCGGCTCACCCAGGACGAGCCGGGCGTCTTGCCGATCCACCTCGCACCGCATGAGCGATTGCACCTGAGACATTTGCCGATAGAAGAACGACGCATGGACGGCCAAAGCCGTGAAGCGGTCCCCGTGGGGGCTACACAGATAGCCGTCCTCGAAGTACCAGCCATCCCAGCCAGGCTGCTCAACAGGATCAGCCACGGAACCGCTTCTCCAGCACCTGCAGAAGTTGATCCTGATGCTCAAGCACCATGTCCAACGTGTGATTGAAGCGGTTTTGCAGATCCTGTTCCCTCGAACAGTCGTGCTCAAGGGCCAGCTGCACCTCAGAAAGAACGATCCAACCAGCGCGAAGCCGGCGA
>JBPPMJ010000007.1:0-4688 GCA_051306005.1 Minisyncoccota bacterium
TTTCGAAATGTCCAATTCATACAAAACATCGGCATTTAAAGAATGCTCAAGACATTCTTTTTTCTGTCTCTGGTGTTCTCTGTTTAATGACACCTCTTTATTGGCAGCCAGCTTAGTATCACTTATCCCAACAGTGTAATAATCATTTCCGACATTAAACAAAACAAAGGATTCAAATTTCCCTTGTTCTTCTAAGACAGTGGCAATGGCCTCTCGACGATATATCGTCTGTAATTGTTTGCACCATTCTCTCCACTGATCTTCTTTCCCTTGCTTCAATTTAAATACTTTAACATTCATATAAAAAAAGGGGGCGAGAGAACAAATGCTTGTTGTCCGTCCGCCCCAGATTTATGAACATCCGCCACCAGGACCGGTACATGAAGAGCATATACAATCGCTCGGCCACCACTTTTCATCCGGCGCCCCGAATTTTTCACGATAAAGTTGTCGTGTCAATTCATAATTAGGTGCCAACTTAATTCTTTCTTCCTGCGTCAAGGCCGAATAATGATGAATATACGTACCCATGACCTTCTGGGAGAAATCGATGTAGTCGCGGCTAAAGAATATGTGCGCATGCCAGAATTGGTCAACTGGCGGAGATACCGGCAATTTCACATTACGGTTTTTCGTTACAAGCTCCATGTATCGTCCATATTCCTTTTCCATGTCGTTGAGATCTTCACTAAGAACCCCCTCACGATCATGCAGAAAGGTTCTCACATTAGTGAAATCCCACGATAACACTTTGACAGGAACATCATCGACTGCAACAGCTGCAATATTCATTTGGATTACCTCTTTTAAGAACTGCTGTTGAAAAAAATACGCGCGTACCGAAAACAAAAAATAAGGCTTGCTTCTGCATAACTTGTATAACACAAGGACATTATCCTGTCAATTTTTGTAGGGTGAATTCTAAACCTATTGCCCCTTTTTTGGAGTAAGATGGTACGTAAGCCATTTGAGCCAAAAAAGTATGTCCGTACAAAGAATCACTTTCTCTACTCCACTCCAGAAAAGGGGTTGGGTCATGCTAACACACAAGCTGTATATTGTATGTACTTTGTATAATATAAAGATACTACATTAGTCAAAACGGAGTGACTCTTACCTCCCCACTCCCGAAAAAGAAGCCTGATCGGAGGTGCCGGCCTTGATTTTGGGATTGACGATGGGAAGCTCGATGATGAAGGTACTGGATTTACTCAATCACTATCAATGGCTTTTGCTTTTTTGCAAAAGCTTTTTTCGTTTGCGTAGAAGTGAGATGACGATAAGAAAGACGGGGATCACAGTAGTGACGACCAGTTTCAACTTTCCCATTTTTCATTTCAAGTACGAGCACCAACGGGGTGCGATACGTTTTTTTTGTTTTCGGATCGGGATAAGACTCTACGAGTTCTACCACAACAACATTTTGCCCTTCGGCAATATTCATAATCTCGTACTTACGTCCTTTGATGATATACGCATCCGCGAGATCCACATCCCCAGCAATGGCTGTTTTCGGAAACAGGACACCATTCCTCGTTTCATACACCCACGTCATAGTATAGTTTTTTGTCATCTTGTTCAGTGCTCCTGTTGTATTGCCAAGCACCTCATCTCTCAGGATATCGATAATCACCTGCATGTTCTTAGAATATTTCTGTTGCAACATAAAATGAGTTTAATCTAATATAAGAAAATGTAGCATTTGAGAGTTCTTTTGTCACGGAAAAAGAAAAACCGGATACCCTCTAGACGTGAGGATATCCGAGTGTCGCTGAACGCGATGGATCAGGCAACCTTAACTTGGCAGTCGGCGGATGCAAGCGTACCCTTACCGGTAAACGCATACCACAGCTCGGTGGAGAGCAGACTCGAGGCCAGAAAAAGGCCATTGAACGTGATCCACTTGGTGTAGTGAGCCGCAAACTCGGCCTTAAAGTTCCCGTATCGGTTCTCTTCAGTCACCATCGATAGATTTCCTTGGTTGATGGTCTCTTCCAATTGTTGGAATTTGATCTGAAGAGCTCGGTTCAATTCGAGGAGATCGATGATGTCAGCTTCGAAACGCCTCGTCATCCCGAAAAATCCGCCCCGTCTCATAATTTTCATGGCCTGTACCCATGCTTTACGATCGACGAGACCTTGACTTCCGAGTACCTCCCCGATGGCATCAAGGTCAAGCCGCTGGAGAGAAGGTAAATCGACAAAATCTTCGGTTTCCATTTGAGTACGGAGACGGCCGAGCGCTTCGTGCGCATTCTGCAATTCCTGAGCGGAGATGCTCAGTTCATGCATAAGTACGGGATAGATAAAGCCACTACTTTGATTGTCCCGCTCTGGCGCCAGTTCACTGATGAGGATATCTTCGAGAGCGACGTTGCTGAGTTCAAGGTGGGCGTATGCCAGGCTTAGATGCTTGGATAGCTTCGTTGAGTTGAGCAGGTATGCCCGACAGGGCTGATGGTTTTTACCACCCATGATGCTTCTCCTTGAAGAAATGTTGAGGAACAATGCTGTTTAACAGCAAATAAAAGATACCATGCGAGAGGTAAAAATGTCAACGTTTTTTCGATACCTACCTCCCCACTCCCGAAAAAGAAGCCTGATCGGAGGTGCCGGCCTTGATTTTGGGATTGACGAGGGGAAGCTCGATGATGAAACGGGAGTCTTTTCCATGACCATCGGATTCTACGTGGATATGGCCGTCATGCGCCGCGATGAAGTTCTTGCCGACGAAGAAGTCCGAGTCCAGTCACGGAGACCACCATCTTGGTAGTTTCATTGCTCCGGCTGAATTTCTCAACATTATTCTCTATAACGCCACTGCCTCATACGTTCCAAAATATGAGTAAACCAGAGATTCTGCATACAAACAAAAAGTATTTTTTCAATCAGACTTTTGATACGATATCTCACTGAAAAAATATATTGCCGAACAATATACTGCTGCTCTTTGTTTCCATACTGTATAATAATATCTTCCGCTGCGCAAACCCTGTACTGGCTCGCATACTTCCCCAACAACCACACAACGCGTGGTATATGATATAAACTGGTAATAATAACCCCTCCATCTTCATCGTAAAAACGCATAATTTGTTGGATATTTGAACGTGTTGACTGTGAGGGCAGACAATCAGTCAGTATCGAAGATGGTGCCATTCTATCAGCATAGCGCTTCATAAGAGTTGCGCCACTCGGTATATCGTCAGCAAATGTCCCCCCCACAAAATAGAGGCTACTTGGCTGATATCTGGATACAAAAAGTACCGCTGCCTCAGTACGCAACAAAGCATCATACGATAAGGCTACTTTACTGCCTCCAAAGTGATAGAGTACAAAGATGTTCATCGAAATATTTTTTCAAAAAAAAGTGGTATCTATAAGATACCACAAGTAAGTTTAGAATTGCGAGGATTATTACAGGGAGTAGTATTCTCTATACCAATCCACTGTTCTACCAAGACCGTCCACAAGTGAAGTCATTGGTTGCCATGAAGTATTCTTCGGTAATGTCAAGATACTTTGCTCTTTTTTCGTGCTCTCCATCTTTGTCTTTACTTTCTATTATGTGTGATGTCTCAAAGCCTCGCATAAACAGTAATTTTTTATTACAAAATATTAAATTTTTCTTAGCCATTCAGATATAATGTTCCCAATCTCTTTAAGGTGCAACTCATCTCTGAACACATGGCCAGCATTTTTTATTACATGCAATTCTTTTTTGCCGGGAAGCTTGCCGAAAAATACTTCTTGGTGGGAAACTGTGGCGGTCGGATCATTATCGCCGACTATAAGAAGTACAGGCATGGTTAGCTTGCTTATATCCTTTAGTAAATCGTATTGCATAATGTCTTTGGCAAAGGTCCACTTTAGAACTTTTCTATTTCCGAGATTTGGGTCATTTGATTCTCTTATCCAAACGCCACTATTTTCCCAATTCTTAAGCATTTCTTTGTTTTGTGCCTGTTTCCATAATTCTCCCGAAACTATAGTTGATACCAGAGCTAATGCTTTTACTTTTTCGGGGTATTTTTCTGCGAAAAGAGATACGGATAATCCGCCTATGCTGTGTCCGGCCAATATAAATTGACCTTCATAGCTAAGTTCATTTGTAGCCCAGTTTATAACATCTTCTAAGTCCTCGTAATAATTTGTTACTGTAGCGTTGGAATAATTTCCCTCACTTTCACCAAATGTATTCGTTGTATCAAAACTTACGACCGTATAACCTTTTTTCTTAAATGAGTTTACAATTGCCTGTATATGTGATTGCTCCTTGAATCCACCAAGCCCATGCATAACAAACGCTAAGTCGGATGTGTTCTTATCGATTTTATCCATGTCAATGGATATATCCTCACTCTTTCTATTTTTGATCAACACAATCTATTTGTTAATAGTTTAATTTAGATTTTGTCTAACCTTTTAAAGTATAGTTTTTTTCACTATCATTACAAGACCTATTTTTATTATCGTATATGTTCGAACGTCCATTGCGGATAACAACAATAGAGGCTCAAACAAGCCTCTATTTTCTTGGCTCCGGCGATAGGATTTGAACCGCCTCGATTGAGGATTACGATCGGATGCTTTTCTTGTTTGGAAAGATGTTTGGGTCGCGCGTAAAAACCATTGTACTTTTTCCCGTTCGCCAAGTATTCAAAATCCACCGCCTCTATCGCTTCGGC
>JBPPMJ010000006.1:0-178651 GCA_051306005.1 Minisyncoccota bacterium
GCCGAAGCGATAGAGGCGGTGGATTTTGAATACTTGGCGAACGGGAAAAAGTACAATGGTTTTTACGCGCGACCCAAACATCTTTCCAAACAAGAAAAGCATCCGATCGTAATCCTCAATCGAGGCGGTTCGGACCTATTCGGACATATCGATGCCAAGCACATTTTCTCCGGTTTCGCCACGTCAGTCATCAAGGCTGGTTACATTGTCATCGGTTCACAGTGTATGGGATTTGCCGAAGATGGGGCGCAAGACGAGATGGGAGGAGAAGATTTTCATTCCGTCCTGGCACTCAAGGAATTCATCGATGCAGATGATAGGGGAGACGCGAAACGTATCGGACTGTACTGTGCGAGTCGCGGTGCGACCGCGACATTCCAACTGCTCGCGGAAACCGACTGGGCCAAAGCGGCCGTGGTTATTTCCGGAGCGTTGGATTACCTCGATGACGCATTTCGTCCGGAGATGACGGCGCATTACGCCAAGGTGTTCGGAGGGTCAGAGGAAGAGCGGAAGAAAAGATCGGTGCTTTCTTGGCCGGAGAAATTACCGAACAATGTCCCGATTCTTCTGATGAATGGCACGGCTGATTGGCGAGTCGATCCAAGATCGGTGTTGCGTTTTTCTGAAAAACTCCTTGATCTCAAAGTTCCGCACCGTCTTGTGATGTTTGAAGGCGACGATCATATGTTGACGGGACACTGGCAGGAATCTCGAGCGATGGCGACCCTGTGGTTCGACAGATTCGTACGAAACGGCGAGGCTCTGCCAGATATGGAACTGCACGGAGAATAAAAAAGAAGAATATCCCTTATATAAGCCAAAATAAACCATAACGATATTTTGGCACCCGGTTTTTATTTTTCTGTTAAAAGCTAGAGAGCTTATATCCCGAATTTCTGTAATTCCAGAGTAAGTTGTGCGAGAGGCAACCCCATTGCGTTGAAAAAGTCACCTTCAATTCTGTCAACCAAAATCGCGCCGAGTTCTTGAAGTGCGTAGGCTCCCGCTTTGTCGAGTGGCTCACCATCCTCGGGTTTTACATTGCGGAACAGATTCTTTTTCTGAGTACTGTCGTTTATCTACCGATATACGATTTGCTCCCGTTTCATGGCTTGGCGATAATCGCTGGGACGAGTAATGGGATTCTGAAAGCATGAAAAAGTGGCCCTCGTTATGACTAAAAACTTAAAAAGGACTTTGTAAAAAACAGAGGCCTTTCTTTTATTTAAATGTTAATTAGTAGTGATATAATGAAAGAAATTGATCATTATTAAATTTATGAATCAAGAAATGCACTTTGACAGCAATATGAAGTATCAATGGGATGATGCTAAAATTTGTGGGGTAGGAGCTATCTTTGTTGGTATAGATGGTCATGTGATTGTACAACAGCGTGATGAACATGCAAGGAATTCTCCTAATATGCAGGCACTTTTTGGTGGAGGAAAAGAAGGTGAAGAGTCGCCACGAGAATGTCTTGAGCGTGAGATGAAGGAAGAAATTAATATCAACTTTGATCCACAGAAGCACAAAATTGCTATTCTATGCGATACAATAAACGCTGCTGTCTCAAAGGACGATAAAGTACGAATTTATATTGTTTCTGGTATTAATCCAGAAGAAATTATTATTGGTGAAGGGGCTGGATTTGCACAACTTTCAGAAGAAGGAAGTAGGTCTGAAAAAATTACCCTCTTTACACAAGAGATACTTGCAAAGTATTGGAAACAAGTAAGCGCTGGTGAGTAGCTATTTTGGTACCCTGAGAGTTAAGAAGATGTGCTGAGTTTTTTGGTAACTGATATACAGAGTTTATGAAACCTTTCAAAGTATCTCCAGCCCAAGAAGTAACAGTTCGATTTAGTAATAAAGAAGCACAGTTACCTGAAGAAATTCAAACTAAAATTGATAGTTACTGGCAAGAATTATTAGATAGCGGTAAGTCATACAAAAGAGGAGAAGTCTTTACCGTTACTCATAAAGAGGTTACAGAAACTGCAGTAAACATTCTTGTAGAGAAAACTGATTACGCCCACTACCTTTACTGTCAGAATAAAGAATCTCTTGAAGAAAACGGGGTCCATATTATCCATACGGCTGTACTCGTTGAAAGCTCAGATGGTTACTTTCTCTTTGGAGAGATGGGACCTCAAACCTCTCGGCACGGCATCATTCAGCTTTGTGGGGGAGGAATAGACAATGATGATCTCAAAGGCGAGTATTTTGATTTTAAACACAATATAACCAAAGAGCTTCAAGAAGAGTTTGATATTGATGTTAGTGATACATCTCGAGTTACCTATTTTGATGAGGCATACTTAAAAGAAGGCGGACCTACTGATAAAATGACAGTGATATTTAGAGTGGTGCTTAGTGATACAAAAGAAGAATTTTTAAAACGATACGATGCTTTCCTGGAACGCCTCAAGGCAGAGGGAGAAGATCCAGAGTTTGGAAAAATTATAGCCTTGAAAAAAGATAAGCAGGAAATCACCACTTTTTTCTCTCAAGAAAATGTTATACTTGATGAATATATGAAGCCTTTATTTGAGAAGATAGTGCTAGAGCTTCAGTAAACCCTGTATCCTGTTGGGCACAGAAATCAAAGTTCGGATATGACAGAAGAGGATCTGATTTTCGGAAATCATACCATTTTGTGAGCATCATAAGACTTTTGGCATATTCTGCCCAGAGTTTTGTTTTATCAGAGCCAAAACCCAGAGGTTCTAACCGAGATTGGCAGACATCATTAGTAACGCTTCCGGACTCGTGGATGATTACAGGAGAGAAGGGGAAGAAGTGTTTGCTCGCTTCAATGCTCCAAAGGAGAAAATACTCAAGCACTACTTTGAGGCTATCAATGTCATTGTAGGAAAGTGAGAGGAAAGCCCGCTCGCTGAAGATTTGCGAGTCCTCTCTGGCGAACTCCAGAAGATAGGGGAAGGCGCTCCGAAAAAGAAGTATAGAGTAACCTTTCAGCCCCTCGTCGGGAATGGAGATTCAAAGGACTATGTGATTGAAGCGGACAGCGAAGAGATTGCTCGTGAGGTCGCTTTGGAAAAGCTCATCTTGGAAGAGAGCGACGGAATGCTTGCTGAATGTCCTGGGCAGATTGCTACCGCTGAAGAAATAAAGTAGTGAAATGAGTGGTGGGGTATATCTTACACGCCTTGCTCCATAAACCTTTTCAAGCCAAAGTAGTAGAACTTTGACTCCTTATCTTCCTGTATAGAGGTTCTAATACTCTTCAGTAGGCGGAGCCAAGAAAATAGAGGCTTGTTTTAGTCTCTATTTTTGTTACCAGAAATGGACGTTCGAACCTCTTATGCTAGAAGTTTGTCGCCGTATTTCTCAATGAAGTATTTGACGGGATAGACGAGTTCTTTTTTCAGCGCTTCTTCCAGGGTGAGCCATACTGGTTTGATTCCTTCGTCGTTTATTTTTATCTCGCCAACATTTTCAATTTTGGTGGTGTAGAGATGCCACTTGTGATTATCAGCACCACGACGACACTCATCACCAATGACATCTTCTTCTGAAAACAGTTTGACACTGGGGACTTCAATACCCGCTTCTTCCTGTAGTTCTCGTTTGGCGGCTGTTTCTGCATCTTCTCCAGTGTCTAGATGTCCTGCTGGGATAGCAAAAGCGAACGGATAAATTATTCGTTCAAAAAACAGAGCTTTCCCATCTTCATTGAAGACGAAAACACCAACGCTTTCGTGCCAGTATTCTTTAGTGGTTTCGTCCACCCACCAGACGGTTTTTGGGTCGATGACGATGAGACGAGGAGATTTATCGCCACAGCTATCACAGAGATAGAAAGTTTTCTCTCCCTCAAAAATACGGTTGATGCTTTCAGAGTGACACTTTGAGCAGTATTGATGGAATTGTCCGTTTGTTGGCAAGGGAAAGGTGATTTTCATAAGATGATGGATGGATTATAAAGTCTTGTCTTTCTAGTAAACTCGTGTTACAGTATTTTGTCAAAGTTCAGCGTAATTTTTGGCAAGTTTTTTCACATTACAAGGAGAAGTGAAATGAGAGTTTTTCGAACCGACTGCAGAGAGTGGCAGGGCTACAAGCCTTGCAGTAAGCAAAAATTGGGACTGGTAGATGGTTGTGAAAGTTGCCATCTCTACGCCACGATTCAGGAAAATGTTCTAATTGTCGAGGCTGGTGGACTTGGGAGCGCGTTGCGGACAAGCGTAGTTGCCAAAGAAATCAGGCGACTCAGTCCGAATGCTCGCATTCAATGGCTGACGAGCGAGCAGTCCGCTGAGCTTGTGGAGAAAAATATCCCGAGCGTTGACAAGGCGTATCCAACGACTTGGGAAAGTCTGGTGATTCTGGGAGCACAAGCATATAACCAAATCATCAACTTCGAGTCCAATCTGCTTCATCTCGCTTTTGTTGGCGACCTGCTTCTGAAGAAACGAGGATTCGCGATGAACGAGCTTGGAAATCTGGTTCAGGCATCGCGTTCCGCGGAAGATTTTCTCTGGTTGTAGACCAACGACCGATTCCGTAGGCGAGAGAACAAGAAGTCGATGCAACAAATCCTATTGGAGACGGCGGGATTGAAGTGGCAGGAGCAATCCTATGACTTAGCGACGAGGCTTGAAGACGATAGTTGGGCGCAGACCTGCCTTGAATCAAAGGACATCGCCGAAACAGATGTGCTAGTTGGTCTCAACATCGGTAGCAGTCAGCGTCATAGTGCCAAACGGTGGCCGCCTCGGTATTTCTACGAGCTGGCTAAGCTATGCCAGGAGCACCATCCCGAGTGGAAGTTGCTGGTGCTAGCTGGCATGGAAGATACAGATGCTTACGAGGTCATCTTTGGCTTGAATGAAGCAGAACCACTCAGCAACATCGGCTTCACAGGTTGTGGTAACACGATAAGCCAGTTCATCTCTCTGATTGGCCGTATCTCGCTCGTGATTTCGGCTGATACTTTCGGTCTGCACGTTGCTTTGGGGCTCGGAAAGAAGGCAATCTCACCTTGGGGGCCACAACCAGAGAATGAGATCTACGGATACGACAGGGAAAGAAAAATCAGCCTCGGATTGGATTGTGCTCCTTGTTTTGCTGGGCGGCCAGAGAAATGCACGAACCCGAATACTTTGCAGTGTATGATGGAAATCAGTGCTCCGATGATCTATCAGATTTTGGAACAGGAGCTTTCACAATGAAGGCTCGCACTTGGTCTCGGAGTTGTTATACAGATGCCGAGACTTTTCTTTTTTCAAAATATAGTGAATGATAGAGTGGGGTAAATCTTACGCGTGTTGAGTAAGGAAGTTCTTCAATCCAAAGTGGTAGAATTTTGAGGCTTTATCTTCCTGTATAAAGATTCTAATACTGTTCAGCAGGCGGATCAGCTAAAACGAGCCTTAACAGCATCTCGTTTTTCAGTACCCGCTATCGGAGTTCGAACCTGGTATACTGAGTAAAGTTAAAGCCTATATATCATTTTTTATAAAAGTATGGACAGTCTTATAGAAAAACTGCAGAACGCACAAAAAAAGGCTATGGAAAATCGGCCAAAAGTAGGCGGTTTTCCTTATTTAGCAGAAACGCTTCGGCAGGTTGGCGTGAAAAGAAATACATGGACCCTACCTGTTTGTCAGAGTGTTTATTTTCTGGAGGAGGGCGCGGTGATTCAGTTGGGAAATCCAGTAGCTGAAGGAGTAGCAATAGCTCCAGCCTTTGATGAAGAGGCGCTGATAGTAGCGATTCGTACTGATCAGGCAGGGGAAAGCACATTTCCGGAGTTTTTACGAAGTGCGTGGAATGCCGGAGTTTTATGGTACGATGTTGACTTTGAGAAGAGAACTGTAATATATGGTGGAGTGCAGGGGGAAATATATACAGAATCATATCCAGAAGTTACAGTATAAAGAGGAAGAGGTTCGAACACCTTCTTCTAATTTTGTGGACACATATGATACAAGGTTCGAACTTCATCTAACAGGTGGAGCTAGTTCATAAAAGAGCCATATTTTGGCTCTTTTATGCTATAAAATAGGTTCGAACATTTTGTACTCTGTATCGGACGTTCGAATCTTGTGGTAATCTTAATGTATGAAACCAGTATTTACTATTGCGGCTGTAAGCGACATTCATGTCAACAAATATCCTCTTCAAAAGGATTTCTTTAATCGTGTAAATAATAATGCGAATTTGCTTATTATTGGCGGAGATATGAATAATGGGAAAAAAGAAGAGGTAGAACATTTTCTTGACCTTGTATCTGGGGTACGAATTCCAATGACCGTGGTTTTTGGCAATCATGATTGTGATACTGATAATATAGAGGGGATAAAAGAAATGCTTTTGAAAAATCCACTTATCAAAATTCTTGATGGGGAGTATGTAGAATATGAGCTGAATGAAAAAAGATTAGGTATAGCTGGTACCAAGGGCTTTGGTGGTGGCTTTGCGCCACACAGGCTCGTAAGTCGTGGGGAGCAAGCGACAAAGTCTTTTGTGGAAGAAGAGAATCGTGAGGTAACTAGGCTGGAAACGGCTTTGAATCGGATGAAAGTCGCAGCACCAGATTTCAAAATAGCGCTTACACATTGGGCAGCCTTCGAGGAAACGATAGAGGGAGAACCGAAGGAATTGTACCCATTTCTCGGTAGTTCGAGATTGGGTGACCTTATCGAAAGTGCCGTACCTCATCTGGCCCTCAGCGGGCACGCGCACCACGGTTCTTCGGGAATAAAAAAAGCACGCGGTAAGATTTCCGCGTGCAATGTCGCTTACAAGGCGAATAATGGCAAGATATCTCTCTTTGATGTTTTCTCGGGTGGCATTGTGGAGCAACGTTATTTGGAAAGCCACTGAGAGAATTGCCGGAGTTTTGCTTCCTTGAAACATAGTTCGGCCTTTGTTTCAAGGGTTAGCATCCCATAGAGTACCGATGGGATATCGGACACTGAGAAAGTTTCTGTTAGCCGAAGATGTCGTATGGCTTCAAGAAACAGACTTTTCTTTAGTTCATCCTCTTTTCGACAATCGCCGTAGAAACAATCTCCTGAGAGAGCGCATTCGGTGAACGTTCCAAGCGAAGGGTCGTTCCTCCTGTTCACGATGACCAGCATCATGAGCCTCCATAGAGACCTTCGGGCTCGAACTGATTGTTCCCACCACGCCATTCCCGCGGATTACGCTGGCCGAAGGCAGATCTGTTCTCGCTGAACAAGGTCATGTAATCAGCCACAAGGCTGACCTTGACCCGCAAGGTGAACGCATGCTGAGCGCATATATCAAGGAACGGTACGGACACGAATTCGTTTTTGTGACCGACTATCCCGCTGAGGTACGTGCGTTCTACCACATGCGTCATCCTGATGCTCCTGATCTCACCATGAGCTTCGACCTTCTTTGGAAGGGGCTCGAGATCACGACAGGAGCACAGCGAGAGCATCGCTATGAAAAGTTGAAGGAACAAGCGACAGATCGAGGGTTCGCCCACGGTCCACTCGAAAACTACTTCAACTTCTTCAAGTATGGATGTCCACCCCATGGTGGCTGTGGCGTCGGTATGACGCGTTTGCTGATGATCATGCTCGGTCGGCAAAACGTCAGAGAAGTGACATTCCTTTATCGGGGAATGAATCGACTCACCCCTTAGTCCGTAATTGCGGACAAAATTCGGGGGCTGTATACTTCATTGTGTACGGCCCCTACTTTTTTATAAATGTATGAATATTCAAAAAACTATTATAGCTATTGGAGGAGGAGAACTCGGTGAATTAGAAACACTTCCTATCGACCGGGCAGTTGTTAAACTTGCAAAAAAGAAGCATCCAAAGGTCCTTTTTATTCCAACGGCCAGTAACGAAGCAATTGGCTACTGGGAAACTTTTCAAAAAATTTATGGAAAGAAGCTTGGTTGTAAAACGGATGTCCTCATGCTAGTCCGCGAAAATCTTACTAAAAAGCAAATAGAAGAAAAGATTCTTTCTGCAGATATCATCTATGTAGGAGGGGGTAATACCCTAAGAATGCTAAAAATCTGGAGAAAGAAAGGAGTAGATGTGCTTTTGAGAAAAGCCTACGAAAAAGGAGTAATTCTTTCTGGTCTTAGTGCCGGAGCCATTTGTTGGTTTCGCTATGGAGCTAGTGACTCCAGGCGCTTTATGAAAAATGGCAAACAAGTTGAATCACTTATGAGAGTGTCTGCCCTTGGCTTTTTACCTTTTAGTGTCAGTCCTCATCATATTAGAGAAAAAAAGTTACGTGACTTAGGTCTATTAGAAATAATGAGTAGAACACCGGGCGTGGCACTTGCCTTGGACGACAACTCTGCCATTCTTGTTCAAGATGATCACTTTAAAATACTTCGCTCAAAGCCTAATGTTCAAATTAAGAAAGTATTTTGTATGAACGGAAAGGTAAAGAAGGTGCAATTAATGGATGAGGGTTCGCTGGACGAATTACTTTTCAAGGCCTAAGCTTTTCTGAGTATTCTAGCCCAGAGGTTCGAACTTCATCCAACAGGTGGAGCAGCTAAAAACATAGCTTAAATGAGCCTTTTTTTTACCTGAAACAGGATTCGAACCAAGCATTGACTACCGACTCTAATTTTGAGAGACTAGTTCTGCAATAGTTTTTTCACAATCTATCAACAATGGGAGGCCAACATGGGGAAAGCATCTACTTGGGAAGATGTTAAGAGTAGAACCAGACGCATTGCAGATGTATCCAATACATTTGTGCTGAGTCACATTAAGGTTCTTGAAATGACAGGCGTCTCAATGCGCATATTCAGTTTTTCACTCGTGAGCTGGCTTGGGCCACAGAGTCCATTTATGTTCGTCTGGATATTCAATACGACTGATGCGGTATTATTATCCTGGTGTTCAATTTTGAAACGGGATAAGGCCTACTCTCTACTGAATATTTTCTGGATTCTTGTAGGCTTGGTTGGAATCGCTAGAGCGAGTGGTCTCATATAAAAGATGTCTTGTTTCAATTTCGCTAGACATCTTGCCGTTCCCGCAAGCTAATAGTTCATAGCAGGCTGCTTCAATAGAAGCTAAGACGACCCGCCATAAGAGGTCGTTTTTTTATCGCCCTTTTATTTTTTTAGAAATAGTGAGGAGCCGTGTTGGGTAAATCTTACTCATATTGCTCAACAAACTTTTTCAAACAAAAGTAGTAGAACTTTGATTTTTTGTCTTCTTGTATAGAGGTTCTAACACTGTTCAGTAGGTGAGTATGAGGGGTTGTTGCTTGCGCAAAATTGTCTCAATACAGATGAGAAGCGTGATGCATTCGCTTCTGATTACAGTGGATTATCACATATGTAGGAGACGCTTTCTCCGGATCCGATTCTTGATGTGTTTCAGAGGGATTATACCTGGTCATCGCAGGTGTATAAATCTGTGCGCCCAGCGTCGAGTGATAATGACCTTGCCATGTCCAAATATATTCGCAGGTACTAACGGCATATTTGACCAATCTATCTCTAACCGCAGGTCTGATTCGTGTTGTGGAGTAAAGCCCCGGATAGATGATCCGTCAAAATGAGAATGTCTTCAAGTTTCCCTCCTCAGCGCGTTCTTTCGCTTTGCTATTTAGTGCCTCAAGCTTAGTGTATGAAAGTTCCAATAAATCTTTCATTGACCCATTCTTATTATTAATCATAAGTATATTATAATAATTCATGATTATAATATACTATAAAAAATCAATATTAATGGATTATTTGTCAAGTATGTGAAGGAAGTAATGAAAGAAAAAAGCCCAGAAATTTTTTTCAGGGCTTTTTAGTGTCAGTGTCATTTGTTTTATTTGATAAATTCGAACACGATGATATTTGTGCTGTTTTGGAGACGATGCATACCATGAATATGTAACAATTCTTTGATGGTGGTGATATTTGGACGGATTTTTTGGAGTACCTCCGTTTCGCCCAAAGATTGCAAGTCAGTATATTTTCGAATATCTTTGATACGGACAGTCACACGCCATCCATTTACCGTAAAGATGATGGGTTCGTGTATTCTGATACGTTTGATTGACTCTGATCCTGGACGCACATCAAGCGTTTTTTCACCTTTGAGAATACATTCAAAGTCTGTTTTACTCACGTTTAACTGCATCATTTGCAAATCCTCCTTTCCTTCGCCTTCGTATCTTATTCTGGCAGAACAAGTATCATAATAGTGTCATTCCATAAATTTTGAAAGTACTATCAAATCTCAATATTTTGCAATTAAAATATGATAACATAAAAATATTTATTTATCAACATTTGTAGCACTGCAACATCAAATTTACACTCGCGTATTCAATCAATTTTTCTCTGGGAGTCTTCCTATCCATACCAAAGTCACGGTGTTTGTTCTGGTGGTTGTAGTAAGACAAGAACAGGTTCAAGCGGTATTGGCTACCTCCAGAGAGTTTCGTCGCCACGGACGTTACGGTGTCTTTCAGAGGATTCATATGATGTAAGTTTACAAGAGGACTTTTTTTGTTTAAACCTTTGGGAGAAAGTATAAACCCTCTTGCGACAATATTAACAAGAAATGGTCTTCACATATCTTCATCTGCAGTGTAATTCGTCTCTCTTGTCAAAAAATTTACGTAGGTGTATGGTGACAGATGTGCGAGAATAATCTGGCACAGGTTAGTTCTTTGATTCAATATATGGAGAATTACGATATGTATTTTTTTCGGATAATCATTGAGACACCGCGGTTACGGCTGCTGTCAATTTCTCACGAGTATCAAGACGTCATTTTCCAGGGATTTACGGCAAAAGTTGCCAGGTATCTTTCGGTGAAGCCGACGAATGATATCACGGATACCAAAGTCTTTATTGATACTGCGTTGCAACGTATGCGACGCGGAGAAGAATTGCAATGTGCCGTTGTTATGCGAAAAACCAATGAATTCATTGGATGTGCAGGACTGCATGATGTTTATGTTAAACCAGAAATCGGATTGTGGATCAAAGAGTCTTATTGGCACCAGGGTTTTGGAACTGAAACCGTTTCTGCATTACAGGATTGGGCAAAACGCTGTATTTCTGGACATCGGTGTTTTTATTATTCGGTGCATGTGGAAAATATCACCAGTCGCCGAATTGCCGAAAAAATTGGTGGGCGGTTAGTCAAACCATTGTTTTATAAAAATAATGTTCATGAACAACACCACCCAATACTGACCTATCGTATTTGATTGTTGAAACGCAGGTATTTTATACCAGCTTCTTCAATGAGAAGCTGGTTTTTTTATCTTCATATTGACAGTATCTATAGAAAAGGGTATAAAGATTAATTGTAGGCAAACACGCTTACAATGGTGAGTATTCCTAAGTGTTGGGAATACATTGATATATAAGGAGAGGGTCATGTCTATCTTGTCTGCTACTCCCGGTACTTCACAGCAAGCTACCCGGAAGAAAAGGGATCCAGGATTGGTTTGGCCGAAAAAAGGCTGTTTGCTGAAAGCGGTAGATGCTATTCAGCTCCCAAAGAGCTCCCTCTTACAGGATCCACTCAATGCTTTGCATGAGATGCCGGATCTGGTTATCGGAGACGCTGTGTACGAGTTGGCAGATTTGTCAACGTACGCAGAAAAACGTTCTTTATCATTTTGCATTCGCGCTCACCTCATGTGCTTTGCGAGAGATTCAACTATCTGTCAACTATTGCCCAAAAATTATATCATGCCATTTACACATTTATTGGCACTGATTAAAGCGCAACACTCTGAGACGGAACATCCTTTCCTTCCCATTGATGCCAAAAAAAGCAGTTTTTATGTTATGGGAAAAGGGCGATTCTCGAGAGTCGTCATTAGTCTCCAAAAAAATAGAAAACTTCATTATTGGGAGATGGATGCTTGGGAGATGGACCATAGCGCATGGGAACCGGGTACGCAAATTGTTTTTTGCGCCAGCCATCAAGGCATCATGAACAACTGATACACCATTGATTGTTACTACAATGTAGTTTTTCTCATTAAGGTGTTTTGCAAAAACGTGTCCTTTTTATTGTGGAGAACCATCCGTGTCTATACTTAAACCCTTCCCCTGATTACTCTTCGTAGTTATCAGGGGTTTCTCTTTTTTACTCAACAATTAATGCGCCAAATTGTCCTTTGGCACGATGTCCTGGCTTGGAACAATAGTAGACAAATTCACCCTTCTTATCAGCGGTAAATTCAATGATGGTGTCTTGGTTCAAGGGGAGCTCTTGGTAAATACTATATTCATCAAGGGTAAAATCATGCATCCCTTTGGTATTGGTAATTGTGATGCGGACGGTATCTCCTTGTTTCACACGGATTTCTTTGAGGGAATACCAAACACCTGTTTCATCATAATATGCCGTCATGGCAAATTCTTGTGGCTTGTTAATTTGCATCATGGCAGGCGCTGGTACCTGATTGATCTGTTTCTTGGTACCAGGCCAAAATATGTATGCGCCGATAACAACAATAATAAAGACCACGATGCTAATAAATTTTTTCATAAAAGGTTGATTACATATAAGAAGCGTCTTCATTATATAAGCTTTCTGTTTTTTTGACAAAATGATGAATATTCTTTAGTATGCCTTGTTGGGAGCATTACTTCCAATGAGTTTTTTTAGACAGAGTTCTTTGTTATATTGCGCAAAGGAGACATGCCGTGTCAAGTGTCGTTATTGCAAACGCACCGGTTACTCACATGAGTTCATTGATAACAATCGATGAGTGTGATATTTGTACGCACATTGAGTCACCAAGCCTCGATTTACTTCTGGTACAATGGATTGATTGTTGTGTTGACAGAACATTGAGGAAATACTTTGTATCTGATACACCGTATACGCAATACGGCAAATATCGACGTCATAGGATTTGTCAAATACAGCGCCCCCTCCCGTTTTCGACACTGACGCCATTATATGGCTCATCCGTCAAAGAAATTGTCTCGTTTTTAGCGAAACACAAGTGTGGTCGTGGTTCATGGTTGTCAGCAAAAAAAGGGACACACAATATATTTTCGCTATTTGTGGGTGAGTCCTTCGATACGGCACCGGTGATTTTCATCAGCGTGATATGGGATGCGCCTTATCGGCAGTGGGTGCTGTACCCCTGTTTTGATCAGTGCGCATTTCTTCTTCCGCAGGATCGCTACATATACCCTGTAGACAACACTTATGTCTCAGCGCCTCGATAAAAACAAGAGAACGCTGGCAGTTCCACCCCCTACTCAAAGAGTTGGGGGGTTTTCTTTCTCATTGTGCCTTGCTAAGATACAATTATCCGTCTATCAATTTATTTTATCAATATCTATGCATGACGTTTTCATTAAAAATATTGAAATTACTCTTGATGATTTTGGTATCAGTGAACTTGCCAATGACCGTATCATCGCACTTATAAAATCCGGCAATATCAGCCGTGTCTCCGTTATGATGAATGGTATTTTGCGTCAAAATGATATTACGGAACTGTTGCACTCTGGTGTTTTACTCGATATCCATCTTGACCGTTATGCGCGTGTAGAGACGGAACGCTCATTGACTGCCGGTGCCGTAAAACGCCTGTTACTTTTTGTTAAGCAGTACCTTGGTGGCGAATTGAGTCCACGCATCATTGAAAAACGTTGGGAACAACAACTTCAATCTTTTCATGAAATATTTCGACGCTTTCCTGATGGTATTAATTCACATGAGCATGTGCATTTTTTCCCACCATACTTGCGTATCGCCATCTGGCTGGCACAAAAATACGATATTCAGTATATGCGTTTTGGGCAAAGAACTGTTTCTCGGAGAGCTTTTATTGCATGGATTTTACACGGCTTACAATATTCTGGTCGACATATATTCAGGAAAAGTGGTCTTCTTTCGCCTGCCATATTGATCAGTTGGGATTGGCTCAAACAAGACACGGTTCCGCAATGGTCTACTCTGACCAAACCTTTCTTTATCACGGAAATTATTTTTCATCCGGAGCGGAAAGAAGAATATATTTTGCTTCAACAGGCTCTTGGCATTCTTCCCATGGTAGATGAGAAAGGTGCAAAATATGAATAAGTCTGAATACGGTAAAGGCGTGATATATATCACGCCTTGTGTTTGCAGTAAGGGTGTTTTTAGAAGCCAAGTACTTCATGAACGAAAATCACCGTGACTTTACGATTCATAAAGGCTGGCTCTTGTTCGAGAAGCAGAATCTTGGCGAGCACACTTCCTCCCATGCCTGCGTTTTTCATCCGTTCATTTTCCAATGGAAACACATGCTCGCGAATACGCGTCAACGCATCCTGAATGGTTGGAACAATTTTTTGCGTTCCTACGACAAAAATAATGTTTGGTGAGGTAAATGCGATAGCAGGAAGCTGACTGCCAGAAGCGGAAGCAATCAAGATGTCACCCGTTTCTGTTACTGCGTGTACGCTCGATAGGGCATAATCAGCAAAGACTGATTGTTGACGCAACATTGTTTGTTTCTCAGGATCCTGTTCAATCAAGACAGCTTCATGGAGATTGTTCCAGGAATGTTCGTTGCTTTTGAGGTAATCAATAAAGCCGATTTGCTGTAGGGTAGTAGAACTACCATTATTGATTGAAGCACCGACTGGAATCATTGTTTTGATGTGTGCGAGAGCCTCTTCTTTGTTGTTCACAACCACTGTTTCAAAATTATGTTTTTTGAGAGCATCAACGGTGATTTGTAATACCTCTCTGTTCGCCAATTCCGTGTATGACATAGGGTTGTGTGTTATGATAATTATATTACAGATATGAAACTACTCTCTTCTGCAATGTTACTCTGCTTTATCGTGTAAAGCAATATCATATGTGTTGACTTGTACCTCAAACCCTGTCAGAATAACAAGATTTATTATCATCACTCTGTATGTCTGAAATTTTGGAATTTCCAGTGCGTTTGAATCGTTATATGGCCATCCGCGGATTAGCTACTCGTCGTTTTGCGGATACGTTGATTACATCTGGATTGGTGCTGTTGAATGGTAAAAAAGCGCAGTTGGGGGATCGGGTAGAAACGATCCATGATACTGTTGAGGTTCTCAAGACGACCAAAAACAAACAAAAAGCTAGGACATATGTGGCATATTGCAAGCCTCAAGGGGTGATTACTCATTCTCCGCAATTTGGTGAAGCCTCTATCACGGAAATTTCTGGATTTCCCGGACTTTTTCCGGTTGGGCGTCTTGACAAGGCATCAGAAGGACTTATTCTTTTGACGAACGATGGACGTGTAACAGACCGTTTATTACATCCGCGTTTCGCACACGAGAAAGAATACATCGTGACAGTACGTGAGAAAATATTGCCCTCTGCCAAACACATCATGGAACGAGGCATCCAGAGTGATAATGAAATATTGACCGCAAAAAAAGTGGAAATTATCGGTGTGCATACGATGCGTATTGTGTTGACTGAAGGCAAGAAACATCAAATCCGTCGCATGTCTGATGCTTTGCACTTGACGGTTGAAAAATTGGTGCGCGTGCGTATTATGGGTATTCATCTCGGTTCACTGAAACCAGGACAATCCCGTGTGTTAAAGGGAACAGCGCGCATTTCTTTTCTCAAGAGCCTTGATTTGCCTGAGGCAATGTAATGTTTTGAAAACAAGACGATATATGGATATCATATCGCATGGATTGTGGGGGTCGGTAGGTTTTGGGCGGAAAAATCGACGCAATTTCTGGCTTGCTTTTTTTCTGGGTATAGCACCAGATTTGTTTTCTTTTGGTATATTTTTTTGCATGATGTTATTGGGTTTGATAGAAATGCCAGATTTTTCGGCATGGAAACCGCCGGAAGTGAATCAAATTCCTTTCTATGTATATCATGCTTATAATGTGACACATAGTTTGGTGATATTTGGACTTGTTTTTTTGGGTGTGTGGATTTGGCGTGGTACACCTTGGTTTGTTTTGTGTGCTTGGGGTTTCCACATCGTATTGGATATTCCGACTCATTCACAACAATTTTTCCCTACTCCATTTCTTTGGCCTTTGTCCGACTATACCATTCATGGTACACCATGGAGTACCCCGATTATTTTTATTCCCAATGTTATCTTATTAGGTTTGACATACACGTGGTTTTGGTGGAACAAAAAAAGACGTTGAGCGATAGACATGGTGATTTCTGAGAAAAGATTGCAAAGAAAGACGCGGTGACAGCTATCTTTCTTGTCGTGATTGCGAAAAAAGAAAGTAATGGGGGCAAGCACGTACCACGCAGTGCAGACGGGAAGATTGTTATAATGATTGGGAATACAGAGGAAAGCGCTACTGATTTGGTTGATGGACGTATTGATACCTTCTGTATACGTATCAATTGGATATATCTGAAAAAAAGAGGATTGCGTGAAAATGTGGACAAAGTTGTGCGAATCATGATTCACAAAGTGTCCAAAAATAGATTAGTGGTGTTAGTGTGTATACTGAAAAATACACATTAAGATTTAGGTCAAAACCACCACTGCGACGTGCGGAGCGTGCGACACCATTTGGCTTTGAAAAAGCCGTTAAGTTCCATTCTGGTGCCGTGGAAAGGACTTGAACCTTCACAGGGTTTCCCCTACCAGCTCCTAAGGCTGGCGTGTCTACCATTCCACCACCACGGCATAATGCCTCTATTCGGTCAAAATATGCGCATATTCTCCCAAAAGAGCGGTTAATCGCAAGGCCTCTTCTTTAACTGGACCATCATTTTTATATTCTCCATGATGTCGTGTACCTTCTCCGTACGTATGTTGTTTGTGATCCAGATGCAAACTGAGATTGAGAGAGATTTTATTGAGTATAACATAACAGTGAAAGCGCGGGTATCCTTGACTTCCCAAGACACGCACAAAACTCATTTCATTATTTTCTTGTCGTTGAAACACATATCCAGCGCGACGTAACAGAGTGACCGGACTCTCTGCGATAATATCAACCACTATTTTCATACATGGAATAACAATATTTATTCTACCCAGTGACGTTTTTTGATTTGTTGATTGTCTTCGTTTTTTCGTTTCTCAATTTTTTCTTCTGCTTGAGCTTGGAGTATAGTGAGGTTACTTTCGTTCAAAACAATGGATCGTTTGAGGAGTATATCACGTGTGTTGCGTGTCGGATCCTCAATGACTTCTGCCAATAAGACGTTTAAGATGGCGCCAATTTTTGGTCCGGCAGGAATATGGAGCATCTGGAGTAAATCAGTTCCCTTGATAGCGAGCATTTTGACGGAGAGTGGATCATGAGATACTTTTTCAATCATGTATTCCAAATGGCGGAGTTTGTAGGGCTTCGCTTTTGGTACGCCCGATCCCAACCGATCACCGATACGTACCGCCATGAGATCATCCATATTTTCTAAACCAACACGCTTGATAAGGCGTCTGACTGAGGCTTCAGTCACTTCGCCAACATTGTAATAGAAGAGATGATTGTCAACAAGGAGCACCGTCTTTTGGATGATAGTTTTTGGATAATGAAGACGGGTCAACATCTTTTCAGCCATACGCGCGCCGACGTGGTCATGATTGTAAAATGTGGCATGAAGTCCTTCGCCACGTTTCGTTCGTGGCTTACCAACATCGTGTAGGAGACTAGCGAGACGCACTTCTAGTTTTGACGAAGGGCAGGTTGCAAGTGCCCGTAGATTATGTTCCCAGACCGTATAGATATGATGCAGATTTTGCGTCACCCCAATTCCTTCTTCCAATTCCGGTAACACAAAGGGTAGCAGATGTGTTTCCTGTAAGAGAGCTATGCCTTCATTTGGACTGTCAGACAAGATAATTTTGGAAAGTTCATCACGGATTCTTTCTTGGGAAACAACTTTGAGATTGTGGGCAAGTTTTTTGATTGCTTGTAGTGTTGCTGGCTCAATAGACCATTGCGATGCAGTTTTTTGCGAGTGGCGTAATTCAGCAAAAAATCGAACAGCTCGCATCAAACGCAAAGCATCTTCACCAAAACGTTCTTCGGGAGTGCCAACGGCGCGAATCAGTTTATCTGTGATGTCTTGTTGTCCACTAAAGAGATCTATCAACTTCCATGAACCTGGCTTTTTGGCACCATAAGCAAGGGCATTTATGGTAAAGTCTCGGCGCGCCAGATCTTCTTCAAGGGAGAGTGTAAAGGAAATGTGGTCTGGTCGACGTAAGTCCGTGTACTCACTTTCTGTGCGATATGTGGTGACTTCAATGATATCGTATTCATGTGAAACGGGGGTCGTCGCCAGAAAGCGCGCTACTTTGACACCGACAGTTCCAAAGATATTTTCATAAAAACTATCTGGAAAAAGCGCCATAATTTGTTCTGGAATGGCATTGGTCGTTATATCCCAGTCTTTTGGGGTGCGTTCGATAATGAGATCACGCACACATCCACCTACCAAAAATGCCTCAAAACCAGCCTGAATAAGTGTGTTTACAACATGTTGTACCGGCAATGGAATAAGAGAGGTCATAGGTAACAAAAAAATACAGACATAAGTGCGATGAAATATGCAGGAGATTTTTCAAGGTATCAGTCATTATAGTACCCGTTTTTTCTCTTCCTCTTTGTAACAAATAAGTATATCTCCTACTTGGATTTTTGTAGTGCCATCAAAAACGACACCACACTCATTGCCTTGATTTACTTCATCAGCATTTTTCTTATTCTGTTGGAGATTTTGCATTTTACCCGAACCAATGATGGCATTGTCACGTTTGATTTCAATGAGTGTTCCCCGTAGCATTTTGCCTTCGCTGACACGTCCACCAACAATCATATCGTGTTTACCAGTTTTGAAGATAGCGAGCACAGAGAGGCGTCCATAATCTGTACGGATGATTTCTGGTGGCAACATGGCAGAGAGTTTGTCTTTGATAGCTTCAACGAGTTTATAAATGATATTATAGGTTTCAATATGAATACCGCTATTTTGGGCCATACGACTAGCGACAGGTGTTGGCATACTATTAAAACCGACAATGAGTGCATTGGCACCTTGCGCGATTTTAACATCGGATTCGGTAATGCTGCCGACACCGGAGGCGATGATGGTGAGCATGACTTCATCCGAGGTGATGGAAGAAAGAATTTGTTCGATGGCTTCGAGGGATCCTTGCACATCAGCTTTCAAAATGATAGAAAGTTTAACCTTGTTTTCGTCTTCTTCTTGCGCACGTTGTATTTTTTTGGTCGATACTTCTTGAGAACGTGCGCGCGCGAGACTTTTATCACTTACCACTTGCACAATATCATTAACTTGCGGAGTAGTATTGAATCCGTAGAGTGTAGCGGGGACTGATGGTCCAGCCGTGGTCATATGTTTGCCGTTCCAATCTTCAATACTTCGAATCCTTCCGAAGGAGCTACCGGCTACGATATCCTGACCAATTTTCAGGGTGCCTGTACGGATCAAGACAGTTGCCACCGGACCTCTTTGAGGATCCAAATGGGACTCCAGTACAATAGCGAGCCCATCTCGTTTTTGATCTGCACGGAAATCTTCCACTTCCGCAAGTAAAGTTATGTTTTCCAGCAAGGTATCAATATGAAGATTATTTTTTGCACTGATTTCAGTGCACATAGTATCACCGCCCCATTCTTCAAAAAGGATGCCATGTTCCGCCAATTCTTGTTTGACACGTTCCGGCTTGGCATCAGGTTTATCAATTTTATTGATAGCCACGATGGTCGGGAGTTTATGCTCTTTGAGATATTCAATGACTTCTTTGGTCTGTGGACGTACACCATCATCAGCGGCGACTACCAAAATGGCAATATCAGCAATTGAGAGTCCGCGTTTGCGCATGGCAGAAAAAGCTTCGTGTCCAGGGGTGTCGATGAAAGTCATGATAACACTGCGTTTTTTCGTTTGATAAGCGCTGATATGCTGAGTAATCCCGCCAGCTTCTCCCGTTGCGACACTGGTTTTGCGAATGGTATCCAAGAGCGTTGTTTTGCCATGATCTACGTGACCCAAAATCGTGATGATCGGCGGACGTACAGCGAGATTTTTGCCAGAGTTTTTTTCTTCGGCGAGCAATTGATTGAGTGATTCCAACGAAAGGTATCCTTCAGCGGATTTTTCTGCGACGGATTCTACCAGAAAGCCGAGTTCTTCAGCGATAATGCTAGCTGTGTCATAATCAATTTCTTCGTTGATGGTGGCAAGAACCTTGTTCTTCATCAATTCAGTGATGACGGCCGAGACTGGTAAGCCCAAAATTTCACTCAGTTTTTTGACAGTGACTGATGCGGGAATAGAAACGGATTTTTTGGGTTGTTCAGTGGGAGTGTCGAGTAACATATGATTGTATGAAAATGAAAAATAAAGAGAGGCTGCGTAATCGCGAAACAAGTTATGTAAAAAAATTATACGAGGGCAGTTTTTCCAGAAATGGCTTCAACAATAGTAGCTTGTTCTTCATCTGTCAGGGGAAAGTTGCCAGCTTTACCCGCAATAACTGGCTTGGCATAGACGCGGGTGCCTTCACGTGTATGAAGGGAGGAAATAACGACGCCAGAATTCTTGCCATCCAAAAGTGCTACACAAAAACTTTGATTCCCACCGACATCTTTGAATGGATTGAAGCGCAACAAACTAGTCTTGTGAATGCTTTTCATCCCAATATCACGCAATCGGTTAGAGATTTCGAAAAGTTCCTGTATTTCTTGATCCAATGCTTTTGTGTCTTGGAGTTGGGTCAGGAGAACCTGTTCTAAATCTTGAGCCTTTTTGCCAGAGAAAAATACCGCTAGCTTTTGCTGAAAACTCTGGTTTTTCCGCCACAAAACAAAGGCGATACCCAATAGGATGATTTCCCCAAATACGAGAACGGCGAGACCTCCGTAGATGAGAGTGGGAGAAAAAGTGTAGAGAAAATCAAACATGTGTCACACCAATTAAGAGCATTTGTACAGATAGAATACCACATTTTTGGCTTATTGCAAACGCTTTCGTTGATACGTTGTTATGTTGAAGCTAACCTCGAGTCCGTGGCGTCAAATTTCCGAGACTATCGGATTGCGTTTCGCCATCCTGGATGGGGATTGAAAGGAGATTGAAATCTTCTCACCGTCTGCCAGATGCCGATCTCGTACCTGTCGGGAATGCTGGTTTCCAAGCGATCGGTGTTCTGCGGACGGAACTAGCATAAATCCAAGAAGCAGAAATATTATAACAAAGGTGGTGAAGCAACAGCTTCCCCCGTTTTTTATTATCTTTTCCACCTCTTTCTCACTTCAACTTTTGTTTCCGATACTAGTTATATTATATCATAAAATTGTGATACACTATGCCAAAGATCAGAGTGAAAAAAGGTATATCGCAGGGAGATGTTGCTCGAGACTTGGAAGTAAGTCGCTTGTTTATTGGTACGATAGAAAATGGAAAAACTAATCCAACGCTCGCGACAATTGCAAAATTAGCGAAAGCAGTTGAGGTTCCGGTTGATGAACTTTTGGAATAGGAAAGTAGCATTGATTTACCAAGAGTTTTCTGCTATACTAGAAAAATACTGAAAGTTCTATTTTTTATTAACTTACTTCCTAAAATCTATGCTAACACCTCAAGAAGGACCAAAACTTTCGTCAGCAGAAAATATACATAGCAAGCCAGCTAGCGATCTTTCATTGGAGGAATTGCAATATTTATTAGCGCAAAAACAGACGGGAGAAAAAACGACTGTTGCTCCAGAAGGCAATACTGAACAAATGGATACAAAAACTCCACAAGAAAATGCTGTAAATAATGAGAGGGAAATAACACCTGAACAGCTTCAAGAGAATATCAAAAGACTGGAATCAAATATCACAAAGATGGATGCCATTCCTGAGGCAGTTTTACAATCTCCAGAAGGACAAGAAGCAACGCAGTCGCTTCAAGAAAAACTCATTGGAAAACTTGGGAGCTTCCGTAACGGACTGGTGGAAAAGCTTGCCACGCTTGATAACTGGAAAGGCACAGACAGAATGGTGAGTGTGCTTGGTGGGGCTACGGGGGCCGCCATTCTTACTCCTCTAGCCATTCAGCTTGCGCGCTCCAAATGGCCAGAAGTGGGAGTGGCTCTCGATATGGCTCCTGATATGCTTCAACAGTTTGTCCATATGGATGTCTGGGCAAAAATTATTGATATGCTGGGTAACGGTGACATACTCCAGAATGGAAGCGTATGGAAAGATGGTGGCATAGAGGTCAACAATCTTCTTGCAGATATCTCTTCGGGCAAAGAGAGTTTGTTAAACTTGCAACCGGATCAATTACAAATTTTAAAAGATGGTATGTCCGGTAATGAATTTGAAGTACTCACGAACCCGAAAGTTAATTCGGCTGATTATGCTAAATCCGTGGGGAATGTCACTACTGTAGTGCGCAACGTTTTTGGCAATATGGGGCCTATTATAGCGGGGGCGGCTGGGTTGGGATTTCTGATGAGTAAAATTGGATCCATGGCCAACAAATTTAAACAAAAACATGCTTAAAAATATGGAAAATAATAACCCAACAGAGAAGCTGGAAGAAATCCAAAAGCGCCTTGAGGCATTAGAAGAAAGCTTAAGCGAGGAAGAAAAAGTCATAGCTCTCACAGAACTAAACACACTCATTTCAGAAATTAATGAAAGTGTCGAAGATCATCTCGACAAAATGAAGATCATTGAATTACAACAGAAACTCAGGTCATCTGAGCAATAGAGTTCACAACGACTTTGAGACTTGATAATAAAAAGCGGCAATGCCGCTTTTTATGCAACTACGTATATCTTGTCGGAAGCAAAGACTGTGCGTGCATGGAAGGGGGTGGGGCAAACACGTACAGGTTTGTCTGCGTCTTAGCACAATCCACTTGAGTGAGTTGCCATAAAACTCTCTCCAAGTCACCGAACGAATACGCGTAAGCGCCGAAGCAACCGGCGCGATCCGCGCCAACTGGCGGAGAGCGAGCTGTGTGAAGGCGGTTGCGTGTATTTCGCGGTCGGTTGATTTATTGCATTCTTGGCTCTCAGGCAAAACTTGAGAACGACAACCGAGAAGTGAAGGTGAAGCGAGGACTCCGGACGCGATGTGAGATGGGGATGTGGCCGACATGCACTCCGACCGGATATCTCAATGTCACATCGCCGAATGGCAGAGGACAAATCATCGTCGATTCAGATCGCGGACTACCCCCTAGACAAATTGTTTCGTCCTGCCGATTCTGATTTCCAATTTTGGCGGAAAGGGAGGGATTCGAACCCTCGATACTGTTTCCAGTATGCCGCTTTTCGAGAGCGGTGCCTTCGACCACTCGGCCACCTTTCCATACTCATCGTTGTACAGGAAAACGACGAGAGAATCAAGATGTATCCTATGTTGCATATCTTTTCTTTTTGTAATATTTGTGGTATACTGAATTTAATAGTTGAAATAAAAAATTTTTTATTTATTGTGCCGTATGAGTATGGTGTCCGCACTCACCTTTGCCGATCCATCGGCGATTATGAATCAGCTCAACATAGAGATGGGTTGTCAGGTAGCTGATTTTGGATGTGGATCAGGATTTTTTTCTTTTGAGTTGGCTCAGCGTGTGGGATCTGGAGGCAGGGTATACGCGTTAGATATTTTGCCGTCTGCCTTGGAATCGGTGCGGAGTCGAGCCAAAATTCTCAACCTTTCCAACATTATCATCAAGCGCGCCAATTTGGAACGTCAGGGTGGGTCCGGTTTAGATTCGCAAAGTATGGATTGGGTCGTGACCAAAGATATTTTGTTTCAAAACAAAGATAAGCAGGTGATTATTCAGGAGATGACCCGTATTCTTAAGCCCGGCGGACAAGCTGTATTGATGGAATGGAATCCGCAAGAATCTCTAGTAGGTCCAGATGTGAGTCTGCGTGTCAGTCCGAATGATTTGCGTCAACTCGTTGAATCAGCGCATTTGTCCGTCGCCAAAGAACTGCAAGTTGGGGGTTTTCATTATGCGTTTTTGGTGCAAAAATAAATAATTTCGTTTCATGTTTTAATTCATGCTGTCCCGTTCCAAGAAGCAATACGGTGTTGTCTTACTGACATTAATCAGTATTTTTTTGTTATCCGGATGCGGTTTCAAATCTCGTACTCCCGAGACCTACCAAGTGGATTTGGAGGTATGGGGAGTATTTGATGATAGCGATGCCTACACGCAAATTTTTAGTGAATATCAGAAACTCAATCCGTATGTTGGCAAAATACAGTATCGGAAATTGCCGTTGGAAACGTACAAAGAGGATCTCTTGAATGCTTTGGCATCAGGAACTGGCCCAGATATTTTTATGATACGCAATTCTTGGCGCGCGCCTTTTGAAGACAAAATCGTCCCAGCACCGACAACACTAATCACTGAGAAACAATTTCACGATACGTTTGTCGATGTAGCAGGCACAGACTTCATCAATCAAGGACAGGTGTATGGACTGCCTCTTTCGGTGGATTCATTGGGGCTGTACTACAATAAAGATCTTTTCAACGCTGCTGGAATTGCTGGTCCACCGAAGACCTGGACGGACTTGATTGAAACGGCTAGGCAATTAACGAAAATTGATAATTTTGGCAATATAACGCAATCGGGTATAGCTCTAGGGACCGCTTACAACATCAACCGTTCTACGGATGTTTTGACAGTTCTTATGTTGCAAATGAATGCTGGTATCAGTAAATCTCAGACCGGAAGGTTTCAATTGTTGGATCAAAACAGTCAACGCGCCTTGGATTTCTATACGCAATTTGCATATAGTGGATCAAGCTCTTATGCGTGGAACCCACGACTTCACTACTCAATTGATGCTTTTTATGAAGGGACGGTTGGTATGATGATCAATTATTCTTGGCACGCAGCGACCCTGAAACAAAAGAATGCCAAGCTTAATTTTGCCGTTGCGCCTCTCCCGCAATTTTTGGATACCGCACCAGTGAATACAGCCAATTATTGGGGTTTTGTTGTTGCAAAAAATAAAGATCTCCCTCAAAATGAGACACAACAGACACCAGCTAAAGCTGTTTTACAAGACCCAGTCAAAAAAAATATGCTTCGTGTACATGAGGCATGGCAATTGCTCGGTTATTTGACATTGCCACATTCGGAGAAGCAGGTGATGTTGCAAAATGGCTTGACGGGCAATACGGCGCTTTTCCCCCTGACTCTTGATCCGGCGAAGCGTTATTTGGAATTAACCAAAAAGCCAGCGGCACGAAGAGATTTAATTGAAGAACAAAAAAATGATTTACTGTTGGCACCTTTTGCACTGGGAAATTTGATTGCCAAAAACTGGTATCAGGGCAACCCAGAAGCAGTGGAAGCTATTTTAGCTGAAATGATTGATGCAGTGAATATAGGTATCAAAACTTCTTATGATGCTTTGATGATAGCTGAACAGCGCATCAATGTTTTACAATAACAAATCATATTTTTCAATGAGATACATGACAGTGGTTCAGCCTCTGTAAAATTGACAACGCACAGGAATGACAGTATACTTCAAAAGTATTCGGAAGGCGTTGTGACGCCTTTTTTAAATGGAGGCGAACTATATCATTATGGAAATAAGAAATATCGCTATTATTGCACACGTGGATCATGGCAAGACCACTTTAACTGATGCACTGATGCGTCAGACGGGTATGGTGATGGCAGGGGGAACCTCGATGGATTCCAATGCATTGGAACAGGAGCGTGGGATTACGATTTACGCAAAGAATGCAGCTCTTTTTTGGAAAGAAACGAAGATTAATATTGTAGATACGCCCGGCCATGCTGATTTTGGTTCGGAAGTAGAACGTGTTTTGCGTTCTATTGATAGCGTGGTCTTGGTAGTGGATGCACAGGAAGGGCCGATGCCACAAACACGTTTTGTGTTGAAAAAATCTTTGGAATTGGGCCTGAAGCCGATTGTTGTTATCAACAAAATAGATAAACCAGCTGCCCGTCCAGAAGAGGTAAAAGAAATGGTGTATGAACTATTTTTGGATTTGGGGGCCAATGATGAGCAACTGGATTTCGCAGTGATTTATGCCATCGCGCGCGAAGGCATGGCCAAGTTGACGCTTGAAGAAGAGGGAACAGACCTTGCACCGCTTCTTGATATGATTTTGGTAAAAGTTCCACCTGCCTCTCAGGATGTTGAAGAGGCATTGTTAGCACAGCCATTCAATCTTGGGTATGATAATTTTGTCGGACGTTTGGCTGTGGCTCGTATGTACGCCGGCTCACTCAAAGTGAATGATATGGTCTTGATACGAAACCATACGGGTAAAGCTGAGTCTGGACGTATTGTGAAATTGTTCACTTTCCGTGGTTTGGAACGCGTGGAAGTGCCCATTGTGGAAGCGGGAGATATTGTCATGATTGCTGGATTGACGAATATTGAAATCGGTGACACGATTTGCGCGACGCCAGAACAAGCACTTTTGCCAGTGATTGCTATTGATGAACCGACCATCGCCTTGAATTTTTTGGTGAATGATTCACCATTTGCCGGACGCGAAGGTAAGTTTGTGACCAACAAGCAATTGCGAGAGCGTTTACAAAAAGAATTGGAAATCAATGTAGGTTTGAAAATTGATTTTTCAGACGATCATTATCGTGTCTATGGGCGTGGCGAATTGCATATTGCCATTCTTTTGGAAAATATGCGCCGTGAAGGCTATGAGGTTCAGGTGTCTCAACCCCAAGTTATTATCAAAGACGTCGATGGTATTAAGTCTGAGCCATTTGAAGAAGTAACGATTGAATGTCCGATGGCAGTGACGGGCACAGTGATTGAAAAAATAGGAAAACGCAAGGGCATCATGACAGAAATGAAAGAAGGATCTGGTGGGTACTCTCGATTGATTTTTGAGGTACCAACACGGGGTTTGCTCGGATATCGTGGGGAGTTTGTGGTAGATACGCGTGGTGAAGGCACACTCTATACACGAGTCATTGGTTTTCGTCCGTATGTGGGGGAAATCAAGAAACGCGATGTGGGGTCGATGGTATCAATGGCAACGGGGAAAGCACTAGCATTTTCGTTGAATAATTTGCAGGAACGGGGTGTGTTGTACATCTCTCCTTCCACGGAAGTTTATGAGGGTATGGTGGTCGGCAATGTGACCAAAGGGACAGATATGGCAGTCAATCCCATCAAAGGTAAAGCGATGAGCAATATGCGCTCATCTGGCGCAGACGAGGCGATTCATTTGGTACCACCATTGGAGCTTTCTATTGAACGTGGACTGGAAATTATTTTGGAAGATGAATATTTGGAAGTGACGCCAGCGAATGTTCGTTTGCGTAAACAGCAATTGACAGAAGCGGAACGTGCTCGTCAAGGAAGAAAGAAATGATTTTCTCGCTCTGTTTTTGTGGTAGAAATGATATCTAAAAACTGTCTCATTGTGCATGAGGCAGTTTTTTTATACTCATCTTTACGAGGGAGAAGACCCTCTCTATTCGTTTCGTAAATCACCTGCTATACTAAGTGCATATTGAGTAGTTTTGTATCAATACTATGTTCGTCTATTTTTCTCGCACTGTTTTTTTGGGTTTTGTCGTCTCGTCGTTTTTTATGATGGTAATGTCGACACCTGTGCAGTCCGCAGGATTGGTACCATGTGGTCGTACTATTGGCACCGCCGAAGAGCAACAACCCTGTACAGTGTGTCATATTGCAGTTGAAGGAAATAGGATCGTCGCCTATCTGTTGCGTATTATGACAATTGTGGCTATTACGGTTATTGTTGCCATGGCGATTCTCTATATTGTTTCGACGGGAGATGATGGCATGATGAAAACCGCCAAGGGTGGAATGAAGGCAGCGTTAGTTGGATTTGCTATCATGTTGGGTGCGTGGCTTATCGTCAATACGACACTACGCATCATGGCGATTGAAGAGACCCAGGAAACATCTCCATTGTATGGGTTGCGTCAGAATGGCGCTTTTGGTTTTTCGTGTGATACTGTTTCAACGACTAATCGGTAAGTTTATGTGGCGATTATTTTTTATCCCTCAGGCATTTGGTGCGGAAGGTGTCATTACCAGTGCACCCAGATTGGTATACATATTCACTAACGTGTTGACATTTCTCTTGTCTATTGTGGGTGTTCTTGGTATAATTAGTTTAGGTATTTCTGGAGTATTTTATTTTTTTTCCGTAGGAGATGAAAGGCGCGTTTCTCTTGCCAAGCGCGCCAGTCTGGCATCGGTTGTCGGTATGTTGATTGCTTTAGGCGCTTGGGTTATCGTGAATCAACTGACGATGTTTTTTCTTTGAAAAGAGTGGAGAGCAAAAAGACAGGGTATAAAAATACAAACAGAAAGGAGGTGAGAAGTATGAAACAAATCAAACAAATGTTCTATGGTATTTTTGCGATGACTTTGACGTTGGCTCCAGCCATGGCAAATGCCCAGTGGTCTGCCGGTCAGCAAAATGCAGGATCAGCCGGATTGCCAGCAGACAGTATTTACAATATTATCGCGCGTACGATGGATTGGCTTTTAGCTATCCTTGGTTTCATCGGGATTATCGGATTCGTGATTTCAGGTATTCTGTATCTCACGGCTGCGGGAAGTGAGGATCGCGTTGAACAAGCCAAAAACGCCATGATGTATTCTATTATCGGGATTATTGTTGCGTTGATTGGCTTCGTCGTCATCAATGCAGTAGAAGGCTGGTTAACTGCTGGTACCACTGACTTCTAGAGTCTGTGTACCATCGATGGTTTACGTTGAAACCGCCTTTCTTGAGAATAAGAGGCGGTTTTTACGTGCTTTCTGATTGTATGTTTCTGGTATGTGATTGTTGTTTTTGATAAAAAAGAGTATGATATAAGGAGGGAGTATGGTAAAAATATAAATATGATACGCACTTTTTTTTTGAGTATAGTGTTGGTTATTAGCGGTATGTTATTTTCCGTACAGGCACCAATGGTTTTGAGTGCTACGGGTACTGATAGCACCGCTGATTGTGTTAATAAGAAAGCGGGTGTCTGTTTCCCGTCTGATACTGGTTTAGCAGAGACGCCCGTTGCAGAGTTATTAATGAGTCTGATGAACTGGCTCTTGGCTATAATCGGTTTTATCGCTATTATCGCCTTTATTATTTCTGGACTTCAATATTTGACGGCGGTTGGAGATGAGAAACGTGCTGAAACTGCCAAAGATAATATGCGCTACGCCATTATTGGCATCATCGTGGCGCTTTCTGGTTGGATTATTATTTCTGCTATCAATACATGGCTATCTGGTGGTACTAATTTTTAATGTTTTTGTTATGCGATTTTTGTCATATGCATCAAAAGTATTTTTATTCTTTTTTGTATTGAGTGTATTTCAGAGTATGCCTGCCTTTGCACTGGGTCCTGGCACAGATGCTCTGCCAGGTGGTCCCCTGGGAGGTAATAATAGTAATGTGCCAGGCTTGCCGGGGGGATTGGGCAATAATAATGGATCAGTCACGCCAAGTGGTAATGGATCAGTCACGCCTCCATCATCAAACACTGCCATTAATTTTGCTAACCCTTTGCAGTATGATACTGTCGAAGGGGTTCTCGGTAGTGTCCTCGGTACTATTCAGGCGATTATTGTCGTACTTTCTCTTGTATTTATCGTGATTGGAGCAGTGTTGTATATTACTTCCGCCGGAAATGACAAGCGTATGGAGACAGCCAAAAGCGCCATCACCGCCTCAATGATTGGTCTTGCTCTGGGACTTGCGGCCCCTTCGTTTTTGAAAGAAATTGGTATGGTCCTAGGTTGGGGTGAAGTGGATGGGAGTGCAGTCGGTGGCGCGCGAACTTTATCAGAAATTGCTATGAGTGTCTTACAATTCCTCCTGTCTGTGGTTGGAGTTCTAGCAATTATTATGATGGTAGTGGGCGGTATCATATATCTCACCTCCGCTGGAGATGATAGCCGTATTGAAACAGGTAAAAAAATAGTTTTGTATTCCGTCATTGGTATCGCAGTCGCATTGGCTTCTTTGGTTATTGTGACGCAAATTGCTACATTTTTTGTATAAAAATTTCTGAGATAAAAAAATGGACAGTCAGGCGATTATGCTTGACTGTCCAATGTTGTCCAACGTCTTTTTATTCTTGCCGTTGTAATTCTACAGGAATGAGTCCCCGGTTGAATTTGTAGGGCATTTCCAGAGCCACCAAATTCACTGTTACGGCAATTTCAGTGCCATCTTCTGTGACACTGAATATTCTGGGTGATCTTGATGAAGTAAGTGCTTCAATGAGATCAGCATCACCAATGCGCACCAGAAGGGCCCCGTAGTTATTACTTCCTTGTTTTTGCCCACTCTGATGAAATTCTTCAATAAACTCCTCATGTTGCTTCCAGTTGGCATAGATATTTATTCCATGAGGAGGCATCAACACAAATGTGTTGTCACTTTGAAAGAGTTCCCACGTTTTGTAGCGTGGAATGACCCGATAGGTACCCTTGTTCACTTTAACAATAGGGCACCATCCACGATCATTGTTCCACGTCGGTGAACAAGTGCTACGTTTTACGGTTACCCAGTTTCCGCTCCCTTTGATGGGCCATGATGGGACTACTTTCGTGATGAGATTGGCGGACACTATTCCAATTATACCGATTACAATGAACAGGGGCCCCCACTTTTTGAGCAGAGGAATAAATTTTTCGAGTCTTACTGGTGTAGTAGCCATGAATCATTCCTCGCGTGGTTTTTTTGCGCGCCTGCGCATTGATTGCGGAGTTTGAGGCGGTGGATCATTATCAGGATCTTGAGCAACAACTTTATTCCCCGATAGAATGGATCCTAGCGTTGCGCCAATCGCTTCAATTCCTGGAATTTCGTAAACGTTCCCCCTTCCTTCTCGCATCGATTTCCGACGGCGGATTTCTAAGATGCAATCATGAAGTGTCTGAGGTTCGTCCGTCTCCTGATAAGCTTGATATAACTGCCTGGCCTGTGCTATTTCCGTGTCTACTTCGTATAGCCCAGCCCTTCTTTGATACTGTTCTTTTACCTGTTCCTGAACAGTCTCTTGATCATCAGGACTTAAAGCAGGTTCTCCAATATTCACCTTGAATATCGTGATACCGAGGCCTTCAATATCCTGTTTTCCATTAGCCTTCATTTCTTTTTTAAAAATGTGTTTATCCTCTTCACTTAACATGTGGAAGTCTTCTTTGACGAGTCGCGAAAAAACGATTTCCACCAGTGTTTCGTTGCTACTCACCAATGCCTCAAAAGTGAGTTTTGCTCCTTCGATACGAAGTACTTGTCGAAACATGTCATCAAGAATGCTTTCAACACCACCTCTGTTTCCGTTGTCCATGAAGGCATCCAAGCGTGTGGGATCTGGTCTCCATGTGACGGAACTTGTCAGACTGACAGGGAGGCCTCCGCGAAAAGAAGTCTTAGTATTGGATTTTTGGGTGTTTTCTGTTTCATCAAGTTTGCACCAAAATTTAATGTCGGAACAATCTTGATTTACGCTCACCATTTCCATTACAATAACATCAATAAACAGTGGGAAATAAGGTGCAAGGATATGGAGTCCTTCAGGTAACACGTGTTTGATACGTGTACCAGAAATAGTGACAAGACCCACTGAGGGGGGATTAGATGGTATTGTCGTTAGTCCATAGCCGTAGAGAGTCATTGCTAACCCTATAATAGCCAGACTAAGAAATACTGATTGTAGCAGGGCGATTATGCCTAGTACAATAAGTACAAAAATGATGTTGCCCATTCCAATGCGAAACACAAGGTAGTTAAAATGAAACATCACTTCTCTCCTTCAAAACAATTGTTAAGATACCTATGATGAGCGAACCCATCGATGTTGCAGTTTAGGTATCACCTAGATACTGTAACTTTATATTATATACCTAAAATGAAAAAAAGTCAATAGCACATACTGAGGTAATGACTCGATAATAAGGCTATTCAAAGCCACATCTTGATATCAGGTTTCTCATTACCGAGAGAATAGGGATCGAGATTGTGGTTCTGCTGTTCTGTTTGGCAGGTTTTGCAAAGGGTTGTCCACCCATTGTTTGTCATGATAAACTCCAGTTTTGACATCTGTCATGAAATTTTTGAGTATTTTTTGTGAAAAGAGGCTGAGGTTGTCAAGATTAGCATTGGTACGCACAATAAAATCATTGTCATATCTTTCCAGGTTATGCAGTGTTTGACTGGCAATTTGAAGTAAGGCTCTATCGCGATCATCCGAGCTAGGAAATTTACGAAAAGAAACATTGTCAAAAGCGTTTTTGAAAGAAGCAATTTCACGATTAATTTGTGAGAGGTATTGTTGTTCAAAGCGTTCGTTCTCTCGGGATCTTTGAGTACCTCTGAATACTTCATTGATAGTGCCTGTGACGGCCCTATTGGTCTCTCTTTGTACTGCATTTTCTGTAGTTCTTTCAGCATTTCTCCATATTTTTTCTAACAAATCATCATTTCTACTTTGTGCTTCAGCTCTTTGTGGTAGAGCAGACAAACCAATGACAAGTGTCATGGCCCCCAATAAGGCTTTACCACCAGGAATATGACGCATTTTTTCGAGAAGATTGCCGAGCGCATCACTGTTGGATCGTTCGGACGCAGAGGAGACGGCCCGTGGTGTTATGGGAGATATTTCCGAATTACCGGTTGTCTGATGTCGTGTGTGTGCCGCTAGTTCTTCTTCAAACATGTGAATCATTTGACGTTCCGCAACCAGAAATGTATCAAAATCTCGTTCATTTTCTCGAGCGTGTTGTTCTGCGCGAAGCTCCATGGCTTTGTCAACAACCTCATCCAAGCGATCTTTTTCTTCCGAGGATAATATCTCAGGATTTGTAGAAGGCGTAAGTGAGGGTGTTATTTCGGGTTGAGTCGGTACCAAAGACTCTGCTTCAATATATTCACGGGAGAATGGTGATGCAATATTAGAATCCTCTTCTTTTGCTTTTTCAGCCCGCGTTGTAGCAATTGGAAAAGCTTCTGGGTGAAACATACCTCATCATGTTTGCAAGAGGATTAAATCTGTGCGAGAAAATCACGTACGTATTCACGCTCTTTCTCGACGACATCAGTCAGTTGTGCGGTATCAGTACCGGCCGTGATACGCGCACGTAAATCAGCCGTACAAAAACGTAACATCTCACCGTTGTTTTTGAAAATACTAACAAATATTCTTTGAATTTTTTCATCTGCAAACGCCAACTGGTCTTGCCACAGGGCCTGATCAGTTTCTGAAAGGTTTGATTCCATGAGAATCACTTCAATTTCTTGAAAATAAATCGTATCCATATGATTACAAGTATAGCAAAAAAACAACTAATGTGCAAACGCACGATGTCAAAAGATATTCTGAAAAAAAATAAGAAGTCTATTTTTTGTGTTTCTAGCAACATTGACAAAAGACAATGTATCCGCTATACTGTAAAGGAGTAATGATAGTTATGGTTCGCGGAAAGCGGACCTTTTTTATTGAGAGAATGAAGTATAGAGTACAACATTTGACACGATGGCGGAAACGAATAAATTGTATACATAACATGTAGTATTATGGCAAAGAAAAAGGTGGTGACTGAAGAAGTAAGTCAAGACGGTAGTTTGTCCGGTCGTTTGGGTGAATTTGGCAGTGCTGTTATGCAGATAGCGGAAGAAAAGGGTATCTCTAAGGAACGAGTGCTGGAAGTGGTCGAAGCGGCTCTTGCTGCCGCCTACAAGAAGGATTATGGGAAAAAAGGTCAGGTTATTCGAGCGAAATTTGATGAAGTGACCAAAGATGCAACATTTTTTTTAGTGAAAGAAGTGGTGGATGAGTCAATGCGTGAATTTATAGAAGATCGTGCAGATGAGACAGAGACCGCGATAGTGGAAAAAGATGAGCCTGGAATAGGAGTAATGAATGAAGATCGTTTGACTCGGTTTAATCCGGAACGGGATATGCCTCTGATAGAGGCCAAGAAAATCAACAAGAACATTACATTGGGTGAAATGATTGAGTTACCATTGGAGGCACACGATGAATTTGGACGTGTAGCAGCACAGACGGCCAAGCAGGTGATTATTCAGCGTATTCGTGAAGCGGAACGTGAAACGATGTTTGAGGAATATAAAGAAAAAGAGGGACAGATTGTGAGTGGTATTGTGCAACGCGTCGAAGGACGCAATGTCTTTGTTGATCTCGGAAAATCTGTCGGCATTCTTTTCCCTTCAGAACAAGTGGAAGGAGAAAACTATCGTGCCGGGCAACACTTGAAAGTGTATTTGGTTCGCGTGGACTCAGATACCAAGGGTCCGGGATTACTTCTTTCGCGTGTGCATCCAGAAATGGTACGCCATTTGTTTGAGTTGGAGGTACCAGAGATTTTTACTGGTACTGTGGAAATCAAAGCTATTGCTCGTGAAGCAGGATCACGTACCAAAATCGCAGTTTTTTCCGCTGAAGAGGGAGTGGATCCCATTGGCTCATGTGTCGGGCAAAAGGGAACGCGCGTGCAGACTATCATTGATGAGTTGGGCGGTGAGAAAATTGATATTATTGAATGGAAAGATGATTCCAAGAAATTTATCAGTGCTGCGTTGTCTCCTGCCAAGGTTTTGAGCGTTGAAATCGTTGATGCGGAAAAACGAGCAGTGGTTACCGTACCATCTGATCAACTGTCACTGGCCATCGGAAAGCGCGGACAGAACGTACGTTTGGCGGCCAAGTTGACGGGGTATAAGATTGATGTAACGAGTGGTGAATCTGTGATGGAAGATATTGCGCCTGAGAATGATGTCGTGGGGGATGAGCATACTGATGTTATTTCTGATGATATAAAACAAGTAGAGTAGTTTTATATCATCACTTTCAATAAATATTGTAAGAAAAAAACATATGAATTTATGGCATGAAATTTCAGCTGGCAAAGATGTCCCACATAGTATCAATGTCATTATTGAGTGTCCTAAAGGTTCAAAAAACAAGTATGAAATTGATAAAGAAACCGGTTTGATAAAACTTGACCGAGCTATGAAAACGTCTCAAGATTATCCCTTTGACTATGGTTTTGTGCCTCAAAGCTATTGGGATGATGGAGATGCATTGGATGTGGTATTACTGACAACGTACCCCTTGGCTCCTGGTATTTTGGTGGAAGCACGCCCAATCGGTATCATGAATATGGTTGATTGTGGTGAGGGTGATGACAAGATTATTGCTGTGCCCAAAAGCGATCCACGTTTTGATGATGTTTTGGATTTGGACGATGTGAATAAACATGTTTTGAAGGAAATGAAGCATTTTTTTGAAACATACAAGGTGATAGATAATAAAGTAGTTATCGTTAAAGGTTTTAAGAAAAAAGCGGCGGCTCTCGTGGCTATCAAGAAAGGGTTGAAGTTATACGCGGAAAAATTTGGCAAATAATACATATAACGCTATGAATGTTACGGTGAAAAAATTACCAGCCTCACAGGTGGAAATACACATTAATGTACCTTGGGAAGAATGGCAACAGGAGATTGAGCACGCGGTCGAGCATTTGGCACGGGGTATAAAAATCCCTGGATTTCGTGCAGGCAAAGTACCCCATGATGTAGTAGAAAAGCGCCTCGGTAAACCAATGATACTTGCGGAAGTGGCCGAACATATTGTGCAACACTCTTATCCGAAAGCATTGGCACAAGAAAAAATCGAAGCTATCGGTAAACCAGTGGTAGAACTGGGTACAGTGACCGAACACGAACCGTTTTCGTATCAGGTGGTAACAGCAGTGTTGCCGGTAGTGACTCTCAAGCCTTGGAAACCAGCGGTACAAAAAATAAATGCAGAATATGCCAAGCAAGATGCAACGATTGACGAGCAAGAAATTATGACAGAGTTGGAACGCTTGGCGGAGATGCGCGCGAAGTTGGTAACCGTTAATCGTGAAGCACGCTTAGGAGATAACGTGATAGTGGATTTTGTCGTGTTACAAAATGATGTTCCCATCGAAAACGGAACGAGTAAACAACACCCGCTTGTTTTGGGAAAGGGTGCATTTATTCCCGGATTTGAAGAACAGTTGTTTGGCATGCAAGCAGAAGAGGAAAAAACTTTCACATTGACGTTTCCGGCCACCTATCATGTGGAGCATTTAGCAGGGAAACCAGCCACTTTTCAAGTAAAAGTAACATTAGTGCAGAAGCGTGAAGTTCCTCTCATAGATGATGTTTTTGCAAGCGGTTTGGGTAAGTTTGAGTCTCTGGAAAAACTCAAAGAAACTATGCGCAATGGATTATTGGAAGAAAAGAAACTGAAACTCAAAGAAGCACACCGTTCTCACCTGTTAGATACTTTGGTAGAACATGCGTCCGTAGAGCATCCGCATATTTTGATTGAAGAGGAAACCAAACGTATGGTGCATGAATTTGAAATGCGTATCAAATCCATGGGACTTGATATGACACAGTACTTGGAACAAGCGAAAAAAACACCGGATGAAATGCGCGCAGAATGGCAACCACAAGCTGAAAAGCGCCTCTCCGCCAATATGATTCTTGACTTATTGGCTCGGGAGGAAGAAATGGATGTGGAGAGCGTGTCTATTGAAGCGGAAATGAACAAAACACTGATGCAGTACAAAGACGTAAAGGAGGCTGAGAAAAAAATTAATATGGAGCGTCTCTATGGAGCGGTACGGGAACATCTCTTGAATGAAAAAGTATTGACATGGCTGGAAACACTGTAAAATATCTCAAGAGTTTATGAAAT
This sequence comes from Minisyncoccota bacterium, assembly GCA_051306005.1. Taxonomy (GTDB): domain Bacteria; phylum Patescibacteriota; class Minisyncoccia; order Moranbacterales; family UBA1568; genus UBA1568. The sequence goes on from JBPPMJ010000006.1 coordinate 36,700, forward strand.
GATTTATTTTTTTATCATTTATTCAAAAATATGATACACAATCAATATCTTGTTCCAATGGTTGTCGAAAAAACTAGTTTTGGGGAGCGGGCATACGATATTTACTCTCGTCTATTGAAGGATCGAATTATTTTTATTGGCTCACCGATTGATGATGGTGTCGCCAATGCAGTGATTGCACAACTTCTTTTTCTGGAATCACAGAATGCCAAAGATGACATAAAGATGTATATCAACTCCCCTGGTGGCTCTGTGACAGCAGCGCTCGCTATTTACGATACAATGCAATATGTCAAGCCAGTCGTGCAAACTATCTGTATTGGTATGGCAGCCTCAGCTGCAGCACTTCTATTGAGCGCTGGAGCGCGTGGCAAACGTATGGCCTTACCCAACAGTGAAGTGATGATTCATCAAGTATTGGGGGGTGCTCAAGGACAAGCAACAGATATTGATATTCATGCGCGCCATATTCTCAAGACACGTGATCGTTTGAATCGTATTTTGGCGCAACATACGGGGCAAAAATTGGCAAAAATTGAAAAAGATACTGAGCGAGATTATTTTATGTCGGCAGAGGAAGCAAAAAAGTATGGTATTATCGACAAGGTAATCGCGTAAGGCAATGATGAAGCAAAAAAGAAACGGTTGGGTTTGTATACCCGCCGTTTCTTTTTGTAAGAGATGAATGAGTCTATGATTTCAGTTGGAGAGTGTTGAGATGAGACTAGTACCATTCATTTCGGGTGGCTTTGGAATATTTAAGATATCTAAAATAGTTGGTGCGACATCTGACAGAAGCCCATTCACCTCGTTTTGTTCTTGGGTCATTTTGGCTGGAGTTTTTTCATGATGATTGGTTGGTGTAATATACCAGAGAGGGACAGGGTTAGCAGAATGTTCCGTATCAATTTCTCCAGTTTCCGTTTTTTTGAGTTCTTCGGCATTGCCATGATCTGAGGTAATGATCAGTGCCCCGCCTACTTTGAGTACTGCTGGAATTAAAATAGAAAGGCTTTTATCCGTTGCCTCTACGGCCTTTATAGAGGCGGGCTCATTGCCAGTATGTGCTACCATATCTGGATTGGCATAGTTCACAAGAATGAAGTCATATTCATTTGTTTCAAGGCTGGCAATCAATGAGTCTGTAATCTGAGGTGAACTCATCTCAGGCACTTCATCAAAATGCGAGGTGGTTGGTGATGGAATGAGGATACGATCTTCTCCTGGAAATGGCTTTTCTTTGCCTCCATTGAAAAAATAAGTGACATGAGCGTATTTTTCTGTTTCTGTGATGCGTAGCTGTTTTTTGTTGGCCTTGCTGAGGACTTCGCCCAAACTATTGTTAATATCACTGGGAGGAAAGGCGACATGAACAGGGAGGTTGGCTTCATATTCGGTGAATGTTGTAAAATAGATATTTAAAGGGATTCTCACGAAGCCATCAAAATTTGGTATGACAAAGGCTTTGGTCATTTCTCTGGCCCGATCTTCGCGGAAATTGAAGAAAATAACAGAATCCTGATTTTTGATGAGTGCGACCGGCGAGTCATTCTCCAACAGGACAGTTGGTTCGATATATTCATCTGTTACTCCGCTTGCATAAGATTGCTCCAAGACTAACAACGGATCTTCTGCAGTATTGCCGACTCCTTCTGTCAACATACGATAACTTTTTTCAATGCGATCCCAATTATTGTTGCGATCCATGGAAAAATTACGCCCTGATAAGCTGGCAATTTTTCCAATTCCAATAATAGCCATTTCTCGCAATAAGTCTTTTATTTGGTGGATGCCATCCGTTGGTGCCGAGTCCCGCCCGTCCATAAAAGCATGTAGATAGACATCTTCTAAGCCCTCATTTTTAGCAAGACGTAATAAAGCTAGTATGTGGTCTTTATGAGAATGAACTGACCCGGAACTGACGAGACCCATAAGGTGGAGTTTTCCTCCTCTCGTTTTTACGGTTTGTATTGTTTCTATCAAAACTGGATTGAGAAAAAAACTATTATCTCGGATTGCAAGTGAAATGCGGGGCATATTCTGATAGACGACACGTCCGGCACCCATTGTCATATGACCGACTTCACTGTTGCCGGCCGTATTCCAAGGGAGGCCGACAGAAATACCTGATGCCTGAAGAGCGGTCATTGGATAAAAACGATTTAGCTTGTCAAAAGTGGGGAGAACGGCCTCGCGAACAGGATTGCCCTGTACGTTGTTGCTTATACCCCATCCATCGAGAACAACAAGAATTAAAGGTTTGTACATTATCGTGTATATTGATTAACAATTCAGTATAATATGAGTATATCATTATTTTGCTTTTGACAACAGGTTTCTTTTTCTGTATCCTGGCAATAGGATTAATTGTTGAATTATTGCTCCAGTCTGATAGTTGAAGCCATGGCGAATTATTGAAATTATGACAAATCGTATATTCCAAAGCGTTTTCTTGCCAGATGTGTTACAAGGCGTAATAATTTTGTTGTTTGGCAGTGTCGCTTTTTTTGTGATTTGACTATCAGTTGCGTGCAGTGTACTCGTATGTCAATCAGCGTATTATATTTTCTGTTGGCGGGTGTTTGTCTTGTTGGCGGAGCAGTGGGAGGGTATTGGTTACGGCAAAATATTGCTAAACGTCAATTGTCGACTGCAGAAGGACAAGCAGCAAAACTTTTGGAAAAAGCCGAAGTGACTGTCAAGGAAATTACCATTGAAGCAAAAAACAAGGCTGTTGAAATTTTGGAAGAAGCTAAAAAAAGCGAGAAGGCACGAGAAGAAAAGATTCTGTTACAGGAACAGCGTGTCGAGAAGCGTGTCGAACAAACTGAAGCCTTGGCACAGGAAGTAGACGCCGAGAAACGACGTTTGCTTCAAAAGGCGGAAGAAATCAGGGAAATTCATCGGGAAACAGAAGCAGTGCGTCAACAAGAATTGACACGCCTGGAATCGCTTTCGCAACTTTCCAGAGAAGAAGCGGAAAAAAAGATTTTTGCGTTGGTAGAAGAAGAGAGTAAGGATGCTCTTGTGAAACGTATGTCCAAGCTGGAGAAAGAGGCACATGATGAACTAGAAAAACGCTCTTTGAATATTATGGCGACGGTGATTCAGAAATATTCCCGTTCCCATGTCTCTGAGTTTACGACAACCACCGTTCCCATTCCTTCTGATGAAGTAAAAGGAAAAATTATTGGAAAAGAAGGACGGAACATTCGTGCTCTAGAAAAAGAAACCGGTGTGGAGTTTATTGTGGATGATACACCAGAAACGGTGATTATTTCTGGTTTTGATCCAGTGCGTCGTGAAATTGCTCGCATTGCTTTGGAAAAATTAATTGCTGATGGACGTATTCATCCAGCTCGTATTGAAGAGGCTGTGGAAGAAGGGAAAAAAGAAATTGACATAAAAATCAAAGAAGCTGGTGAGACGGCTGCGTATGATGCTGGTATTGCTGGTCTGCATCCGAAACTCTTGTATATTTTGGGACGGCTTCGTTTTCGGTATAGTTACAAGCAAAATGTTCTCTTGCATTCATTGGAGGTGTCATATCTGGCTGGGGCTTTGGCAGCTGAGTTGGGTGCTGATGTTGCTTGTGCCAAGAAGGCTGGACTGCTTCATGATATCGGCAAGGCGGTTGACCATGAAATCGAGGGAACACATGTCAAGATCGGTATGCGTATTTTGGAAAAATTTGGAATTGGGCAAAATGTGATTGATGGTATGAAGTGTCATCACGATGAATATCCTCATCAAACCATCGAATCTTTCATTGTTACTGCTGCTGATGCTATTTCCGCTGCTCGTCCTGGCGCGCGCAAGGAAACGGCCGAGAAGTATATCAAACGTTTGGAAGAGTTGGAGACATTGGTCAATTCTTATCCTGAAGTAGAAAAATCATACGCGATTCAAGCAGGGCGCGAAGTACGTATTTTTGTCAACCCTGAAAAGACCGATGATTTTGGGGCGATGAAATTGGCGCGAGATATTGCCAAACGTATAGAGGAAGAATTGAAATATCCTGGAGAAATCAAGGTGAATGTGTTTCGTGAGACACGAGCTATTGAGTACGCACGCTAACTTTGAAATGCCATGTTGAGGCTGATACACCCAGTTTTTTTGAGGGGCTTATGAGTGAATATGGCAGGGAATGGCTTAGGTATTGCGCTTTTTTAAAAAAAGGCTTAGACTCAAGAATAGGAGGCAATAACTGGTATTTTTGTCGCTATTCTCCTGTTTTCAGTATGAATAGCTGATGAAATGCTTAACTAGAAAGGCAGGTGAAAGAAATTATGAAAAATATCAATAAAGACACGCTTGTTCATGCGCTTATGAATAAGACGGAGCTTTCCAAGAAAGATGTTGAAGCAGTACTTGAATGTATGGTGGATGAGATTACGGCTGAGCTGAGTAGTGGAAACAAGGTCACTCTCACTGGCTTCGGAACGTTTAAGGTATCCGATCGTGCTGCCAGAGAAGGTATCAACCCACAGACAAAAGCCAAGATTACGATTCCAGCGATGCGCGTTCCTAAGTTTACTGCTGGCAAAACATTGAAAGAGGCAGTAAAATAGTAATAAGAGAATATTGGTCATCAGGTGTATCATGCATCAAACTGATTTTTCTTAGGCAGATCAAAAGATAGGGTTGCAATCCCGCTTTTGCGGGATTGCAACTTTGTTTGTAGAGTGTAGCTGATAACCATTGAAAAACGGGGCATAGTATAGTGGTAGTACGAGTGGTTTGGGACCATTTAGTCTCGGTTCGATTCCGAGTGCCCCGACAATATTGTATGAAAAAAGTAGTCACGATTGGTGGAGGGACAGGAAGTTTTATGTTGCTTTCTGGGCTCAAACAGTATCCTATTGAGCTTTCCGCAATCGTTTCCATGGCTGATGACGGAGGATCAACGGGTGTTCTGCGTGATGAATTGGGAGTCCTGCCACCAGGTGATGTACGTCAGTGTCTTGTAGCTCTTTCGGATTCATCAGCGATGTTGCGTGAGTTGATGAATTATCGTTTTTCAGAAGGTGGATTGACGGGGCATAGTTTCGGTAATCTTTTTCTCTCTGCCTTGGAAAAGATTACGGGTGATTTTTCGGATGGAGTGCACGAAGCTGCCAAGATTTTGAATGTCAAAGGAGAGGTTATCCCCGTTACCAAGACAGATACCAAATTAAAAGTGCATTTACAGGATGGACATACCTTGTCTGGTGAACATGAGATCAATACCAGTGATGCGGTAGGGAACATTGGTGTCAAAAAAGTGTTTCTGCATCCTCGTGCTATTGCGCATCCTCGTGCTATTGAAAAGATTCTTGAGGCAGACCTCATTATTATTGGTCCGGGCAATCATTATTGTAGTATTTTGCCAAATTTTCTGGTTTCTGGCGTTGCCGATGCTCTCTGTCGTTCCAATGCGACCGTGGTCTATAATTGCAACCTGGTCAATAAGCGTGGACATACGGATGGATTTACTTTGGATCGATATGTCGCAGAGATACATGCTTGTTTAGGTAGAGAGCGAATAGACTTTGTCACATGGAATGTGCGTCAACCAGCGAGTGCCTTGTTGCATCGTTATGCCAAGGAAAATGGTGAATTGGTACCTTTTGTATTAGCAGAAAATAAAAAACGTCAGTATCGGGTATTGAGAACGGATTTGTTGAGCCGTCAATTGGTAAAGCGTGACAAATCTGATAAAATTGCTCAAATGCGCTCTTTTATTCGTCATGATCCCAAAAAATTGGCGCAGGCGTTGATGATGATTGCTGAGATACATGAATATGAAAATATTTTACGCGATATTGTGTAGATGTGTGATAGTGACAGTGATGCATTGAGGCTTTCTTGAGGCAAGAAAAGATGACGATGTTTTTTGACAACAGGGAGAAAAAGAGTATAATAGAAAAACTACTTATGGCACAACATACCATTATTTTAAAGGAAAAACAGATAGTTGCGGATGGCACCATACTTTTTGTTTTTGAGAAGCCAGTGGGTTATCAGTTTCAGGCTGGTCAGTATGTGGCAGTAACGGTTTTCAATACCGCAAACCTTCCAGTAGATAGTAAAGGACTGACGCGTTCCCTCTCTTTATCTTCTGCTCCTTATGAACCGATGTTGTTTTTGGCAATGCGTTCAGGAGAAACTACTTTCAAAAAAATTTTTTGGCAGATGGTGCCGGGAGATATGATCAAAGTCACTGATCCAGTTGGCAATTTTATCGTTACGCCAGAAATCAAGAAACACCCTATCGTTTTTTTGGTTGGAGGAATTGGTATTACCCCGGTACGCAGTATTCTCAAACAAATGGAACATGATCAGGATTCAGTATCTTGCACGCTATTATATGCCAACCGATTGCTTGATGACGCTTCTTTTCTAGAAGAATTAAGCACTTTGACTTTGGCTGGCTGTCGAACGGTTTCCATATTGAGCCAGTCAAAAGAACCTTGCCTGTCAATCAATGATGAACGAGGATATATCAATGAGACTTTATTGCGAAAATATGTTCCGAAAATTCAGGAAAGTTTTTATTACATTGTCGGGTCGCTAGATTTTAGCAATGCCATGGAAATGCTATTGAACAATTTGGGTGTTGCAAAGGAGCATCGTAAACAAGATTTGTTTACGGGATTGCGAGTGACACCAAAAAAAGAAAATACTCTCTAATGGAGAAAAAGAAGCGGGTATCGTATAATGGTTATTATATCAGCCTTCCAAGCTGAGGATGACGGTTCGATTCCGTTTACCCGCTCAAAAATAGTGTGTTCTCTATACCCGGATGTGGATGTTTTTTACCGCCTTTGCAGGGAATGCCACTTATCTATCAGCAGTGTAGCGAAGGCGAAGCGAGAGAGATGTTCAATTCTGTCGGACGATCGCGCTCATGGTTCTACATACTGAAAAATATAAACAGGTTATCTTTTATCTCTGCGCCAGGTTAAGCAAAGAGATGTGAGGAAAGAAGAAACGGCTGAAAGAGTAGTAGATATTTTCTAGTTGATGGGACGGTGGTATTATCACTGACTGAAAGATACGCATTGGATAGCTTTGTGAGGGGACTATTTTTTGTTTTAAAGAAAAAATGGTATACTGAAAGGTACTTTATAAATTATGATGCGGGAACGTTTATGTTGCCAACATGGATGACGTGGCGTCCGCGGGCGTTACGTAAAAAACATCTTTTTCTTCTTGTATCGGGAACATGTTTGCTTATTGGGTCCGTATATTTTGTGATGTCGTTCTTTTTTTCGGAGCGTGTAGAGCAACATATGACACTGGCAAATACCCGGGATTTTACATTGACTGATTGGGTAGAAGAGAAGCCTGTCTTGGAACCAAGTGATATTCCTCAAAGTGAATCACGGGATGCTTTGACTGTGTTGCCACCACCACCGCCACCCAAGGTGAATCAGATGAAACGTCAGGGATGTGTGGCGGATGGGTTCTTGTCTGGATATGGCGGTGACGTCAATAGTTCTATCGCGCTTATAAACCGTTCACAGTGTTATTACCTGCACAGAGCATTGGAAACATGGCTCAAGCCACCAGATTTTGAGTTGGCTCGGGAGATACAAAAACGTGTGACGAAACCGAATACGGTATATGGCATGTTTTTAGCGGAAGCCATTAGTACCAAATCTGATTATTTTTATCCGGCTGAAAACCGTAATTTCGATTTTGAGGCGATGTGTCGACCAGGAACCAAAAATGATTGGGGGGAACACACCTGCAAACCATCCTTGCAACGGGAAGAGTACCGGAAATATGTGCAATATATCGCTGAACAAGCTATGGATATGGGCATCCAGGTGTTTCTTTTTGGACAAGTATTTTATCAAGACAGTGCTAATATGAAGGAAACGCACATGCCAGATGTGATACAAGGAATGCGAGAATACGCATTGTTTCGAGGCATGGATATTTTGATTGGTGCTCAGACTAATGACATTACAGATGAATCGTATTTGCGCTTGTTTGATTTTATTGAAGGCGGAGTGGGACTTAAGGATGACGGGGCTGTCGAACGTGATGCGTGTTTCTCCCGTTGGTGGAAAAGACCAGGGGACTGGTGTTGGGCGTTGTTATGGCATGATAATTTTTCCAAAAAAGCCAACAACGTTTTTGTGCATTTTGATTGGAGTGGAAAGGTGGGTGATGATATGAGTGTCTTTACGCGTATGTCACCTGATGAACGTGCCGTTACCTTGAGCCGACTCCATAATTATTTCTTGAATCGAGATGTCGGTTTTTTGATGCCAGTCCTGGCGACCTTGCATCGGGACAATGGCGGTTGTCATGGAGCGAAAAAAGGTTTTTACTCAGCTAGTCGTAAATACTCCTGTCAGGATGAAGAGGTTATCAATGAAATCTTGATGAAAAAATAATGCTTTATCTGTATACATAGCGTAGCTCGTCTTTCGTGTTGTTTTTTGATATACTGAAAGTACATTGATGTATTGCTATGTTACGTAATTCAGATGCTATCTTGTTTCAACGGCGCAAAGAGAACTTCAAATGTGGATATTGTGGTTTTCAAATGACGGGAAACGGCTATACCAATCATTGTGCCCGGTGTTTGTATAGTAAGCATGTTGATGTGTTTCCAGGGGATCGAATGGCAAAATGCCAGGGACTCATGGAACCGGTAACGGTGACAGCATCAGATGCGGGATATCGTTTACAACACCGTTGCCTGTGTTGTGGATACGTGAAAAATAATAAAACGGATCCGAGAGACAGTTTTGAGGCACTGCTTTGTTTGGCCAAACGTCTCGTTCATGAGTAGAATTTTCCACGCCGACTCAAAAAGAAAAATACAACTACTCTGATTTATGATATGGAAAAAAATGGCTTCCCAGGATGGGGAGCAAGTATTGGCGGAAATAGGGAGTTTCTCTGTTGGTTTGTCGTCTGCGGAAGCGCGTCAGCGTCTACATGCTCAATCCCATCATTCTTTTCAGGAAACACGTTTTTCTATGTGGAGTCTTTTGGTAAAGAAATTGCGCTCAACTTTTTTGTATTTGCTCTTGACCGCATCCGCTATTTCTTATTTCCTAGGAGACCGTTTTGAAGCATTGCTTATTTTGCTCTTTGTCGTTATTAATATTAGTTTGGAAACGTATCAGGAGTATCATGCACAAAAATCATTACGTTTATTGAAACAGTATCTGGTAACTCACACACGCGTGCGTCGTAATGGAGAAGTAATGATGATAGAAAGTCAGAACGTGGTGGTGGGAGATATTGTCATAGTGGAGGCCGGAGATCGCTTGTCAGCCGATATGCGTTTTTTGATAACGCAAGGATTGACCGTGGATGAAAGTTTGATGACTGGAGAATCAGTGGCAGTGACGAAAACAGATAGCATTCCCGAGGTTATGCCGACAGAAGTCTATGAGGCGAAAAACATCGGTTTTGCTGGTACGGTTGTGATGACAGGTCGTGGGGAAGGAGTTGTGTTTGCTCTTGGTGCTGAAACGGCATTGGGAGACATCGCCTTGTTGATGGAGGATAATGATCACAAAACAGAATTTGAAAAGGGCATCGTGGAATTCAGTCGTTTTGTTGTCAAGCTGGTTATATTCACTATCGCGCTCATGTTCATTGCCAATATAGTCATTCGTGGGAATGGTGTAGGTATCGGTGAATTGCTTGTGTTTTCTTTGGCACTAGCAGTTTCTGTCGTTCCAGAGGCTCTGCCAGTTATTGTTACAATGGCACTGTCACGCGGATCATTGCGTTTGGCGCATAAAAAGGTGGTAGTGAAACGCTTGTCGGCTATTGAAGATTTGGGCAGTATTGAAATACTGTGCACAGATAAAACCGGTACATTGACGGAGAATGTTTTGACAGTGAGTCAGGTACATGCTGATCATCCGAATCTTTGTTTGCAGTTGGCTTTTGCGGCGGCACTAGAGGCACCTGGTCACCACGGAGGATTGCACGACGCTTTTGATATTGCTTTACAAAAAAAACTTTCATCAGAGGAACAACACAACGTTTCTCAGTGGGAACGTTTGAATACCATTCCTTTTGATCCGGAAAGAAGACGTAATAGTGTACTTCTAAAAACAGCAACACAAAAGCAGTTGGTAGTGCGCGGAGCACCAGAAGATATTTTGAGGCTTTCAAAAAATATGACTGTTTATACGAAGCATCGCCTTATGGAATGGATACAAAAGCGGGGTAACGCAGGAGAACGTGTCTTGGCCGTCGCTTGCCGTACTTTTTCCGGACATGTGCGTTACAGTCCATATGAGGAACAGGAATTAGAATTTATTGGTCTTATTTCTTTTGTTGATGGTATCAAGCATACCGCTAAGGCAACAGTGGCAAAGGCACGTTCTTTGAATGTGCAGGTCAAAATCTTGACCGGTGATAGTCCGGAAGTAGCAGGTGCTGTTGGTTGCGCGGTCGGATTGTTGCAAAGCACAAAAGAAGTTGTCGTTGGGAAGACACTTTTTTCAATGTCTGAAGCGACGCGACGTCAAACGATTGTTTCAGCAAGTGTCTTTGCTCGTGTGTCACCAAGGGAAAAATATGAGATTATCAAGGTTCTTCAAGAACATCGTTCTGTCGGTTTTTTGGGCGAGGGCATCAATGATGCGCCGGCACTCAAAATTGCTGATGTTGGCATTGTCGTGAAAGGCGCTGCGGATATCGCGCGTGAAGCTGCGGATGTGGTTTTGTTACAAAAGAATTTGGATACAATTATCGACGGTATCAAAGAAGGACGGGCTATCTTTGCCAATATATTGAAATACCTCCGCATTACATTGACTTCAAATTTTGGTAATTTTTATTCAGTTGCCTTGGCATCTTTGTTTCTTCCGTTCATTCCATTGTTGCCCATTCAGATCTTACTTCTCAATCTTTTGTCTGATTTCCCGATGATTGCCATAGCGACTGATACCGTGGATGATAATGATATTGCTCAACCGAAAACGCATAATATACACGCTATTATTTTGATGGCGACTTTGTTTGGGGGAGTAAGTTCTTTATTTGATTTTATGTTATTTGGTATTTTTGCTAAAGTATCACCGGAAACTTTGCAGACAGCCTGGTTTTTATTGAGTGTGATTACAGAGGTGTTCTTGATCTTTTCTTTACGCACCAGATTGGTTTTTTTCCGCGCTCAGAGACCATCATGGCTATTATTATGCCTTTCTTTTATTGCATTAGGCACTGCTTTTCTTACTCCTTTCCTTATACTTGGACACGAAGCTTTTCATTTCATTCAACCAGACCAGACATTCTTTATGACCATTGCTTTGTTGGCTATTGGCTATTTCTTTGCCACGGAAATTACTAAATTCCTTTATTATCATCATTGGAATGGTACGAATCTGCATCTTGGGAAAAATAAGAAACGTCATTTGGCAGTGTAAGAATTTTTTGAAAAACTCAACGGAAAGAAAAAATGAAACCAAACCTCCCCAACGATTGATTAAACCAAAAAACAGACCTTTTTGAGTCTGTTTTTCGTAAGATCAGAGACTAGTCTATTGCTTGGTACGAATAGCTTGCAAGATGATATCCAGTGCTTTGTCTTGTGTCTGTACGCCAAATGTTTCTCCATCCCGTTGTTCTAGTGTGACACTTTTTGTTTCAACTTCCTTGTTTCCGATGACGAGTAGGTACGGAACCTTATGTATTTTGGCGATGCGAATACGTTTGCCCAGAGATTCATCTTCGGCACTCATTTCTGCACGGATGGCATTTTTTTGTAAAAGTGTGAGTATATCTCTGGCATATGCTCGATGTTGTTCACCGATAGGCAGAATAATTGCCTGAACGGGTGCAAGCCATGCCGGAAAGGCGCCGGCGTAGTGTTCTATGAGAATACCCATAAAACGTTCTAAGGAACCAGCAATAGCCCGATGAATGACGACTGGTCTTTCTTTTTCGCCCTGTTCATTGATGAATGTCAAATCAAAACGTTCCGGAAGATTGAAATCACATTGGATGGTAGCCAGTTGCCATTCGCGCCCAATAGCATCACGAAACATAAAGTCAAGTTTTGGTCCATAAAAAGCCGCTTCACCCTCAATACGCTTATAGTGTAATGCATTTTTTTGAGCCACTTGATCCAAAGCATCTTCTGCCTGTTGCCAGAGGGTATCGCTTCCGAGAAACCCTGTCGTATCATGGCCACGCACAGAGAGAGATACCCAGTATTGGTCCATGAGATCAAAAGTAGTATAAAATGTTTTGATAACCTGCACGATAGCTGATACCTCATCTTCAATTTGTGTTGTGCGACAAAAAAGATGCCCATCGTCCTGTGTGATGGCGCGTACACGTGTAAGCCCGCTCAACTGTCCAGATTTCTCATCACGATAGACGGTCGCTGGTTCAAAATATCGAATCGGCATATCTCGATAGGAGAATTGATTATCCGCAAACAACTGCATATGATGGGGACAGTTCATTGGTTTCATGATAAATTTCTCTTCTTTCCCCTGAACACGAAACAATTCGTCACCGAATTTTTCTGCATGTCCAGACGTAGTATAGAGGTCTTCTTTGGCGATATGCGGTGTCCATACTTGCGAATAGCCAATGTGTTGATGTAATTCCCAGAGAAAATCACTGATGCCTTTGCGCACTATCATGCCTTTGGGTTGCATCATAGGTAGCCCAGCACCGACTAGGGAAGAAAGAGTAAAAAGCCCGAGCTCTTTACCGATTTTTCGGTGATCCCGTTTTTTTGCCTCTGCCTGCTGTGTAAGATGTGTTTGCAATTCTTCGGCAGTTTCGAAAGCTAAACCATAGATACGCGTAAGCATCGGGCCTGTTTCATTACCACGGAAATATGCACCAGCCACATGTGTGAGTGTAAAAGCCTTATCATCCAAGGTGTTGGTGTTGTCAATATGACCGCCTTCACAGAGGTCTATAAATTCACCAGTAGCGTAAAGGCTAATAGGTTTAGCACTCTTTTCCAAATCATCGAGAATTGCCATTTTGTAAGGATTGTGTTGAAACAATTCTCGTGCCTCATCTAGAGACACTTCTCGACGTGTGAAGGTGAGGTTTTTACGTATCAATGACCGCATTGTCCTTTCCAAATCCTTGAGTGTGTCAGGTGTTGGATTTTTTTCTGGTGAGAAGTCGATGTCATAATAAAACCCGGTCTCAGTAACGGGACCGACAGAAAGTTTGGCGGATGCATCATACTGAAGGACGGCACTTGCTAAAATATGAGCCAAAGAATGGCGAATATTATACAGAGATACTTCCATAAAAGAAATTATTTTTCAACGGTTTGGATGGAGAAATGTAAATCTTTGAGAAGATCGGCATTGTAGACGTATTCTTTTTCTTTGGTCTTGAGGGTGACGGTTACAGGAATAGTGCCGACACCGGATTGTTTTTGAATCAGAAGTTTGTAATCATCCGCTTTTACCGTTTCTGGCAATTCGTATTTGAGGGTTGTACGCACGTCGCTTTGTCCAATTTCAACGTCTACGAAACCGCCAAAATATGTTTTATTGAAATCTTCGTTGGTAATAACCGCATTGATCATGGAACGTTCGAGAAACTTGGAGCCTTGTGGGACAAAAGCGCGCAAATACGTATGATAATCACTCGTGCGCCAGTCTCCGCGCGGAGCAGTATTGGTGTACGTATATACGACGGTTCCAATGGGCTTTTCGCCAGTAAAATCCGCTGTGTATTCCAATGTGCGTTTGATATAAAAATCAGTTTTCAGAGCACCCATATTCGCATCAACGAGCATTAGGTAATCACTGTCCACATTCTTATTGACACTGCCATCCCAATGTACACTCTCAACGAGAGCCTGTAAGGAAGGATCTTTGAAGTAGATCATGACATCTTTGTTGCGCATTTCGGTTTGAGCAAATGTCGCCAAACGAGGAATATTGGATACTGTGAAAGCGCGTGCCACGATCTCCGTCGCCAATTTTTTCATAATGGCCTTACGATTTTGTTTCAGTTCTGCCGGGACATCTTCCCCGAGATAAGCTCTCTCTACTCGGTCTTCCAGTTTTTGAGCGCCATCGGTACTTGTGTAAACATTGGTATCACCTGGTATTTGAATGGGACCGGTAATTTCTAAAATACGATTAAAAGTCAAAGAGTTAACGCCGATGATACCATCAAATTTTTCACGTCCTCCTGCTAAGTGATAGAAGTATTCCGCTTTTTCAGCGTTGGTTGGAAAATCTGGAGAAAAATTGGAATCACGAAAACCCCATTTCTTGAGCTGAAGTTTTCGTAGAAATGGATAAGGAGGAGTGATACGCGTTGTGATACGTTGATCAAGAAGGTTAGCATCTTCCACAAAGGTAGAAACCACGGCGCCATTCTTGATTTTGATAATGGCGTATTGTCCTAAAAAGCCTCCTCCTGGACGCAATTCATCACTATTCTGCAGGAGAATGAAAAAAGTGCGCGTCACATTATCCTGACGTGTGAATGTCTCCACTAACGTATTGGTAACCTCAATTTCTTTTTTTGTATCAGGATCAATAGGAAGAAGCACGGACACCTTTTGAAACAGATTGAGAGAATTGGAGGCAAATTCACTAGTATGAGTTTTTGCATAACGAAATGCAAACCATCCTCCTACTATGAGTAAGAGTAGTATGATTACAATGACAAGTCGCTTCTTCTTTTTTAGTTTGAGCATAAGGAAGAAAAAATAATGTACTTTCACAGTGTATCAGGTAATAAGTGGTTTGAAAAGTCATTGAAATTGCGCTACAATGATTGTGTTAAAATAATGATGGGTGATTGTATAGCTGATAAAGGACAACATTATAGAAGCATCAGTCTGAGACGATATAAGTATGATTGCGCCATCGCGTATAAGTGAGACAGTGGGTGTAGTACAATGGTAGTACACGACCTTCCCAAGGTTGAGACGAGGGTTCGATTCCCTTCACCCGCTCCATAATGTGTCTATACCGTACCGCTCGAACCTATTTTGTCCGCAACGGCTGAATGAAACCATACTAAGGAAGTCAGCTCCGCCACTGCGACCCGCCCAAGCGGGATCGCCACCTCCCAGAAAAACTGCCTTTGCATTCCGGATTTTGCGCGCGCCCGATTTTTTCTTTCAAAAAGGAAAAGTCAGTTTTTCTGGGCTGTTCTGCTCTTTGGTGCAGAGCGGCGGGGCTGTTTGCTGTTTTTTACCTTACCACAATATCTAAACTTTAGATATTTGCTTTCTGTATATATGCTGATACTATATGGACAAGACAATACGAACAAAAGAATACGCTCGATTTATTGAGAAACTGCGTAAGGCACGGCTTGAGGCAGGATTGAGGCAAATTGATGTTGCCAAGAAAATCAAGCGCCCACAATCTTATATTTCCCGCGTGGAATCTGGGGAATATCGGTTGGATATTTTGGAAGTCAAGCGGTTCGCCAAGATTTACGGAAAGAGCGTGGATTATTTCGTGAAGTAAACCATATGAAAAAATGTTCATTTTGCGCGGAAGAAATTCAAGATGGCGCAGTTAAGTGTAAGCATTGTGGAGAATTTTTAACATATGCAACAAAAACAGAAGAGAATCATGTTTCAGTAAAAAATGATAATGTAAAAAAGTTTAGAAAAATTTCAATAAACGTCGCAAAATTTGTTCTGCGAGTAACGTTGTTTCTTGTTTTTATAGCCTCTATTTTTATAGTCAGTCTTCTTCCAATTGGAGGATATGGTCTTTTGGATAGAGCTACAGCTTTTTTACTGATATCGGTGCCATGGAGCTTGCTGTTGGTGATTGAATATTTCAGCATAAGAAAAAAACCTGTAGAAGAAGATTACAAAGGATTGAAAGGAATTGGTGGTTGGTTGGTGTTACCAATCATTGGTATGTTGGTATCTGCTGCTACGGTAGTTGAAGGCGCTACTTTGATTGAAGGTGCTTCGCTACTGCTAAAGATTGTTGTTATACTATTTTTTGCGCTCTGGATTGTCTTATTGGTCGCTTTCTTCTCTAAAAAGAGGGTAACTCCCGTTCTATTTATTTGTTTTTTGTTTCTAAACTTGTTCATTGAATTACTTGGTTTGCAGGAGGGAGGCTTTGTTACGGCATCTATACCATTGGTAATATGGTCTATTTATTTTATAAGATCAAAAAGAGTGAGGCTTACATTTATTGAGTGAACAAAAAAATGGTCAGACTGTTAATTTCTTAGTGAAAAAAGTATGAATATCGTGAAGAAAAAAAGAACATTGATTTGCGATGAAGCTGAGAAAAAGTGGCAGCAAGCGGGACCAAAGACTAGGATAGTCAGGTTTTTTTGGAATGGGGTTGCATTCAAATCTACCCTTACTCTTTGCAGGGTGCTTGTTGAAAGCGTAGATGGGAGAATAAAGGTTTGTCGATATCATCGCTGATAAGGTTTTTATTATCTTCTTTGGGTCTAATACCTCGTGGCTTGCGAAGATTTACGGAAAGAGCGTGGATTATTTTGTGAAGTGATAGCTTTAAGAAGAATAATTTTATGAAAGAAACGAAAAGCTGGTTACGTTGGATTGCTGTACTTCCTGGGGCTTTAATTTTTGGCATTCTTGCTACCTTCCCTTTGCATTGGCTAATCTATTTGGCATTTGCTCATGATGGCGCTACTGTATTTGGGATTGTGGAACTTAACGATGATGATTGGAGATATATTGAATATTATCTCTACCCGTTTGTGATTGCGGTTACTTTCATTTATGCAGGTTATAGGATTGCGCCAAAACATAAGTTAAAAACAGCCGTCGCTCTTTTTGTAATATACTTCACCGTGTGGCTGATTGCCAGTTATATTTCTCTATCCAAGGGCGATATTTACGGGTCATATTTACACTTCTCAGGAAGAACTATCTTCGCATTGATAGGCGCTATTCTTGGAATATATATTGTAAAAAAGATTGACTCGAACGTGACGAGAGGCATTTCCGTAGAGAATTCCCAGGAGCAACACGATGAGAATTCTACAGAAAATTAGGAAGGATATTGGTCAGAAATAGAAGAGATATTTGATATGAATAATGACTTAAGTTCTGAAAATAAAACAGAAGAACAAATAGAAATCAATCCAAAAAGGACAGGGAATTTCTGGGAGTATTCGAAAACTATGGATCGAGAAGAAGCTTTGGATGTCTATAATATGTGGTTGTTGCATGTTAGATATTATCACCCTAAATTAGATGTTTTATTTCAAGGTGTGAGTATTCCTACATTTTTTCTTCCTGTTCCAATGGAATTATTGCAAGAAGTACCTAAAATATTAAAAAAATGCAAAAACGAAGATGGAACTTATGAAAACGAAGAATCTATAGAGAATAACATCGGGAAATATGCACATAGATATTATCCAAGAACTGGAAATGACGAAGAAATTATCGATGGGATGGGTAGTGCTATAAACAGCAGACATTCTTTTGAGTTAATGCTTTCAAAGATTAAAAAGAATAAAGATGATTGGTATTTTGAATACAAAGAAATTTAGATGAAACCAAACAATAAAAACATTTTAACAATTATAACCACAGCTTTTCTTGTTGTAGCTTTATCTGACGGATTGCCTTACGGATATTTTACTTTATTGCGATTTATTGTATGTATAGTTGGTGTTTATCTTGCATACAAAATATATGAGGACAATAAAAAATCATTGCTGGTTTGGGTTTTTGGTTTTATAGCTATTTTGTTTAATCCAATTATTGTTATTCAGTTACAACGAGAGCAATGGTGGGTTATTGATCTCGTTGTTGGAATATTTTTTGTTTTATCAATTTTTCTAGTTAAGACAAAAATACGTAATGATTAAATTTTGTGAAGTAAATTAGTAAAATAGTAGGATTATGTTTACATTGATTGCTGTTGTATTAGCTGGAGTACTGTACTTTTTTGATCAAAATACAGGTGCGCTTTTAGTAGTTGTTGGAGTTGTTGCGAAGAACCTCGCTCCATTTATTTGTCTTTTGGTGAGCGCTCCTGGATTTTTTGTAATATTTCCTGACGATTCTAATAAGCGTAGCATGGCTAGATTCATTGTCGGTATAATAATCGCAACGTTTTTACAGGCGATTTTATGGTTTTTTTATGTAGTATTTGTAATTAATCTAGTCTTGTCAGTAGGCACGGATGGAAATGTAGCTTTTTTAATCTGGGGTCTTACATTTTTTACTATAAGTATTCCATTTTACTTTACTACACGTGAAATCAGAGAACATGCGGAGACAACGGGGCGTGCTGCTGATAACATGGAAGATGCTACGTTTATGAAATCATATACAACGGATGATATGAAAAAAATAGAAACGAATCTTTGGTTTGTAAGGATATCATTTTTATTAGCAATTATTCTGGCAGGATTTTATTATCTATAATGAATCCAAGCTCTTTTAATTAAGAAAATGTGCCAAATATCGATAACGTATTGAAATCGTCTACAATAATCGGAGTTTTATTAGTGGTACTTTCCTTTGCTTATTACTTTATAGTAAGACCTATATCTAAAGATGCATCTTTAGATAGTTGTCTTAAAAATGTTAAATGGGCATCCCAGAAAGATGAATGTTATAAGAGGTACTAATTTCTAGAGTCGAAAAATGGGTCAGGTAAAATATCAAATCCAGTCCGATTTCATGGTGTTATGTGTATATATGGATGAATCAGATCAAATTAAAGAAGTTTATGCCAGGTTTGGTTTGGCAGTATATTCCGCCCAAGTACTTGAACTCCAAATGATTAATATGATTGTTGCATTAACATTGCCGGAAAGGTTTCAGATTAAACGAGATACCATTGACAATCTTTTTGATAAGCTTTTTGAAAAAACAATGGGAGGGTTAATGCAAGATTTCAAAAAAAGATTTGAATTAACTGAAAAAGAAAATTTGTTATTAGATAAAAGTTTAGAGCAGAGAAACAGATTAGCTCATAGATATTTTCGAGAAAAGGCTGTGGATTTCATGAGTTTTGAAGGTAGATTAAAAATGATAGATGAGCTTATCATAATCAATGCTCACTTTGAAGAGTTGGATAAGATATTGACATACAGACACAGAGAATATACCAAAAAATTTGGAGTTACTGAGGATGTCATAGAAGAAGAAATTAAAAAATTGTTATTATGACTCAGCCCTCTCTATTTGCCCATTCCCGATATTTCCAAGAAATCCCAGAGCGGCTTGATTTCTCAAAGTTCTAGAGCGATTGTACTATTAACTAGCCATCCTCATCGGAGAAATGGAGAATAAAAATTACGAAGTTTGTTGTTCCCAAGGCGATAGCAGCCTATTCTGATTGCTATTAAGAAATTTATCTTTTGAAAATATATATGGAAAAACAACAAGGTAAAACTTTTTTTAAAGAGAGTTTGAATTGGAGCGCTGATCATTTATTCTATATCTTTATTATCGGGGTCATAGGATTTTTACTAATATCTCACATATGGGGGAAAAAAGATCCCGAGGCTTTATTTGAGGCAACAACCCCATACAAGGCAGATTCGCGGTATTTTATCTATTTATTCCCGGATAGTAATTCGCCAAAAAATTATAGGCTTTCAGCCGATATTCTTATAGGAGAGGGACCTGATCGTAACGATATTCAAGTAGAAGATATTTATCTTGAGGATGGGCGTGGCATATATTTTGGATGTGCCGTTCAGCTTAAAACTGAGAATTTCTGCAAGGATCAAGATGGGAAAGAGTGGATGATTGTTTTGAGTGATTGGGAAAAAGCGAAAACGATAAAAGAGATTCAAGATTCAAAGAAAGAGGTAGATGATATTGTTAATAGCATAATGAATGAAATTAATTAATCACCACCCCAATTTTTCTTTTTGAGAAGAATGGTATGTTTGAAAGAAGTTTGCTCATATTGATTTTGATCTTACAGGCCATATTCTCTGGCTTAGTTTTTGCTGGCAATGAGAGCTCTTTTAACTGGGAATCCCTGTTTTCTTTTTTGCAAATAGCTGTTGTTGTCTTGGGTTTTTTTTGGGGGTATTATCTCTTAAAGAAAGAAATCTCCTTCAAAAAGAAGTTGGAAATCCATGCGAAACTGACCAATATGCTTGTCAAAGGATTGCATGAATCTTTCTATTGGTTGGCTCCTTTTTTAATGAATCGCTTTTTTCTAGAAAAAAGTAATCTGAAAGATGGGAATGATTATTCAACAAAAAGTCTTAGGGACAACAGTAAGGAGCTTGGTAAAAAAATAAGTGATTTTCAATCCGATTTTCTGAGATTTTACGAATTCTTCCAACTTTGGAAAGTCATATTTTCTGAAAAGCTAGATAGGGAATCAAAATTTCTTTTGGATCTGGAAAATATTTTTTGTGAAGAACTTCGCACATATCAAGGGAAACTAATGGATTATTCTATGCTGAGTCTTATGAAAGATGAAGCAACCATAGAGAAGGAAAGAAAAGAACTTTTAGACTTGGAAGAAAAGATTTCCAGGAAGAGGACTGCGTTAGCTAATGGTCTTGACAAATTTGTTTCAGATATGAGTAGAGAAGTTTTTAGTGGGCTATTTGATCGAAAGAAAAGTGTAGAAAGAGGATTGTTTGATCCAGAATTAGAAAATGCAAACAACGGCGATTCAGCGGTGATTTTGACGGACAAAGGGTTTGTTCGTCAGTCTTACCAGAAGACTGCTTTTCAAAAAGAATTTGGTGGTTTTAAAGAAAGACAACGAACGCTGAGAGAATTCTTGGAAAAAAATTAACAATAACGAGCGTATTGGTTTGTATAAAACTTTCTTATTGTTTAGCTGAGTAAAAAGCTATATAATGTCATTAATGGAACAAGAAACTCTCACAATAAAATTTGATGGCCAGAACCATCAGGTGGATGTTCAGACTTTTGTGTACTCCGTGCTCAATTTTACGACGGTCGTAAAGGAAGCGAATAAGAGAAACGGAGGGAACCCGATAAATATAAATATTAAGGCACCTGAAAAAGGGAGTCTTCTTGTCGATCTTGTAACGAACGCTGTCAATAACCCGACCCTGCTGAATGGCACGACTATTTTAGCGAGTACGATAGTTATCGTTGGCGGAGTTTATCAACTTCACAAATTTATAAGTGGGAGAAAGACTAAAGAAGTAAAGACTGAAAATAGTGAAACTACTATTACGCTTGAAGACGGCTCAATTCTTACTATTGCGGAGAATATTTACAATATCTACACGACAACTCCGGCTATACCGGATAGTATTTCTAAAAACTTTTCCGCTTTAAGCGAGGATCCAGCGGTAACAAACTTTGAAGTTTCTAGGAATGGAACAGAAAAAATTATTGAAGTATCAAAAGAGGATTATGCAAGAATGGCTATTAAGCAGCAGATCGAGACAGAAAATTCAAGAACTATTGTTGAGTCTGCAAACCTCTACATTTACAAGGTAGTTTTCGAAAAAACCGATCGAAAGTGGGAATTCTATCATAACGGTGATAAAATTTCTGCCAATATCTTTGATGAAGATTTCTTCAAGCTGATTGATAGAGGAGAGTCTTTTTCAAAGGGGGATCAACTAAAAGCTGATCTTCAAGTCACCCAGATTTTTGATGAATCCATTGGTACCTATGTGAATCAATCCCATGCTGTTTTGAAAGTCTACGAGCATATTAAACGGTCAGAACCGATGGAATTGCCTTTTAATAAAACTATTGAGGATTAAGGGAGTCCCGCCCGCGATTCCTTTCTTCGCGGGCTGGGATGTGTGCGCACGGGTGGGTGGGGCAAGCACAACAAGATTTGCTTGTGCTTTAGCACAAACCACTTGAAAGGAGTTACCACTAACCATACCGAAACGGTGAGCAACAGAGCTACTGCCAAACGTGGATATTGCGCCGACGCGAGGATGAAGAAATGAGTGAACAAAATATTGCCTGATGTGGTAAAATAATCATAAGCTCATTCTTTCAGCCTTCGCGACGGACTCAAAAGCAGACAGCCCCGCCGCTCTGCACCAAAGTGCAGAACATCCCAGAAAAACTGACTTTTCCTTTTTGAAAGAAAAAATCGGGCGTGCGCAAAATCCGAAATGCGAAGATAGTTTTTCTAGGATGGAGCGATCCCGCTTTAGCGGGTCGCAGCGGCGGGGCTGGCTCCCTTAGTATGGTTTCATTCAGCCGTTGCGGAGAAAATAGGTTTGAGCGGTACGGTAAAGTCACTCATTAAACTCTCTTTTATAAGGTTTGGCTTTTTTTGTTTAGCCATTGGTTGAATGCGCTATTGAGATGTGCCATAGATGCTTTGACGAAGGTGACGGCATAGTGTTCCGTGGGAGTGAAGGTATAGGTAGGAAAACGCATATCTGTCAGTGTAATGGTATCTGGAAGTGAGGCATGTGTGCCAGATGCAAGAAGAGTGCGTATCATCATTTCACGATTTTTCTGATGGACGTTTGAACTCATCGGTGAAAGGGGCGTTGTATGCGTTTGCGTGGACAATGGGATATCTGATGATGTAGCAGATGTATCGGTAGTCGGAAGAATGGTATCAATAGCTGGAGTTGGTTGTTCCAGATCCACATTCTCTATTGGCTCGACGGATTCTTCTGTGGTTGGATCAATATCGGTCACGACGTCGATAGAAGACATTTTTGTTGGTTCATTGATTGTTGTCCATATCCATCCACCCTCTTTCATTTTCTGATAAACGGCATTTTCTTTAATGGGTGTATCCGTTTTATATTTTATTTTTTGCAGAATTTCGCCATTCGGTGCACGTAGCTCTATTTTTCCTTTCTGATTGGGCAAACTGAAGTGAGCATGTTCACGGGTCAGTGTAAATTTTTGTTTGGGCTTGAGGATGATATCTTGATTAATCGGATGATTGATGAGTTTTTTCCATCCGGTTGTAATGCCAAAACCGCGGAGATTAACTGCTTTTTTGTGACGATTTTCTAAGATGAGCCATTCGTTGTCTGTGTCTTTGCCGACAGGGTTGGCAACGAGTGCGATGATACGAATTTTCGGAGGATCATAAGATTCTATTTTCACAGTGAAAGTTTCGAGAGTATCATCTTTACCATCAGTTGTTTTGAGTGTAACGTTATAGCGCCCGTTTTTTTCATAGGTATGTGTCGTATTTTTCAAATAACTCTTGTGTCCATCACCGAAATTCCAAGTATATTTGAGCGTATCGCGATCGACATCTTTACCACGCGCATAAAATTGAAGAGCTATATTACTAAAACCTTTCTTTGGAATTTTTTCACGTGTTTCAGGCAGATTGTTGAGGCTATTTGGCGCGCCAGGAGTCGGTGTACCGCCTCGCCATTCTGTTGCGGTATAGTTGAGCGACACATCATCTTTACTGGTAGCGTATTGCGCGGTATTGATGAGTATGTTCTGCGCATCGAAGAGTGACAGTGTTTCTTTGGTGTTATTAAGGGCAAAGGTAAAGTCTGTGTCTGAAATGAGCAAATAGCCATTGGGTGTGATGAATGTCTTATTCGGAAAAACATATTTACCCGATTTGGTGGCATCACGGATACTCCAGCCACTGATGTCTTGCTTTTTTTCTCCTGCGTTGAAAAGTTCAATAAATTCTCCCATGTCTTGTTTCGCTTTTGGATTAGGGAATATTTCATTGAAACGGATAGCGGACGGAGTCAAGGATGCGTTGTCGGCTATTGGTAGCGTACCGGGTAATGAAGGCGATGCTGAACAACGATTCTCCGTACTGGCAGTTGGAGTAGGCGTGAGAGCAAATTCTGGCAACCAATTGCCAGTAGAGGTATCACGTACTAGACTCGTACCTTCTTCCGGATTATTTTCAATCATTATCTGAGAAAAACTATTTTTAGGTAGAAAGCAGTCAGTAATCTTTGGAGGGACACAAACACCCCATGTGACACTGTCAATGAGCTTCTCCTTGTCATCAAAGATGGCAAGGCTGTTGTTGTTAGCTAATATCGGTGACACTTCATTTTTATTTTGGACGTCAAATAGAGAGATAAAAGAAGCCTTACCACCTTTGTTGGTCCATAGAAGAAATCCATGTGGCTCAATGGTGTCTGTTTTGTGAAACGGGTGTGGTGTATCACAATCAAGTGTTTCAAATTCATGTAAAAGTGTGCCACGTGGTGTTTTGTCACCTTTAGTTTTTTTCCGTAACTGCCAATCAGAGATATTAATTGCATGATCGGTAGTGTTATAGAGTTCTATAAAATCATCGTTTGTATCTTGACCAACGATTTGCACCTCGCTGATAATTACTGGCGGAAGGGTCTGGGCATGGACCGATGTTTGAGGGTGAGCAAGGAAAAGGGGACAGAGAATTATAGTATGGAAAACTATTTGTAGGGGTACATTGTTGATTTTAACGCGCATATTTTTTTATCTCTTTTTCTTTAGCATACCGAACTTGATAAGAATTGCAAAGTGTGCTATACTAGAAGAAACAATAGTATTTTATAGATGATGTATCCTAGTTTACATGACTGAAAAGAGAAAAAAAACCGTGAATTTGACAGCCTTGCTTGTAGAGAGCGTTTTTGGTAATCTGCAGATCTTTTTGGATGGGATTTTGGCTGGTGCTTCTGAAGCGACACGTGCATTAACCACAAAAATTGCTTTGCATGCCTCACTTTTCGTACTGGTTTTGCTGGGCATTATTTTTGCTTTGGTTGGTGTCGCTCAATTTATAGAAGCTCATTATCAGCTTGCGGGTATTGGAGCAATCGTCGTGGGGAGTGCTTTGTTGATACTAGTCTTTCTGATACGTCTTTTCTCTCGGGAAAGTATATAGTGTGTAGAGCTACCTATTCAATAAAATAATTATTTTCATACAAAAACGTATGGCAAAGAAAAAAATACTCGATACGGTCAGGGCAACGGTAATGGATACCCTAGATGATAGTCGTATGCAGGCTGAAAAAGAATTAGCAAAGGCGAAACAGTATTTTGATGCTTCCCTGAAAAAAGTGAGTGAGTATGTGAAGAAAAATCCGAAGCAGGCGACGGCGGTATCCGCGGGTATCGGTGTGGCCTTGGGTACGGCCTTAACTCTTTTGACGGGAAGCAAGAAACCGAATTCGAAAAAGAAAAAATAGGCCAGAATAAGAACGAGTGGGCCATGTCATTTTACAAGAATTCGTCTCGTTTGGGGCGAATTTTTGTTCATAGTCGAGAGATTTTAGCATTGATGTGGCATTAGGGATGATATGAAGTACTTCATTATCACATCGTTATTGAGTGTTCTCGTAGTATCTGGTTTCGGATACTGGTTTTTATGGAGTCATGATCAATCTTTCATATTGTCTAATACGAATCGTCCTTTCATAGAGGCAAAGTGGGCACAGAAAGATATATCCACAGAAGGGTTGGTTGCATCACCCACGACAGATACCGTTTCGATACCGCCTCAGACTCATACAACATCACCAGAGACAACAGGTACACCAAATGCATCTGCCGTGACTCCTCAATCGGTACCCGCATCTTCACACTTAGAGGATGACCAAACAATAACCATAGTCAATCGTCTCATGCGGAGCGGTTTTACAATACCGGCAAAACCTCGCAACATTGATACGATTGTTCTGCATTCGTCCTATGATGCTATGGGGCCAGATCCTTTTTTAGTCAGTGGCATTATCAAGGAATACGAAGCATATGGAGTGAGTGCGCACTACCTGATTGATCGTGAGGGTATCACTTACCAGCTGGTGCGAGATGAACATATCGCATACCATGCAGGGGTGGCTGTGGCACCTGACGGAAGAAAAAATGTTAATGATTTTTCTTTAGGCATTGAAATTGTTAACACGCAAACAGGAAAAATGACGGATGATCAGTATCGGGCGGTAAACGCGCTTATTGACATGCTTAAAAAACGATATACGATTAAGTTTGTGGTGGGGCATCGAGATATTGCTCCGGATCGTAAGACTGATCCATGGAATTTGAATTGGCAGAAAATTCATGAATGAGTAGATGACATTGGTACGTATGGGTTATTCTTGGCACCTCATTATCGGAGAAAAACACCACCGCCTCCTCTTGCGACAAGCGGAGCGGACGATAACGATGCGTGAATGGACAGATCAGCGTGATCTTGGACAAAAAGTATTTCAGGCATTGACTGATATGTTCGCGGAGCAAAAGCTTCATCCGGAACAAGTCAGTGAGTTTTTTGTGGAATCTTTTTTGCCAGATACGTATACGTCGTCGCGTATTGCCGAAACTTTGAAAAGAGTGTATATTTTTGGTACGGTTGCCTTGACGAATGTCAATGGAAATGGAACGTCGTTATGAGTTGTATTGAAAGCGTGCCGTACACTATCCGAAACATATTGAAGTGTTCATTCTGAATACAAAAAATAACGAATAGTTTTTCTTTACAAAGGCTTTTAAAAGCCATTTTTTTCAGTGGATTTGACAGAGAAAAAGAACTTTGTTACACTACTCGGTATTCATATTGAAAGTTGAAGACTTTCAGACTTCTCCCGTCTGAAAGGTAATGTTTTTATAAGGGAATGGAGTGCAATATCGCCATCGTTACAACGCAATAGTGTTATTTATCCGATAATCTCATTTGTCCTACTTGTTTCAAGAGTCTGGTTGAAGCAAGGAGTGTCCATATGAGTGTCTTTTTATGTCCAATGAAGAGAAGGTGTTACGGGTGAAAGGTTCTTTTGGGAAAGAATCATCTTTGTCGAAACGAAAGTTCTTCAATAATCGGATCATGGTGTCCCTGCCAGACCTGATTGAAGTGCAAACAGATTCTTACAAATGGTTTTGGGAAAAGGGTTTGAAAGAGCTTTTTTCTGAAGTGAACCCGATTACAGACTTCACGAGCAAAGACTTGGAATTGTCTATCAATGAGTACTATTTGGACGAGCCAAAATACAGCGCTTTGATTGCCAAAAACAAGAATATTTCTTACGAAGCTCCGTTGCGTGCCAAGGCGACCCTATTGATGAAAAAAACGGGCGAGGTCAAGGAACAAGAAATTTATCTGGGAGACTTTCCCGTCATGACGGAACGAGGTACATTTATCATCAATGGTGTTGAGCGAGTGGTAGTCAATCAACTCATCCGTTCTCCAGGTGTGTTCTTCACGATGAGCTATCAAAAAGGCAAGAAGCTGTTTGGTGCAAAAATCATTCCGAATCGCGGTGCTTGGTTGGAAATAGAAACGGATTTGGATGGTGTTCTTTCAGTAAAAATTGACCGAAAACGTAAACTCCCGATTACCGGGCTTTTCAAGGCGTTTGGCTTTGATGATAAAAGTTTGCGCACGGCTTTTGCGGATATTGATACAGGTGATCACAAATATATTGAAACGACGTTGCTCAAGGATCCGGCGCATAATCAAGGTGAAGCGTATCGAGAAGTGTATAAACGTTTGCGTCCGGGTGATCTGGCAACGGAAGAGAATGCCCGCCAGATGATTAACGCTATGTTTTTCAATTTTGAACGGTATGATTTTGGTTCTGTTGGACGGTATCGCTTGAACCAACGTCTATCTGTGGAACGTGAAGATACGGAAGAAAATCGCATCTTGAACACGGATGATTTGATCTTGATTGTGCAGGAAGTCATCCGTTTGAACAATGACCCCAATGGACAGGCTGACGACATTGATCATTTGGGCAATCGTCGCGTGCGTGCGGTAGGTGAACTGATTCAGAACAAATTGCGTGTCGGTATGTATCGCATGGTGCGCAATATCAAAGATCGCATGAGTACCTGTGATCCGGAAACGGTGGTGCCTGGACAACTGATTAATCCGCGTCCAGTAGCGGCTTCTGTTAAAGAATTTTTCTCAAGCTCTCAACTGTCTCAGTTTATGGATCAGGTCAATCCGCTGGCTGAGTTGGAACATAAACGCCGTTTATCAGCCATGGGACCAGGTGGGTTGACTCGTGAACGTGCCGGATTTGAGGTGCGCGACGTACACCATTCCCACTATGGACGTATTTGCCCCATCGAGACTCCGGAAGGTCCGAACATCGGTCTAGTTGGTCACTTGGCAAGTTATGCTCGTGTAAATGAATTTGGTTTTTTGGAAACACCATACTTGATTGTCAAAAAATCCGTGCCAGCCGAAAAAGAGGTATTGTTACACCGTATCATTAATGAAACGATCGCCGGTGTTGTGAAAAAGGGCGATACTATTACCGAAGTCAATGTAAAAAAAATCATAGAACACAAGAAGGGCGAAATGGTACACGTACATCCCTTTGTGTCTTTGGAAATTGAATACTTGAATGCTATTGTGGAGGATCGTAAAATTATCGCGCATGCTGGCGTGGAATTGGATGAGCATCGGAATATTATTGGTTCGATGGTGGAGGCACGCGTGAAAGGCCATCCGGAAACCATTGAGACGGACTCTGTTGATTTCATGGATGTGTCCGTGAAACAATGTATCTCGATTGCCACTTCACTTATTCCTTTTGTGGAACATGACGATGCGAACCGTGCGTTGATGGGTTCAAACATGCAACGTCAAGCAGTCTCTTGTGTGGTACCCGAGGCACCAATCGTCGGTACTGGTATCGAAGACAAGGCGGCGCGTGACTCTGGTCAAGTGGTATTGGCCAATATGGATGGAGAAGTCATTACTGTTGATGCCAATCATATTATCGTTCGTTCTAAAGCGCCAGCGGGTGCCAAGAAAGATTGTTTGGACACGGAGTACCTCTTGCAGAATTTTGAAAAGTCCAACGCCTTTACCAGTATGAATCAGGCACCGCGTGTCACCAAGGGTCAGCAAGTGCAACGTGGAGATCTTTTAGCGGATGGTGCTTCGACGGATAATGGGGAATTGGCACTTGGACAAAACATGGTTGTGGCCTTTGTTCCGTGGAACGGCTATAACTATGAAGATGCTATTATCGTTTCCGAACGGGTGGTACAAGCAGATCGTTGGAGCTCTATTCACATTGAAGATTGTTCCATCGATGTGCGTGATACCAAGCTTGGACCGGAAGTCATTACCCGCGATATCCCAAATATTGGTGAGGATCGTTTGAAAAACCTGGATGAAGGAGGGATTATTCGGATTGGTGCGGAGATCTCTTCTGGAGACATTCTTGTCGGTAAAATCACACCAAAAGGAGAAGGTGATCTTACCGCGGAAGAACGCCTGTTACGTGTGATTTTTGGTGAAAAATCTCGCGATGTGAAAGATTCGTCCATGTACCTGTCACATGGTGGGCATGGCAAAGTGGTCGGTGTAAAGATTTTTTCTCGGGAACGTGGTGACAAGTTGCCGATGGGAGTTTTTCAGCAGATTCAAGTTTCTATCGCACAGATGCGCAAGATTTCCGTTGGTGACAAACTCGCCGGACGTCATGGAAACAAGGGTGTGATTTCCTATATCGCATCCGCAGAAGATATGCCCTACTTGCCAGATGGAACGCCAGTGGATGTTGTATTGAACTCGCTTGGTGTGGCCTCTCGTATGAACATTGGACAAATCTTGGAAACGCACTTGGGTTGGGCAGCCAAAACACTGGGATACAAGGTGGCCAGTATGGCACTTGATGGCGTGTCTGAAAAAGATATCAAGGGAGAACTCAAGAAAGCCGGTCTACCAGAACACGGAAAAATCAGGCTCATTGACGGTAAGACCGGACAACCATTCGATAATGAATCTACCGTCGGCGTGATGTATATTATGAAACTCAATCACTTGATTGAAGACAAATTGCATATGCGAAGTATCGGTCCGTATTCACTCATTACCCAGCAACCGCTTGGCGGAAAAGCACAGTTTGGCGGTCAGCGTTTTGGAGAAATGGAAGTATGGGCGTTGGAAGGATATGGTGCTGCCTATACGCTACAGGAAATGTTGACAATCAAGTCGGACGATGTGCTTGGGCGTTCTAAGGCTTATGAATCTATCATTAAGGGTGAGCCAATCAAGAGTCCAAATTTGCCTGCTTCATTTCACGTTTTGGTGAATGAATTGAAAGGTCTCTGTTTGAATGTCGAGCTCAAAGGGGCTCGCACGGAATCAGAAGATGACGTGCCGGAAAGTATTGATACCGTCTAAACACGTTTTCTTCATTCTTTACTTCTTCAAGCAACATTATGGAAAATATTACCAAAGTCAGTGATTTCGATAGCGTGCGTCTGACACTCGCCAGTCCGGAGCAGATTGCCGAATGGTCACACGGTGAAGTGACCAAACCAGAAACTATCAATTATCGTACGCAACGTTATGAACCAGATGGTTTGTTTTGCGAGAAAATTTTTGGTCCGTCCAAGGATTGGGAATGTTATTGTGGCAAATACAAACGTATTCGTTATAATGGTATCGTTTGTGATAAGTGTGGCGTTGAAGTAACACGTGCCATCGTGCGTCGTGAACGCATGGGACATATCAAGCTGGCAACACCAGTGTCACACATTTGGTTTTTGCGAGGTGTTCCATCTAAAATTGGTTTGGTATTGGGTATTTCACCGCAAGACTTGGAACGTGTCATTTATTTCTCCGCATATATCATCATGGAGGTTAATGAACCGCTCAAGGCACAAGCAATCGATCAACTGGAAAAAGAATACAAAACGAAGCAGAAAGAGTTGAAAACGCAAGAGCGTGATGCAAAAGCTTACGATGCAGTGTTAGATGAATTGAAAGAACAGTACCGCACAACCAAGGAAGAGATGCGTAGTCTGCGTCCACACCAGATTCTCTCAGAGGTGGATTATTTCAATCTTTCGAGTCGTTTTGGACAAATTTTTACCGCCGGCATAGGCGCGGAAGCAGTGCGCAAAATTTTGGAAAAGATTGATATCAAGAAACAACTGGAAATTCTCAAAGAAGAGCTGACAAACGATGAAAGCGTTGATCAAAAGAAACTGTTGCAACGCTTGAAAGTTTATCAGGGATTTGACAAAGCGAAACTTGGTTTGGCGTGGATGTTACCGACAGCTATTCCGGTTATTCCGCCGGATTTGCGTCCGATGGTTGCTCTGGATGGGGGGCGTTTCGCTACCTCTGATCTCAATGATCTCTATCGTCGTATCATAAATCGCAACAATCGTTTGAAAAAACTGTTGGCGATTGGGGCACCAGAAGTGATTACGCGCAATGAAAAACGTATGTTGCAGGAAGCGGTAGACGCCCTGTTTGATAACAGTGCTCGTCGTGGACAAGCCTCAACTGCAGCATCAACTGGTCAGCGCCGCCCCCTGCGCTCCTTGGCGGATGCTTTGAAAGGCAAGCAGGGACGTTTCCGTCAAAATCTTTTGGGAAAACGTGTCGATTATTCTGGACGTTCCGTTATTGTCGTCGGTCCGAATTTGAAACTGCATCAGTGCGGTCTGCCGAAAAAAATGGCATTGGAATTGTTCAAGCCTTTTATCATCAACAAGTTGATTGACAAGGAATACGCTCATAACGTACGCACCGCAGGACGTATGGTGGATGGAGAAACGGAGGAGGCATACGAAATCTTAGATGAAATAATTGGACAGCACTATGTGCTTCTGAATCGTGCTCCGACTCTGCACCGCCTCTCTATTCAGGCTTTTCAGCCGGTCTTGATTGAGGGTAAAGCTATTCGTTTGCATCCGATGGTATGTTCTGCGTTTAATGCTGACTTTGATGGTGACCAGATGGCAGTTCATGTGCCTTTGACGGATCAAGCGCGTCATGAAAGCGCGACTATTATGTTGTCTTCTAAAAACCTTTTGAAACCAGCATCTGGAGAACCGATTGTAACGGCAACGTTAGATATGGTATTGGGTGCCTATTATTTGACCCATATCAAACCAGGAGGCAAAGGAAAAGGAAAAATTTTTGGTTCGATGGATGAAGCTATTCTGGCGCATCAAAATGAAATTGTGGACATCAACACAGCAGTGAAATTATCTTTCCGGGGAGAAATTATTGATACCTCTGTCGGACGAATTTTGTTGAATGATATCTTGCCAGAAAGTTTGCAATTTATCAATACTGAAATGATCAAAAAAGATCTTAAGGTCATTATGTCGCGTATCCTGGAAACACTCGGACAAGATGAAGCTGCCAAGTTTGCTGATCGTCTGAAGGATTTGGCTTTTCGTTCCGTCTCTCGTTCGGGTATCAGTTGGGGAATGGATGACTTGATCGTACCGAAAGAAAAAGTAGGATACATCACCGCTGCAGAAATTCGTGTAAAAGAGGTAAAGGAGCAGTATAATACGGGACTTCTCACTAATGAAGAGCGTCGCAATCGTGTGATTGAAATCTGGAATGAGACGAAGAATCAGATTACTGATGCCGTGCGTTTGCACTTGGACAAAGAAGGACCAGTACATGCTATGGTGTATTCCAAGGCACGCGGTTCCGAATCTGTCGTGGTGCAGATGACTGGTATGAAAGGATTGATGGCGGGACCGACGGGAGAAACGATTGAATTACCGGTCAAAAGCTCATTTAAAGAAGGTTTCAACGTGTTGGAATACTTCATTTCTACTCATGGTGCTCGTAAAGGTATGGCTGATACCGCTTTGCGTACGGCGACTGCCGGTTATTTGACACGTCGCTTGGTGGATGTGTCACAAGATATCATCGTGCGTGAAGAGGATTGTGAAGATACTGAAGGTGTGTATCTTTATCGTGACGATTCCGATGCCATCGGACAAAGTTACGCTGTTCGTGTGGAGGGGCGTACCGCAATAGAAACAGTGAAAGATACGGAAACGAAAGAAATTATTGTGAAAAAAGGAAACCTCATTTCTCAGGAACAGAGTCGACGTATCGAAGCGAACAAGAATTTGCTCAGAGTGAAAATTCGTTCTCTGGTGACTTGTAAATCTCGTCGTGGTGTCTGTCGCCTTTGCTACGGCATTGACTTGGGACGCAGTGCCTTGGTAGAACTGGGTGCTTCCGTCGGTGTCGTTGCCGCTCAGGCAATCGGTGAACCAGGAACACAGTTGACAATGCGCACGTTTCACGTTGGAGGTGTTGCTGGATCGGATATTACGCAAGGTTTGCCTCGCGTTGAAGAAATTTTTGAAGCGCGTATTCCAAAAACTGAAGCGATTCTCGCCGATATGGACGGACAAGTGACTCAGATTACCAAAGAAAGTGGCAAGGTGGTGAAAATAACCGTGGAAGGAAGTGACAAAAAGTCCTATGAATATCAGGCGCCGGCCAATGTGGCTCTACGAGTCAAAGAAGGTGATCTCATTGGTGTCGGTTCTATATTGTCCGAAGGCCATCTGGATCTTCACAAGTTGTTTACAGTGATGGGTCAAGAAGCTGTTCATCGCTATATCGTGCGTGAGATTGAAGAAATTTACGCTGCCCAGGGTGAAGGTATCAACGACAAGCATATCGAAGTCATTATTCGCCAGATGCTCTCCCGTATCCGTGTGACTGATCCGGGTGATACGATGTTGCTCCCGGGTGATATCGTCGAAAAAGACCAGTTCTTGGAATCGAACGAAGAAGTGCTCGGTACTGGTGGGCGTGAAGCAACTGGTGAAGCGATGGTGCTTGGTATTACCAAAGTGGCATTGTCTACGGAATCTTTCCTCTCTGCCGCGTCCTTTATGGAAACTGCTCGTGTCCTTATCAATGCTGCCATCGCCGGCAAAGAAGACCGTCTGCGTGGTTTGAAAGAAAATGTTATCATCGGACGCCTCATCCCGGCTGGTACCGGCTACCGCGGACCGAAGACAGAAAAAGTATAGTCACTTGCATGTGCTTAGCTTCAAACAACCTCGCCACAAGGTGGGGTTGTTTGTTTGTGAGCAAAGGGTTGGAGTGAGAGAATGTGTGTAAGGAGTTGCGTGACTGGTAACTATTCATAACACAATAATATGCTAAAAAAACAGCGGACAACAGCGTGCACACAAATCAGAAGAGGAAAGGTCCATCTGTTATCCAGGAGCGACGTATATTATCTCGGTGAAATGAATCAGGAACAACAGTGAGGATAATGAACTGAATCAGCGGAGTTTCTGGCACTGGGCTCTCAGATATGTCCCTGGTGTATACTGAATTGATGAAGAGAAATGCGATCATTATGGTTGGTATTTTGGCGCTTGCGTTGGTGAGCGTGGCAGGTTTTGTGGTGTTCGGAAAGAAATCGACGATACAGAGAGGGTGCACGATGGAGGCGAAGCTGTGTCCGGATGGATCAGCGGTGGGACGGAGCGGACATCGGTGTGCGTTTGCGCCGTGTCCTGACGGAGGAACATCACAGAATGGGAATGATGATGCGAGCGAGGAACAACCACAATCTCAACCACAGCTACGAAACAGTGATGTTCTTGCCTTGCCACTCAGCCGTGCGGACGAGCGCGTGACCAAGAAACAATTTGGCATTTTTATTGATCCGGAGACGTCTCCGATCCAGCCCGAGCGATTCCGCGGGTATCATACTGGGGTGGATTTTGAGACGTTTGCCGATGAGGCATTGGCGGATGTACCAGTTGTGGCGATATGCGGTGGTGAAGTGATTGTCAAACAGAGAGTTCCTGGTTATGGAGGTGTCTTGGTGACACGCTGTACATTCGGAGGTGAGCCGGTGACAGTCGTCTATGGACATCTCGCGCTCGACAGTGTCAGCGTGAAAATCAAAGAGAGCGTGGCGCCAGGAGAACAGCTGGGCATTCTTGGCACGACAGGGAGCCGTGATACCGATGGTGAGCGCAAGCACTTGCATCTTGGTATTCACCTTGGGAGCGTTGTCAATATGTTCGGTTACGTTGCTGACAGAGCGAGTCTCTCGGACTGGATCGATGCCTGTCGCTTCGTCTGTGCCAGACCGGAATGATGATAGAAAGGTGGTCGGCAAGCATGTCTCTCCCGCTTTGAATGATGATGGCTTGGTGTGATATACTGATGGGTATTGGAACAAAAATTAACGGGCTGATTTTTTATGGGACGGAAGAAAAAAGCAGAGGAGAAAGATAACGGGTTCATGTTTGAAGATATTTTGCACAGTGATGCCAAGCGGAGCATCATGGCAGTTTTTTTGTTCGCACTTTCATTACTTTTTCTCTTGGCGTATTTTGATACCGCTGGGGTGCTAGGCGAGTGGTTGGATATGGGACTCGGGATGTTGCTCGGCTTTGGAAAATGGCTTCTTCCATTGCTTCTGATCATTGCCGGTCTGCTGTTTCTGAAGCGACGGACGACAACACTGGCGGACGCGGTCAAGTTCATCGGATTGGCCATGAGCTTCATTTCTGTACTGGGTATTTTGCATGTGTATAGTGGAGATGAGACATCCGAGCTATGGGAAGTTGTCAAGTCTGGAGAAGGCGGTGGGTTTATCGGTTTTGTTTTAGCGTATCTGTTGGTCAATTTTACTGGCAAGATTGCGGGAACAATTTTATTGTTGGCATTGTGTGTGACGGGTGTTATAGCAGCTTTCAATATGTCACTCATTCATTTTATCGAGCGTCTGCAAGCGCGTTTGTCAGTGTTGCGCACAAAACAAAAAGAAGAACAATCCATACAAGGGCATGAAGAGACGGGTATTGAGACCAATGAAAAAGCGGAACCTGTCGTAATAAAATCACCAGCGATAGTAGAAACAATTGAAGCTATCGACTCCTTGGAGGCACATAATATCCGTAAGATGAATTTTCAGAACGATGTATCAGATGATGAAAAGCAAAATGATGGTCAGGTGCGTCAAAAACCAACGCGCCCAAAACAGATGAAGAAACACCGAGTGACGACGCAATGGACATTACCATCAGTCGACTGTCTCGTGTCATCTAACGATCAGGCTGGTGGAGGTGATATTGAACATAATAAGCATATCATTCAGAGTACGTTGAAATATTTCGGCATAGAGGTGGAGCCGGGAGAGGCTTTGATGGGGCCGACAGTGACACGTTATACGTTTCGTCCTGCTTTTGGTGTGAAGTTGTCACGTATCACGACCTTGGCTGATGATTTGGCATTGGCATTGGCTGCACAATCCATTCGTATTGAAGCGCCGATCCCTGGACAGTCTCTTATTGGTATCGAGGTACCCAATAAAAAAACAGCAACCGTACATTTGAGAAATATTATTGAGGAAAATAAATTTCAAACACGCACTTCTGATTTGATGCTGGCATTGGGACAGGACGTGGCAGGTAAGACGGTATTGGCTGATCTACGTAAAATGCCTCATCTGTTAATCGCTGGACGTACAGGATCTGGAAAAAGTGTTTGTGTAAATACATTGCTTTTATCGCTTTTGTATCAAAACACGCCAGAAGATTTGCGATTAATTCTCGTTGACCCGAAGCGGGTGGAACTTTCTATATACAAGGGCATTCCTCATCTGCAAACGGATGTCATCGTGGATATGAAAAAAGTGGTTGGTGCGTTACGATGGGCAGTGAGTGAAATGGAAGATCGATATAAGATACTGGAAGAAATGCATGCCCGTGATATCGTGACGTATCGGGAGCGCGTGATGATGGGAGAAGAACGTACAATAGTCGATATAGAGACCAGCACGGTCAAGACAGAACCTTTCAAGAATTTGCCATATATTGTCATCGTGATTGATGAGATGGCCGACCTTATGTCTTTGCATGGCAAAGAAGTGGAAGCACTTATCAATCGTCTGGCCGCCAAATCTCGTGCTATTGGTATCCATTTGATTTTGGCAACTCAGCGCCCGGAAGTGACCGTGATTACCGGCCTTATCAAATCTAATATTCCGACACGTATTGCCTTTCAGTTGAAATCACAAATTGACTCGCGTACCATCTTGGCATCCAGTGGTGCGGAGAAATTGTTGGGTAACGGAGACATGCTCTATTCACCATCCGAAGGAACGGAGATGATCCGTATTCAAGGCGTGTTTGTTTCTGATGATGAGGTCAAGGCAGTGACGGCATTTTGGCGCAAACAAAAAGAAGCATTGCACGAGGATGAAATTGGTGGCGATTTGGAAATCGGGAATGGATCTGAAAGTATTTCGGAAGCGATGGAAGCGATGGATACCGGAGGACAAGAGGATGATATGTATGAACAGGCCAAACAATTGATGATACAGACTGGAAAAGCCTCAACCACTTCTTTGCAGACCGTTTTTGGTATCGGTTATCCAAAAGCGGCGAGATTGATGCATTTACTCGAAGAAAATGGTGTTGTGGGCATGGTGGATGGCAAAAAGAAAGTGCTTTTAAGTAGTGCGGTTACGACAGAACTCGATGATGAGGAGAAACGTTATGGTGATGATTCGCTTACTGATCAGAGTATGCGAGATAAATGGCAATTATGATGTTGGGATAATTGAATGGGATTAATATGGGAGAGAGTATGGCACAAACTGGATTTACACGAAAGAAAGTGGCTTCGTTGACACTGGGTGAGAAACTAAAAAAAATGCGAAGTGATGTTCGGATGAGTTTGGCAGATGTATCCAAGGCGACACGTATTCAAGTCAAGTATTTGGAATATCTGGAGAGTGGTCAGTATGACAAATTGCCAGCTGATGTGTATGTGCGCGGTTTTGTCAGAAATTATGCACGTCACTTGAATATTGATGAACAAGTATTGATGAAGCTCTATGAGCATGAGCGCAACATTCAAATCAATCTCGGTCACGGTGATGTTCCCAAAAAAACATATATGCACCCCATCCATACCGCGTCGCTAGTTATTACGACACGATCTTTGGCAGTGAGTGTCATCATTGTTTTGATTGCTGGCGCTTTTCTTTATCTCTATCAAGAATTCCGTTCTTTTGCTGGAGTGCCACGCCTCGTCATTGTGACACCGATGAATGGTGCTGTGATTGAGACTGATGAATTAACCGTGGAAGGAAAAACGGATAAAGGGGCACGCGTGTCTATCAACAATCAGCCTGTATTTGTGGACAGTCAAGGGGATTTTTCAGGTAAATTATTGCTACAACAGGGAGCAAATAATGTCACAGTGGTTTCTGTGAATCGTTTTGACAAAGAGAAGTCTGAAACTGTTTCCGTGGAAGCGCGGTATACACCTCTAACATCAGAGACACAGTCCACTGTAGTAGATAATCAGCGCGAAGCATTTACCGTACAAGTGGGTATGCAGGGAAGCGTGGGCGCAGTCACCGTAGAAGCAGATGGAGCGGTTGTCTTTTCTGGCTCTCTCAAATCAGGAGAATGGCAAACAGTTACCGCCAAAGATCAAGTGAAAATTATCGCGGAAAACGGCGATAAAGCTCTTGTAAGGTTCAAAGGGCTTGAGAGCGAACCTTTATTATTGATCGGCGCATCCAAGAATCAAGCAGTGGTATTCACGTCCGAGGGGAGACAAAAATAAAACCTTTGAGAAATCAGAGAAGAATAGGTGAGGTTATGGAATTTCCAAAAATACTGATACAATAAAGAGGCGTGATTCAAATGATAGTACGATGTAATTGATATTAACATGAGTATATGGTAAAAAAACAGGAAGTAACAACGGGAGCGAATAAAATTAAGAGTATTGTCGAGACCATTGAAGAAAAGTTTGGTGACGGTGTCATCATGAAGTTGGGAGATATCCGCAAAGTGGATGTCGAGGCTATTCCAACGGGATCAGTTTCTTTGGATATCGCTTTGGGTATCGGAGGTGTACCGCGTGG
Organism: Minisyncoccota bacterium; assembly: GCA_051306005.1. Lineage (GTDB taxonomy): Bacteria > Patescibacteriota > Minisyncoccia > Moranbacterales > UBA1568 > UBA1568. The sequence goes on from JBPPMJ010000006.1 coordinate 75,217, forward strand.
ACGTGTTGTAGAAATCTACGGACCAGAATCATCTGGAAAAACCACTTTAACACTGCATATTGTTGCCAATGCGCAGAAAGCTGGCGGAGTGGCGGCATTTGTAGATGCCGAACATGCGCTTGATCCAGAATATGCCAAGCGCATCGGTGTTAATATCAATGATTTACTTATTTCCCAGCCGGACAATGGAGAACAGGCATTGGATATCGTAGAGACACTGGTGCGTTCAAATATGGTAGATGTCATTGTTGTTGACTCTGTGGCCGCTCTGGTTCCCAAGGCGGAAATCGAGGGAGAAATGGGAGATTCACATATGGGGCGACAGGCACGTCTGATGTCGCAAGCGTTGCGTAAATTGACTGCTATTATAGCACGTTCCAATGTCGTGGTGATTTTTATCAATCAGATTCGTATGAAGATCGGTGTGATGTTTGGCAATCCGGAAACGACGACTGGCGGACAAGCATTGAAATTTTATTCTTCTGTGCGCATCGAGGTGCGTCGTAGCGCGCAAATCAAGAAAGGCGAAACAGTTATGGGAAATCGTGTTAAAGCTAAGGTAGTCAAAAACAAAGTTGCGGCTCCTTTTCGTACCGCTGAATTTGATATTATGTACAATGAGGGTATTTCTTTAGCGGGCGATATACTGGATACTGGTGTCTTGTATGGCGTGGTCAAAAAGGCAGGTAATTCATTTCATTTTGGCGAGGTGAAGCTCGGTGTTGGGCGGGAAACAGTCAAGGGATTTCTCAAAGAGAATAACAAAGTGCTCAAGGAAATTGAAAAATCGATTCTCAAACAATCTAAAGAAGGTATCATTGTAGTAAAGGCTGAAGTTGAAGAATAAAGAAAAAAAATAACATATTGCCGTAAAGGACTTCGGAGATTTTCGGATGCATCGGAATGAAAATAGTATGATTTCACCGAATATCTTCTAAAAATCCGGAGTTTTTGCAATGTTCGGCGTAATGGTTTTGATAGTGGTTGATACTGGTATGAGGATGACACCATGCCGAAATTGTGGTATACTATGGTGGCATATGAGAAAATCTATCTATTCAAAACGGTTGTGGCTGATGGGCATATTGATGCTTCCAGTGGTTTTTATGGCGCCCGTGGGTCACATGAAGGTGTTGGCAGGTGAAGAAGCTGATGATATTCAGAGCGATATCAATACATTGGAAAAAAAATTAAAAAAAGAACAGGCGGAATACAATATCTTGCAACAAAATCTGAATCAGATTACTTCTTCGCTCACTTCCACTCAACAACTCATTATCAAGGTACAGACGATGCTTGACCAAACTGAACAGACGATCGGACAAAAAGAAAGTGAGATAGCCAATTTGGAACAACAATTGATACTGGAACGTCATGTTTTGAAAGGCTTGCTTCAGGAAATGTATGCATCCAGCAGTCTGTCATTGGTTGATATTGTTTTGAAAGAAAATGATTTTATGCGTGTGCTTCAGAACCATGATAATCTTTTGTCCACTCAGGAAAAAATGCAAAACGTCATTCGTGATATTAATGAGATGCACGACAAGGTGACGACAGAAAAAATATCCTTGGAGGATGTGAAAGCAGATCACGCCGAGTTGCTCTCTATCAAGAATAGACAGAAGCAAACTTTAGTCTCAGAAAAAATCGAAACACAAGATGATCTCGAGGATCAGGCAACTATTGTCAGTCGATTACAAAAACAATTGAACGAATTGCAGGGTGATTTAAATACATTGACCGGAAAATCTTATAATGCCAAGGATATTCGTGAAGCCGTAGAATTTGCCAGTGACAAGACTGGTGTGCCAAGAGGCGTATTGTACGGATTTTTGAAACAAGAAACAAACTTGGGTGCCAACACCGGACAGTGCACGTATGATGATGTAGAACGGGTATCGGTCGCTGGGTATAAAAAATATGGAAAAAAGTATAAGGCGTCTATAGATCGACTGTATAGGCGAAGAAATCTTTTCAATGGTATCGTAGATGATCTCGGGTATAGTAAAAAGAAAAAAGTTTCTTGTACTATTCCTTTCGCGAAGGCCGGACCAAACCAGGGAGGTGCAATGGGCGTGGCGCAGTTTATGTCTGATACTTGGCTTGGGTGGGAGGCCCGAGTGAAAGCTCAGACTGGGCATAGCAAACCAGACCCGTGGGACTTGACGGATGGAGTAATGGCGATGGCATTGAAAGTGAAGAGCGCCGGAGGGGCGTCAAATAACGCATCGGCCATTAAACGAGCTACTATTGCCTATTATGGTGCCTATTCGGATGGATATTATAAGAATGTTCTTTACTGGTCGAAGAATTATAAAAGTCTGTTTAAATAAAGAGTTGACGAATAAGTATGTAAGGCGGAGAATTTCTTGCGTGACTGGACAAAAAGAAGGCTCTCTGTTACACTGACATCACAACTGAGAAAGTCCGACGTTTCTCCCGCCCTGAGTATTATCAAAGGGATCAGGAGGAATAATCACCCGCGGTGAGGATTTTCTTGCTTGGCGGTTTTTTTATTTATAATTCATTTTCTTAGTATGGTTGAATACGAATTGCTCTATCTTGTCGGTGAATCCAAGGAAGCTGAATTGTCCCGCATTCGTGAGGTGGTTGAGCAGATAGTTGTTTCCAATGGCGGTACATTTCTTCCATCGCAAACGGAAGAAAAACGCAAGATGGCTTATCAGGTGCAACACGAAGATCGTGGAATTTATATTGCTCGTCGTTTTACGCTTCCTGATAAAGATGAGAACGATCTTAATGGAACTGAGACCGAAGTGCATCCGATGACTGGCATTAATCGTGCTTTGCAATTATCCAACGATATTTTGCGTTTCTTAATTTTATCTGCCAAAGACTTGCCGGAACTCAAGGCAATTGAACGGGAAGAAAAGGTGAAGACTGAAGGTAAAAGTAATCGTTATGAAAAACGCGGAGCGGTGCGTCCAATGCCTCAGGCACCAGTAGTTGCCAAAGAAAGTGCAAAATCGGTGAGTAATGCCCAGATTGACGAACAATTGAAGGAGAAACTTGATATATAAAAAGCGATAATAATTCATTAAACAATGGGATTATGAACGTTAATAAAGTTATCTTGGTGGGGCGTTTGACACGAGATCCAGATATGCGTACCACGCAGAGTGGCCAATCTGTAGCAACATTAAGCATGGCGACAAATAATTTTTGGACCGACAAGAGTGGAACCAAGCAGGAAAAAACCGAATTTCATAGCGTTGTCTTGTGGGGACGCTTGGCGGAAATCGCCGGGCAATATTTGACGAAGGGGCAGGAGTGTTTTGTGGAAGGACGTCTGCAGACACGAGAATATACTGCGAAAGATGGTACGCAGAAAAAAATCACAGAAGTGATTGGTGAAATCATGCAGTTGGGTAGTCGTGCCCAAGGGAGCGCACCACGTTCGACTTCTGCTGGTACGAGTGCGTATGGAGGAGGTGCTACATCACCAAAGAATCAACCGCATCATCAGACGGCGCCGGAAGAAGAAATCCCAACCATTAATTTGGATGATGAAAGAGATGATATTCGGATTGAGGACGTACCATTTTAATTCTTTTTATTTTTCAAACATATGGAAGCGTCAATGAGTAAGAAGTTGGCAAAGCTGGACTATAAAGACGCATATTTTTTGCGTAAGTTTTTGAATTCTCAAGGAAAAATGTATCCGCCAAAACGGCATGGTTTGACTGCGAAAGAACAACGAAATTTAGCGACTGCTATTAAACGTGCTCGTTTTATGGCTTTGGTACCATACGTCGTGAAATAAGAAGGAAAATGTTCTTATGCTGAATATCACTGAAATCAAAGCAGGCAAAAAGATTCTTTTGCATGGTGAACCGTACGTGGTTTTGGAATACCAACATTCCAAAATTGGACGAGGTGGGGCGGTGATGCGTACGCGACTTCGGAATCTTTTTTCTGGAGCTATCTTGGAACATACTTTTCAAGGAGCTGATAAAATTGAGGAAGCTGAAGTGTCTAAATCCCATGCGCAGTACCTCTATCGTGAGGGAGAGACATACCAATTTATGGAAATGGAAACATATGATCAGTTTTCGTTAGGGAAAGACGTACTGGGAAATGCGCCTCTTTATATGGTGGAGGGTACGGATGTGTCGGTCGTGAACTGGAACGGTCAGCCAATAAACATTGAGATCCCTGTCAAGGTAACGTTATCAGTACGTGAATCACCGCCAGGCCTTAAGGGTGATACTGCTTCCGGTGGAGATAAAGTGGTTATCATGGAAACGGGGCTACAAGTTACAACTCCTTTGTTTGTCAAAACGGATGACCGTCTTATTATCAACACGGAAAAGGGAACATACGTTTCACGTGTCTAAGTGTATTGATTTTTCACCTTTTTTACTAGCTCAGTGTCTGGAGATTACTGGTTGCTTTTTTTTCAAAAAAAGGTTACTATAGATAAGGTCATAGAGAGTGCTGATACGCAGTGTCAGGTATCTATTAAGGTTGTTTTTTCGGGAAAAAGTTATGCTTCTTTCTGTCTATCTCTGGGGTATCCGTCTTTTTACCGTATTGGCTCTCATCGCGTTTTTTGGTGTTGTGTTGACAATAAATCCCGATGAAACAGGTACTGTGGGAAGAATGCTCTTTTTTACCAGTTTCTTTGCGTTCTTGACTGGCGCTTTGACGCTTTTGGTAACGTGGACATACCGCAAGGCGATAGGTGAGGAAAACACAACACATCATCTAGGAGGAGCATTCCGCCAGGCACTGCTTTTTTCTTTTTACGGCACCGGACTAGTTTTTTTTCGGTATCTTGGAATATTATTGTGGTGGAACGCACTTCTTTTTTTCGCGGCCATTCTGCTGATAGAATTTTCCATTCGCCGTTTGCTGGTTTCCTCTAAAGAATAATATTGATATTGTTGAAAACGATATGGCAAAAAATACTCAAGAACAAACAAGTTATGGCGCTAAATCAATTCAGGTGTTGGAGGGATTGGATCCGGTGCGTAAACGTCCTGGTATGTATATTGGTGGGACATCGCTTGAGGGTTTGCACCATTTGATTTGGGAAGTAGTCAACAACTCTATTGATGAAGCGATGGCAGGGTACTGTGATGATATCACCGTGCGTTTGTTACCCGATGCCTGGGTCGAGGTAGTGGACAATGGGCGTGGTATTCCTATAGATATTCATCCTCAAACCAAGAAGTCTGCTTTGGAAACTGTCATGACGGTATTGCATGCTGGCGGTAAATTTGGCGGTGAAGGATACAAGATTTCTGGAGGACTGCACGGTGTTGGTGTGTCTGTAGTCAACGCTTTGTCGGCACATACTAAAGTAACGGTGTGCCGTCAGGGAAAAATGTGGTTTCAGGAATACAAACAGGGTAAGCCGGTAATCTCGGTTAAGCCTATTGGTAAAGCAGAATCGACAGGAACAACCGTTGCTTTTCAGGCCGATCCTGCCATTTTTCCGGAGATCGTGTATTCCTGGGGCAAGATATTGGAATATTTGCGTTATCAAGCTTTTTTGACTAAAGGAGTGCGTATTCGCTTTGAAGATCATCGCGAAATGAGTACATCCATGGAAACATACAAAATCCGTCAACATCATTTTTATTTTGATTCCGGCATTGTGTCTTTTGTAAAATTTTTGAATCGGAAAAAAGATGTCAAAAATGCCGTTCCGGTTTATATTGAGAAATCAGTCAGCGATATGCATGTTGAGGTTTCTTTTCAGTTCACAGATGGTTTCAAAGAGCATATGTATGCTTTTGCTAACAATATTCTCAATCCCGGAGGCGGAACTCATGTGACTGGTTTCAAGATGGCATTGACACGTGTCTTGAATGATTATGCTAAGAAGAATAATCTTATCAAAGAAAAAGAAGGCTCAATGACATCGGATGATTTGAGTGAAGGATTGACGGCAGTGGTGTCTGTAAAACTTGCCAATCCACAATTTGAGGGACAGACTAAAGATAAGCTGAACAATATTGAGGTGCGCGGAGCGGTTTCACAGGTGACAGCAGAAGGGTTGGCAGATTTTTTGGAAACGCATCCGGCAGATGCCAAAGCCATGATTGACAAATGTCTCTTGACGGTACGGGCTCGTATCGCAGCGCGCGCCGCCAAAGATGCAGTGCTACGAAAAGGAGCTTTGGAAGGTATGACATTGCCTGGAAAATTGGCGGATTGTTCGACACGTGATGTGACACGTTCTGAAGTGTATATTGTTGAGGGAGATTCTGCTGGTGGCTCTGCCAAACAGGGACGTAATCGTGAATTTCAAGCAATTCTGCCATTGCGAGGCAAGTTGGTCAATGTCGAAAAAACAAGTTTGGACAAAGTGGTAAAATCAGATACGCTGAAGCCGATTATTATCGCTTTAGGGGTGGGTATTGGTGATACGTTTGACATTACTAAACTGCGTTATGGCAAAGTGATTATTATGGCAGATGCTGATGTCGATGGATCACATATTCGTACACTTCTCCTTACATTTTTTTACCGATATTATGAAGAGCTAGTACGGGGAGGCCATATTTATATCGCGCAACCACCACTCTATCGCCTCCAAAAGGGCAGAGATATTCGCTATGCCTATACCGAAGAAGAAAAACTGCGTACTATCAAAGATATGCAAGCGTTAGCGTTGGAAAAAGCGACCAAGAAGCGCCAGTCTGGTAAAGAGACGGTCAGCAATAAGATAGAGGAAGTTTCTCTTGAAGCAGGTGCTGAAGGTGTGGAAGTGGATGCGAGTTCTGGTGTGGTTATTCAGCGTTACAAAGGTCTCGGAGAAATGAACCCTGATCAATTGTGGGAAACCACTATGAACCCTGATAATCGCGTGATGCTCAAAGTCACCATTGAAGATGCGGAAGAAGCTGATGAATTATTTGATATTTTAATGGGTAATGATGTCGAACCGCGTCGGCGTTTTATTCAGACGCATGCCAAGACGGTAAAGAATTTGGATATCTAGTTTTTGTTGATAAAAAAGCACAATGTTGACGAAAGACTCTGGATATGATACCGTAAAAAAACGTACAAGAGCTCTCGCTTTTGGCGGATTGTTCTCGGTTTGCATTGGTTGCTTCTCCGAAGAGAGGTAAGGTATACTACAGGTGTATGAAAATGCCGATTGAAAACTTGCGCGCGATGGTTCGTTGTCCGGTATGTGATAAAAAGTATCGTACGGCGAAAATACTTGTTCTGGATGAAAGCGACAAGAAAACCACGCTTCATCTCACATGCGTCAATTGTGGTGCCGCTTCGATGTTGTTTGTCTCTTTGGGACAATTCGGTGTCGTGAGCCTTGGGCTATTAACGGATTTGAAACACAGTGAAGCGAGAACAGTGCTGTATGGAGAGATGGTGTCGACAGATAATGTTATTGAGGCACACCAGTTTTTAAAAAATTATACTGGGAGCATTGAGGCGTTGATATAATTATAAGCACAGAGAGTGTTATGGCAGAGTTTATATTGGAAGCCAAGAAACGAGAAAAAGCAGGTAAGGATTTGTATATGTCCCGAAAACAGGATTTAATCCCTGCTATTGCCTATGGGCATGGATCTGAAACACATATGGTTTGGATCAAATATCTGGATTTTTCTCGTGTGTATGCACAGGCTGGTGAAAGCAGTCTGATCAAAATGTCTTTTGGTACCGCGGATGCTGTGAACGTATTGATTCATGATGTACAGCGTCACCCGCTATCTAACCGTTTTACTCATGTAGATTTTTTTCAGGTGCATATGAATGAAAAATTGGAAGCGCATATTCCATTGGAATTTGTGGGCGAGGCACCGGCTGTGCGCGGTTTTGGTGGCGTGTTAGTTAAACCGATAGAAGAAGTGTTGGTGAGTTGTTTACCTAAAGATTTGCCACATTCATTGCCTGTCGATTTAGCAGTTCTGAAAACTTTTGATCATCAGATTCAGGTGAAGGATATTAGTGTGCCAGCGGGTGTGGAGATACTAACTGATGTGAATAGTGTTATTGCCTTGGTAGAGGCTCCGCGTAGTGAAGCGGAAATGGCTGCGTTGGATGAGAAAGTAGAAGCTGATGTGACAAAAGTGGAAGGTGTCACGAAGACTGATGCGGAAAATTCTGAAAAAAATGATGTCAAAGAGAAATAAATAACGTTGTGATGAACGAAAAAATCGGTTTCTATTTCCTGTCTGCAGGGTGAAGCAAAATATCCCTCCTGATGTTGCTTGACTGAAATGTATGTTCATCCTTTGTGATGATTGTCGCCTGTAGGCAGAAAATAGAAACCGGTCAACACGACTCCATTCAGGAGTCGTGTTTTTGTGTATAATGAGACAAACGGTTTTTTCCTAAGGGTATGGAAAGATTCATCTGACATATATCTGCTTATGTCGTTGATTGAATCCAGTGTATCACTTCGTTACTGATGCTCGGGAAGGTCCCGATGAGCAAAGGGAGCTCTGTTTCCGTGAAGGATTGTAGAACAAATTGATGCAAAGAAATACATTGGTCAGGCGTTTTCACGGGATGTCCGATACCTACCCTGATACGCATGAACTCTTGTGTTCCGACGCTGTCAATAATGTGTTGTACGCCGTTGTGTCCAGCGGAGCGTGAAGAAGAGCTTATTTTGTATGTGCCCAACATTCTATCTATATCATCATGAATGATAAGGATATTTGAAAGAGGAACTTTGTAGAACTGCATTACTTTTTGTACGCTCTCACCAGAACGATTCATGAAGGTCTCTGGTTTTAGGAGGAGTATTTTTTGACCTTCAAATATGACACTAGATGTTTGGGCAGAAATTTTTTGGTCTGTTACGAAATGGGGTGCTTGCAGGGTGTCACGCAAAAAATCGACACAGAGAAATCCGACATTGTGACGTGTGAGCGCATATTGTGTGCCAGGATTACCGAGACCGATGATAACTTTCATACATGGTACGATAGGGTAAGACGTTAGTAAGATTTACGGGTGACGTTTTTTTGCGGAGGTAGTGGTTCGGAGAATGACGTATCATTGGTGATGGTATCAGCTTGCACTTCTTCAAAATTCAGATTTTCTACGATGTCATCGCCCAAAAAAAGAATAAAATCGGTAGGTGATGTCGGGAATGTGAATGGCGCAGTTTCTCCATGGTGCAGGGTAAATTTTTTCAACAATGTATCCAAACTATAAGGTTTACTCAAATTACTTCTATCAATAAGCATACTCTGTTTTGGCGCTTTTTCCAATGTATTGAAGGGGATAAGATTAACGGACGCAAAAGTCATTTGTTCGGTAGCGAGCGTTTGAATTTTTTTAGCAACCGAGAGGTGGTCTGACGCATATACAATGGTCATACTTGGTTGCTCATCGGCGATTTGTTTTTGACGAAGCGCAAGTGCATCAAGACGGAAGATGTTCTCACTGATTTCTTGTATTTCGCTCCAATTTCCGACACGAGGTACGAGGATAAAGGCTGACGCAGTGCCTACTTGAATATGGGAGACACGTAAGAGACTTTCTCTTTTCCATGCATCAATGACAACAGAGGAAATATTTTCTGTGTCCAAGGATCGCGCCAGTTCTAGAAAACTTTCCATATCTTCCAGCGACATATTAGTTTTGACACTTTCCCCAAGAATATTGAGCAAGTTATTGACAGCAAAAATATTCAGAAACGTTCCTACTGAAAAAGCGCGATCTTTGACAGCCTGAATGACTTGTTGTTGACGCTTGGCACGGCCAAAATCACCCTCGGGATCATTGTGACGTTCACGTACGTATTTGAGAGTGGTGGCTCCATCGAGTGTTTTCCAGCCTTTTTTGATCTCAAAGGTCTCATAGCTATAATTTTTTCCCGGATAGCGTGGATCATAAAAATCCCGCAAGACATCCACATGAATTCCGCCTAGTACATTTATTGCTTTTTCAAAACCATCAAAATCAAGAATAAAAAAATACTGAATTGGTTGACCCGTAATAGTTTCTACTGAAGTTCGTAAGAGATCGGCACCCGTATTTTGACTTAGTCCATATTGATAGAGAGCATTGATTTTAGTAGAGAGATCAGTATGTGGAATCGGTACATAGAGATCACGAGGCAATGAGAGCAAAGAGACTTTTTTTTGTCGGGTATCGATACTCATCACTATGAGCGTATCAGTCAGGTTTTTACCCGGATAATGTTCGCCCGCGCGACCCAAAAGTAGAATATTGATACGCCCTTCTTCTTCACCGACAAGTGGATGATTTTTTTTCAAATAGGAAGCAGTGAAGCGTTTGATGTCAGTTAAAAATGAGACCGAATTATGATTTTCCATTTGAATGCTTCGTCCGATCGTCAAGCTTTTTATCATATAAAAACCCAACGTGCCGATCAATACTATGCCGACGCAGAGAAACACCCAGAAGAAGATAGACCAAATATGTGACCAGCGTCTACGCCGTGTATGTATTTTTTGTGGAGTGCGTGATGTTTCCTGGTGTATCGTCAGAGGAGTGGCAGTGCGTGTTTGTACTCTGGATGAAGTAACCAGGCGCTTCGCAGATTTATATTTTTTGTGTAGACTATCCATAGAAAACTTCTCAAATAAAGCATTTTTTACTCTTGCTACACAGTGAAAAATTTGTTATAATGCTATTGTTTTTGTGAATACTTTTTTGATGCGTGTTTTTGACCATTGTTTTGTATGAATGAGAAAAAACGGGAAACATCCGTTGAAGATGGGGAGTACTTGAGCCTCGGGAGTCTCTTGCTGGAAATGGTCAAGGTCTTTTTGCTTGCCGTTGTCATCATTATACCTGTTCGGATGTTTTTGTTCCAGCCGTTCTTTGTGCAAGGCTCAAGTATGGAACCAAATTTTGAGGATGGACAATATCTGGTTGTGAGCGAGTTTGGGTATAAACAAATAAATGTTAATATAACAGATCAGATACACTTTTCTGTTCAACCATTCAAAGATATTCAACGTCAGGATGTTGCCGTGTTTCGTTATCCGAAAAAACCCGAACAATTTTTTATTAAGCGCGTGATTGGGCTACCAGGTGAAGCGGTGGAAATACGTTCTGGCAAGGTTATTATATACAATACGCTTCATCCAGAAGGGTTTGTGTTGGATGAAAAAGCGTATATTGGATTTGACATTTTAACTAAGGATGTTTCACGACAAGCCATCGGTCCAGATGAATATTTTGTGATGGGGGATAACCGTACAGCGAGTTATGACTCCCGTGCTATCGGACCGATTCCCAGAAGCAAGATGATCGGCCGTGTTTTGATTCGAGCCTGGCCTATTGAACAGTTCTCATTGTATTGATTTTATTCATTGATGAAAGTCTGCATATGTCTCAGAAGAAAATGTTGCGAGTTGAGGGGAGCAAGACTGGCAAAAAGGGTGTCATCTCCAAAGTTGCTTCAGCGCAGAAAATGTCCAAAAAATCAGTGGCGACTACCGTGAACCAGGAAGAAATGTTATTGCAGACACTGCGTGGGATGCGGGATATCTTACCAGATGAACAGCCCTATTGGGAACGTGTGCGTCGTGTCTTGACACATGCTTCACAGGAATACGGTTTTCAACGTATTGATACCCCATTGGTAGAATTTACCCATTTATTCACACGTTCTATCGGAACTAAAACTGATATTGTTGAAAAGGAAATGTATACCTTTACCACACGGGGCGGTGATAAGGTATCATTGCGACCGGAGTTTACGGCTGGTATCGCGAGAGCTTTCGTAGAACATGGCATGGGAGTATTACCCAGACCGGTCAAACTTTTTTCTTTGGGTCCAGTATATCGATATGATCGTCCGCAAGAAGGACGGTATCGAGAATTTTGGCAGGGAAATTTCGATATTTTTGGTGAACATGACCCGATATTGGATGCACAGACTATTCAGTTGGCCTACCGTGTTATCCAGCAATTGGGTCTCAAAAATATAGAGTTTCAGATCAATAGTATCGGTGTACCCGAGTCGCGTCGTGAATATGAAAAAGCTTTATTGCGATACTTTGATGCACAAAAAAATAAACTTTGTCAGCATTGTCGTGAGCGTCTTGTGACTAATCCTATGCGAGTCTTGGATTGTAAGGAAGATAAGTGTTTGCAATTGACGGCACATGCTCCGCAATCACTCGATTATTTGGATGAGGAATCACGCACTCATTTCAAGCATCTGCTGGAGTATCTTGATGAATTAGAATTGCCTTATACGATCAACACTCGCTTGGTGCGTGGTTTAGATTACTATACTAAGACTGTATTTGAAATATGGTCTACGGACAAAGAGGGTAAGAAGTATTCTTTGGGTGGAGGTGGTCGATATGACCGATTGATTGAATCTATTGGTGGTGAATCGACACCAGCAATCGGTTTTGGCCTCGGTCTTGACCGTATCATATTGGAAATGAAACGCACTCAGGTCAAGCCGTATCAACCACCAAAAGCCAGAGTGTTTTTGGCGCAACTTGGCGAGATGGCCAAGAAAAAAAGTCTCAACCTTTTTGCTGAATTAGAAAAAAACGGTATCCTGATTGCAGAAAGTTTTGGGCGTGGAAGCCTTAAATCACAATTGCGTGTCGCTAATCGTGTTGGAGTGGAGGTGACGATTATCGTAGGCCAAAAAGAAGCTCTGGATGACACGGCTATCATTAAGGATATGATATCTGGGACACAGGAAACCGTAACGCATGGCCGTCTTGTAGATGCCGTCAAGAAGATTCTCAAAACCAATCAAGATTTGAAAGTTTGATATTTTATGGCAGACAATGTGTTTCTCAAAATTATCAAGAAAGAAATACCTGCAGATATCGTGTATGAGGACGAGAACATTTTGGCGTTTTATGATATTCATCCCGTAGCACCGATACATATTTTGATTATTCCCAAAAAATTCATCGAAAGTATTGCAACGATGGAAGATGAAGATGCTCCTTTGGTGGCGCAAATGTTTCTTATAGCCAAGCATCTTGCCCAGGACTTGAATATTTCTGAAAAAGGGTATAAACTATTAATCCGAGTCGGAAAGGATGGTGGACAGGAAGTACCGCATCTGCACCTGCATTTGATTGGTGGAGCTCGGGTAGCAGTGTAAGAAGGGGGGTTATTTATTTTGTTTCCATAAAGGAAAATGATATCTTTTGACAAGGTATTCAGAAAGGAGGTTGGGGAATTATGATACAAGTACGAAAGAAGGATCGTGAGACTGCGGAGAGTTTGATTCGTCGTTTTTCACGCCGTGTTCAACAGAGCGGTGTTTTGCGTCAAGTGCGGAAAACACGTTTTCATAAGCCGGAACAAAGTCGTATCAAGCGCCGTGAAGAGGCCTTGTACAAAGTGAAGATTCGCAAGGAAATCAATCGTTTGAAAAAGCTTGGCAAATTTGATGAAGAGGCCTTGCGCGACATCAAGAAAAAAATGTAGATCTGGGAAGTTTTGTGTCCAAGAAACATTTCGCCGTCCTAGTTTTGTGCTGGGACGGTTTTTGCCATAGCGTACATTTTTGATATATCAAACATGTCATTTTTCTACTTACCTCTCTTATTCACGTCATTTTGACGTGCCATCGTATCAGGAAGAAATAAGGGTCCGGCCTTGAAGTGTCGTTTCAGGAAGTTTTTTGTATGAAGGTTTTTGTCTTTCAGTACAGAGTCTGTTATGATAAAAAAGCTATATTGATTGATACATACTTATGATGCTCTATGAAACAGTAGGATTACATCTCAAGGAGGCAATGAAATCGGGAGATACGGTGCGACGGGATACGTTGCGATTATTGCAGAGTGCGGTGAAAAATGTGGCTATTGAAAAACGTGAAATACCGGAAAATTTTACGGATGATGAAATACAGGATGTTATTCGGCGTCTTGTCAAGCAAAGGAAAGATAGTATTGAGCAGTATCGTGCGGGTAATCGTGCTGATTTGGTGGAGAAAGAAGAAGGTGAATTGCGTATACTCATCGATTATCTTCCACAAGCTATGTCGGAAACAGCACTGCGAGCACTGATTGAAGCGACGCTTACGGCTTCTGGCATTATGACCAAAGCGCAAATGGGACAGGCTATGGGAGTCGTGATGAAACAAGTAGCTGGACGAGCTTCAGGGGATGATGTACGTCGTATAGTAGAACAAGTATTGGTATAACGTTTTATGGATGTTCGGCTTGAATATACGGAAGAGGTAAAAACGCCATTTTCAAAGAACTTTTTTCAGGATATAGCGGTACGCACTTTGCAGGCGTGTCACTTTCCTTTTTTACAAAACAAAGAGATATCGCTAACCGCTGTTTCTGTATCTATTGAAAAAATACGAATGTTGAACGAAAAATATCGTCAAAAGGATGCGATTACGGACATTCTCTCATTCGGGGAATACACCGATCTTCAAGTACTTATGCAGGATTCAGCCGAAGACATTTTTTTGGGAGAACTTTTTTTCTGCGCTTCTTTTATCGCAGATTCCGCTAAGGAGGATGGGGTGACATGGGAACGCGAGATGAAATATGTTTTTTCTCACGGGGTGCTTCATCTGGTGGGCTTTGATCATGAGGAAGAAATGTTTACCATTCAAGACATGGTGACGGATACAGTATAAAATGATGGGATAATCGGTATGGTTATGATGTATAGAATTATGAATAAGGGTCTTCGTCGATATTTTCGGAGTTTTGGGTATGCGTGGAAAGGTATTGCCTTTACCTTTAAGCATGAACGTAATTTTCAGTTGGAAATTTTTATCAGTATCGGCGTTGTTTTTTTTGCCCTTCTGTTTCCGTTGTCAGGTACTGAACGCGCGCTCATTATTTTGGCTATAGCTTTGGTGTTAGCATTGGAGCTTGCGAATACTGCACTAGAACGGGTAATGGATATTTTAAAACCACGTGTACATCCGTATGCACGTGTTATTAAAGATACGATGGCTGGTGCGGTACTCTTGGCAACAATAGGGGCTTTGACAATCGGCATTACACTTTTTGCCCCATACGTGGAGAGATTATTTGGCATATAGATCTCCAAGTGATGACATGAAACCCTTGTTTTTTGAAAACAAGGGTTATAACAGCGAAAAGGGGCTTTAAGAAATGTCTTCATATTTGGCACACCCGTGTTTTTGGGTTATACTACTGTCAAATTGCTGTGTGCGTTTGAGAGTGTTGCGTCATTGTATTTTCTTTGTATTTTCGTATGTCATCAAAGAAGCATCTCTATGTCGGTTTGGATATCGGTTCTGCGGAAATCAGGGCTGTTATTGCGCAAGAAGTTACTCCCGAAGAGCCGTTACGGGTTATTGGAGTAGGTATAGCACCGTCTTTAGGTATGCGTCGTGGTATTGTTGCGGATACGGATAGTGTAGCAAAATCCTGCAATAGTGCTCTAGAACAAGCAGAACGCATGGCCGGACATCCTGCTTCAGGTTTAGTGGTAAGTGTGAGCGGTACGGAAATTACTTGTCAAAACACGTTGGGCGTCGTTGCGGTAGGACGTGCTGACGGTGAAATTTCTGAAGATGATATGGCACGTGTTTTGGAGGAAGTGCATACTCGTCTGATGATGCCACTTAATCGGGAAATTATTCATGTCATTCCAAAAGATTATCGTCTTGATGATCAAAAAAATATCAAAGATCCAATTGGGATGCGAGGGGTGCGTTTGGAAATGAATGCCCTAGTTATTAGTGGAAGTACAGCACATCTCAAAAATATCACCCGCAGTCTTGAGAGTGCTGGAACCAGTGCAAATAGTTTTGTCGTTGAACCATTGGCTGCGGCAGAAGCTGTGTTGTCCCCTAAACAAAAAGAATTGGGCACCGCTTTGATTAATATCGGCGGGAGCACGACGACTTTAGCGGTCTTTGAAGATGGTGATTTGATTCATTTGGCGGTTATTCCTATTGGTAGTGCGCACATTACCAATGATATAGCAATCGGTTTGCGTACTTCTATCGAAACGGCAGAAGCGGTGAAGTTACGTTTTGGGAGCGCCTTGCCAGATGATATTTCCAAGAAAGAAGAAATCGACTTGAGTCTTTTTGATCCACAAGACAATGTAATGGTATCACAGAAACATGTTGCGGAAATTATTGAGGCACGCTTCGAAGAAATTTTATCCTGCATGAATGATGAATTAAAAAGCATTGGTCGAGCAGAGTTGTTACCTGGAGGAGTTGTTTTGACTGGTGGAGGAGCATTGTTACCAGGAGCGATAGAATTAACTAAAAAAACTTTGCGCTTACCGGTGCAGATAGGATACCCGAAACCATTAGGAGGTATTTTGGATCAGGTAGACACCCCGCAATTTTCGACAGTTATCGGATTATTGTTGTTGGCTCGGTCAAACCATGCGCATAACAATACTTTTACAACCGACAAGTCCTGGGGTATGGTATGGAAACTAGCTCAAAGAATAATAAAAAAAATACAACAGTGGTCCAAGCAATTTTTGCCATAAAAGAATGTATTGCCGACCTCTATAAAATAAAAAAATAATTCTTTTTTTGGCGAGATGGTGTACCATTTCCATTTCGTCGTCTTGACAGATTTTTTGAAATCATGGTAAAGTTAAACATTAAGAAACAGGTTTATTTGAAGGAATAAGTGGCATATTTTTAACCTACCTTAAGGGGATACATGTATGGCAGAAATTAAACCTGATATCGATACATTTGCGAAGATAAAGGTTGTAGGTGTCGGAGGCTCTGGAAACAGCGGTATTTCTCGCATGATTGATGCGAAGATTAAAGGTGTTGAATTTGTGGCAATCAATACGGATGCGCAGGCTTTGCACCATTCGAAAGCACAGGAAAAGATTCATATTGGTAAAAATTTGACTAAGGGTTTGGGCGCTGGGATGAATCCTGAAATTGGTCGACAGGCGGCGGAAGAGAATCGCGATGAAATTCAGGAAGTGCTGAAAGGATCTGATATGGTGTTTGTGACATGTGGTCTTGGTGGGGGCACGGGATCGGGTGCTGCTCCTATCGTGGCGGAAACGGCCAAAGAGCTTGGTGCGCTGACAGTTGGTGTGGTGACGAAACCCTTTGCTTTTGAGGGATCGCAACGTCGAGCCATTGCGGAAGAGGCGTTAGAGAATTTACGTGATCGTGTAGATACTTTGATTACCATTCCAAACGACAAGTTGTTGTCTATTATTGATCGCAAGATGAGTCTGGTCAATGCTTTTCGTATTGTGGATGATGTGTTACGTCAAGGTGTGCAAGGAATTTCGGACCTGATTACCAAGCCTGGTATCGTGAATGTTGACTTTGCTGATGTGCGTGCCATTATGGAGGACAGTGGAAGTGCGTTGATGGGTATTGGCATCGCGGCAGGTGACAATCGTGCCACCGAAGCAGCCAAGGCAGCTATCAACAGTCCATTGTTAGAACTTTCTATCGACGGTGCGAAGGGTGTACTCTTTAACATCGCTGGATCTAGTGATTTGACAATGTTAGAAATAAATGAAGCGGCCAGTATTATCACCGAAAATATTGACCCCAATGCCAAAGTTATTTTTGGCGCTGTCACTGATGATCAAATTCGTAAGGGAGAAATTCAGATTACTGTGGTAGCGACCGGTTTTGATACAGCACGGATCAAGGAACCGACAGTGGGTTTGATTACTAACCGCGTTTCTTCATCTGTTTCAAAGCCTATGATGAAATCGCACTCTTCATCGCCTTCTGTTGCCGAAGAACGTCTCCATGGAGATGGTTCATCCAATGTTGATGACAGTATAGATTTTTCTACGCACAGGATTGATCGACCAATCATGATTATTGATGAGAAGATCCAGCCTCGTTCTGTCGTAAGTCGGACTGATACGAAAGATCTGATGGAGGATGATGATTTAGAAATTCCAGCCTTTATTCGGCGCAAAATGAAAAAATAAGGATATACTGATGGGAAGCACCTCTCTTATGAGGGGTGTTTTTCTTTTGCAAAGTATGGGAGCAGTGTATAATTATAAAAATGTTCTACAGTATTTGGATAAAGAAAAATAATTTTTTTGGTTGATGAAATAGTATGCGCTGTCCTTTTTGCAATTTTGAAGATACGAAGGTGGTAGATTCGCGTGACACTCACGAAGGACGGGCTATACGTCGTCGGCGTGAGTGTGAGCAATGTCAGGCACGTTTCAGTACATATGAGGAAGTAGAAATCTTTCGTTTGCTGATTGTAAAAAAAGATGGACGGAAAGAAGAATATGATCGAAGGAAAATTGAAAAAGGACTCAGAAGAGCTTTTGAAAAACGCCCCTTAGCGGAAGAGAAAATCGAGAAATTATTGGGAGAAATTGAGTATACCTTACATGAAAAGCGAGTGAATGAAATAGCTAGTCGTGAAATTGGTAAATGCATTATGGAAAAGCTGAAGGAAACTGACCAAGTGGCATATATTCGTTTTGCGAGTGTTTATAAATCTTTCGGGAGCGTTAAGAGTTTCAGAAAGGTCCTAGACACATTGGAATGATGCTTTGATGAATCGCACTATGCCGAAAGACCGTCTATTATTGATGCTGTGTTTGGCGTATACTGGCGGCATTTTTTTAGGTTCTTTTTTTCCAATCGTATGGTGGTATGTTCTTCTGGCAAGTGCCAGTAGCTGTGGTTTTATAGTTGTTTTTTTTCCGAGATATTTGCTATTTTTCCTGTTATCAATGTTTGTGTTTTGGGGTGGTATCTTTTCTGTTTCTTTGGCACTGAATAAGGGTGAAACAATGTCCATTGATATGAATCAGAAGGTGTCTGGTATGGCTCGTGTGGTAGAGGAACCGGAAACGCGATCGCGTTATCAACAGGTGATCATACGGATGTATGCCTGTGATACCCATTCTTGTCCCGATGCCAAAATACTTTGGCAAGCACCATTAACCAAACCTTTTTCTTTTGGTTCTCGTATACAATTTTCTTGTCTTCTAAAAACGCCAAAAAATTTTGACACTTCTTTTGATTATCGAATGTTCTTGGCGAAAGATGATATATATTTTATTTGTGAACAAGCTTTGACACAAGTGGTGCTACCAAATGATATGCGTGCCTCAATGGCTCAGTGGCTCATGATACCAAAACATGCTTTTGAGAAAGCAATTATAAAAAGTGTGCCACAACCAGAAGGTGGATTGGCACTCGGTCTTCTGTTGGGCGGGGAACATCGTTTATCCGAAGCCGATCAACAAATTTTTCGACAGGCAGGTCTCTCGCACATCACGGCTATTTCTGGATACAATATCGCCCTTATTGGACAACTGTTTCTTCTCTGTGGTCTGAATATTGGTTTATGGCGCAAACAGGCAATCTGGCTTTCCGCACTAGGTATCATTTTGTTTATTTGCTTGGTAGGCGCCCCAGCTTCAGCAGTAAGAGCTGGTATTATGGCACTTACCGTTTTTATTGGTTTTCTTTTTGGACGTTTGACGTTTTCGATCAATGCTTTGATAGTAGCGGGAGTGGCGATGCTTGTGTTTCAGCCACTGTTATTGCGTTATGATATAGGTTTCCAACTCTCTTTTTTGGCAACACTGGCCATCATTCTTGTTTTGCCATTCAAGGAAAAGTGGTTGACTGGCGATTTTTTTGGAAAAAGCATAGTGGAAATTTTTTGGTTGACCTTGGCCGTAGAAATATTAGTCACGCCGATTATTCTGTATCATTTTCATACCTTTGCACCATTTTCTTTGTTAGCCAATACGCTGTTGTTGCCACTTGTGCCCTATGCGATGGCCAGTACGTTTCTTACAGGAGCCACCTTTCTTTTGTTGCCTGGATTGCATATGATGCCAGCGATGATAGCGTATGGTTTTTTACGTGGCATCATGTTTGTAGCTGAACAAATCAGCCTGTTTGATTACGCAACGATTACATTGACACTACATCCGAGTGTGTTGTTTTTCTGGTATGGAACCATTTTTTTTGTTATCGTAATGATAAAACATTGGGAAAAATAAAGATATGATACGATACAAATTGCTTTGGTATTTTCTGATGGGTGTATCTTTGGCAATGTTATTACTCTATTGTGTGTTGTGGTGGCAAAAATATCAGCACATGACCACTATCACTTTTCTGAATGTAGGGTCTGGTGATGCTATTTTGATTTCTCAGGGAATGAATCAGGTACTGATAGATAGTGGACGAAATGGCAATGATGTTTTAGCGCAATTGGGACGCCAAATTCCTTTTTGGGATAGAACAATAGAGGTGTTGATAGCGACACATCCGGATGCGGATCATATCGGCGGTTTCGCCTCAGTTATTGAAGCATACTCCATACCATTCTTTTTGTTTACTGGATCAGAAAGTGATACGGAAACATCGCTTCTATTACAACAAATGTTGGAGAAGTACCATGTACAAAAGAAAAAAGTGTTTCGTGGAACGACGATACGTTTTCCTGTCGGGGGAGAACTAGTGGTGGAGTATCCCTTGACCGAACTACCAGCTATCATACCAGAAACAAATATGGGGAGCATCGTTAGTCGTTTTGTTTTTAGGGAAACTGATATTTTATTGACTGGAGATTTGGCCAGAGAGGAGACGGTATTGCCAGATATTGCCTCCGCCGATATTTTGAAGATAGCACATCATGGCTCAAAATACTCAACAAGTGATATCTTTTTGGAACGTGTCCGACCGTATGAAGCCATCATTTCAGTCGGTAAAAATAATTATGGTCATCCAAGTCCAGATGTGATAGAACGTTTAATACGGCACAATATTCTTATTCGTCGTACCGATCTTATGGGCAGTATCCGATATCGTTGTACAGAGGCTATTGGAGGCTGTGTTATCGATGAATGATTTTCCAGTGATAGCATATCTACAAGCTGTGGTATAGGAAGTTAATTTGAAAGAGTGCCAGATGTGGCGGACGGGTACAATAACTTGCCATTTCATTTTTTTTGTGTTATACTCCATCTTGGAAGATTAACCGTGTAAAGTGTATTTTTTATGTCAGAACATCCCAAGAAGGAGCGTTCATTGGTCATTATTAAACCAGACGGCGTGCAACGCGCATTGATAGGGGATATTATTACCCGTTTCGAACGTACGGGATTGAAGTTTATCGCCATGAAGTTATTACTTTCCAAACCTGAACAGTGTTGGGCACATTACAATAAGGATGAAGAATGGTTTCTCAAAAAAGGTGCTCGTATTGTGGAAGATCGCAAAACTCATGGTATGCCTATTGAAAAAGAGGTCATCGAATATGGCAAGGACATTATTCAAGCCAATGTAGACTTTTTCACTTCTGGACCTGCTCTAGCGTTCGTCATTGAAGGTAATCAATCTGTGTCCATCATTAAAAAAATTGTGGGTGGTACGGAACCTACTACATCTGATGTCGGAACTATCCGTGGTGATTTAACTGTCGATTCTTATGCGCTTTCCAGTTTGGATAATCGCGCTGTCCGTAATCTGGTGCACTGTTCTGACAGTCCGGAGGAGGCAGAACGGGAAATTCCTATTTGGTTTACTCCCGAGGAACTTATCGATTATCGTCTGGTAGGGGAGCAAATTCTCTATGATGTCAATCTTGATGGCATTTTGGAGTAGGGCACAGGGCTAGAAGAGAGCTCATGGAGTTGAATTGAAAAAAACACCATCTTTTTAAAATGGTGTTTTTTCTTTTAATAGGCCTTTTAATGTGCTTTTGTCAGAGTGCGAATAGCGCGCGTAGAAAGACGTAGTTTCATGCCATCAATACGTTTGGTTTGCAAATTGATTTTGAAAGTACGTCGCGTCGCAATATTAGAATGACTGCGAGAATTGCCTGATGCGGTTTTCCTTCCAGTGAGTTGGCAGATACGACTCATAATATTCCTCTTGAACAGTTACAGAAATGAGAGTATCATACATGTATTATTCTGGCAAGTGATTTACTGTGAGAACATCGTGGAAACTATAGAGAATAGTTGCTCTGTGGGCGTATCCTTTAATTTATGAATTTATGACAAATGAAATCGTGCTCATCAGTTTTTATCTCTTGACCCTGATTTACTCGGTCATTATCCATGAAGTATCGCATGGAGTGGTAGCTTTGTGGCTTGGTGATATGACTGCCAAATATGCGGATCGTATCAATCTTAATCCTCTCAAGCACATCGATCCTTTTGGTTCTGTGATTTTACCGATATTACTTATGGTGAGTACGGGATTTGCTTTGGGTTGGGCGAAGCCGGTGCCGTACAATCCTTATAATCTCCGTAATCAAAAATGGGGTCCCGTATTGGTTGCCTTAGCTGGTCCAATATCAAATTTTCTTCTCGCTTTTTTGGCGGCTTGTTTTGCTAAAATTTTACCACTGACTCTTTTGGCCAAAACGGATATTTTAACACGTTTTATTGGGGTTATCGATGGACGAGGAGATTTTATTGAACGCTTCGGGTTTTTTGCTGAGGCCCTTTCAGGATCCTTGGCTGGGATTTTTTTTGGACTTCTTCTTTTGGTCATTTTTTGGAACGTGGTGTTAGGGTGTTTCAATCTAGTACCTGTACCACCGCTTGATGGTTCCAAATTACTCTATGCCTTGATACCACTTCGCGAACGGACCATCTTTTTGTTAGAACAATATGGTCTTTTTCTCTTGTTATTTGTCATTTTATTTCTGTCTGGTCCGATTAGCTTCTTCATAAGCACTGTTTTGAATTGGTTCTTGTCTTTTACACTTTGAAAACCTTGAGATGAGACATTTTCCGTATTTCGGTGATGACCGTTACAAAACAATGACTGTACTGTTGACAAGAATAAGGTTTTTCGTATAGTATGGATAAGTATTGAAAAGCCGATGGCTTTTTTGTTTGTCTTTATCCAAGAAAGATCATATTCTTCAGTATTTAAATAGTTGACTGTTCAATCCACGTGACTACTATCAACCAGCTTATCAAGCGTCCACGGACACTGTCCGTCAAAAAATCGAAGTCACCAGCCATGACTTATTCGATTAACAGCATCAAGAATCGTAATACTATACATGATAGCCCTTTTAAGCGTGGAGTATGTCTCAAAGTATCCACGACGACTCCCAAGAAACCAAACTCCGCTTTGCGGAAAATCGCCCGTGTGCGTTTGACAAACGGTATGGAAGTAACAGCTTACATTGGGGGTGAAGGGCACAATCTCCAGGAACACTCTATTGTCATGATTCGTGGTGGTCGTGTAAAGGACCTCCCTGGCGTGCGCTATCACATTGTGCGTGGGACATTTGATGCGGCTGGTGTTAATCGAAAACAGAGTCGTTCCAAATACGGTATGAAAAAAGAAAAAAAGAAGGGATAGTTTTTTTCTCAGAGTACATCGTTTTTATTAATTTCTCGTAAGTTGAAAGTATAGAGTATGCCACGAAGAAAGCGCACATTTACCCGTACATGGAAGCCTGATACTTTGCATGACAATATTCTTGTTGGACATTTTGTCGGGATGATCATGTGGGATGGCAAGAAAAGCGTTGCTGAACGTTTGATATATGATGCTTTTGAGATTATTCATGAACGCACCAAAAAGGGTGGTTTGAATACGTTCGAGCAGGCTATCAAGAATGTTTCACCACTTTTGCAATTGAAGTCTCGTCGTGTCGGTGGAGCCAATTATCAGGTACCAGTGCCAGTTTCTGGTGAACGTCGTCAGGTATTGGCAATGCGTTGGATTCGTGATGCTTGCCGTAAGCGTAAAGGTAAAGGCATGGCGGAAAAATTGGCGGATGAATTGCTGGATGCTTCCAACAAAACAGGTGCTGCTATGAAGAAACGTGATGAGACACATCGTATGGCCGAAGCTAACAAAGCATTCGCTCATTTCGCATAACCATGGATTTTACATAGGCACCAAAAAGATTCTAGCATTTTTTAGAGGCACTTTTATCGCAATGGTTATCATTGCATTTCACTAAAAAATTCCCTAGAAAATTTCTTCCATTTCATTTTTTATTTCTTTTTATATAATTATGATGCGCAAGACTCCTATCGATAAGTATCGCAATATCGGTATTATCGCTCATATTGATGCTGGCAAGACAACCACGACTGAGCGTATTTTGTTTTATACTGGTATTACACATAAGATTGGTGAGGTGCACGAGGGAGCGGCGACAATGGACTGGATGGAGCAGGAACAGGAGCGTGGTATCACCATTACTTCTGCTGCCACCACGTGTTTCTGGAAAGGGTACCATATCAATATCATCGATACGCCGGGGCACGTTGATTTTACTGTAGAGGTGGAGCGTTCTTTGCGTGTGCTTGATGGGGGAGTCGTCGTATTTGATGGTAAGGAAGGTGTAGAACCGCAATCCGAAACTGTGTGGCGTCAAGCAGAAAAATACAAAGTTCCTCGTATGTGCTTTATCAACAAAATTGATAAAGAGGGAGCGATTTTTGAAGAAGCCCTAGAATCTATTTGGAATCGTTTGACTCCGCATGCGGTGGCTATACAATACCCACTTGGTTTACGAGGAGATTTTTATGGTCTCGTTGATTTAATGACGATGAAGGCTTATACGTTTGAAGGGAACATGGGTGAAAAGGTGGTTGAAGGAGAAATTCCTGCGGAATACCTCAATAAGGCCAAGGAATGGCGAGAAAAAATGGTAGAAAAAATTTCTGAAACGGATGATGTTCTTACGGAAAAATATTTGAACGGCGAAGTTATTTCTGTTAATGAATTGAAGAAAGCGTTACGTCAGGCAACAATTGACGTACGTCTACACCCTGTGTTTACCGGTACCGCTCTGCGTAACAAGGGAGTGCAATTGATGCTTGATGCGGTAGTGGATTACTTGCCATCGCCTATTGATATTCCTCCGGTCACTGGTATTAATATGCAAACTGATGTCGAAGAGATTCGTGAAACTAGAGATGACGCCCCTTTTTCCGCATTGGCATTCAAGATTGCAACAGATCCCTTTGTGGGACAATTGACTTTTTTTCGAGTGTATTCTGGTACTGTGAAGGCTGGATCGTATGTACTCAATGCTACCAAAAATGAGAAGGAACGTATTGGACGTATTTTGCGTATGCATGCCAATCATCGTGAAGAGATTGATGAATTATCCGCTGGTGATATCGGAGCATTGGTTGGAATGAAGGTTACGACGACGGGAAATACTTTGTGTGATGCTGAGCATCCAATTATTTTGGAGGCAATCACATTTCCAGAACCAGTGATTGATATCGCGATTGAACCAAAGACTAAAGCAGATCAAGAAAAAATGGGTATCGCCTTGAAGAAGCTTTTGGAAGAAGACCCGACTTTTCGAGTACATACTGATGAAGAGACAGCGCAGACTATTATGTCTGGCATGGGAGAATTGCATCTTGATATTCTCGTGGATCGGATGAAACGTGAATTCAAAGTCGAGGTCAATGTTGGACGACCACAAGTGGCTTATCGAGAAACAATCCGTATGAAAGCGGAAGCTGAAGGAAAGTATATTCGTCAGTCTGGCGGACGCGGACAGTACGGCCATTGTTGGATCCGTGTTGAGCCACAGACAGAATCTGGTCAAGGGTATGAATTTGTCAGTGAAATCAAGGGTGGCGCGATTCCACAGGAATTCATTAAACCGATTGATAAAGGTATTCAAGAAGCAATGCAGACGGGCGTCCTGGCTGGATACCCGATGGTAGATTTGAAAGCAACGGTCTACGATGGTTCCTATCATGATGTGGATTCTTCCGAAGCCGCATTTCGTATCGCTGGATCCATGGCGTTTAAGGAAGCTTGTCGTAAAGGAAAGCCTGTGCTATTGGAACCTATCATGAAAGTTGTTGTGATTACTCCAGAACAATTCATGGGAGATATTGTGGGTGATCTGTCTGCGAAACGTGGAGTGATCAAAGAAATGAACGCACGCGGTGAAGGTGCCGCACAGGTGAAAGAGATTCATGCAGAAGTTCCACTGTCTTCAATGTTCGGTTATGCCACACAGATGCGTTCTATGTCACAAGGTAGAGCGAGTTACTCTATGGAATTTGGACATTATGCTGAAGTGCCCAACAATGTTTCCAATGAGATTATTGGCGCCCGTTCTGGAGGCAATGAAAATAAATAAAAAAGCAATTTCAAAAGAGAAAAATGGAAAATGCTTGACAAGAATACGGGAGATTGTTATCATGACGAATGACGCTTTCTTCCAAGCTTTTTCTTTTTTATAAAAGAAAAATGATAGTGGAGTAAGAAGAAAAAAAATCACATTTTCATAGAGTAATAATTATTGTCAGAGAACGTGAACACTGCGTATATAATGCAGGTTATACGGGATCACGCGATACAAAGTTATGGCAGAGCAATTTCAACGCAATAAACCACACGCAAACGTCGGAACCATTGGTCACGTTGATCATGGAAAGACGACGTTGACAGCCGCTATTCTGCACGTCCAAAGCTTGCAGGGTTTTGCAAAAGAAAAAAGTATTGATGAAATCGACAAAGCGCCCGAAGAGCGTGAGCGCGGTATCACGATTGCGACTGCTCATTGTGAATATGAAACAGAGGCTCGTCACTACGCACATGTCGACTGTCCTGGTCACGCTGATTACATCAAAAACATGATTACCGGCGCTGCTCAGATGGATGGTGCTATCTTGGTTGTTTCCGCAACTGATGGTCCGATGCCTCAGACTCGTGAGCATATTCTCTTGGCTCGTCAAGTGGGTGTACCAGCTATCGTGGTCTTTTTAAACAAGGTGGACATGGTGGATGACGCAGAATTGGTGGACCTTGTGGAAGCTGAGGTGCGTGAATTATTGACAAAATATGAATTTGATGGCGATAAAGCTGTTGTCGTTCGTGGAAGCGCTTTGAAGGCCCTTAATGCCAAGACGACTGATGAAGCTGATGCCAAGCCGATTTTAGATTTAATGAAGGCTTTAGACGAAAACATTCCGCAGCCAATTCGTGATTTGGACAAGCCATTTTTGTTACCTATCGAAGACATTTTCTCCATTGAAGGTCGTGGCACGGTTGTGACTGGTCGCATTGAACGTGGTGTTATCAATTTGAACGACGAAGTGGAAATTGTCGGTATTCGCGACACAGCCAAAACGGTAGTCACTGGTATCGAAATGTTCAACAAATCTCTGAATCGCGGAGAGTGTGGTGATAATGCTGGAATTTTGATTCGTGGTATCAAAAAAGAAGACGTGGAGCGTGGTCAGGTGCTGGCAAAACCGGGTTCCATTACCCCTCACACTGAGTTTGATGGAGAAGTATACGTACTCTCCAAAGAAGAAGGTGGTCGCCATACTCCATTTTTCAAAGGCTATAAGCCACAGTTTTATATTCGTACAACTGACGTGACGGGTGAAGTGGAATTGCCTGAAGGAACGGAAATGGTTATGCCTGGTGATACAGTGAAATTGAAGATCAAGTTGCTGGCACCAGTTGCTATGGAAGATGGTATGCGCTTTGCAATTCGTGAAGGTGGGCGTACGGTTGGTGCCGGTGTTGTGACGAAAATTTTGAAGTAACAATCCTTTCAAAAAACGATTGTTCAGTGGATGTCAAGAAAGTTTTGTGGGAAAAATATAAAGAAATATACTATTCCCACAACTGCCTTCTGGACAAGAGAAAAAATTTATAGTAGAATAAAGTGCAATGAAAAAGACAGATACAACAGAAGAATTACGCATTCGGATTAAGATCAAGGCATATGACCATAAGGTTATTGATCGATCAGCGCGTAAGATTGTGGAAACTGCCGAGCGTACTGGCGCCACAATTACTGGCCCAGTACCTTTGCCGACTGATATTCATCGAGTTACCGTGAATCGTTCAACCTTTGTGCACAAGAATTCTCGGGACCAATATGAGATGCGTGTACACAAACGATTGGTGGATATTTTGAATCCTACCGCAAAAACCATTGAAAATTTAACGAATTTGGATTTACCCGCTGGTGTCGATATCGAAATAAAAATGTAGCGCATACAAAACCTATTATCCATTGAAAAAAGAAGCTACTTGTTTAAGTCCATCTTTCTTACGAGAAAAAGAAGTCGGGTGGATACTGAACGGGCCAGGAAAGGACTGGCTATATTTACAAGTCAGTTTTTTATTTGTAAAGATTATCTTGATAATACTGTACGACAATGAAGTTTCTTCTTGGTAAAAAACTTGGAATGACGACACTTTTTGATCCTACACAAGGTGCTTTAAACGTGACATTGATTACGTGTGAAGAAAATCGTGTTACGTTAAATCGAACTTTGGAAAAAGATGGTTATTTGGCTGTGCAAATGGAAACAAAAAAGAATGCCAAAAAAACAATTCGAAAGGAATTTCGTATTGATAAAAATATGGTATCGTGTGTTAATCGTCAGACTCTGATCAAGGAGTTGGAACAGTATCCCGTGAATGGTAACGTGGATGTATCTTTATTTACAGTTGGAGAACAGGTACATGTTTCTGGAGTAACGAAAGCTAAAGGTTTTCAAGGTGTGGTCAAGCGATATGGTTTTAAAGGATCTCCTGCGAGTCATGGACGTGCACACGATATGCGTAAACCAGGATCTATCGGAGCCACTTTTCCAGAGCATGTGGTGAAAGGACGTCGTATGGCGGGTCGTATGGGTGGTGTCAATATGACCGTACTTAATCTGACCGTGGTATATGTTGACCCTGCAGAAGGTATTATTGCTGTGCGTGGGGCAGTGCCAGGGGTGAATGGTCGTATTGTCAAAATTATGAGTACTAAATAATCATATGGTTCAGATTACTGTCAAGAATATTACTGGTCAGAAAGTGAAAGATATGGAACTGAAAAGTTTTGTTTTTGATGTTCCTGCTAATGATATTTTGGTACATCAGATTTATGTCGCACAGATGGGTAATGCCAGAAAAGCTATCGCACATACCAAGGGACGCGGTGAACGTACAGGATCCGGCATTAAACCATGGAGACAAAAGGGTACCGGACGTGCTCGTGCTGGTGCGCTTCGAAGTCCATTATGGCGTAAGGGAGGTATTACATTTGGTCCTAATAAACATCAAAATTGGAGTAAGGATACAAATCAAAAAATGCGCCAAAAAGCTGTTATGATCGCTCTTTCAGAAAAAGTACGCGCTGGAAAATTTATTGTTCTGGATACCTTGAACTATTCTGAAAAAAAGACGAAGTTATTTGTAGAAACATTGCGCGCTCTCGGTATTACAAATAAAAGTTTGTCCGTTTGTCTGACAGGTGGTGAACGAGCATTGACTGTTATGAGTCGGAATATTCCAAAAGTAGAAAATATACCGACAGAAATGTTGAGTGTTGTGCAATTATTAGATCGTGAATATCTTGTGATAACGGAAGCAGGTATTCAGGCGCTTGAAAGCCGTTTTGCAACTTGGGATAAGAAAAATATACAATAATTTATGGCTTTGTTTACCAAAAAAAATGAAGGAAAAAAGACAAAGAGGTCTTTAAAGATTCCTACTATCAAAAAAACTTTGGTAGCTAAGCCGAGTGTTTTGGCAACAAAATTGTTGGTGCGTCCACGTATTACGGAAAAAGCCTATGCTTTAAACGGATATAACCAATACGTTTTTGTTGTTGATGCGTTTGCGACGAAAAAAACTGTTAAACGAGCAATTGAAGAAGTGTATGCGGTACAAGTGGTCAAAGTACGTATGATACATTTGCCAGGGAAGCGTTTGATGGTAGGTAAAAAAGCCGGCACCCGCAGTACGGTTAAAAAAGCGATTGTTAGTGTGATGCAGGGTCAGTCCCTGACATTGTTTAAAGCTGGAATCTAAAGAGCATTATTATGGCAATCAAAATTTATAAAAAAAATCATGCTGGACGTCGATTTATGTCGGTTGTCAAGCCTGATGGAGTGACGGAAAAATCCCCAGAAAAGTCTTTGTTGGCCTCTCATGTTAAGAAGGCTGGGCGTTCCGGAGGAAAGATTTCCGTGCGACATCAGGGTGGTGGCCATAAACGTCGCTATCGCATTATTGATTTCAAGCAAGATAAGCTTGGTATTCCTGGTCGTATTTTTGCTTTGGAAAAAGATCCAAATCGTTCCAGCCTCATTGCTTTGATACATTATGCTGATGGTGAAAAACGGTATGTTTTGGCGACAGATGGTATGAAACAGGGACAAGAAATTCTTGCCGGTGAAGTGACACCTATTGTCAATGGAAATCGTTTGTTATTGAAAAATATTCCTATCGGTACTGTGATTTGTAATATTGAAATGAAAGCAGGTAAGGGTGGACAAATTGTACGCAGTGCTGGTACGCGGGCTACGCTTATGGCACTAGATGGTAAGATGGCTCAAATCAAATTAGCTTCTGGGGAAATTCGTTTGATGAGTAAAGAGTGTTTTGCTACATTGGGACAGGTAAGTAATTTTGAACATAGTGCGGAACGCATCGGTAAGGCTGGACGCGCACGGTGGTTAAATCATCGTCCTGTTGTTCGCGGAAGCGCTATGAATCCAGTGGATCATCCACATGGAGGTGGAGAGGGACGGCAACCAGTGGGTATGCATCCGAAAACTCCTTGGGGTAAACCAGCATTAGGCAAGAAAACACGTAAAAAGAAAAAAGCAAGTGGTCAGTATATTATAAGTCGTCGTCCGAAGAAATAGTGTTCTCGCAGAAAATTGATCTATTAGTAAGTGAATTTCTATGTCGCGAAGTCTCAAAAAAGGTCCATACGTTGATCCACGAGTGCTCAAGAAGATTGAGGGGAAAAAGTTGGGCGATCGAACAGTTATCAAAACCTGGTCACGGGCTTGCACTATTTCTCCAGAAATGGTAGGCTTTACATTCGGCGTACATAATGGAAAGGATTTTGTGTCTGTGTTTATTGCGGAAGAAATGGTGGGACATCGATTGGGTGAATTTTCTCCGACACGTAAGTTTATTCGGCACGGAGGAAAGATGCAAAAAGAATTGGAAGTTGCTGCGAAACAACGGGAATTAGATGCTGCTAAAGCCGCTAAAGCTACCACCATCACTTCGAGCACTAAGAAGAAATAGACCTTTATGAAAGTACATGCTACCCTCAAAAATCTGCGTATTGCTCCGCGTAAAGTGCGTCTCGTGACTCATTCTCTTGTGGGTGTCGATGCAGAGGAGGCGAGATTACAATTGTCCAAGCAAGTCAAACGTTCATCGAGACCAATTGCTGATCTTTTGAAAAGCGCCGTAGCTAATGCAACGAATAACAATGGATTGGATGTATCAAATTTGTATGTTTTGGAAATTCGTGTTGGGGATGGTGTTAAATTGAAACGTTGGTTACCACGCGCTTTTGGTCGTGCAACACCGTTGTTGCGACGCGCTTCCAATGTAACTATCATTTTAGATGAAAAAATTGAGGGAAAAAATCGTATTAATACGCCACAGACAAAAAAAGTCCAGAGACAGGAAACGGTTGTCTTGGAAGAAGGTGTGACAGAAGAAAAACCACTCAAGCCAATTAAGACAGGTATCAGACAGGGTGTTACCAAAGAAGCAAAACCAGTTACTGGTAAGGTAGTGAAGAAGATGTTTCAACGTAAATCTGTATAAACTGACAAATCTGCACTGTTATGGGTAATAAGGTTCATCCAACTGGTATTCGTCTCGGTATTACGACTGAATGGCAGTCGCGCTGGTTCGGGACGAAAAAAATGTATCGCAATCAATTACGCAAAGACATTGAAATGCGACATTTTATCATGGATAAATGGAAAGCGGCCGCTATTGCTTCAGTGGGTATTGAACGTTCGGCGAATGCTGTGCGTTTGATTATTCATACAGCAAGACCAGGTGTATTGATTGGACGAGGAGGGACAGGTGCTGAAGATTTGACTCGTACTATGAAAAAAAGGTTTTTCCCAGGAAAAAAAGTAGATCTCAGAGTAGATATTCAAGAAGTGAAGAGTCCTGAAATGAATGCGGTATTGGTTGGACAACAGGTAGCGGAACAATTGGAAAAGCGTATCCCTTTCCGTCGTGTTTTGAAAACAATGCTGGATCAGGTTGAGGGGAATAAAGTAGTACAGGGTGTAAAAATTGAGATATGTGGTCGTCTCGGCGGAGCTGAAATGTCTCGCAGAGAATGGTTGTCACGAGGTAAGATCCCGCTCCACACTCTTCGTGCCGATGTTGATTTCGCATGTGTTGAGGCCCAGACCACCTATGGTGTTATCGGTATTAAGACATGGATTTACAAGGGTGAGAAATTTGCAGAAGAAGTTGTGACAGAATAAAAAAATCTCTTATGTTGATGCCAAGGAAAGTAAAACATAGAAAGATTCATCGCGGAGGCTGGTCCGAAAGTCCAGCGACGCGCGGAAATTCCGTTAGCTTTGGAAGCTATGGACTCAAGACATTGGAGGAAGGATTGATATCCGCTCGTCAGATCGAAGCAGCGCGTCGCGCGATGACCCGATCAATACAACGTGGTGGTAAAGTTTGGATTCGTGTCTTTCCTGATAAGCCAATGACCAAAAAGGGAGAGCAAACCCCGATGGGAAAAGGAAAGGGAAGCGTTGATCATTTTGTAGCTAAAGTACGTGCTGGAAAAATTTTGTTTGAACTTGATGGGATTCCAAAAACGGCAGCAGCAGAAGCGATGCGTCTCGCTTCGCATAAACTAGCTGTGAAAACAAAGTTTTGTGAACGTAATTGAGATTTTCAATGGACAATATTCAAGAATATGAAAGCAAAAGAATGGAGAGAAAAATCAGAGGGAGAGCGCGAGCGAATCATGCTGGATTTGCATGAGAAGCTTCGTGTACTTTCTTTTGATTTGGCGACACGTGAAGCGAAAAATCACAGCGAATATCGTAAGTTGAAAAAGGATATTGCCCGCCTCATGACTATCAAACAAGAAGAAGTGCTTTCCATCCCCATGACAGATGAACAGTAACAACTCAATTATTCAATAGATGTTTATGAAGAAAATTCAGAGCACCACTGTTACAGAGAAAGCGCTTAAAAAAAAGGGCGTGGTTGTGAGTGTCGCTATGAATAAAACCATCGTGGTTGCAGTCGAAACTTTGAAAATGCATCCCAAATATCTCAAGCAGTATAAGTCAACCAAAAAATATCATGTGCATACTGAGGAAAATACTCACGCCAAAGGAGATACGGTATTTTTTCAAGAATGTCGTCCAATGAGTCGCAAGAAACATCATACGATAGTCGTACTCTAAATTAAGATATATGATACAAGCAGAATCCAGTTTGAAAGTTGCGGATAACAGCGGTGCCAAAAGCATCAAGTGTTTCAAGGTACTTGGTGGAACGCGCCGTCGATACGCTGCTCTAGGCGACATCATTGTTGCTTCGGTAAAATCAGCCGAACCACGTGGTATGGTTAAAAAAGGCGATAAGGTAAAAGCAGTCATTGTCCGTCAAGTGAAAGCATATCACCGAAAGGATAATTCCTATATCCGCTTTGATGAAAATGCAGCTGTCATTTTAGATAATAATAATATTGATCCAAAGGGAACGCGCATTTTTGGTCCCGTAGCACGTGAGTTACGTGAAAAAGGATTTTCAAAGATTGTTTCTTTGGCCCCGGAAGTTTTATAACCCTTACGTATATGAAGATCAAGAAAACAGATCACGTGGAGATTATTTCTGGAAAAGATTCCGGTAAACGAGGAGAAATTCTTGCTATTTTTCCTGACACCGAGAAAGTTGTTGTGAAGGGGTTAAATATGATGAAACGTCATATTCGTGCAAAGCGAGATGGCGAGAAAGGACAGCGTATCGAAAAAGAAGCCCCCATACATGTTTCCAATGTGATGCTTGTTTGTCCTCATACTGGTAAGCCGACACGTATCGGATACAAAATGGAAGCTGGTGAAAAGGTACGTGTGAGTAAGCGCTCAGGAAAAGTCATTTAAACTCGTGAATTGAGAAATATCTCAAGAATATTGTTCTATGAAAATGCCATTGACCAAAACAACATATACCGAACAAGTCATACCCGCGCTTGCTCAAGAACTCGGAATCAAAAACCGGATGGCTATACCGCGTCTTGGAAAGATTGTTATCAATGTAGGGACCGGAAAGATTTTGAAAGACGCTAAGCGTGTTGAAGATGTCATTGCCTCATTAGAAGCTATGACGGGTCAAAAAGTTATTCAGACTAGGGCACGCAAAGCAATTGCTGGTTTCAAAACACGGGAAGGACTCGAAGTAGGCGCACGCGTTACTCTTCATGGTAAAAAAATGTGGGATTTCTTGGATCGTCTGATACATATCTCATTGCCACGCGTGCGTGATTTTCAGGGTATTCCCAAAAGCGCCATTGATCAGTACGGTAATTGTAATTTAGGTATCAAAGAGCATTTGGTGTTTCCAGAAATCGTGCCAGAAAAAGTTCAACATATTTTTAGTTTTCAGGTTAATATTGTGACTACGGCAAAAAACAAACAAGAGGGTGAAGCATTATTTCGACTCCTTGGTTTGCCGTTACAAAAAGAGGAGATTAAGAAAGAAAAGTAATTTTGAAACTCTATATATGGCAAAAACATCTACTGCAGCGAGAGCGCTCAAAACCCCAAAATTTTCAACCCGTATTGTGAGACGGTGTTGGAAATGTGGTCGGAAACACGGGTATCTGCGCCAATTTGATCTCTGTCGTATTTGTTTCCGAGAATTAGCCAATAAAGGCGAGGTTCCTGGAGTTAAGAAAGCCTCATGGTAATTGTAAATCATACAGTATGTTAGATCCAATCGCAGACATGTTAACAAGAATTCGCAATGCGCAAGCTGCCGGTCATACCACTGTAGCGATGCCTGGTTCGAAGTTGAAATATACTATCGCTAAAATTCTTGAACGCGAAGGTTTTGTGGAACGTGTGGAAAAAACGTTGGAAGATACCCATGAAACTCTCTCTTTGGGACTCCGCTATAATACTCTTTCTCCAACGAAAAAAGCACCTGCCATTCGTGAGGTGGCACGGGTCAGTAAACAGGGACGTCGAGTGTATGTGAAAAAAAATGAAATTCAGAAAGTGAAGAATGGATATGGCATTGCTATTGTATCGACATCACAAGGGGTGATGACTGGTGCTGAAGCCTATCGTCGAGGTCTTGGTGGTGAATATCTCTGCCGATTGTGGTAATATGAATTGTATAAAGGGAAGATTATTATGAGTAGAATTGGAAAAAAACCAGTCAGTATTCCGGAAGGCGTTAAGCTTACCTTGCCATCTGCGTATACCGTTACGGTCGTTGGTCCAAAAGGGTCTCTCAGTTTTTCGTATCCTCGTGAAGTTAAAATCATAGTGGAAGATAGTGAGGCGATAGTGAAAAAAGTAGGTGATACTAAAAAAGCACGAGCCATCTGGGGTACCACAGCCAAGATGCTAGCGAATATGATGCAGGGCGTGACGGAAGGTTTCAGTAAACAACTCGAATTGAATGGTGTCGGATTTCGCATGTTGGTAAACGGTCAAAAAATTGTCTTAGCGCTTGGTTTTTCTCATCCAGTCGAGGTGACAATTATCAATGGAATAGAAGCGAAAGTAGAAGGCAATATATTGACGATTTCTGGTATTGATAAACAACAGGTAGGTGAATTTTCGGCTAATCTGAAGAAACTAAAGCCTGTAGAGCCCTATAAAGGAAAAGGTTTTCGGTATGTCGGAGAGACGGTACGTCGCAAGGAGGGCAAGAAAAATGCGGCTTAATGAATTATTTTGTAATAGCATATGTTAAAGCAAAAGATGAAAAAAACGCAAAGAGTAATGCGCAAGCGTCGGATCCGTGCTAAAATTATAGGTACGGCTACCTGTCCGCGCCTCTCCGTGTTTCGGAGTCTGCGCTTTATTTCCGTTCAGGCAATTGATGATACGACTGGCACAACATTAGCGCATGCACATTTGAAAGAGGCTGGAATCAATGTGCAGGATACAGTCATCGGAGCTGCCGCCGTTGGCAAAATCATTGCAGAGCGCCTGACTGTTTTGGGTATTACTACCGCTGTTTTTGATCGTTCTGGATATAAATATCATGGTAAGGTGAAAGCGTTAGCAGAAGCGGTGAGAGAAAATGGATTGCAGTGTTAAAATCAGTATAATCAAAGTGTTTCTAAGTATTATTATGGCGAAACAAGCAAAAAAAATGGGAAGGCGCGAGAAACCAGAGTTCGATCAGAAATTGCTGGACTTGGCGCGTGTTACACGTGTTGTTAAGGGTGGCCGACGTTTTCGTTTTCGTGCTACATTGGTGATTGGCAACCGCAAAGGTAAAGTAGGTGTTGGTGTGGCAAAGGGATCAGATGTATCTGATGCTATTCAAAAAGCTTTTAATGATGCCAAGAAAAATATGGTAACCATTGAATTGGATGGTACTACAATCACGCATGATATTT
Organism: Minisyncoccota bacterium; assembly: GCA_051306005.1. GTDB lineage: Bacteria > Patescibacteriota > Minisyncoccia > Moranbacterales > UBA1568 > UBA1568. Next base: position 111,498 of record JBPPMJ010000006.1, read on the forward strand.
TTGCCAAATTAGGAGCCTCTAAAGTATTGTTACGCCCTGCTTCCGAGGGGCGTGGAGTTATTGCTGGTGGAGCAGTTCGTGCGGTAGTGGATTTATTGGGAGTCAAAGATGTTGTTTCTAAATCTTTAGGATCATCCAATCCATTGAATGTAGCTCGTGTGACTATTAAGGCTTTGCAATTGTTGCAAGCACCGCGCCAGGCGAAGACGGTAATTGTCCCAGAGGCAGTTTCACTGGTATAAGGATTTTTTATTAAAGATGTATTATGCAGATTCATCAAATTACAGGAGTCAAAAAAAAGGAACGTAAACGTATTGGACGTGGCGGAAAACGGGGGACCACTGCTGGTCGTGGGAGTAATGGTCAAAAATCTCGTTCTGGTGCTTCAGTAGACCCTTTATTTGAAGGTGGACGCTCTACTTTTGTAGAACGCTTGAAAAAAGTACGTGGTTTTCGATCTTTGCATCCGAAAAAGTGTTTAGTGACTTTGACGAGTCTGGAGCGTGCCTGTACCAATGGAGAAGTAATTACTTTGGATGTATTATTAGAGAAACAACTGGTACCCAAGACGGCTATGAAACGTGGTGTCAAGATTGTAGCAACAGGCGTATTGAAAAAACAATTGATTCTTGGAGAGGGTATTCAGGCTTCTGAAAAAGCTAAAACTTCATTTCAGCACAAACCCTAGTTTTTTGCGTTGTAGAAAGTAATTAGACACCTTCCGATGTGTTTCATACATGTATTATCAAGCATCATTTGATTTTTCCAGTGCCTTTAAGATATAGTGAGTGTGTAATTATCCGGAAATGATACTTTTTCATGCGCGACACTTTTTTCAGTATTTTTGGTATCAAAGAACTACGGAATAAAATTCTTTTTATTCTTGGTTTGCTTGTGGTATATCGTATTGTGGCCAATATTCCGTTACCCGGAGTGGATGTAGTCGCTTTGCGTCGTCTTTTTGAAGATAATGCATTTTTGGGATTACTGAATATATTTTCTGGGGGAGGACTTTCCAATATTTCTGTGGTTCTGTTGGGTGTCGCGCCGTATATCACTGCTTCTATTATTATGCAGTTGTTAACGACTATTGTGCCTAGCATGGAACGTGTATATAAAGAAGAAGGTGAAACAGGGCGTCAAAAGTTTAATATGTGGACACGTTGGCTAACTTTACCGTTAGCTTCTTTACAGGCTTTTGGTATGTTGTCATTATTGAAATCGCAGAATATTTTAGGAGAAATGTCATCATTTTCTTTGACAGTGATTATTATCAGTGCCGTAGCTGGCACGATTTTTCTTATGTGGCTTGGAGAGCTGATTACTGAAAAGGGTCTAGGGAATGGAATATCTGTTATTATCTTTGCGGGTATCGTGTCCAGCCTACCTTCAGGAATTTCACGTTTTATTGCCGTATGGGATCCTTCCCAGATCTTTGTGTACGCATTATTTGTTTTGATGGCGACCATTACTATAGCTGGCGTTATTTTTATCAATGAAGGTCAGCGCACTATTCCGGTAGCATATGCCAAACGGGTACGTGGAGCTCAGGCGTATGGTGGATCGGCGACACATTTGCCGTTGCGTGTGAATCAGGCGGGAGTCATTCCCATTATTTTTGCCGTATCATTGATACTTATTCCGACCATGATAGCCAATTTTTTTGCACGAAGTGATAGTGCTCAGATAGCGGGCGTTGCATCGACTATCAGCATTTGGTTGCAGGATCAGTGGATATACGGTATAGCCTATTTTGTTTTAGTGGTGCTTTTTACATATTTTTATACTGCGGTAGTTTTTGATCCAATAAAAATTTCAGAGAATTTACAAAAACAAGGGGGGTATATACCAGGCATTCGCCCAGGAAACATGACAGCAGACTATCTTTACCATATCATTAATCGTATTACGTTGGCTGGGGCGATTTTTCTTGGAGCGATTGCTGTTCTTCCTTTTGTTATTCAGGGCATCACGGGTATTCAGGCACTTTCCATTGGAGGTGTGAGTATACTCATTGTCGTGTCGGTGGTACTTGAAACGGTCAAGCATATCCAAAGTCAATTGATGATGCGCAGTTACGAGACTTTTTAAGGAATATACGTACCATGTTTATTCAAAATTGTGTGCTTCTCGGTCCACCAGGGAGCGGAAAAAGTACCCAAGCGGAACGTTTGAGAAAAGTTTTTGATTTGGCACATATTGATATTGGATCGGAATTGCGTGCCGCTGCCGAAGAGGATACGCCTTTGGGACACCAGTTGAATGAAATTATCCATCTCCGTCGTGAATTGGTTCCAGATTCCATTGTCTCTTCGGTGTTACAAAATGCATTGAAAAGCGTCCCGGCAGAGAAGTGTATTTTAATTGATGGTGCACCACGTTGTTTTTCTCAGATTCAAGCAGTTTTACAAGTTGCTGAAAACGCACAACATCCTATCGCTCAGGTTATTTACTTGCATCTTTCCGAAGAAGTGTCCATTGAACGTATCTCAAAACGCTATATCTGTTTTGGATGTCGTCAATCTTTTGTTTTTTCGACAGAACCATCATTCACACAGACCATTTGTGAGTATTGTGGCGGAAAAATTGGCCGACGCAAGGATGATACGCCTGAAGGAGTGCGCAAACGTTATCAGGTTTTTTATGCGGAGACATTTCCGGTAATAGAATATTTTTCACAGCGTGGTATGTTGGTGACTATCGATGGTAGTCAGGATGCGGAGAAAATTTTTCAAGATATTGTCATGCATATTGATATATCAAAAAAAATATGAATAAACAATGGATCAAAACTGCTGATGAAATGGCGCGTTTACGCGAGTCTGGAAAGCGTTTGGCGGAGGTGTTAGCATTAGTCATGGCTACTGTTGCTCCTGGTATTTCCACTCTTGATTTGGATATTTTGGCTGAAAAATTGATCCGTGAAATTGGCGGTATTCCAATTTTTAAAGGATATGGTGCAGGATCGGGTCGTCCATTTCCAGCATCTCTTTGTACGTCTTTGAATGATGAAGTTGTGCATGGCATTCCGAGTGCGACGCGTATTATTCGTGCTGGTGATATCGTTAAGCTTGACATTGGACTGCGTTTTGAAGGGATGATAACCGATATGGCGCGGACTGTTTGCGTTGGTCCTGTAGACGCAGAAATTGATGCGTTGGTGCAAGTAACGGAAGAGAGCTTGCGTCGAGGTATCAGTGCTTTACGGCCAGGAGAACGCATTGATAGATATGCCAAAGCAGTACAAGATTTTGTTGAAGCAAATGGTTTCACCGTGGTACGCGATCTCGTGGGACATGGGGTGGGACACGAGCTTCATGAAGAACCGCAGGTGCCAAATTATGTGTCACGCGCCTTGCATAACTTTGTTGTGTTACCAGGTATGGCATTGGCCTTGGAGCCTATGGTGAACAAAGGCACCTTTGAAGTTGAGATAGCACCAGATCATTGGACTTTTGTGACTGCTGATGGAGAATGGAGCGCTCATTTTGAGGATACCATCATTATGACAGAACAGGGTGTGGAAATAGTCACTCGTCCATAAGCATGCTCTACGTATCAAAAGAGATATATGAATTACCTAGGGATTGATTGGGGATTAAAGAAAGTAGGCCTCGCTCTCGCTCATGAAGAAACTGGCGTTGCCCTTCCGTATGGAGTCTTGGTAAATGACCATCTACTTCTCAAACATTTGAAAGAAGTGATAGTGTTAGAAAATGTGAGTACGATTGTTATGGGAAGCCCTGGATATGCGGAATCGAGTGTTTCATGGGAAGCGAACCAACGGTTTGTGCGTTCTCTAAAGCAAGTCTTGTCCTTAAAGATCGTGTATCAAAATGAGATGTTTACAACCAAATCAGCGCATCGAAACCTGGTGCAGCGCGGTATGAAAAATATAGCACAGCATGATGATGAAGAATCGGCACGAATTATTTTACAGGAATGGCTTGATAAAAAAAGAGATATATTTTCCTCGGAGACAATGTAACAATGCGCGTATGCATATCATTTAGGGTATGCTATACTTAAAAAGTAATATATGATTTTTCGTGTATGGAACAGCCGTTTCTTTCGGTTATCGTACCGGCATACAAAGAAGGAGAACGCATTGGGCGCAATTTATTGGAAATTGACCGATATTTGAAGGGTAAAAGTTATACGTATGAGATTCTGGTGATAGTGGATGGATCACCGGATAATACCGCTGAAGTGGCGCATAATTATTCTTTACAAATTCCTGACTTACGAGTTATCAACAATGAACAGAATCACGGTAAAGGGTATGTGGTGCGACAAGGACTTTTGGAAGCAAAAGGCAAGTGGCGTCTTTTTTTGGATGCGGACGGATCGACATCTATCACTCATTTGGATATCGCCTCCAGCTATTTTGATGACGGATATGATGTAATTATTGGATCACGCAAGATTGATGGATCGCTTATTCAGGTGCACCAGCCCAAATATCGAGAAATTTTTGGAGAAGGTGGAAACTGGCTCATTCGTATCGTACTTGGACTTTGGAGTTATCCAGATACTCAATGTGGTTTCAAGGTCGTTTCGGATGTTGCTGCCAAAGAAGTGGCATCACGTATGGTTATTAATCGTTTCGGTTTTGATTTTGAACTCATCGCTTTGGCATCAAAACTTGGTTTTAAAATTAAGCAGATACCAGTACACTGGATGAACGAAGAGGGGTCAACAGTCAGTTTGACTGGTCCAAATGGCTTTATACAAGTGTTGATCGACTTGTTCAAAACGAAAATACGTCTTATGATAGGAAGGTATCATATTCGAGAATATAAAAAAAGAATGATATAGCATTTGAATAATGTTACTGAGATTTTGACAAAAACAAATTTTATAAACATGTCTCAAGTCGACGAAAAAAACATACAAAAAATCTCTAATCGACAATCTGAGTTACGTCAGGATATCGTCACTGGAGATTGGGTAGTCATTGCGACTGGTCGTGCTAAACGACCGGATGAGTTTGCAAATTTTACGCGTATTGCACCAGACTATTCCCATGATCCATTTGAGGATCCAGAAGAGAGTGGACAGGAGAAAGACACGTTGATTTATCGGCGTGATGATGGTGATTGGAGTTTGCGTGTATTTCCGAATAAATATCCAGCTCTTTCTGTGGGACGCGTGCCTCGTGAAATGAACGAAGGACCATATTTTTCCTTGTCCGGTACTGGGTATCATGAAGTGATTGTGACACGAGACCCTGTCCGTTCTTTGGCTTTACTAGATGTTTGGCAAGTGGCAGAAGTGTTTGACGCTTTTCAGGAACGTTATTTAACGCTGATGAACAAAAAAAGCGTGCGTTATATTCAAATATTTCACAATCACGGTCAAGAATCAGGCGCTTCCATTGCGCACCCCCATTCTCAATTGTTGGCTATTCCAGTTATCTCACCTTACCTTACTCTTGAGCTTTCTGGTGCGAATCGCTATCACAAAAGCACCAAGCACAATGTTTACCAGGTAATGATAGATTATGAACATGAAGCAAAAAAACGAGTGGTATATGAGAATGAACACTTCATCGCGTTTTGTCCTTTTGCTTCGCGAGTCGCCTTTGAAGTATGGGTGATTGGCAAGCGTCCTAATCCCTACTTTGAACGTATCACGGACGAAGAGAAGTTTGCTCTGGCCGAAATTATGCAAAAAGTGTTATTGAGTCTCTATCGAGGTTTGAATGATCCTCCTTATAATTTTTATATTCATACGGCTCCTTGTGATGGTCAAGATTATGTTGCTTATCAATGGCATATTGAAATTTTACCACATACCGCTGTGTGGGCGGGATTTGAACTGTCTACAGGTATAGAAATTTCTACTATTCAGCCGGAAAAAGCAGCGGAGTATCTGAGAACACAGGGAGAATGACTGCTATAAAAAAAAGTATGCGAAGTTTTTATGTGATTGGAAATTTAAAAATGAATCTCGTTTCACGAGAAGAAGCGGAACAATACCTCGCAGTGCTTTCACGCGAGATGGATGGCAAGAGATATTCGGCGGTCAAAGGGGTGATATGTCCGCCCTTTGTCTATCTTTCCTTGTTTGATCGTTTACCAAGTACTCTTGCCAAGGGTGCGCAAGATGTTTTTCCGGAAAAAAGTGGGGCTTATACTGGTGAAGTCTCTCCCACGATGTTAAAAAATGAAAAGGTGGAGTACGTTATTATTGGTCACAGCGAACGTAGAAAATATGCCAATGAAACAGACGCTATTATCAAGGAAAAAGTGCTGGCAACATTGAAGAGCTATCTTATACCTGTAGTCTGTATTGGTGAAACACAGGCAGAAAAAACAGCGGAACTGACAGACCAGGTACTGTCTACACAAGTACGTAGTATTTTTTCGAATCTCTCTAAATTGCAGGCTGAAAAAATTATTCTCGCCTATGAACCGCGTTGGGCGATTGGTACCGATATCATACCGACAACTGACGAGATTGCACATGTCAGAATGCTACTACAACGGCTCTGTATAGAACTGTTTGACAAGCAAACGGCTGATCGCATGGTTGTGATTTATGGGGGATCTGTGAAGAGCGCTTTTTTAGGCGCAGTATCATGGAAGGCACATATGAATGGAGTGTTAGTAGGTCGTGAGAGTCTGTTTCCTTATGAGTTGGTGAAGATGATGGGTCTTTTTGAAGCTGAAGCGGTGCGTGAGGACGCGGAGAAATAATTCACGGAGAATATATAAAACTATGCTGGCGAATGTCAAAATATTATTAGAAGAAGCCAAAGCGGGTCAATATGCTGTTGGGGCTTTCAATACCGTAAATCTGGAGACTACCCGTGCCATTATTGAAACAGCAGTAGAGTGCTCTTCTCCGGTTATTGTACAGGTGACTGAAAAAACATTTGATTATGCTGGCGCACGCGCTATCTTTCATCTCATTAAGAATATGGCAGAATTTTATGCCAAAGATATTCCTATCGGTATTCATTTAGATCACGGAAAAAATTTTGAAGTTGTCAAACGTGCGATGGACATTGGTTTCGGTTCCGTCATGTATGATGGTTCGCGTCAAGAGTATGCGGAAAATATATTCATGACTAAAAAAATCGTTGATATCGCACATGGACGCGGTATCGTGGTGCAGGCAGAGTTGGGTAATGTTCCCTATCTCGGGGAAATACAAATGGAAAATATGGATTGGGAACAATACATGACTGACCCAGGTCAAGCTGAACAATTTGTCCAAGAGACAGGCATAGACACGCTGGCAGTTGCTATTGGAAATGCGCATGGATTTTTTCGTGAACGAAGTGTGCCTGACTATGAACGCTTGGTCGCTATTAGAAAACGGGTAGAGGTACCATTGGTATTGCATGGTGCATCGGATTGGGAAAGTGATCGTGTACAAGAGGTTATTCACCGAGGCATTAGTTGTTTCAATGTGGATACGGCTATCAGGCTGGCATTTATTAGGGGATTGCGTTTTGCTCTTCAAGAAGAAAATGAGACGGATTTACGAAAAGTATTGGGTCAAGCTAAAGCGTACACTAAAGAAGCGGTGAAAGAAAAAATATTGGCATTCAGGAGTTCGGGGAAAGCATAAAAATTAATGATATCAGATATGAATAAAACAAGGGTTGCAATCAATGGTTTTGGACGTATTGGGCGGGCAGCTTTTAAAATCGCTTTTGCGAGACCAGATATAGAAGTAGTAGCTATCAATGATTTGACCAATGCAAAAATTTTAGCTCATTTACTGCGTTATGATACCGCGTATGGACACTATCATAAAAATGTGATTGTCACGGCAGAAGGTATAGCTGTAGACGGGATAACTATTCCTGTGTACGCGGAACCTGATCCAAAAAAACTTCCGTGGAATAGTCTTCGTGTGGATGTGGTATTGGAATGTACGGGACGTTTTACAGATCAGGGTTCTGCTGGACAACATATCTTGGCTGGAGCGAAGAAAGTGGTTTTGTCCGCTCCGGCAAAAGGAGAAGATACCTCTATTCCCACGTTTCTCATCGGCGTGAATGAAGAAGAGTATCAGGGACAAACCATTGTGTCCAATGCATCGTGTACAACCAATTCTCTGGCTCCTGTAGCAAAAATTCTGCAAGATGTCTTTGGAATTGACAAGGCGTTAATGACGACCATTCATTCTTATACAGCGGATCAGAATCTCCAGGATGGTCCGCACAATGATTTGCGACGCGCGCGTGCTGCGGCACAGAATATCGTCCCTACTACGACTGGCGCGGCCATCGCGGTCACACAGACCATCCCAGAACTCAATGGACATTTTGATGGTATTTCTGTGCGTGTTCCCACTTTGGTTGTTTCACTTTCTGATTGTACCTTTTTGTTAAAAAGAAAAACAACCAAAGGAGAAGTAAATCAAATATTGAAGGATGCTAGCATAAGTCCTCGTTATCAAAAAGTGTTGGCAGTGACGGACGAACCACTGGTGTCATCGGATTTTATTGGCAGTCAGTATTCGAGCGTCGTCGATCTCTCTCTGACAAAAGTGGTAGATGGTGATCTTGTGAAAATCGTGGCTTGGTACGATAATGAATGGGGATATTCAAATCGTTTGATAGAGATGATACAGCATATTTGTAAAATCTTATGACAAGAAATCATGTTGAAAAAGAGACTGTCGATATTGTTCAGCGGTTGCAGGAAATCGCTAATTTGAAGCTTGGCATGCTTTCTGACGATGAAGTGCTCAGTCTTTTATCGGAGCGGGCACAGTTACTCATACGTGAAGCTGAAGAAAAACGACAGGAAGTGGAAGAGAAGCAACGTGAAGCAGAACGCAAGCGGCAGGAAGCGGAATTGGCTGAAAAGCAACGCTTGGCTAATGAACAGATAATGACTCTTCGGCAAGAAATTGCGCTTCTAAATCAATCTATTTCACCAGAAAAGTCAGATAATGAGTTATTGGTATTTGTGAAACAGCGGAAAGAGTTGGAAGAGAGACTGGAGCATCTGGAAAGTGAATCAACGAATGTATCAAGTTCCGTTGCTCATCCTATTGAGACGGAACATCTTCCCACATCGCCAATATTGCCGGTAGATATGTCGACACTGACACAAGGAAACACTGCGACGTCGAAGGCTCATGAAATATCGTCATCTCTTTCCTCTGTCGTATCGGTACCATCCGTTGAATCAAAGAATTTTAAGGATGCCTTTCAACCGATTTTTGGCGCGGAAACCATTGAACAGGATACGTTGCATGAAGATAGTACATTACAACACTATCTAAATCAGCTAAAGAATAATGTGGGATCATTAGGTACTTTTTTACAGGAAATGCCTTTGGAAGCGAAGGCTCATAAACAATTTATGTTGAAAGTAGCAGAGTTAGACCCGGCTTACGCGATGCATTATGCAGATAAGACTCTGAAAATGAATGAGAGTTTTAATGTGCGTATCGCTGCTATGAAGAATCCGCGCAATTCTGGGAATCCTTTGGCTGAAATGTTACCAGAAGCACGGACCTCTCGGGTAGTTTTGACGGCAGTGCGTCAGGATTATCGTAATGTAAAGTTTGTGCAACCGACAATGGAAGATTATGATGAGATATTGCGTATCGCAAAAATGGCCACGTTGAAAAAGGTACAAGAATTACAAGAAGCGGTAGATATCACGCTCATAGTGCCACGTCCGTTATCACAAGATAAGCGATTTATGGAGCAGGTATATGCCGTGATAGCTCAACAGCAGAACAAGGAGTAAATTTTTTTTGTGATGATATCATCCGGATACTATGTACGATATTCTTATTAGAAACGGCACCGTTATTGACGGGAGCGGACGTCCGATGTATCGTGCCGATATAGCGATACAGGAGGATTTTATCGTTGCCATTGGAGACCTATCAACCGCTCGAGCAGAATGTTATATTGATGCGACCGATCAATATATAACGCCAGGTTTCATTGATGTAAATAACCATTCTGATACCTATTGGCAGTTACTTACCAATCCGGATTTGGAGAGTTTGGTGCATCAGGGTATTACGACTATTATTGGTGGAAATTCAGGTGCTTCATTGGCACCACTGACCAGTCCCAATGTGATTCGTTCCATTCAAAAGTGGACTGACATCGAGAAAATCACTTTTAATTGGTTGACGATCAAGGAATTTTTGCGAGCTTTGGAATTGCGTCGTCCTGCCGTGAATTTTGCAACTTTGGTGGGACATGGAACTATGCGGCGTGGCGTAATGTACGATAAGACGCGTGCTATAACGCCAGATGAGATAGAGAGTATGCAACGTATTTTACGAACTGCTTTGCAGGAAGGGGCAATCGGTTTGTCAACGGGATTGAAGTATACGCATGCGCGTGGTGTTGGAGCACGTGAGTTACTTGCTTTGTCCAGGGTAGTGGCTAGCGAAAAAGGCGTGTATGTCACATATGTACGTGATGAAGAAGAAGATTTGGTCAAGGCGGTTGAAGAAGCAATCGATATTGCGCGTCAGGCTGATATCCCTCTGCACATTTCGCATCTGAAAGCGGTAGGACAAAAAAATTGGCCACTGATGGATACAGTGTTCCATCGTATTGAGACAGCGGTCTTGGACAAGATTGACATCAGTTTTGATGTGTACCCCTATACTACGACCGGATCCGTCCTCTATACATTTTTACCGGAGTGGATTACGCAGGATGGTCGCATGATGATGTTAGAACGTTTGAAAGATGTAAGTGTGAGAAACACTGTGTTACGTGATATGCGCAATAGTACAATAGATTATTCTCAATTGATTATCGCCACCTCTGCGTTGAGTAAGATGCTTACACATCATAAAATTTCAGATCTTGCTCGTTCTCAGGGGCGTTCCCCAGAGGAAACGGTACTGAATTTTCTGATAGCGAATAAGGGACACGCTACCGTTTCGTTAGAAGCGTTGTCCGAAAACAATGTTTTGAAAGCGATTCAACATCCCTTTTCTATCATTTCAAGTAATGGAGCGGGGTACAGTGTAGAGCATGAAAATACTGGTGAAGTGGTTCATCCGCGTAATTTTGGTACTTTTCCCAAGGTATTTTCCGAATACGTGCGTCGTCAAAAGGCATTGAGTTGGGAAGAGGCGGTGCACAAAATGACTGGTAAACCTGCGACAAAATTTCAGCTCAAGCAACGAGGTTTCTTGCAGACTGGATATTTCGCTGATATAGTAGTATTCCATCCAGATATGATTACTGATCATGCCACGATGGATCGTCCGTATCAGTATGCAACGGGCATATCATCCCTTGTAATCAACGGAGGAATGGTGATAGAAGAGGGCCATAGAGTAACACACAAGCGTTATGGTCAGATATTGCGACGTGTGCAACATTGGTGGGAACGATAGTACCCATTACTATATAACATTACGCAGGTGTTTTTTTTGAGTGTTAGGCTTTTTGAAGTTCTATGTTGCAAGCATCATTTTTCAAAAATAAACGTATCACTGTCTTTGGTCTCGGCTTGAATATGGGCGGAGTTGGCACAGTGAAGTTTTTGGCAGAGCAAGGCGCAAGAGAAATTATTGTGACAGATATTAAAAGTCGTTCTGAATTGGGTCCGGCGTTGGAAAAACTTGCGAAATACAAACAGGTGAAATACGTACTTGGTCAGCACCGACCAGAGGATTTCACTCATTCCGATATGGTTATCAAAAATCCAGTGATTCCTTGGACCAACGAATATATTAAGCTTGCAGAAAAGAATGGTGTGCCCGTGGAAATGGATTCTGGTATTTTTTTTGCGCTCTGTAAAAACCCTATTATTGGTGTGACTGGCACAAAAGGCAAAACGACTACCGCTACTTTAATAGCGCATGTGTTGGAAAAAACTAAAAAACGCGTTGTTAAAGTAGGTATCGGACAGGTGGGTGTTTTGGGAACATTGGCAAATCTGACACCGGAGAGTGTGGTTGTTTTTGAGTTGTCTTCTTGGCGCCTCTCCGCTTTAGGGCGTCTCAAAAAAAGTCCCCATGTCGCCGTTTTTACGAATATATACCCGGATCATTTGAACTATTATAAGACTCTAGAAACATATGTTGCTGATAAGAAAAACATTTTTTTATTTCAACGGCATCAGGATTTTTTGATTGCGAATTTCGACAATGTTTTGGTGCGCAACCTGACACAGGATGCCATGCGTAGTACAGTGATTTATTTTACACAAAGCAATGAGGTAGATGGAGATGGTGCATGGATTCAGCAAAGAGCAATCCATATACGTAAACAGGGGCAGGAACAATTTCTGATTGCGCTTGCGGACATTCCTTTGCGCGGAGAACATAACGTTGGCAACATTTTGGCGACAGTGAATGCGCTTTTAGCGTATGGTTTGACACCAGCGCAGATCGTAAATGGTATCAAAAGTTTTCCAGGTGTCCCACACCGTCTAGAACATATCCGTGACAAACAAGGTGTACAGTATTATAATGATACCGCTGCTACCATTCCCGAAGCAACCATCGCTTCCATTTCTGCATTTACTGAGCCCCTTATTTTGATTGCTGGAGGCAGTGATAAATCTTTAGTGTTCGATGCTTTGGCCTCTTTAGTATGTCAGCGTGTCAAAACTTTGATTTTGTTTTCAGGGACAGCTACGGAAAAATTTTTATACGCACTGAAAAAAGAAATGAGTAACAATAAAATTATGCTTGTTTACCATATGGTGGAAAATATGACGGATGCGATAGCCTTGGCATCACACGAAGCACAGACAGGAGATGTCGTATTACTTTCCCCGGGCGCAGCAAGCTTTGGCATTTTTAAAAATGAATTTGATCGGGGCGAGCAATTCCGTCAAGAGGTTTTGGCACTCACATAAGGCACGTCTGTTATTTATGGATGGATAGATAATTTTGTTTTAGTAAGAAATATGTATGATGTAGTCATTATTGGAGGAGGGCCGGGCGGTGTGGCAGCTGGCGTGTATACTGCTCGTAAGCAATTACGAGTATTGTTTCTTACGGAAAATTTTAACAGTCAATCTACCGTATCGGCGAGTATTGAAAATTGGATTGGAACGGAGATGATTACTGGCTGGGACTTTGGACAATCCTTGGAGAAGCATTTGCGCGCTCAGCCAAACATTGAAATTCACACTGATGCTCGCGTCGTACGTGTGGCAAAAAATGCAGAAAATATCGGCTATAGTATTGAGACACACCAAGGAGCGCGTTATGAAAGTAAGACGATAATTATTGCTTCTGGTGGACGTCATCGTCATTTGAATGTTCCTGGCGAAGAGCAATTGAATGGTAAAGGGGTAGCGTACTGCTCGACCTGTGATGCACCATTTTTTCGAGGGAAGAAAGTAGCGGTGGTAGGTGGTGGAAACGCGGGTTTGGAAGCTGTGGAAGATTTATTACCTTACGCTGATGAAATCGTTTTATTAGTGCGTTCTGATGAAGTCAAAGGAGACCAGGTAACACAAGAAAAAGTTTTGAATTCTTCCAAAGTGAGTGTACGGTATTCTACCGTCATCGAAGAAATTCTGGGAACCGACAAGGTAACTGGTATACGTATCAAGGAAATGCGCACTGATGAGGATTATGTCGTACATGTGGATGGTGTTTTTGTGGAAATCGGTATGGTACCGAATACAGAATTTCTTACGGACGTGCTCACACTGAATGCGCGTGGCGAAGTGGTGGTAGATGGGCGTACAACGACAACCGCTGAACCAGGCATCTTTGCCGTGGGCGATGCGACAGACTTGCCGTATAAACAGAACAATATTTCTGCTGGTTATGGTGTGGTAGCAGCGCTTTCAGCCTATGATTATCTCCGCAAACAATAGGGTGTTGCGTGTTGATTTCCTCTTGATTGTACGCTATACTCACTCTATGTTCAGAAATAGTAAGCCCAATCACCTATGGAAGTGTTTGAGATACGAGGGGGCAAGTCTTTGCGGGGAGAAATTGTTGTGAGTGGTTCCAAAAATGCTACGACACCGATTTTAGCAGCGACTTTACTGACGCGGGAAACATGTGTGCTCTCAAATATCCCTTTAATTGAGGATGTGTTTCGTATGCTTGAAATATTGGAAAGTATGGGTGCCCGAGTAGAATGGCGAGATAAACGAACGGTGGCAGTGACAGCAGAAACTATTGATCCCGTACGGATGAATATCAATGCTGTCAAGCAAATTCGATCTTCTATCCTTCTTCTGGGAGCGCTTTCAGCCAGATTTGATCAATTTGATTTTTATCATCCTGGAGGATGCCTTATTGGTGCGCGTCCAGTCGGGACGCATTTTGATGCTTTGGAAAAATTAGGTGTTACGATTACGGCACAAGAGAAGCAATATCATATCAACGCCAGTCAGCGCACAGCACGGACAGTGGTGTTGCGTGAAATGTCTGTGACTGCTACGGAAAATGTGATGATGTTGGCTACACGCTGTCCTGGCAAAACTACTATCAAAATTGCTGCCACTGAACCTCATGTGGAAGATTTGGGAAAATTTTTACAAGCTATTGGAGTTTCTGTTACCGGACTGGGTACGCATAATATAGGGATTGAGGGAAATGCCGTATTACACGGTGCGGAGCACACCATTATTTCTGACGCCAATGAAGCTGCCACTTTCTTAATTTTGGGTGCTGCGACGGGAAGTCATTTGACGGTCAAGAACGCTCGTGAAGAGCACTTGGATCTTGTATTGGAAAAACTGAGGGAATTCGGTGTGTCATTTGAGATAACAGAAAATACGATTACCGTTTTACCATGCACGAAATTACAAGCAGTCAAGAAACTAGAAACACGTACTTATCCTGGTATTCCAACTGATGTGCAGGCTCCTTTTGGAGTATTAGCAACGCAGGCTATTGGCGATACGTTAATTTTTGATACTTTGTTTGAGGGACGTTTTAATTACGTAACAGAATTGGAGAAAATGGGTGGTAAAGCGCTTGTTTTGAACCCGCACCAGGTTCTGATATCCGGTAAAACCAAGTTGCGAGGCACGGTCATCAAGAGTTATGATTTGCGAGCTGGAGCAGCGTTGATTATTGCGGCATTGACTGCAGATGGACGAACGATTATCGAAGATATTTATCAGGTTGATCGGGGATATGAACGCATTGAAGAACGTTTACAGAAAATCGGTGCGGATATACATCGAATTGAAGTATAAAAAAAATAAGAGAATATTTTTGAACGGTTACTGTGTCTATGAAGTCTATGTTTTTGCGGAAAATCGGTATTGATTTGGGTACGGCCAATACACTGGTGTTCGTGCCCGGTCAAGGGGTGATTATCAATGAGCCATCTGTTGTGGCGATTTCGTTGTTGGAAAACAAAGTGTTAGCTGTGGGGAATGAAGCTAAAGAAATGTTGGGGCGGACACCGGATACCATCGTCGCTAGTCGTCCGCTCAAAGACGGAGCAATTGCGGACTATCGTATTACCGAAGCAATGCTGAAATATTTTTTGAATCAGGCAAGTGGGCGTTTCCGTTTCATTCGACCGGAAGTGGTTTTATCGATACCTGCCGGTGTCACTTCGACTGAGCGCCGTGCCGTTATTGATGCGGCTCTCAAAGCAGGTGCCAAGTCAGCCTATGTGGTCAAAGAGCCTATTTTGGCCGCTATCGGAGCAGGTATTCCGATTCATACCGCGCAGGGCAATATGATTATTAATATCGGCGGAGGAACGTCGGAAATAGCTATTATTTCTTTAGGAGGCATCGTAGCAGCACATAGTGCACGGGTTGGAGGTAACCGTATCGATCAATCCATTTCGGATTATATTAAACGGAAATATAGCTTAGCGGTTGGTGATCGAACCGCTGAAGAAGTGAAGATTAAAATAGGATCGGCAATTGCGCAAGTCAAAGAAGATCATATGGAGGTGCGTGGACGGGATTTAATGGGCGGATTACCAAAAACGGTGACATTATCTTCCAATGAAATAACAGAGGCCATTCAAGATGAATTACGAGAAATCATTAATGTTATCAAGCAGGTGTTACAAGAAACACCTCCTGAACTGGCAGCCGATATTATGGATAAGGGAATGGTCTTGTCGGGAGGGACGGCACAGCTCCGTTATTTGGATCAACTTATTTCCAAAACCATCAACGTGCCTTGTTATGTTGCTGATGATCCAGCTTTTTGTGTCGTCCGTGGGACTGGCATCGTTTTGGAAAATTTAGAAGTGTATAAAAGAAGTATCATGTTGGCCAAGTAATGAATGCACAAACAGTGATGAATGAAACACAACATTTCACACGCTGAGTACCGACAGTTTTTATGTATTGCACTATGGTTATTGGCATTGATGCGTCACGGGCATGCTTGCGACATCGGACTGGTATCGAGGAATATGCGTATCAAATTATCCGTCATGCACGTGCTTATATTCCTGACACCGATCGAGTTATTTTGTATGTTCGTGCAAAACGACGATTTGTACGAGGACGTCTGATGACTGAAGTACCAACGCTGGATTTTTCTTTACCACATCATTGGGAAATACGCGGTATTTGGGCACCTCGTTTCTGGACGCAGATTTCGCTGTCGTGGGAAATGTGGCGGAGAGCGCCGGATGTTTTGTTTATACCAGCTCATACCATTCCATTTATTCATCCACGCAAGACAATCGTCACCATCCATGGATTGGAGTATGAATTTTGTCCTGAGGGTTATTCTCATTGGGCGCGTTGGTATATGCGCTTCTCCATACGTTTTTCTTGTCGTGCTGCCAAGACCATTATCTGTGTTTCGCATAATACGAAGCGCGATGTGATGCGTTTGTATGCAGTGCCAACGGACAAAATAGTGGTCGTGGCAGAAGGGTATGGTCGCCCACCTTCGCAGAAAACGAAGGTGTTAGCAACTGACCATACGCCTTATATACTTTTTATCGGAAGGCTTGAAGCCAGAAAGAATATTGTGCGTCTCATTCAAGCCTTTTCTCTTCTCAAAAAAAAATTCGCTATTCCGCATACACTTGTTTTGATTGGTAAATCTGGCTATGGCTATGCTGATATCTTGACGGCACATCAAGCAGATTTTTTTGGTGCATTTATTCAAGAGCTTGGGTATGTGACGGAGACGGAAAAATGGCATTGGCTCGCGCATGCCGATATTTTTGCCTTTCCTACCTTGTACGAAGGGTTTGGTATTCCTGTGTTGGAAGCACAGAGTATGGGTGTTCCAGTTGTGACGGCGTATCGTGCTTCTTTACCGGAAGTAGCGGCGGAGGGCGCAGTGTATGTCAATCCAGAGAGTGTGGAAAGTATTGCGGATGGACTTTGGCGAGTCATTTCGGAAAAGACGGTGCGGGATGGTATAATAGATAAAGGCCAGATCAACAGAATGCGTTTCAGTTGGGCAATGTCTGCCCAAGAAGTTGTACGGATTCTTGACTGTGAAAAGTAAAAAAGCGGTCCACAAAATAATGTGAATCGCTTTGGATGGGCACAGCGTGCCTCATCTTGGTGTGTTTTCTCAGTCTTTAAATTCTAAAGCTGGTAAGCCTAAGTACAATGTCATAGAAGTACACGAGTAGGCCAAGGTACCAAGGGGTTGTGCCGAGAATAAATGTGTAGATTCCCATAGATAGGCAATTATAGAATCCGATGAGTATGTATATCCCATCCAGCGTGAGAATAATCCCACCGATAAGAAAAACAAGTATATGGAAAACCGTTTTTTCATTTTCAATCTCCTTAAAGAACACGTAAACCACGATTAGTGTACCGCCCATGTAACACATATTTTATGGATAGCCAAGAATTAAAGCAAAGTGCTCAGCATCTGCAAAAAGTGGCTCTCGTCCATGATTTTTTGACCGTATACGGGGGAGCGGAGCGGGTATTTGGAGCAATCGCTGAAATCTTTCCCGAAGCACCGATTTATACATTGTTGGCAGATTCTCGTATTACGGAGCGTTATTTTTTCGGACATTCAATTCGAACATCATGGATTGGACGATTGCCTCATTTTTTGCGCCAACGTTACCGCTGGTTTCTGCCTTTTTTCCCTGTTGCGGTTGAGTCCTTTGATTTGCGGGATTTTGATATAGTAATTTCATCGTCTGGCGCTTGGAGTAAAGGTATTATTACGCGTCTCAATACCCGGCATATCGCTTATGTGCATTCGCCGATGCGTTATGTTTGGGACTATCACGAGCAATA
The DNA here is from genome assembly GCA_051306005.1 of Minisyncoccota bacterium. Taxonomy (GTDB): domain Bacteria; phylum Patescibacteriota; class Minisyncoccia; order Moranbacterales; family UBA1568; genus UBA1568. The sequence goes on from JBPPMJ010000006.1 coordinate 129,641, forward strand.
CCTTATGGAACTGGGTGGACATAGCGGGAAAATGAATCTTTTGACGCGTGCGCTGCTGTCTTATCTGCGGATTTGGGATCGTCAGGCAGCGGAACGTCCTGATGTGTTGTTGGTCAACTCACATTTTACACAACAGCGTGTCAATAAGTACTATCGACGAGACAGCGTTTTACTCTATCCTGGCGCATTGAGCTTGGCTGAGCAAACCCCTCCGCTCCCTTCTGATATTGCACCGTTGCCACGAGAACATTTTCTTTTGGTATCACGTTTGACACGTTCCAAGAAGATCATGCCGGTCATTGAGGCGTTCAATAAGTTGGGACTGCAGTTGGTGATCGTGGGAAGCGGACCAGAACGGCGGGCATTGGAAAAAATAGCGGGTAAACATATTCGTTTTGTGGGTTTTGTAGAAGATGCTATGTTGGTGATGTTGTATCGTCAGGCACGAGCTGTCATTTTCCCTTCAGAGGAAGACTTTGGTATGGTAGCTGTGGAAGCACTTTCATTTGGATCGCCTGTGGTGGCTTATGAATATGGTGGTATCCGTGAAATTGTCCACCCTGGTATAACGGGGGAATTGTTTCGTGCGCAAACATCGGAAATTATTGCAGAAGGCATTCGTCGTTTTTTGGTACGCGAAGGACAATATGATATGGTTGTTATGCGTCAATCCGTGGCTTCTTTTACCAAAAAACGGTTTCAGGATGGCCTGAAACGATTCTTGGAAACGCAGAGTTCTGGATTTTGATGTTAATAGAAAGACCCTAAGAACAGTTGCAAAAGAGGAAATAATGTTTCGTGTATGCATATTATCGGTCACCAGAAAGAACGGGAGCGCTTGCAAAAGAATGCAATGCGTGATTCTTTGGTACACAGTTATCTCTTTTTTGGTCCTGGGAGTATTGGCAAATATCTGTGTGCTCAAGAATTTGCCTGGCAACTAACAGGGGTACTTGATTTTCAGCCGAGTGAAGGCATGCCTTCTCCTCCAGATGTCTTGATCATTGCGCCTGCAATGGAAGTCAAGCGTGGTGTCATAAAATACAAGAATATTTCCGCAGAAACAGTGCGGAATGCTCTTGAATTTCTTGCCCAGTTTCCGCTCACTGGGCGTTTTCGAGTGTTGATTATCGATGACGCTGACAAGATGTCGTTGACTGCGCAGAACATTCTGCTCAAGACTCTGGAAGAGGCACGCTCAACCGCCATTATTATTTTGGTAACGAACGAAAAAGGCAGTATCTTGCCTACCATTGTATCACGTGTTGAAAAAGTGCGTTTTGGGTATGTGCCTGCAACGGAAATACGAGCGGGCGTGAGTTCAATGCTGCCTCGGGAAACACGAGAAAGCATTGCCTCATTCTTTTTTGATCTCGGTCGACCAGGTATTATCTTAACCGCTCTTCAGAATCCAAAACGTTTTCTGAAGGATAAAGATATCTTGGAAAAATTATTTCAACTGTCCCGTCTTTCATTGTCGGAGCGGATGCGATTGGCAGAGATATTGGCCAAAAATGTACCGGATACTTTGCGTCTCTTAGAATGGTGGTTACCGGGATTGCATGTGCAAGCCAAGAAATATACGGATTATTATTCAATGAAACGTTTTTTGGAAATGTTGCATCGAATAGAGCGTACTGTACGGTTGCTCAAGACGACACAGGGCAATGCGCGTCTGTTGTTGGAAACATTGTTTTTTTCAGTGTAATATGAGTGTTTTCAAAAAACGTATTGTAAAATCACGTACAGAAAAAAAGGCGACATTTCTTCGCAAAGAATTACCTCAGCGTCGCCAAGGACGTGCATTGATTATTCCGCGAGAGCAGAAAAAGCATTTTCCGTGGAGTGTCTATTTTCTATGGATATTCTTTTTGGGTACTTGTGTGTACCTGGTTTTTTTTTCTTCTTTCTTTTTAATACAATTGCCTGAAGTAGAGGGAACGGAGCAGATACGTACTGAAGAGGTAGTATCAGTGTTGGATAATGTATTGTCTGGACAGTACTTTGGAGCAGTGTCGCGCCATAATTTTTTTATGATACGACCCAAAGCTCTGGAATCATTATTGAAACATGAGTTTCCTCTTTTTGCTGATGTTAATGTGCATCGTATTTTTCCAGATAGGCTTTCGATACGGGTGCTTGAACGGAAACATATTCTTTTGTGGTGTGTGTCTGTCGATAGAGTCGAAATGGATTTATCTACAAAACAAAAGAACTGTGTTTTAGTGAATGAAGCAGGAATTGCTGAGGATGCAAATCGCTCCTTGGAAGAACAAAATGCACCATTTCGTGTTTTTATGATTGACACGAGCGGAAGATCTCTTGCTATCGGCGACAGTGTCATTACGCCTCAATTTGGGGAATTTGTGTTGGATTTTTCAGATCTTTTTTCAGAGTACACTGAATTTACAGTGCAAAATAATTTTTTTACTTCATCGCGTTTTGCCAATGAAGTACGTCTTGTGACCAATGAGGGATGGGAACTCTATGTGAGTGCGGATGTTTCTAGTGAAATATCTTTGCAGGCATTGCGTCTTTTATTGGAAAAGGAGATTCCTCAAGAAAAAAGAACACAATTAGCCTATATTGATTTGCGGACGGAAAATCGAGTGTACTATGCGTTTCGTGACGGGACTGGCGTAACAGAGGTCAAAGCGAGTACTCCTTCCAATACGCCACCGGTGACAGAAAAAAAAGCTGATGAACGAAAAAAAAGCAAACAATAATTTTGAATATCTGAGATTCTCTGGAATTTTTTGGTTGTTCTGCTTGTCTGGGGTGAGGCTTTCGGTTCGGAAAAAAAGCTTCTCCGCCATCCTATAGGAGCTGTTTTTTCCAAGAGAATCCAAAAGTTTTCAAATGAACTGCACCGGAATTGAAACAATTTCGCCACATAGTTCCCTAAAAAACTTTGGCATTTTTTTGATTTGTTTCACAGGTGATGTGATGCTTTTGTTATTCATCATTTATTCAGTATCTCTTGAGGGGAGAGATAATAGATGAAGATGGAGTCGCCGGCACGGGTGATTGGTGTAATATTTTGAAGCCAAGAATAATCTTGCGTACCGATCGGTTTTGATTTATAAAGACTTTCTTGATAAAAGAATGAGGAAATAGCATACCATCCTGGTTCTGGCTCTCGCTTGTCCCACCAAGAAATGAATGTATCATGTAAATAATATGCTGGATCACTTCCACCAAAATAATCAACTCGGATATGTTCAATCAAGGGATAGTTTTGAGTTAATGCACATTGTTTGATTTCATTTGAATATGCTGTTCCTGTTTTGCAACGATTGTGCCGTTCGACAAAGACCGAGAGATTTTTCAAGTCTTGCCCCCAGTCATAATTAGAATCTGTGACATAACGATAGCCATTTTTTGATCCGCCAACGATGGGATTGAAATAGGAAAGATAACCCGGATATGTAAGAATAGGAATGGAGACGATAATAAAGACAATACCTCCGAGGATCCATGTAAGAACGGTATGTGTTGTAGGGTTATTTTGTTGACGTTTCAGAAAATCTAAAGTGGTCTTGGCGATGAGCATGTAGAGAAAAGGGAAAAATGGAAAGAGATGGCGAATGCCTATGGTGAGATTGCCAGTTATGCTGATGAAACCATAGAAAAGAATAAAGAAACAAATGAGATACTGTGGAGTTTTGTCTTGTAATGATTGTCCAAAAAAATGTAGAGGACGAGTCAAAAGAGTGTTGGATTTCATGAAAAGCACTTTACTAATACGTGTTATCGTATAGCCTAGGGTGAAAAAAAGAAGAAATAAGAATGGCAACGTGCTTTTGAGTATGAAAACAACAGGGAAGTACCAAGGGGATGACTCCATAGAAACCGTACCTAAAAAGTAATGTGGATTACCACTGGCAACACGAGCAAAAACCATAAAGACACCTAACAAATATTCGCTGAAAGGTTTCAGTAAGACGCTATGGCTAGTCCAGATAACAAGGGCATTGGCTTTTTGTGCAAAAATATTGTTTTGCCCAAGATACAGGTGAGCGGCTTTTGTAAGTTGTTCTGCTGGCATATGAAAAGTATTGATTGCATAGAGCAACCAGATGAGGGTGAAACAGATGATGAGGCTTCCGATAAAGGCAGAAAGATAACGGACTATGATGCTGAAACGTTGTCGAATCTTTGATGTATCTGTGCGTAGAGGAACAGTGACAGCATACAAGAGTGTGAATAATCCAAAGAGGGGCAATAAGAGGGCAGCAGATGATTTCGTTAACTCTGCGATGCCTAAAAATATTCCGGCAAAGACAATATTTTGTGCTTGTGGGTGTTGCAGAAATCGTATAAAAAAATAGCAGGCGAAAAAAATGGTGGCTGCAATACCGATATCAGTGGTTACATAATGATTGTGCGCCAGAATATTGGGATCGGCGGCGTATAGCGTGACCGCGAACAATCCCGCGAGTGTTCCGCCGAGCTCTTTGGTCCAGATAAAGATGCCCAGTCCGAGAAGGAGGGAGAGTAGGATGATGGGCAGGCGCGACCAGAAGAGGATGGCATCGGCATCGTTGCAGGCGATGTCTGGCTTGGTGCAGTTGATAAACATGTCTCCAATCGCCCATTGCTCATTGGTACCAGATTGCCATTCCTCAGAATCTAGTGGGAACGTCGGTTGAAAAGCGAGGAGCGGGAGACCCGCGAGATCCTTGAGGAGTGGTGGATGTTCCGGGTTGAGACGCATATCACCATAACGGACATAGCTATAGGCCGCGGGGATATGGGCCTTTTCATCATAAATCGCTGACTCTTGACTGGAAACGGAAAGCGAGACGAGGAAGTGAACGAGGAGGATGCCAGCGACAATGAAGTTCGCATGTTTTTTGAGCAATTTCATAGAATGATACAATGATTAAGCATAGTGTTTATTTTTTTCGCTCTGGTAGAATGATAACATCAAAATCTCCACCAGCACGTTGTGATCCATTCATATCGATATGTTCAACGAAAGTGTTTGGGTAGAGATCTTGGAATTTTTTTGCTAATGTTTCATTGTAATGGAGCATCAAAAGTACACCAGGTCCCTGAAATGTCGTATCGCCATTGATGATATGAAGATTGGCAACACGATGGTACGTGAGAAAATAGACCGGATGTGCAAAGACGGGCAAATGAAACCGGTTCGCATTGCCTTGCTCATCGATGAGAATATATTTTTGTGTTTCGTTAGGCAAAGTGAGGAGGTATCGTCCCATGTTGGTGTAGTTTTCATTGAATGCACTTCCTGCTGCTGGACTATGCGCAAAAAAGACAAAATATTTGGTGAAATTGAAAAGGGCACTGATTATGAGGATAAAGAGAAGCGTACAGAAGAGAGCTATCTTAGTATGTATTTTTGAACGTGTTGCCTGGGTGAATATCCAAAGCGCTGGAATGGTAGCAATCAAAAAGACAGGCATTTGTGTACCGATGGAACGAAGAGCATGTGGCAAGCCTTCATTGGTCAAAAACTCTGGAGCAAGCATGGTAAAAAATGAAACGATGAGAAAGGTATTGGTTACGAGACGAGCATCATGCCTTCCTTCTCTAAAACGTTTACCAAGCAGAGTGACTGTTTGCCAAATCAGAAAGAGAAAGCCTGCTAAGAAGAATGTACCAACAAAGGGATCAAGAATGGGGTATGGAGGATAGTTGTGACGCCAATTTTGATCGCCGAAAAAATTGTATTTGATGAGCGATGTGGCGAAGGTTTTTGCGAGAGTTCCTCCTGCGTTACCGTGATTGACTTCTGGTGAAAAGATAGAGATATGTGATGAACGTGAGGCAAAATCTTCAGGATGTGTGATAAAAAAATGAAACAGCATCGGCGATGCGGTAATGAAAGCACCAATAATAAAGCAACCTGCATGTTTCCAGAAACGTTGGAGAAAGTGTGGGTATGAGAGAAAGAGCGCGGGAAGGAGAAGAATAAGTATGAGTGGTGCAAGACGAAAAGCGACATAAGTATGTACCCCAATACCAAAAATAAGACCTGCAATAAAGAAATCTCGGAAACGTCTGGTCCGCAGACCTCGGAAAAAGAAATAAAACGAAAAAACGAGGAGAAAAGTGGTCATGATAGCACGAAAGCCAATGCGTGAGAAATTGATTGCCCAATAGGAAGTCGCTAGCATGAATCCCGCTAACAATCCCGCCATTTGGCGTTGAAAGAGTTCTCGTGCCAATAAAAAGATACCGAGGACCGAGCAGGTTCCAAAGAGTATGGACCATATTTTGAGACCTGTAATCGTGTTACCAAAGAGCGCTATGGAAATGGCCTGTAAATTGATAAAAAGACCTTCTCGTCCGAAATTGGCAGGATAAAAGATATCAAAATTTTTTGTTTCTAGAGCATGAAGTGCATCAACACCATTCGCAGCCTCGTCTGGATATATACCTGCTGGAATACTTTCAATGTGGTAGAAGCGAACGAAAAAAGCGAGACAGAGAATAAGAAACAATACAATAATCACGATGAACCGAGTGGATTTTATGCTTGACATAGATATTTTTTATTTTTTCAATAGATTTTATTTCTATGGTATAATGATAGCAAATTTCTCATACAAAAGACAATGTCGCGTGATAAGGACTTTTCAAGGCAATCAAAGGAAGATCTGGATCCAGATATGGAAAGATATAGTGGTTCGGGCTTGTTGTTGCCACGAAGAAATAATCGTAGAAATAAAATAAAGAGAGTTGAGGGTGCGTCGGCAGTCATTTCAACGCAACCTCTTTTGTCAGCAGAGGTTCCGCCAGTTATTATTTTTACTGATGGAGGGCCTGCCCATAATGAAGCGGTTGTTTTGTTGTCTCATGATACTCTGGAAGAGAAACAAGAAAACAATACTGTGCCTATTGCATCATCTCCTTTGTCCGTTATGACACCAGAAGAGACTCTAATTCCTTCAGTAGAGTCAGTGTCCACTTCTTCCGTCGTAATACAAAAACCTCTGATAGCTGATGAGGTAGAGGAACATATACAAAAGGAACATGTGGATGGTTCTCAGTCACTAGTCATGGAATTGTCCGAGCCCATCCCTGATGTATCGGTACCTGTATTGCAAGATACCGTTTCCCTTCGGATTATCGAAAAAGATAAACGAGAAAAAGCGGTAGCAGAAGCTCGTAAGAAATTTGTAGAAGAGGACTATAAAAATTCTACTTTGCATAAAAAATTGGGCGCATTTTTCCGTTTTAAAAAACAAGAAATGGAGGAGCATGTTGATGTGCAATATTGGAAAAATGAATATAAACGTACATTGCAGAGTTTGCAAGAGATGAAATTGGAGGATATTAAAGAGCAAAAAGGCACTGGCGAGGAAACGAAAGAGGCGTTGGCTGAAACTTTGCTATTTTTCAAACATGAAGCATTGCGCTTGTATCAAGAATACACTCAAGTACGCGAACAACATGCTGGCTGGATAGGCAAGGTTGCCAACATGACGACAAAAATCGGAACGGGATACAATCAGCTTTCTTTTCAGCAGAAAATGTTGCTTTCAGGTGCTTTGTTGATTGGTGGTGTGGCAACTGGAGGTATGTCAATAGTAGCCAAAAGAATGTTAGCGGGGACAGGAAGTTTTGTGGGCATAGAGGGCGCTTTGCAAAAATGGTTTGATGCTAGAGAAGTGAAACGAGTAGATAATGATATTCAGACACGGATGCAGGCGGAGCAACATTCGTTTGTGGATGGGGGAAACGCTACTCTCCAGTATGAAACACTACGTCATGTTACCCATACCGCTATTGAAGAATTAGATACAAGACTACAGCAGAAAAAATGGGAAAATATGTTGCGAAAAACCATAGCAACAGGTATAGCGGTTGGGATTGGTTCGGGTATGTTCTCTCATATGGTGACGGGGTATCTACATGGTACTGAGACAGTGTCAGAATTGGGGCGTCCGGTAGGCAACGTACTGATGGGACAGACAGATACGATGCTGGATATTGTTGATCATCAGGCATCACCATTGATGGTTACTTCAGATGGTATGCAAATTCCATGGGATGGGACTGACATTGACAGAACACTTTCATCACAAGATGCCTTGAAGGTACAGACTCAAAAAATGTTGGACGTTTTGGAAAAGCATACTCCGCATGATGTATTGAGTGCTCATCAAATTCCATCAGCATCGAATCATTTGGAAGAGATTATGCCAAAAGTTTCGCTTTCTACTTTGTTGCAAGACTATGTATTGACGCGCGCGGATGGATCCCGTGGGCTGTGGGGCATCATTGATGCTCAGTTGCCGACAGAATTGGCACGGGAAGAACGTCACGCAATCATCCAAAAAATAGAAAATGTGATTGCGGAACGTTTACAAGATATGTCTCCAGAGGAACGAAAATTGGCCGGTTTTCCGACCGGTAACATCAATCAAATATATGCTGATGATACGCTACGACTCGGTACATTGCTTACGGAAAACGATATCCATGCTATTGTGAGAGAATCTGCTTCTTTTCCATCTGATTCTGTACTTTCTGTTGGAGCGGAAGCGGGTTTGACAGGAGGTGTCATAACTGATCCTCCGCTTATGGATTTGGATATTCGTCTTGATCGGGATATTCATCTGGGGAAAGCCTATGACATTCAGGCATACAAAGAGTATCTTGTGAAACATCCGGAAGATTTTCCGGTTTTCAAAAAAATGAGTGCCGAATATGTGGACTTTATCTTTCAAGGTAATATGCAAGAGATGGGTCGGATGGGTAGTTTGACGTTACATGAACTTACTCCGACAGATATACAACAAACAAAATTAGCAGAATTTTTCCGCTTATCACGTGAAGCTTTTGGTCCAAAGTTGGGTTTGCCGGGAAAACAAGAAAAAATGTATGAATATATGATGCGTATGGCAATGCTTGGTATCGAACATCCAACAGGGAAACGTGTGTTTATCCCCAAGTGGATGTAATAATATTGATAATAAAAATATATATGCCATTTGAATATGATAGTATCAAGCGTGAACTGATTCAAGACCTTCATTTGGATGTCTTCACTCCAGAACATCAAGAGGAGCTGTTATCCATCATGGGTGAAGTGTTGCTCAAGCGTATTTTTTTGGAAACAATGGAGAAGATAGGAGGCACGGGAGTAGCGGAATATGAGAAATTGTTGGATGCTCTTGCTGGACAAGATCAAATAGACAACTTCTTCGAGCAAAAAATTCCAGGCTATCCTGTTTTTGTACGCAGTATCGTAGATGCTTTCAAAGAAGAAATGTCACAGGATAAAATGATGTGATTATAAACATTAGCATACGAAACGGGTATGGAAGAAACTCTCATTCCTGAAACAGGAAAAGAAAAACAGGGTGTTGATGCATTGTTGACATCTCAGGATGAAGCGCCGGCATCATTGAAATCTGGTGAATTGCCCGTGTCTCCCGAAAAGGATTCGGAACAATCTGTAGGGGAAAAACTGGACGCGTTGTTACATCAAGTGGTAACACCGACCACCCATACTGCATCGATATCTGTCGATGTACAGACGGACGCACAGAATATCGATATGTTGTTGGATGAGGAGAGTAAAGTACGTCAGTTGGTAGATATGGCTGTGGTCAAAGGAGTCGTCCACGCGGTCGCCGTGGCTAGGAAAATGAATGATTATTATGTGCTGGACAAGATGCATGATGAGCTGGTGGACAAACTTTATGACAATCTGCTGACTCAAGGGTTGATTCATAAAGATTAAATGCGAGATTTCATTATTGTTCGGAGAAGAACTTTATATTATTATTGATACTATCGTCATGAACGGTTTTGATCTCAATGTCTTTTTTGAACCAATCCTCATTTTTTTTGCCGGCGTTGCTCTTGTGAGTGGAGGTTTTTTGGTGTTACGCAGTTTTTTGCGTTTTCGGTATCAAGTCAATCAATCCATCAATATGGATTTGGAAATGGTTCGCGTCATTCGAAAACAGAAGCCTGAAGGTGGAAATCAGGGTGCCGAGGCATGGAAGGAGGAAATATTGGCGATGGAACAACTTTTGTCTTCACTGACCACGTTGAAAGTAAAAGGGAGTATCATTAAACGTCTTTTTTTTGATACCCCTACAATGGTGCTTGAAATTGCCAATCCTTCTTCTAGTGAAGAAATTTTCTTTTACCTGTCTTTTCCGAAACGTTTTCGAGAAAGTGCTGAAAAACAGATACATAGCTTCTTTCCTCAAGCTGTAATTGAAAAGGTATCTGATTATACTATTTTTTCCCCAGATAATGTGACGGCAGTTTCTGTCTTGGAATTAACACATCAACAACCATTGCCACTTCGCACTTATCGTACCGTGGATATTGATCCGCTCAATGAAATTTCTAATGCTTTGAGCAAACTTAAGACAGTTGAAGAGGGAGCCGCTATCCAGATTCTTTTAACAGGATCTGGATCGCACTGGCGTAAAGAGGGAAAAATAATCGCGCAAAAAATGCAATCTGGTAAACGTCTGAAGGATGCTACCGGACATTCTTTGATACGAGAATTAAGTACATCAGTGGGTAAGGAGGTCATCAGTATGACAGTGAATGCACGCAAAACGAAAGGAACTGAAGATTTAAAACCGGTCGTTTTGACTCCGGAAGAACAGGAGTTGGTGAAAGCCATTGATAGTAAGGCTCACAAAGGGGCGTTTCGTGCCAATATTCGTCTCGTTGCTTCCGGTGAAACAGCGGAGCGAGCAGCGGATATCCTAGCACATATGGAAAATGCTTTTGGCCAGTTTGAAAATCAGGATGTGAACAGTTTTCGTGTCAAAAAACGCATACATCAAAAACAGAGCGTCTATGATTATATTTTTCGTAACTTTGATGATGAGACCGCTATGATTCTTTCAGTGGAAGAATTAGCCAGTATTTTTCATTTCCCTATTTCTACAACTGAGACCCCAAAAATTAAATGGCTGAAATCTGGAGCAGCCGCGCCACCAGTCAATATTCCTAGGGAAGGTATTTTGTTGGGCATAAATGATTATCGTGGTATTAAGACGGAGATTCGTATTACAGATAATGATCGTCGACGTCATATGTATGTCATTGGACAGACTGGCGTCGGTAAATCAAATTATCTCCAAGAAATGGCTAAGAAGGATGCACGATCAGGAAAGGGTTTTTGTTTTATTGATCCACATGGTGATGCTATTGAGGATATTTTGACAGCTATTCCGAAAGAACGGGCTGAAGATGTCATTATTTTTGATCCGGCCGATGTTGATCGTCCTATTGGTATCAATATGTTGGAATATGATCCAGCGCATCCAGAACAAAAAACATTCGTTATCAACGAGATGATTGGTATTTTTGACCAATTGTATGACATGAAGGCAACTGGAGGCCCGATGTTTGAACAATATATGCGTAATGCCATGCTCTTGATTATGGAGCATCCAGAGAGTGGTTCGACACTTATGGAAATTCCTAAGGTGTTGGCCGACGAAGAATTCCGTCGATATAAGCTTGCGCATTGTACCAATCCTATTGTGCGTGATTTTTGGTTAAAAGAAGCGGAAAAAGCTGGCGGTGAGGCTTCATTGGCAAATATGGTACCGTATATCACGTCCAAGCTGACAACTTTCATTTCCAATGATATGATGCGCCCGATTATTGCTCAGCAAAAGAGTGCGATCAATTTTCGTGAATGTATGGATAGCAAGAAAATCATTTTAGTGAATCTTTCCAAAGGAAAAATCGGAGAAATTAATGCCCGGCTTTTAGGTATGGTGATTGTTGGAAAGATTTTGATGGCAGCTCTGTCCCGTGTGGATACGGCCGAAGAAAAACGTAATGACTTTTATCTTTATTTGGATGAATTCCAAAACGTTACCACGACATCTATTGCGCAAATCTTGTCGGAAGCGCGTAAATATCGCCTTGTTTTGATTCTGGCGCATCAGTTTATTGGTCAGCTCAAGGAAGAGATTTCTAAAGCAGTCTTTGGCAACGTCGGATCGCTGACAGCGTTTCGGGTAGGGCCAGAGGATGCTGAATTTTTAGAAAAGCAATTTGCGCCCATTTTTTCTGCTAATGATTTGATGAATGTGGATAATTATCAGTGTTTCGTCCGGCTCTTGATGAACAATGAGCTCACTAAGCCATTTAATTTGAGGACATATCCGCCGACACACGGAGATCAGGCAGTCTCAAATGCTCTCAAAGAATTGTCTCGTCTACGCTATGGGCGTGATGCTACGATTGTAAATCGCGAAATTATGAGTCGTATTCAGCTCGCTGAAAGTACAGTCGGTAGGTAACTATTCTTGATATGCCACATCAGTCAGACGTAAGCCTCTCACTCGGGAATCTTGAGCATAAGCAGTGCGTGGTTTGTTGCTAAAAAGATTGTATTCGTATTCTCATCAACCACAAATGACTGAATGGTATCAGTCGTACGCACAGGATATTGAGTAAAAAAAGTGCCATCAAGATTCCAAGCCCTCACTATATTATTGGTATCTAACGCATAGATATGCATGAGTTTGGGGGCAATATAAAGTTGTGTAATAGTAATAGGTGCAGAAATGACGAGCGTTGTTTGTGTACGACCGCGAGAAAAGGAATGGATTGATTGATCAAAGGCGAGGAAAAGAGCTTCATCTGTTGCCATTTTCGATGTTTCTGTGATAGAGATAGCTTCCTTGAGCCAAGCGGTTGGTGCGGAGAATCCACCTTCATTGCGGGGGAAGCGGTAGATTTGGTCGGTTTTGCTATCCAATACATAGAGATAGGTGAGATAGGTAGCTATGGATTGAACTTCAGTGTCAATTGGCAAGGGAAGAGTGTTGTTAGCGAATGTGTTGTTATTTGGACTCCAAGATAGTAATGTCTGTGTATCTGTGTAGAAAAAGAGAAGATCAAGGTCTGGCATAGGTGTGACCATAATTGGTATTCCTTTGTCGGCTGGAAATGGGAAATGTTTTTCATCAGGCATCCGAATAATATCATTGTTGGTAATAATGTATGTTGTATCATTCAAGCGAGTGACAGCGACAATCTGCGTGTGAGTATCAATCGTTATGAGTTCCAGCGGTTGACTATGAGTATCAGATACGAGATCTGCGGGCGTTGATTCGATAGGCGTTTGAGAAATATCATTGTCTGAAGATACTGTGGCAGATTTATCAGAATTGGCAAGTATCCAGCCGATTACTATGAGGACGAGAATGAGTATACTTAATCCGATCAATATCTGGTATCGTTTTTTGGGATCCAATGTTTTCCATGCAGAGTAGAAAGAATGCATGTCATACTTTATTTGGTGTATCCAGTGACGTGAAAAAGCGAGTAATTTTGTGGTGAATAGCTGAGTATCTATACGCATGCTGTTCCACACTTTGGTGAGGGGGAAATTTTTTATGAATACTGATTGCGTCTGTTTGTCGGTAGGTACGTTTTGTTTCGGACCATTCTTTTGATAAAAGGTCACAAGTTTTTCTTTTATGAAAGTATGTGTAATAGCATGAGTAGTGAGGTTGTCTAATTGTGTCGGTATGGGCATATCCTGTTCTTTGGGTAAAGATGGTGATATTGCCGTATTTTTTCTTGTTGTGGTTGATTGGGCGAGGGAAGAGGACCTTTGATGTATGATTTTTTGTATCCTTATAATGCCTTGTTTTTTCACGGATTTCAAAAATATGAGACTGGATTTTTTGCTTTTACGTAATATTTTTTTATAAGAACGAAGAAACTCTTGTAGCCATTGTCGATAATTTTGATAGCGCAAACTGAAATGTTCGATCAATGGATGTGTTTTGGTTGGTATCTGTGTATCGCCCTGAATATAGATGTGTCCTGTTTGAGTATCAATATAATCATCAGATGTTGGGGAGGAGGATGTTTCGTGTGTTTGGGAAGTAGTGAGAGCCTTTGGTACGCGGTTATCTTCCGCAAAGGCCTGTTTGCTGAAAACATTTTTCACTCTATTGTGATGAGGTCTCGGAGGTACTGCTACTGGCATTTTTGGTTCGTTGATATCAATAGTAATGATACCAGCCATAGCTAATTCATTGGTCAAGGCGGTGTGTAAAAATCGAATAAAATGATCATTGGACATGCGAATGGCATTTTTTTCCAATACCTCAGGTGGCAGTACGGAAAATACTTCTGGTGAGGTAAGAATAATTTTGTCGGTCGCTATGAGGCGGCCACTAGAAACCTCAACAAAAGTTTTGAGAGGATGGGTGGATGCTTCTTCAGAAGATAGACCTTGTCCAATATCTGAGAGTTGTTTATTGCGTAGTAAGAGGATAGACGCCTGTCCCGTAATAGAAAAATGAATATTGTTTTTTTCAATAATTCCCAAAACGCCATGCAATTTCCCAAGCCAGGCTACATTGCCACGTTTCACCAATTCCGCTAAAGCAACATTAATTTTATGGAGACTCGCTTCAAAACTTTCAATGGCACCCCGTCGCGGATTACTAAAATATTCTTTCTTGGCAACGGAAGCCAAAAAATTGACGATATATGCCATATCATCACCTTTTCCATTGATTGTAAAAATCCCCATCAATGTCCCGAGTGCGCTACCAGCGATATTTTCACTACTGACGTGAAAGACATTAATAAAGAGTTTGGTGGTATGTTCGGTAGCGGATACGATTTCCGTTATCGATTTTTGTAGATTCGAAGACGTCTTCATTTTTTCGATTTGTTTTTTTTCGGACATATTCACTGAGTAGTATTTTTGGATGACAAAGGTGGCACAGAGCTGATGTAATCAGGAGACCAGACAATACTTTGGTATTATACAAAAGAAAACAAGCCACACTTTTCTGATGTCAAAGTGGCATATGGATAAAATTATATCACAAATGTTTAAATAAAGCTCTTTATAGAGAGCTTTATTAAGTGTATCAATCAGAAAGACTGCCAGACTGATTTTTTGACGTGCCAGACCATGTTCTGTATAATGGTGAAAAAGAGGCTTTTTATAGTATATTTTAATTTTTTTGTATTTCCTTATGTCTCTTGCCACTTTTGACGTTTTGTTCGGATCGAAAGTACGCGCCCGTCTCATCCGTTTTTTCCTCGTAAATCCAGGAGCAGAATTTTCTGCTCTGGAGGTAGCTGAAAAAACGCTTATTTCTCGTGTTGAAGTAACTCGTGAATTGACACGCCTCACCAAGATGAAATTATTAATTGAACGCTCACGTAAAGGCAAAAAGTGTTTTATCGCCAATGAAGAATTTCCATTTTACACAGAATTAAAAAGTTTAGTCTCCAAACTCAATGTTCATGCCCAATCGCAAGTGTTTCGCAAACTGAGGGTTATTGGAGAAGTTAAACTCATTTTAATTAGTGGATTGTTTTTGAATTATCCGAAAAGCAAGGTAGATATGATCTTGGTGGTAAATAATGTTAACCGTACCAAGCTGAAGCACGCCATCGCTCATCTGGAGGCGGAAGTTGGCAGAGAAATTCGTTTTGTTTTAATGAACAGTGAGGAATTGCATTATCGTTTAAATATGCTGGATCGGTTTTTTATTGAATTTTTAGAGGGTCCATATGAAGGAGTTACCAACAAGGTACCTGAATTGAAGCGTTTTATCGCTGGTCTCAAAAAATAGAATAGCAAAGAAATGAAATGGTATGTCAAAAGGAGAGAAGGCGTATGTTGCAACGTTATCAGATAATATACAGGGTGTATGGTATCGTGGATTATTGTGGCATTTTTGGTACTAGTGGTCATATTTCTTTTCTGGCTGGCTTTTGTTTTTCGTATGCGCTTCTTTATCGCTCATCAAGGTGCGGTTGACTTGAAAGGCGATATTGATCATTTAAATAGACGTTTTGATGAGCGTTTGCAGGCGGTAACTGGAGCCTTTCAACAACAACTGACCAGTTTTCAGCATACTTTGGATAACCGTTTGGCGGACAATGGGAAACGTTTGGATGAGCGCTTAGATGGTGCCGCTCGTTCCTATGCTGATATGCAACGGAGTTTGGAACAAGTCCGTCACTCAAGTGATAAGATTTTTGAGGTCAGCAAAGAAGTAGCATCTTTGCAGGAGATTTTGACGGCGCCAAAGATACGTGGTGGTTTTGGTGAATTGATGTTGAAAGAGTTGTTGACACAGATGTTGCCCAAAGAAAATTTTGTTTTGCAATATTGTTTCCGTAGTGGTGAAGTAGTGGATGCGATTATTAAATTACAGGGTGGTTTAGTGAGTGTGGATTCTAAATTTCCGTTAGAAAATTTTAAAAAGATTTTAGTGGCGCAATCAGATGGAGAGAAACGCATTGCCCGAAAACAGTTTTATACAGACGTCAAGAAACACGTTGATGCCATTGCCAACAAATATATTGTGCCTGCGGAAAATACGCTGGATTTTGCCTTAATGTATATTCCTGCGGAAAATGTGTATTACGAGGTCATCATTAAAGATGATGATGATCAGGGTCTTTTGAGCTACCTGATGGATCGACATATCATTCCTGTTTCGCCAAATTCTTTCTATGCATATATGCGCACGATTCTTTTCGGACTACAAGGATTGCAGATTGAAAAACGGGCTAAGGAAATCATGGGTCAATTGGAGCGTCTTGCTAAGGAGCATGAAAAGTTTGAGAAGGAATTTGAAGTATTGGGGAGCCATATCAGTAATGCGCAAAAGAAATTTTCTGATGCTGAAAAGCGTCTGTACAAGGTAACTGACTCCTTAGAATTTACGCGTTTAGGTGAGGTAAAAAGTGATGTAGAGGATGTAGTACCAATGATACAGCCACTGCTCTGATATAAAAACCTGCTTACTATGAACATGAATTATCCGAGAGAAAAGCATTGGGATGCAGATGTTGCCAGATCGCATCGAGGAGTTTCTTTTTTCGACAACACCATTGTTCGTGCTTTACTTGGCGTGAGCATTGTTTTGATATTAGGAGGTTTTTTGGTATTGGGATATATGATTCGTCCAAGTAACGGGCTTCTGGTATTACATTATAATGTGTATTTTGGGGTGGATATCCAGGGCTTGTGGTGGCAAACGTTTGTTTTACCTGTTGGAAACGCACTTTTGTTTGGGGGACACTTGTTGCTGTCCTGGTATTTTTATGGAAGACATGAGCGGGTGGCATCATACTTGTTACTGCTGGGATCCAATTTTCTGAGTATTGGGACATTAATAGCGATTGGAAGTATTATTTTTATTAATTACTAAAATTTTATGTATTATACTGTATATATACTATGAGAATTGACCTCTTTCTCCCGCCATTTCTTGTTGCCTTTTCTTTGACAATAGGGTTAATTCTGCTTTTTTTGTTGACACCACTTTTCCAGCGTTCAATATGGCGAGTAGGCGAACGGCACATCAAGAAACATCGGCTGTCTCGTCTTGGAGGAACGGCCATACTGCTTTCTTTTATCTTTACCATGCTTTTTGACGCGCATCTGGTGATGACACGTGAATTGTACGGATTGTTGTTGGGAGGATTCTTTATTCTGGTCTTTGGTCTCTGGGATGATATCAGCGAGTTGGGATGGAGAGTACAAATTTTTTTTCAAACCGCCCTGTCTGCTCTCGTGTTTCTTTTTGGCACGCGTATTACGATGTTCTCCAATCCGTTTGGCGGAGTCTGGGTCTTACCTTACAATGAATGGGTTATTCCAGGGTTTCTTATAATTTTGTGTTGGTTATTCTTGGTTATGAATGCCATGAATTGGCTTGATGGTATAGATGGTCTGTGCGGAGGGGTTTCTCTTATTACTTTGGTGACGATTTTTTTGTTGAGCCTCAAACCGGAAGTGTCTCAACCGCCGATTGCCATTCTCGCTATGATTGGCATAGGCACATCCCTTGGTTTTTTGGTATTCAACATGTATCCCGCTCGTATTTTGGCCGGTACGACAGGCTCCATGTTCTTGGGTTTTCTTATTGCTGTGCTCGCTATTATTGCCGGTACCAAGATTGCTACTGCTTTGTTGGTGTTGGCGCTACCCATCACTGATGCCGTATTTGTGATTTGGCAACGTATGCGTGATGGTGTGCCAGTAGCACAAGCAGATAGGCGACATTTGCACTATAAGTTATTGGAACGTGGGTGGTCAGAGCGTCATATTACTCAGTTTTTGCTTGCCATTACCGGTATCATTGCGATAATCGCTCTGAGCGTTCAGGGGCCGAATAAGTTTTTTGCTCTTATCTTTGTTTTTGCGAGCGTTTTCGCTTTGTTATTGTATGTAAATCAGCAGACAGTACCCTCTGGTGTTGGCACAATGAGAAAACATTGAGATATGATGTGTATATGAGTGCTGTTGTCAGAAAATTTTTTTCGTGGAATATTCAAATTTTTGTTTTTACTGTTGTCGTGACAATCATATTTCTTTTTTGTTCTTTCAATGGGAGAATCTATCAAGAACAAAGTACAATGCATGTTCGCATTGGCGAAATATGGTACGTGCTTGAAAAGGCTGATACGGAGATATTACGTATTAAGGGACTCAGTCATCGTCAAGACATGTGCGATACCTGTGGAATGATTTTTCTTTTTGATACTCCAGGGCAGTATGCTTTTTGGATGAAAGATACGGCATTTTCATTGGATATTGCCTGGCTTATAGATGATACGGTGGTGTTTGTAGTCCATACGACTCAACCGTATACAGAGATGTTGATATGTCCACCGGTTTTAACAAATCAAGTTATTGAGCTTAAGGCTGGTACCATGAATACTCTGAAAATTGGTGACAAGGTAGAATTGTCCCAAGAGTAATCTTTATAGTGTGAAGTTAGAAACAATAAAACCCCGCCGTTGCGGGGTTTTATTGTTTTCCGGAAAAAGAACAGTGATGCCTTGTGGTAAGAAACGCTTAGCGATAGGCGCTGACACGCGCGGAATATTTCTTCAGGTTTTGCAATTGCCGATCATTTAGGGTCTTGGATTTTTCAATACCTTGCTTGATAAGGTCTTTGGAAAATTCCAAAGATGTGTTCGTTGTTATCTTTTCTTGAAAATCTATATTTTTTCGTAAGTAATCTTCAATATAGACTTTGTGTTCGGCGGTGAGTGAGGAATCGGCATTCTTTTCGAGATAGTGAGCGAGTGCACGGCGTGCCAAATGAGTGGAGCCATTTCCGCGCTCAGCTTTTTCAATAAATGATACTTCTGTTTCTTGACTCAATTCTTCGGTGATGACGATAGCATTCTTGACTTCGGTTTGAGGTGTGATGGATGACTTCATATCTGAAGAGGTTTCTTCGGGAGTGGAGTCACTGTTTTCACCTTTGACTTCGAGTAAGGTGCTGGTGTCTTCATCAACATCTCTTTGTGTTCGTTGAGAATATGAGTAGATACCAAAAGCGATTGCAGCAACAATGAAAACGCTGACGATAATACGAAGATTTTCTTGAATCCAGACTTTCGTCTGATTAGTGGAAGCATCTTCGAACATAGGATCTTGTTGTTCCATGATATTCACCTCTCTTTCTAGTGTATGATTATGATTGTGAAAGTACTGCTTACGTTGAAGCCTTTCTGGCTCACCGAGGCTATCTTTTGTATCATTGACAAGCCATATCGACCCCTCTCCTTTTATACTACGTCTTTGAAAAAAGACTGTCAACTAGGCAAAAGAACCATTTTTTGTTCTAATATCATTTCTTTTTTTCTGCTATTTTGATGTTTCCATTATACTCCGCATTCACTTTTTTTCGATGGAAGATAATTTTTTTTTCATGCTATAATTTTTTTTATCATTATTTTTTGAGATGCGAATGAATAATGTTGTTTCTGAATAAAAATATTATTTTCTCTTTCACGTACTCTTGACAGATATTTTTTCTCTATGCATTTTATAAAAATCGTGTATAATAAATGATGTACGGAATGTATTTCGTATCACGCACAAAAATATTTGTCGTGTAAAAATAAAAAAATCTGCTCGATTGATGTGTTTGCATAAACTGATGCAACAGAAAAATCGAATGCAAGAAAGAAGGAGGTGAGTATTATGGCAACCAAGAAAAAAGTTACCAAAAAACCAGTAGCTTCAAAAAAGAAGGTTACTAAAAAACCGATCAAAAAGATCGTGAAAAAAGTGGTAAAAAAGTTACCAAAAAAACCGATCAAAAAGATCGTGAAAAAAGTTACCAAAAAGCGTTAATACGCTTTCGTACAGCTTTTATAAAAACAAAACATCCCGTTAATAAGGGATGTTTTGTTTTTATAAGTTAAGTTCTTTCAAAATTTATTGTGTATATGCATTTTGAGAATACGCATCATTCCAGCAAGATCTGGGTGAATAGTATAGGTCGCATCAGGAAAGTGTCGATGGATATAGGTAGTGAGCAAAGGGCATTGCTCTGGGCTTATTTCGAGCAATACGCATATGGATTGCCGTAAAGGACGTAGCTGTTGTAGAAGACGAAAGTAATGATCAAGACCGATCGGACCACTGACCAATGCGGTCGATGGTTCAAAGTTTTTTACATCATCTGCAGTTGATTGATATATTTTTTCAGAAAGATACGGAAGATTGGCAACTACAATAATGTCGTGTTTCGGTATCAGAAAGGGGAAGAGAGGTGTGAGGAGGTTGCCATGATGGAAAGTAATGGTGTGTTCTACATGGTGGCGTCGCGCATTTTCTTGTGCTTGAGTGATGGCATCAAGAGAAATATCAAGCGCGTGAAAAGACAGTCCTTGAAAATTTGGTACCGTAGCGAGAGATATGATGATATTACCACTACCCGTACCGACATCCGCTATCAAAATGGTTGATTGTGTACCACGTGACATTTGTAGAGTCGAGATTTCTTGAAGAGCAAGATCGACCAAACATTCCGTTTCTGGTCGTGGAATAAGCGTATGACGATTAACTAAGAAAGTGCGCCCATAAAATTCTTTGTGTCCAATAATCATGGCGACGGGTTCATGGGCCAATCGTCTTGTGAATAAATTTCGGCAGGCGGATTCGACTATCGTGTCCAGAGAATACTCCGGATGCGCCAAAAGAAAAGTCTTTTCTTGATTGGTAACGTGTGCCAAGAGAATAAAAAAGTCTTCTGGTGCAATGTGCTGATCATTCGATGTCAAAAATTCTTTTTGTAATTCAGCGATAGTCATACTATACAGTGTGCAGATGGTGGTGAATGACAGCTATGTAATCAAAACAACACTGCCTGGATTATATCAAGCAACCAGTATCACAATCTTTGTGCTTACTTATTCTTTTCTATTGACTGCTTTTCCATTCTTCGGCGCATATCCTCTTCTTCTAGGGCCTGAATGATAGATTCAAAATTGCCATTCAGAACGGAAGGAATATTGCTCCATGACATTTTGATACGATGATCGGTAATACGATCCTGCGGAAAATTGTAGGTACGGATTTTTTCACTGCGATCACCGGTACCAATTTGACTTTTGCGTGCGTCACTCATTTCTTTGATGTGTTGTTCCTCCTGTAATTGATAGAGGCGGGAACGTAAAACCTTGAGTGCCTTTTCTTTGTTCTTGAGTTGAGATTTTTCATCTTGGCAGGATACTACGAGGCCACTCGGTATATGAGTGATGCGGACGGCACTATATGTTGTATTGACGGATTGTCCGCCAGGACCAGATGAACAAAACGTATCAATACGGAGATCATTTGGATTGATGGTGATTTCTACTTCTTCTACTTGGGGCAAGACGACAACAGTTGCGGTGGATGTATGAATGCGTCCTGCCTTTTCAGTTTCTGGCACACGTTGAACACGATGTACGCCAGATTCATATTTCATTTTTTGATATACAGGCACATCACTATTGCCTTGGTTTATTTCAAACACCACTTCCTTAAATCCACCGACTTCTGTTTGATTGGAATGAAGCATGACAACTTTCCACCCATGTTGTTCTGCATAGTGCGTATACATACGAAACAGTTCAGTTGCAAAAAGACTGGATTCGTCGCCACCGGCACCACCACGAATTTCTACAATGACATCCTTACGGTCGCTCGGATCTTTTGGTAAGAGCAAATGTTTCAAGGTTATTTCGATTGCATTTTTTTCTTTCGCAAGAGTGACATTTTCTTCCATGGCCAGAGATTGCAATTCAGGGTCGATAGTGTCACTTTGCATCATTTCGGCATTGTCTCGCATATTTTTCTCTAAAGTACGCAAATGCGCAATATGGCTCATCAATACATCAATTTCGGCATTACGTTTACCAAGGATGATAAACTGTTTTGGATTTTTGGCTATTTGTGGATCGCTCAAAAGAGCATTGATTTCTGCTTTTTCGCGTTCAATATCCTGGAAAATGTCTTGCATAGTTGTGAGAAGCGAGAAGTGAGGGACTTGAAATATATTGACAAAAACCCCCCGATTGGAAGAGGCGGGATTGAAAGATGTTTTTCGGAAAGGGGATAAATAGAATGGATGGAGAGTATGCGATACGGAGAAAACACCTTTATCACACCATCGCTAAGAAATAGGCACTTCCTGTTCTTGAGTTTGAGGGACATTTTTGGTTTTTTTGGTACGGGAAACCTTGAGCCGTGCCACTTGTTTCGCCGAAGCTTTTTCGGTTAGTTTCTTGAAACGATCAACGCGTCCGGTTGTATCAATAATCTTTTTTTTGCCGGTATAGAATGGGTGACACTGGGAACAAATTTCCGTATGCATGGTTTCAACCGTAGAGCCCGTCGAAAGTACTGCGCCACAGGAGCAGGTAATGGTTGCTGTATTGAAATAGGTTGGATGGATACCTGGTTTCATAAAAATAAATAGACAAAAATAACGTAGCGATAGTCTAGCATG
Source organism: Minisyncoccota bacterium (assembly GCA_051306005.1). Classification (GTDB taxonomy): domain Bacteria; phylum Patescibacteriota; class Minisyncoccia; order Moranbacterales; family UBA1568; genus UBA1568. Next base: position 152,407 of record JBPPMJ010000006.1, read on the forward strand.
AGATGATTAATTTTGCAAGATATTTGATATCCCATGATAAAAGCATGCTACTGATGGCGAATGAAAAATACAAAAAATTGCGTCACTTGCCAAAACTCAGTTCTTTTGCTAAAATCTCTGCACACCTTATCCAGACTTTTTTAGAATCATACAAAGAAGGCATGGGGGATCATACATATTTTCCTGGTAAGCCTGTTCCTGGCCTGTGAAAACAGCGCATTCAGGGCTTTTATAAGGGAAAATAGAAGATAATTTTTTGAAGGAAGAATATTATGTCAGAAGAAGTTATTGAAAGTGAGACGCAGACAGCAACGGCATCAGTGAAGCATTTAATAGGAAGCGGGGATTATTTTGCCGATTTTGACTTCTCAACACTCGATACGAGTCTTGAAGGTTTGTTGAAAGCGGGGGTGCACTTCGGGCATATCAAATCTCGCCGTCATCCGAAAATGGATGAGTATATTTATACGACACGCAAGAATGTGAATATTTTTGATCTTTCAAAAACATCTCAGAAACTTGATGAAGCCTCAGCTTTTTTAGCCAGTGTTATCAAGGTAGGTAAGCCAGTATTGTTTGTAGGAATGAAAAAGCAGACACAGGACACGGTACGCTCTCTGGCGAATCGTCTTGGTGAGTCATATGTGATTGATCGTTGGCTCGGCGGAACACTCACCAACTTTTCTTGCATCCGTTCTCGTGCGCGTTATTTGAATGAGACAAATGAAAAAATGAAACAAGGTGAGTTCAAGAAATATACGAAATTTGAACAAGCAAAGAAGAAAGAAGAAATTGACAGACTAGAAAAAAAGGTAGGAGGTATCAAGCATATGGAACAGTTACCTGGTGCCATTGTTATTGCTGATGTCAAAGAGGCGAGTTTGGTCATTCATGAAGCTCAAAAAATGAACATCCCGATCATCGGTATTACGGATACGAATACCGATCCGCGTTTTGTGGATTATCCCATTCCAGGAAACGATGATGCATTGTCAGCATTGCGCTTATTGTTGGGCGCATTGGGTAAAACGATTTTGGCTACACAAGTGAACAAGAAAAATGTGGCGGAAGCAGTAAAAGAAACAGTTAAATAAAGTAATGTTTTGGCACTGGCGGGCATTATCAGCCCTGTAGATATGGCTGATATGCACGTTGAGTGGCGTGACAAAAGAATCATATGAGTACCATGGAACAGATTAAGGCATTGCGAGAAAAAACAGGTGCGGGTATCGTGGATGTTAAAAAAGCCTTTGATGAGGCGAATGGCGATGAAATCAAGGCTTTAGAACTTATTCGCAAACGCGGTCAGGATAGAGCACTGAAAAAAAACGATCGTGTTGCCAATGAGGGTATTGTCATTGCTTATGTTCATTCTAATAATCGTGTTGGTGCGCTTGTACAACTTTTCTGTGAAACGGACTTTGTTGCACGGAATGAAGAATTCCAAACATTGGGTCGTGATATCGCGATGCATATTGTCGCTATGGCTCCACTTTATATTAAACCAGAAGAGGTATCTGGCACGGATTTAGTGAAAAAAGAACGCGATATTTGGCGTGAGCAACTTATAACTGAAGGAAAAACAGGGGAGATGTTGGAAAAAATTCTCTCAGGAAAAACGGAGAAGTTTTGCCGCGACAACGCTTTGTTGACCCAGACATTTGTCAAAGATACAAGTAAAACCATTGCGGAATTGATAAGTGAACAAGTACACAAAATGGGCGAGAATATCTACGTCGGGCATTTTGTGCGTTATGAGATGTAAAGTGCGTGCGTGGGAGAGAAGAGTTAATTCGGAGTATCATGATTTTCTAAAGATGCATGTGGTACCTCATTATTCCGCCAATCATCGTTGTTTTTAGTCTCGCTTTCGTCTTGTGGTATCTTTCTCGCAAAAGTAGCGATCCTTTTGTAGTGGCTAAAACTGTTCAGAAAACCAATGATGCTACTCAGCTGGCAGTGTCATTCCGTGTGCGTAATTTCTTGTTGTATGTATTGGAAAAAATGATGTATCGTTTCAAGGTATTGTCGCTTCGTATGCATAATGTCTTGAATGTTTGGATACAGTCGTTGAAAACGAAGCGTGGCAATACTCTTTCCGTAGAGAAAGAAGTATTATCGCAGGATACCAATGAGGCAGTGTCATTTCGTACAGTACATTTTGAATCACAAAAGAACAATGAGCATATAACTGAAACATCGGATACGTTTAATGCGCAGAGTGTTAGGTCAGAGGCGATGTTACGACAGCGTGAGAAGTCAAATCTGCCTGCATATTTTTCTGGACAGACCCTCTCACGTTCCAAGAAACATCAGGGGAGGGAGAATGAATCTACCATCCGTCCAATGATCAGTGAAAAAGTGACTCATCCGGAAATATCCCTCACACAACAACGTGTATCCAAGCAACATTTACAGGAAGATGATCTGATTGCACGCATTGCTATCAATCCCAAAGATTTGACGGCGTATGAGAGTTTAGGTGATTATTATTTTGAGCAGGGCAATATTAAGGACGCCAAAGAATGTTACCGTCAAGTTTTAAAACTTTCCCCAGTGCATCGCGTTGTCAAAATAAAAATACGTCGCATCGAGAGATTATTGTCATAAACAATAGGCGTTTGTATTGTAATATATAAGCCACCCTAGCTCAGTTGGTAGAGCAACGGTTTTGTAAACCGTGGGTCGTCGGTTCGAGTCCGACGGGTGGCTCCAGAAGAACATCAAAAGAAGCAAGTACACGATTTGTTTTTTTTTCATATTTCCATTATACTGTTTTGGTTAGTGAAAGAAATGGGTAGGTGGTGGAGTGGTCTATCACAGCTGACTGTAAATCAGCCGACTTCGGTCTTCGGGGGTTCGAATCCCTCCCTGCCCACAAAAATCAACAACCATTCTGTTTTTGTTGATTTTTATATGTCATCGTTTGTCAAGGAATTATCGCTTTGCCCACGTAGCTCAGTTGGTAGAGCAATGCCATGGTAAGGCATAGGTCAGCAGTTCAAATCTGCTCGTGGGCTCTAGTCAGGAAGAGTATTTGACGGAGTGACACTTTTCCCATAGAATGAAAGAAGTTGTTTTTAAGTCGTTGAGTAAGTGTACGGAACTATGGGACAGATTAAGGATACCCTTGTAAAATTGAAATGTTCTTCTTGTAGTCGCATTACGCATTATACGAAGCGTAATAAGAAAAAGGTGAAAGAGAAGCTCATATTGAGCAAGTATTGTCAGTTTTGTCGAAAAAATACCGATCATTCGGAAAGTAAATAGTACAAAAACAGTTGACAGACACGGGAGACAAAGCGTTATTAGCTTTTTGTTGACTGAAATACTGTCAACTGTTTTTGCTCAAAACGGGAGTGTCGTATAATGGTAGTACAACGGTCTCCAAAACCGTTTGCGTAGGTTCGATTCCTACCACTCCTGCAAAAATATTCAGAGTACATGCTTTTTTGGCCCCATCGTCTATCGGTTAGGACATCAGGTTCTCATCCTGAAAAGAGGGGTTCGACTCCCCTTGGGGCTACATAGATCAAAAACTCTTGCCAAATAAGGTAAGAGTTTTCGGTATCTTGTGATTAGTGCGCTTGAACAATAGGGATGTTTGGTGAGGTTAGAAAAACGATGAGTTGTCATATTCGGTACATTTCATTTGACAGGAGTGTGGTTAGAAATACTAATATTGAGGTATTATAATTATTTTTCAGTATGGAACAGCAACAAAACAACGCAGAGAAGATTTTGTCTTTGTTGTTTGCAATTGGCCGAACAGTGCGTCAAGAGAGTTCTGCGTATGATATAACGACACATCAACGTCTTTCTTTCGTTCAATTGGAAACACTTAAATTTATCCATGAACACCAAAAGTCATTAATGAAAGATGTGGCTGAGTATTTGGCTATTGCGCCACCATCTTTGACGCCACTCATTGACAGCCTGGTAATGAGACATCTTCTTGAAAGGAGTGTATCAGTAGCTGATCGACGCGCTACGTGTCTTATGTTGACAGAAGATGGGCGTGAGACACTGCAAACATTTTTGAAGAAAAAAATGGAAAAAATGGAAAAAATTTTTCAGAAATTAAGTGGTGAAGAACAAGAGATTTTTATTAAAATATTACAGAAATTGTCTCGGGGTGTCAGTATAGGTGAATAATTCAATATAACAATCGAGTCTATGAAAAATGTGCAAACGATAATTGTGCCAATAGCGAGTATCATTTTGACGGGAGTCTTGGCGAGCGTAATCTTTTTTGTTTCTGCAGAGCAACCCGCTGTAATGGTCACTCACGCCGTTACAGGTGAAATAGGTGATCAATTGCGTTTTTCGGGAAAAGTGCGACCAGCAAAGACGCTTCATGTGGGTTTTGAAAGAGCCGGTACAATCTCTCACGTATATGTGCAGGCAGGCGTCTCCATGGATGGTGTTATTGACTGTTACTATCGGGACACTGTTGATTGGCTTGGATAGAACTGTTGTCAATCTTGGTTTACCAAGTATGATTGATGATTTTGGTATTTCCGTTTCTGCTGCTGGATGGATCGCTACCTCTTATATTCTTTCTAACGCTGTTTTTGTCCCAGTCTTTGGTAAATTGGGAGACATACTGGGAGACAGGAGGATTTATTTATGGAGTTTTGTAAGTTTTATTGTAGTTTCTGTGTTGGCTGGATTTTCTTGGAACCTTTCATCCATGATATTTTTTCGCGTTATCCAAGGGTTAGTAGGGGCAGCGGTTTATCCAACTGCTATGTCGCTTATAGTCAAAAATTTTCCTGATCCAAAAATGCGAGCTCAGGCGCTGGGGATGTGGTCTGCTTCTTTTGCTGCCTCCGCTGTCATCGGTCCACTGATTGGTGGGCCATTGATTGATTACTATTCATGGCGCATGTTATTTTATATCAATCTCCCGGTTGGACTGATAGGTATTCCTATGGTTTTGCTCTATCTACCCAATGATCAGGGAAGTGAGAAAAAAGGTTTTGATTTTTATGGTGCTATGACTTTAGCGGTAACACTATCAAGCTTGGTACTGGTACTAGAGAAGGGTGCTGAATGGGAATGGACATCAGGATCCAGTATTGTTTGTTATGGTCTAGTGTTGTTTTTTGGATTCCTGTTCACGCACATTGAGAAAAATCATCCGAGTCCAATGGTGGATCTAAAATTTTTTCAGAATCAGACATTTGTGGCAGCGCTTTTGGTATCATTTCTGTCTTTTGGAGGAATGATGGGTGCGATGTTTCTGTTGCCTATTTTTGTGCAGACGTATTTGGGTTATGGCGCGACGGAAACTGGATTTTTGTTTTTACCGATGGCGTTGACGATGTTTGTCGCTGCGCCGTTGGGAGCCAGATTGTCTCAGAGCATTCATGTACGTTATAGTGTCTCTCTAGGAATGTTGTTAGTTGCCTTGGCTATATATCTTTTGACTGGATTAGACGCACGGACTATGGCATCGGAATTGACCATCCCCCTGATGTTGTTGGCAGTCGGTATGGGTATAGGTATGGCACCTCTGACTAATGCTATCGCCAGTTCTGTGCCAGCACATGAGGTGGGTATCGCATCAGCGGTGTTGAATTTGACACGCAACATTGCTGGAGCGGTCGCTATCGCTCTTTTTGGCACAATTCTTAATAATGCGACTAAGATGAACGTATTGGAATTGGGTGCGCATACGGTCATCAATGATCCCACCTTTGTTTCTGTGTTACCGAGTTTGGTCATTCTGAAATCGCAGATTTTGGCATATCGCGAGGTGTTCCTACTCGCCTCGATCGTTACCGTGATAGGGGCGATAATAGCATTGTTTTTACAAGATACTGCCAGTACGATTGAGAAGCACAGTAATAGTGTGTTAAAATAAAAACATTGTTTCAGAGAGGGTTTGATATTATGGCTACACTTATTTTTGATATTGAGACGGTTGGAGAGGATTTTGAACGATTAGATAATTCCACGCAAGCAGTATTGACGCATTGGATACGTCATGAATCGGAAACAGATGAAGAATACTCCATCGCCTTAGAAGATCTAAAGAACGGGCTAGGGTTTTCTCCACTGACGGGGCAGATTGTGGCAATCGGAATATATGATGCAGAACGACAGAAAAGTGCGGTCTATTTTCAGGCATCACCCGTAAAGAGCGATATTCAGGAAAATTTTACGGAAGAGTCGTGTAAATTTGAAATATTGAGTGAAGTTGAAATGTTACGTCGTTTTTGGGAGATTGCGGAAAGGTATGATACGTTTGTCACCTTTAATGGTCGGCAATTCGACGTACCTTTTCTTATGATCAGGTCCGCTGTGCATGGCATTCGACCAACAAAGAATTTATTGGCGAACCGTTATTTGAGTTATCATGCTCCTCAGGCTCAGCATGTTGATTTGCTGGATCAATTGACATTTTATGGAGCATTACGCAGGAAAGGGAGCTTGCATCTCTGGTGTCGAGCATTCGGTATTGAGAGTCCCAAGATTCATGGGGTGGATGGAGATGATGTCGGAATGCTTTTTGCGAACGGAAAAAGCGCCGATATCGCGCGTTATAATGCGCGTGATGTGCGTGCTACTTATGAACTATATATACGTTATCAGCAGTATCTGCGATTCTAAAAAAGTATCTGTATACGATGCCAAGCGTTTTCTCTTGTGGTTTGTATTATTGTTTGATACACTCTCAAGCAGGTTTGTTGGGTATGAAATGTATATGTTATGGATATTGGAAATGAACTCAATGATTTCAAAAAGCGCTTGGATCAAAAAATAGAAGTGTATTTTGATCAAGCAATTCACAGGGTGGATGCTGAAGATTTGATTGTGGGAGAGGCATTACGCTATGCACAGAAATTTATTTTGGCTGGAGGAAAAAGAGTTCGAGCAGCCTTCATGTATTATGGATACTTGGCATCGCATGGGATGCAAGAATCTGCCATACTGGATGCTTCCATGAGCATCGAGCTTATACATGCGTTTTTGCTCATGCATGATGATATTATTGATCGTGATGACATGCGTCATGGCATCACGACCGTCCATCAACATTATACTGAAGTAAGTAAAGTGTTGTTTTCTGACAAAAAAGACGCACAACACTTTGGGAATAGTATCGCCATTATCTTGGGTGATATGCTCTACGCATTTGGCAATGATGTTATTTTTATCGCTGATTTTCCTTTAGATCGAAAGTTTCAGGCACTTTCTCGGTTGCAAGACATTGTAACGTTTACTGTTATTGGACAAACGCGTGATCTCTATATAGAATATCAAGGCGAGGCGAGCGAAGAAGAGATTTTGACCATGTATCGTAACAAGACAGCAAGATACACTATTGAAGGACCATTGCATCTTGGAGCATTGTTGGCAGGTGCTTCTCAGGAAATATTGCATGGCTTTTCTGCTTATGCTATTCCTTTGGGTATCGCTTTTCAGATACAGGATGACATTCTCGGTATTTTTGGAACAGTAGAACATATCGGGAAATCTATTGGTTCGGATATAGAAGAAGGAAAATTTACACTTCTGGTTTCACGAGCCTTACGAGGAGGAACACCAGAGCAGGCTGAGCGATTACGAACCATACTGTCTCGAGGAGAACAGTTGACTAAATCTGAGATTTTGGAATTTCAGCAGATTCTACGCACATCAGGCGCCTTAGATGGTGTCAATCATGTGGCGCTGGAATATATCGCGGAAAGCAGACAATCTTTAGAAGCAATCAAAGATATTCTGGAACCGAAAGCCTATGCATTTTTGTGGCACATGACAGACTATATGATGCATCGTCAATCTTAATTTTCTTTGATATTGTATAAAAATATATGCTAGAATCAGAGTTTGTAGCAGGAGATGCGCCTTTACCGCGTCACGTAGTGATTATACCGGACGGTAATAGACGTTGGGCGACAAGTCGAGGACTGCCAGTATGGGAAGGACATGAAGCGGGTGCACAGACTACTGAAAAATTAATTCGTGAGGCTCGTCGTTTGGGTGTGCGCGAAATCTCTTTATGGGGTTCCTCTTTAGAAAATCTCAAGAAGCGTCCATTCAAGGAAAGTCAGGCGTTATTGCGTATTTATGAAACTTATTTCAAACGTCTATTGACAAGTGGTGATATTCATAAAGATGAAGCGCGTATTCGTTTTATCGGGCATTGGGAAGAACAATTCCCAGCTTCATTGAAAAAAGTGCTCCACGATTGTATTGAAACCACCAAACAGTATCAGAAGTATTTTCTTAATTTTTTTCTGGCGTATAGCGGTGATGATGAAATGCGTTTGGCCATTCAAAAGATTGCCGAAACTTTTCGACATGGATCATTGATAACAAGCCAAGTCATCAAAGATCATCTGATGACTCGAGACATACCCCCAGTTGATTTATTGATTCGTACGGGCGGAGAACCCCATCTTTCGGCGGGCTTTATGATGTGGGATATCGCTGATAGTCAACTGTATTTTTCTGACAAATATTACCCAGATTTTGATGAGGCATCTTTTCGAACGGCTATAGAAGATTATATCAAACGAGGAAGACGTTTCGGGAAATAGTGCCATGCATGCCGTGAAACATGGAGTAAAAAAAGAGAATGTTGGTAACCTGTTGACAAAAGAAAGAACATCTTCTACAATAGTAAATACGTTCTGAAAATTGCAGAAACAAGCTGAATATAGAGAGGGTTTGCAATAAGGTACATCTCAATATTGAGAACTGATTGTTGACCATGCTGGACTTCTCTGTTTTTTTGTTGTTACGCATAATTTTTTGATTGATACATTTGAAAGTCTGTTAGGCATCATATGGGAAATAATAAAGAGTTGATCCGAATGGAGGGCGAGGTTTTAGAATCATTGCCCAGCACTACCTTTCGTGTGCGTTTGGATAATGGCCATGAGGTATTGGCTCACATTTCTGGTCGTATGCGCGTCCATTATATCCGTCTTTTGCCAGGGGATCGCGTGACATTGGAAATGAGCCCCTATGATTTGAATAAAGGAAGAATAGTTTTACGCAATAAATAAAAAACATCGTTCATTATATTTGTTGTTATTTCAATATGAAAGTGAGAGCTTCGGTCAAAAAAATATGTGTGCATTGTAAGGTCGTGAAGCGTCGCGGGACGGTTTTTGTTATTTGTGCCACCACACCAAAGCACAAGCAACGCCAGGGATAAAAGAGATGTTTTCAATAATATTCATTTAGTGTTTTCATAGCGTATGGTACGTATTGCAGGGATAAACATTCCAGATAACAAGAGAATAGAGATTGCACTCACCTATGTATATGGCATCGGTCTTTCAAGTAGCCGGGTTATTTTGCAGGAATTACAGATTAGTCCAGATATGCGAACCAAAGATTTGAGCGGTGATGAAGCAAACCGTTTGCGCGATGCTATTGAAAAAAAATATCGTGTTGAAGGAGAGTTACGTCATATTATTAAAAATAATATTAAACGGCTGAAGGAAATCGGTTGTTATAGGGGCACGCGTCATCAAAAGGGCCTGCCTTCACGGGGGCAACGTACCAAAACCAATACACGTACGGTACGGGGGAATGTTCGAAAAACGATGGGAAGCGGACGTAAGAAAACTGATAGCAAAACATAGTAATAATACGAAACGAGAGAGACAATCACTAAACGATAATTCTGACGAAATCTCCTGTAAGTTGATAGAGTATGCACTATGAATGAAGATGTCATCAAAACTGAAGAAGTGTCCACGACCGTCGCATCAACGGAGAACGCGACAAAAAAGGGCAAGAAATCCAAGCATCAGATTCTCAAAGGTCGGGTGACTATTCAGTGTACCTACAACAACACGATTATTTCTATTGCCGATTTGAATGGATCAGTGTTGGGTTGGTCAAGCTCCGGGCATATGGGTTTCAAGGGTGCCAAGAAATCAACCCCTTATGCTGCGACACAGGTAGTTGCCAATGTGACTGAGAAGGTAAAAAAATATGGTTTGCAAGAGTTGGAAGTGTTTGTCAAAGGCGTTGGAAGTGGGCGTGAGGCATCTATTCGGGCTTTATCAAATAATGGTTTTAATTTAACGGTCATCAAGGATATCACTCCAATTCCGCATAATGGCTGTCGCCCGCGTCGCCCGCGTCGCATCTAGATTTTTATTGGTTACTAAGTTTGTTTGAGTGAAACTATGCCAAATAATATTGATTCAAAATGTAAACTGTGCCGTCGTGCCGGCGAAAAACTCTTTCTTAAGGGTGATCGTTGTTTGTCTCCAAAATGCGCGATGGTGCGTCGCCCATATGCTCCAGGTATTCATGGGCACTCTCCATCACGTGGTGGGAGTGAGTTTGGTCGTCAATTGGCGATGAAGCAAAAGATTAAGCGATTGTATGGCGTAATGGAACGACAATTTCGTAATCATTTTGAAGAAGCGAGCCAGGGAACAGGCGTGACTGGCGATCGTTTGTTGTCTCGTTTGGAGCGTCGTTTGGACAATGTCGTGTATCGGCTCGGTTTCGCAGCTTCCCGCTCGCAGGCGAAGCAGTTAGTCAGTCATAAAATGTTTGAGGTCAACGGAAAACGGATGAATATTCCTTCTTTTGCTGTACAGACCGGTGATGTGATCGTACTGAAGCAGACCAAAAAATCGAAGCAATTTTTTAAAGAGCGTATGGATATTTTGAAAAACAAGAAAGACACCCCACACTGGCTTACTCTGGATGTTGAAAAAATGATAGGTACAGTAATCTCGGCGCCAAGTCGTGAGGATGTTGGCGTGCGATTGGATGTTCAAATGGTAGTCGAATATTATTCAAAGTAATTTAATTAATACCTAACTCACATTTCCGGTAGGCGGTCATTGCCACAACAGGTCCGACAGCTTATCCGAAATAATATATTGGTATGCAAATCATCACTGTGCCACAGAAGCCAAAGTACACAGCCCTGGGTGAGAACCATGGTAAATTTGAAATCCTCGGATGTTATCCTGGGTATGGAACAACATTAGGAAATGCTTTGCGCCGTGTTCTGCTTTCTTCTTTAGATGGATCTGCGGTGAAATCTGTCAAGATTGCGGGAGTGACGCATGAATTTTCTACTCTTTCTGGAGTAATGGAAGATGTGGTACAAATTATACTGAATTTGAAACAAGTGCGTTTCAAAATGTACGGTGATGAACCCGTCCGCTTGACTGTCAAAAATAAGGGTGAAGGCGTTGTAACAGCGGGTGATATCAAGGTGACGTCTCAAGTGGAAATTGTCAATCCAGAGCAAGTTATCGCGACTATTACTGACAAGAAAGCAGTTTTTGATATGGAAATAGAGATTGACAAGGGCGTAGGGTACGTGCCCGTCGAGTCTCGTGAACGCGAAGAGAATGCCGATCGTGAAATTGGAGTTATTGCTATTGATGCAATTTATACACCTGTTAAACGCGTGAATTACGAGATAGAAAACATGCGTGTTGGTAAGCGTACTGATTATGATAAAGTGACATTGGAAATCGTGACTGATGGAAGTATCAATCCGATTCAGGCATTTGAGAAAAGTGTCGCTATTTTGATAGCTCAGTTCTCTTCTTTGGTAACAATGGACGAGCTGACTGATTCTCAGCGAATTGATAATGAGGTAACGATTCCAAAAAAAGCCAAGAAAGTATTGAAGAAAAAGGCTGAGAAAGATGAAGAAACAGCATAATACTATCGAATAAAGAGAGCGTATGAAGCATAGACATTCCGGCCGCGTTTTGAGTCGCGAGCGTAATCAGCGAAGAGCATTAATCAAGACCCTTCTGGGTAGTTTGATTGTGCACGAGCGTATCACGACGACTGAAGCGAAGGCGAAAGAAATCAAGAATTTTATCGATCAGGTTATCAACAAGGCTAAAGTGGGTCGCCAAAACTCTCTCAAGCGCGTGACTGCTATTCGTGAATTACAGGGCATGATTCCGGAAATGGCAAGCAAGAAATTACTCGGCGATTTTGGCGCCCGTTTTGAAGGACGTGTGAGTGGGTACACACGTGTCGTGAAGCTTGATCCTCGAAAAAGTGATGCTGCGCGTATGGCTATCATTGAATTTGTATAAATCCTATGGCACAAAAGACAAAGAACATGATTGATCGTAAGTACCATTTGTTTGATGCAAAGGGTAGAGTGTTGGGTCGCCTGGCAACGGAAATTGCAGTCATTCTGATGGGAAAGAATAAAGTGACCTATGCACCTCATATCGATGGAGGGGATTTTGTTGTGATTATGAATGCTGATGAGATAACGGTGACCGGCAACAAGGCAGCACAAAAAATCTATCATCGTTTTAGCGGGTACCCTGGAGGGGTGTCGTCTATTTCTTTGCAAGATCAAATGAAGAAGGATTCTCGCAAGGTTTTGTATCAAGCAGTGTACAATATGTTGCCGAAAAATTCTTTGCGTAATAGAATGCTGACACGATTGTTGATTTCCAAGGATTCGGATCATCAACAAAAGACAATCCATATCACCCATGAATAAACTTATTATGGCTACAAAAGTCACAAAATCGAAAACTGATACAGCTCTCGTTCCAAAAAAACCGAGGGCTAAGAAAAAGTTGACGGTCGATAAAGCAGTTGTTGTTCCAGCGGTACCAGTACAAAAAGTCGCATCTAAAGCTTCAAAGTCTACTACTGTTGTTTCTGAGGTTACTGTACCGAGTGGGCGTTATCTGTATGCCGTTGGACGTCGCAAGACAGCCGTAGCACAGGTGCGTCTGTATCCAGTGAGTACTGCAGTTGCGGTAGATTCTGTTGCTAATAAACGTCCTTTGTTGGAATACTTTGGCACACAAGCCCTAGTGGCGACAGCGTTATTACCACTGCAGGTTACTGGTCTGCTTGATACTTTTTCTGTATCGGTAGTGGTGCGTGGTGGAGGGTTGCACGGACAGGCTGATGCCATCAAACTTGGTGTTGCGCGGTGCCTTATAAAACATGATGTGTTATTACGAGCCCCTCTGAAGGCTCTTGGTTTGTTGACTCGTGATGCTCGTGTTGTAGAGCGCAAGAAACCGGGATTAAAGAAAGCCCGTCGTTCTCCGCAGTGGGCGAAGCGCTAGAAAGTGAATATTGTCTATTTTTTAAAATTATCAAAACACATCACGCCAAGCGGTGTGTTTTTTTTATGAGTCTCTCATGCGGAATATGAGACGAAAGCAAGAGCACGTCAGGTATGCCTCGCTATTGATCACAAGCATTCTTTTGTTTTAGAATCCAAAGAGATTGGTTTGTACGGCAGGAAAGGTGATGACTTGTACCTGTCCGTTTTCTAAGACAAAGTAAGTTAGATTTTTTTGAAAGCGGGATATTACTTGTATGATAGAATCATGAAAAGAAATGAGGGGTGTAATATTGCGATGGTCACGATGATCAAGTTCAACAATACTAGCACGCGTCCCAGCGGTAAAAAGAATATGCTCATAACTTTGTGTCCATTGGACATTTTTGATATCACTGGCTAGACGAATGATTTGCAATGTAGTATCAGCATTTCTACTTGGTTGAGGCGCCCATGCTACAGTGAAATAAACACTGATGTCATGGTCACCGAAGAAAAGAAGTTTCTTGCCGTCATTGGAAAATTGTACGCCTTTGCTACCTTGTTTCATTAATAACTTGGGTATCGCTTGAGAGGAGGAGTATTTGTTGTGTACCCATAGTGCTCCCGTTGTTAAATCTCGGATAGCTATTCGATTATCATCATAAACGACCAATGAATAGGGGTTTTGTGGTGCAATATCAAGTGCGTTGACAGTTACTTGCGTTGGTTCTACATCATTTCTGTTAGCTGGCACACGATAGATGATGCCATTTTCATAAAGATAATAAAGATTATCTTTGGAGATATCATAGGCAACAATGCCAGCTTTAATCAAGAGTGGGGTTTTTGTTACTTGCTCACTATCTGCACGATAGAGACTCTTATTTTTCCAATAAAATAATAAATTTCGAGTGGTGGAATCCCAGCGTGGATGCGACAGACTGACGATTTTTTCCACAGGTGACTGTAAGTAAGTGATCTTTTGATCCTTGAGATTGGCAATGGCATATGTCGGTAACCCGTTTTGTTCTAGAGGGATAATGAGTTTGCGATTATCTGGAGACCACTCGATATTTTCGCTTTCTTTCGGGAAAGTAGCATTGTCTAGAAAAAATGACATGGTTTTTTCATTGGATTGTGTATCAAAAATACTGATGGTTAGGGTTGTATTCTCCTGTTGAGCGACGGCATATAAATTCTCATCCGGTGCTGGAAATATTTTGCGCACTCTATCAATACCAGTTAGTATTTCCGGAGCTGGATTTGTTTTGGTGAGTAAAACATTCCAAAATTCAGCGGAGAGACCGCTTTGTACAATCACTTTTTTGTCCCAAGGAAAATATCCGGGTGCAGATACCTCGATTCTATGTTCACCTGGTGTCAGTCCGGCAATAAGGATGGCTTTATTGAGAATCCCCAGTTTTTGTTGCGGTATCATTTCATCGTCTATACGTATGTCTACATTTTCCGGATTGGCTTTCACTGATATCGCACCAGTATAAATGAAAATACCTCTAGTAAAGTTGAAACGATAGCCAAAGGCATAAAAAATCGTTGTGGTGGAAATAAGAAAAAACGTGGTAACAAATGTCCAAAAAAGGAGGTGACGAGCATATTTCATAGTGGGGAACATAAATTATGTACTGCTTTAGTATACCCTAAAACATTACTTTTGACAGTGGACGGACAAGCACGGTACACTGGCAATGTAGTTATTCTGAGAATAGCATGATACGTTTTTTGAATGAAAGTGTCTATGGATTATCTCTTCCGTTTTTTTGCCGACTTTTCGATTCCAGTGAATATTGCCGGAGACCTGTCACTCCTTTTTATGTTTCTTGGCATGAGTTTGATGCTCGGATTTGTTTTCGGACGTTTCAAACTTGTCAATATTCTGATTAATGTGTATATCGCGATCGCGTTTGTTGGTGTCATGCCTGTCACATTCTTTATTCTTTCGGTCTATATGAAAGCGGGACTGTTTCTTCTATTGGTAATGTTTTTGACAGCAGTGGATAAACGCTTGTTTGATCTTCATATTTCTAGCGCGGGAAGTGATTTTTTTTGGCGTCTCTTTGTGACGAGTGTCTTGGTGACCGGGATGATTGTCAGTGCCTTACTTTCTTTTTTGCCGAAATCAGTAGCTCTGAACTTTTTGTCGGCAACGGCTTATGGATATTTTGCCTCTCAAGGTGCTTTGATTTTCTGGATGATCACCCCTCTTCTTTCTTTACTTTTCATCAATAATCGATTGAAATAATCCGGAAAATATCCCTTTAAATGGTAGCGATATTTTGTATAAAGAAAGGTGTTTTGACAGGAGAAGGGGTGTGTCAATTAAGGGGCTTGACACACAGTAAAGAGTTGTCTATACTGGCAAAGCAACCTATAAGCCTGTTGGCGAAAGATTGCTTTTGTTTTTTTACAGCTTGAGTTCTGGAAATCCTTTATGTTTTTCTTGCTCAACGTAAAATAAAATACGTATCTTAACAACTGAGGAAGAAATAAAGTAATCACAATTTTTTGTGGTTAGTCCTTATTTTGCATCGCTTCGGCGGTGCGGAATAAAAAACGGAAAACTCTATTCTAAAGAGTCTTGTCTTTTGTGAGCGAAATGAATCGCAAAAGGTTCGGGCAACCGAATGGCTCATTCATTTTTTATTGAGAGTTTGATCCTGGCTCAGGATGAACGCTGGCGGCGTGGATAAGGCATGCAAGTCGAGTGGGTTTAGACCCACGGCAAACGGGTTCGGACAACATAGGAATCTTCCCTAAAGTCGTGAATAACTCGGAGAAATCCGTGACAATACACGATATGCTCTACGGAGTAAAGATTTATCGCTTTAGGAGGAGCCTGTGTCCTATCAGCTTGTTGGTGAGGTAATGGCTCACCAAGGCTATGACGGGTAGGGGGTGTGAGAGCACGGCCCCCAACATTGGAACTGAGACACTGTCCAAACACCTACGGGTGGCTGCAGTCGAGAATATTCCACAATGGACGAAAGTCTGATGGAGCGACGCCGCGTGCGGGATGACGGTCTTCGGATTGTAAACCGCTTTTCTACGGGAAGAACTAAGGTGACTGTACCGTAGGAATAAGAGGTTACTAACTCTGTGCCAGCAGTAGCGGTAATACAGAGACCTCAAGCGTTATCCGGATTTATTGGGCGTAAAGGGCAGGTAGGCGGATATGTTAGTCGAATGTCAAATATCGGGGCTCAACCCCGGAACTGCATTCGAAACGGCATGTCTAGAGGATGTGAGAGATCAGTGGAATTTATGGTGTAGTAGTGAAATGCGTTGATATCATAAAGAACACCCAAGGCGAAGGCAACTGATTGGCACATATCTGACGCTGAGCTGCGAAAGCGTGGGGAGCGAATAGGATTAGATACCCTAGTAGTCCACGCCCTAAACGATGCATACTAGGTGCAGGGAGAATCGACCCTTTCTGTGCCCAAGCTAACGCGTTAAGTATGCCGCCTGGGAAGTACGATCGCAAGATTAAAACTCAAAGGAATAGACGGGGATCCGCACAAGTGGTGGAGCATGTGGTTTAATTCGACGGTAAGCGAGGCACCTCACCAAGGTTTGAAATCTAGCTGCAGAGCCCAGAAATGGGATGTCCTTCGAGGGTGCTAGACCAGGTGCTGCATGGTTGTCGTCAGCTCGTGTCGTAAGATGTTCCGTTCAGTCGGGAAACGAGCGCAACCCCTGTGAAGTGTTATATATGTCACTTCAGACTGCCCTCTCATTTGTTCAGAAACAACAATGTTTGTGATCAGGTGAGAGGGAGGAAGGCGGGGATGACGTCAAATCAGCATGGCCCTTTGACACCTTGGGCGACACACGTGCTACAATGGCCGGAATAAAGGGTCGCCAAATCGCGAGATGGAGCTAATCCCAAAAATTCGGTCTCAGTTCGGATTGAAGGCTGCAACTCGCCTTCATGAAGCTGGAATCACTAGTAATCGTGAATCAGCCACGTCACGGTGAATGCGTTCTCGGATCTTGTACTCACCGCCCGTCACACCAAGAGAGCCGGCAATACCAGAAGGCCCTGTGTCAAATCGGGGACGACGGTAGGGTTGGTAATAAGGGTGAAGTCGTAACAAGGCATCCGTAGCGGAAGCTGTGGATGAATCACCTCCTTTCTAGGGAGTAAATGGTGTAGTAAGGGTTGATACCTAGTATCAAATTCTGAAACCAATTATGGTCGTTCATTATATTTTATCTGTATGAGCCTCGGCAACGACAGACGTAGTAATGAAACAAATCGTAACAGAAAGAGTTTTTCGGAGGACTAACCGCAAAAGATTTATCTGCTTCAGGCAGGTTAAGATTACTTTATTGTTTCAAAAAACCAACTTTCATGAAGGTTGGTTTTTTGATAAGAAAAGAGTATACTGGGTGTATAATTTTTTTCTGTTTTTGTCATATGCATGATTCTATTTTGAAAACGGTAAAAGTATCTTCTTTTGCTTTGATTGCCATATCAACGGTTATTTACAGCTATCAATTCGCACAATCGGTCAGACAGGCCTATCCTGGAAAAACATTTTCCGTGGAAGGGGAAGGGGAAATTGAGCTTATACCTGATGTTGCTCAGTTTTCCGTTGGTGTCGTTACGGAAGGAAGTAAAGATATAGTGGAAGTGCAACGTATCAATACTGAGCGCATGAATACCATCAATGCTTTTTTAACTGAACATGGCGTGGAGAAAAAGGATCTCAAAACAAAACAGTATGAATTGGCGCCGAAATATGATTATTCACCATGTGTAAGTGGCACATGCCCAGCCTCCGTGATTTCAGGGTACACGCTTTCTCAAACATTGGATGTTAAGGTTCGTGATATAAAAAAATTGGGCACCTTGTTGTCTGGAGTAGTAGAAAAAGGAGCAAATAATGTTTCTAATGTTTCTTTTGTGATAGATGATATAGAAGGGGCGCAAGCCGAAGCGCGTCTCAAGGCGATGACTCAGGCTAAACAAAAAGCAAAAGTTTTGGCGCAAGCTGGTGGTTTCCATCTTGGTTCATTGGTGTCTATTTCTGAGGCTGGCCCACCTTTACTGTATGGACGAGAAGATATAGGAGGTGTAGCGATGAATACGTTCAAGGCTGAGGCACCAAGACCGGAACCTGGTACTGATACAACAAAAGTTCACGTGACTCTGACTTATGAAATTGTGGGGCGGTAAAAGTTTTAGGACACTGAAAAACGAGGATGAGAAAGTGAATACCAAAAATTTTTTGTTTGAAGAGTTGGACCTCTATCTTGATGCCGAAATGAAGTATGGTAGGATAATACTCTATGGCATATCTCAAAACTCAACAATTGATTTTTCCAATGGAAGGTTACAAGGTAAACGGTGTGCCATTTGGGAAACGCGCTGTTTATGATGGTGTCTTATGGGGTATTCATTTAGGAGAAGATTGTGTGTTGCCTGTTGGGACTGGCGTACGGGCAATTGGACGTGGGCATGTAGTCTATGCGGCACTGCATCCTGGTTCCCAAGAAAAAGGCAATTGGGGACACATCGTGATTATTCGTCATAAGAATCCCCAAACCAAGCAAGTGTTTTATTCTCTTTATGCTCATTTGGGTGTATCTTTCAAACGGATTGGCGATACAGTGGATATAAGTGAACCGATTGGATTTTTAGGTGAAAGCTATACGTCACAAAATGGTTTTTGGGAAGCACATTTGCATCTTGGCATTTATACAGGACCATGGAAAAAAGAGGTACTGCCAGGCTATTGGAAGGAGGGTGAAAAGAGGACACATCCTGAGTGGTGGCACAATCCAAGCGAATTTATTCAAGCATATCATCCATAATTTAGGTTGCGTCATGTGGCATTGTGCAGTATACTCAAAATATACTCTGGTAGTAGGTAGCCCATTTTTTTATTGAACATGTTCTGTGTATGATACCAGTTTTGAAATTATATTTTTCGCCGGGCGCCTGTTCTTTTGCGGGGCATATTGCTTTGCGTGAAGCAGGGCTGAATTTTTCGTTGGAAAAAGTTGATTTATATACTAAAAAAATGGCGAGCGGTGAGGACTACCTACGTATCAATCCGTTGGGCTATGTTCCTGCACTGGAATGTGTGGATGGTTCCATTTTGACCGAAGCTGTGGCTGTATTGCTGTATATTGCCGATCAAAATCCACAAGTCAATCTTATCCCTTTAGCAGGATCGGCAAATCGCTATCAGGCATATCGATGGTTGACATTGATATCATCAGAACTTCACAAAGGTTTTGGACCTCTTTTCAAGGCCGATATTGCCACAGAACAAAAAGATGCTGTCATCAGTCGCTTGCGTACTCGTTTTGTTTTTATCGAAGAGCATTTGAGTACGCATGAATGGTTGGTGGGAGGCAATTATACAGTTGCTGATATATATGCTTTTGTTTGTTTGAGCTGGACAGGGTTTCTTCATATTGATATGACCATGTATCCGCATATCACATCGTTTCTAGCACGCATCGGAGAACGTCCCTCTGTCAAGGCGTCGTTGGTGGCGGAAAAAATATAAAAGTAACACAGTATAACAATGTTGAATAACATTTCTCCGTGGTATTTGTGAGCAGGGTTTTTGTCGGGGAATGGCAAATTTCATTATAGCCACTTGTTCGGGATTTTGGTAAACCGCAACAGTGATAACGACAATTAACGAGATATTTTGGTTTTTGATTAATTATTAGTATGTTCGGTTTATTTTTGAGGAGTTTCACTTCGCAGAAGTAAGCTATAAAAAATTATATGGCAGGGACTACATATGTGCCGGGGATGTGTAATATCGGAAAAGAAGAAATTAAAAAACGTAACCGAACCGGTCAAGTGGGATTGATAGCACTCATTGTTTTGTGGGTATTTTTTATTTGGTTTGATATCGCGCCAATATGGCGACTGACGCTCTTTGTACCGGCACTCGCCATGTCTATGGGTTTTTTACAGGCGTATATGCATTTTTGTGTGTATTTCGGTCTCGCCCATTTGTTCAATTTTGGTACTATTGGAATGCTGGACAGTGTGGAACAGGCAGAATTTCGTGCGAAAGATCGGCACCGTGCATGGTCATTGATTGTTTTAGGAGGATTTATTAGTACCTCCGTAGCATTGGCTGGATATTGGCTGTAGTAGTAACAAAAATTTGTTTGAGTCAGATTTTTGAAAGTGCTCCGAGAGGGAATCGAACCCCCATTACCGGTTCCGAAGACCGGTGCTCTATCCGTTGAGCTATCGGAGCGTTAATGACCGTATAAACAGCTTACCTGAATATTGATGAGGCGTCAAAAATAGGATGACATTCAGTTGACGAGGAACTGGTATTTGTATATACTGGGTTCATTGTTTGCAGAGATTGATATCGGGCGCATAGCTCAGTTGGTAGAGCAGTGGCCTCTTAAGCCAACGGTCGTAGGTTCGAATCCTACTGCGCCCACAAAGGGAGAGGCAGTATGCCCTTGTAGCTCAATGGATAGAGCCGCGGACTTCTAAGCCGTTGATGTTGGTTCGATTCCAACCGAGGGCACATAGGACAGAGTGCGTATAAGCCTCAGTGGGGTGACTATCGTTCAATGGTAGGACAATGGTTTGTGGTACCATGAATGAGGGTTCGATTCCCTCTAGTCACCCCAGTGAGGCGTATCCTTGTTTATCAAGTACCTGTTGATTCCAGAACACACAAAAGAATTGGACCAATGTTTTTGATGCTGGTGTAAAAGATATGGTATACTATAAGTGCTAATTGGTGTTGCGCATATCGTATGGGGCTTTTTTCTCTGATGCCTTCCAAAAAATCCAAGGCATCACAATCTGATGAAATATCGTCAGCGGGACGCTTGGATCATAATAGTCCAGGCAAGATTACTGCTCGTGAGATGCCGTTTATTCATAGAAGACTGATTGGCAAAATCGGACACTCAAAAGCGGAGAGAGTTATGGAACAGCTGGAAGCCAACATGGATACTGATGGCGCCTTCGGAAGCAAAAATGTCAGCGCCAAAGAGATTGATCAATTGATGCGGGTGTTGCAAAAGAGTGATTACAATGATTTGAATAAAAGCGAATTGGACAAGACGCTCAAAATCCTCAAGGATTACGAGTAAACGTTTATCCGAGGTTGGTCCATCCCTTTTTGGTATTTTTGATACGCGTATTTTCGGTGATAGGAGTCAGCAAATTTCGTCCAGTTTAGCTTTATTGTTGATTGTTATTTTAGCAGTTTTGGTTGGGTACATGGCACTTACAACAGGAGAAATGATTATTCGTAATATACGCGAATCTCCGGTAATTCAGATGAATGAAGCGTTGACGCTCGCCCATCAGACTTCTTTGCGTTGTTAACCTATGTTCAAGCAGGAATGCGAACGGAACGGAATCAAATATATATTACGTAAAGACCGACGCGCGCGGAAATTGCGCCTGACGCTTTCCCAAGATGGACAATGTCGCGTGACGTTACCTTTTTTTGTCTCATATGCGCAGGGACATTTGTTTGTGATGCAACAAAGTGAGTGGATCGCTCAAAAAAAAGTTTTATTGAGTACTCGAAAAAAATCCCTGATTGGTGTAGGCGGAATCAGAGAATATCATGCGCTACGACAACGTGCACAGGCTTTGATAGAGCATCGTTTGCGTCATTTTCAACCGTTGTACAAAGTGAGATGGGGTGAGGTACGCATACGTAATCAGAAAACACGCTGGGGGAGTTGCACCAAGCAGGGCAACCTTTCTTTTAATTACCGGCTGTTATTATTGCCGGAGCACTTGCGAGATTATGTCATCGTACATGAATTGTGTCATCTTATAGAGCACAATCATTCCGCGAGATTTTGGAACTTGGTAGCTGAGACATTGCCGAACTTTCAATCTCTGCGTCAAGAATTGGCGATACTTTAAGAATGTCCAACAGGTTTTTATTGTAGACTGGCGAGTAGGGCAGATAAAGAAATAGAAGCGGTGCCGATAACGGTATCTGCTCCACCGTAGTAGATAATCAAATCATCTCCAATCAAGAAAGAACCGCAGGGAAAAACGACATTGGGTACTTCGCCTTCTTTTTCATAAGGCATCTCTGGTTCGAGAAGAGGGGAATGAGTCCGTCCGATTACTTTTTCTGGTTCGTGTAGATCCAGGAGCGCGGCACCGACACGGTAATGGTGGTCAATAGATGAGACGCCGTGGTACAGAAGAAGCCAACCAACAGGTGTCTTGATTGGCACTGAAGAGAGTCCAATTTTCAGATCATCCCACATGCCGATACGCGGACTCAAGAGAGGATTGCGCATGAGAAAATGTTCTCCATCAAAAATATTCAACGTATCGATAGAGTGGATATCGATAGATGGTTGGATACGATGAAGAAAAACATACTTCCCGTTGATTTTTTCCGGAAAGAGCGCAGCGTCTTTGTCATCAATGCCTGGTGGAGAAATAAGAATTGGATATGACCAACGATCGAAACGACGGGCATGAAAATCATCTACCGTGATATGTGTCAAAGCGACACGGGGAGGATTATTGCCATCAAATGCGGTATAACATAAATAATAGATATCATCTATTCTGGTGATGCGCGGATCTTCACAACCAGAATTTCCTGGATGATATTTCTGTTCAAAAGGAGCTCGGGGAACATAGATTGGTTCTGGGAGACGTTCATTTATGGTGACGCCGTCTCTTGTCGTTGCGTATCCGAATACAGAAGTATCATCCGCACCTGCCGCACGATAGATAATATGCGTCATACCATCTTCATGAATAACTGTTGGGTTGAAAACGAGTTTGGATTCCCAAGGGTGTTCGGGTAGAGGCATCATAATCGGATTGGCTGAAGATCGTTGGAAACGCAGATTTTTCTTGGGTCGTAAAATAGCGTTGAGAAGATCTGCCAGACTGGTCGTCGCACGACAAAGGGTGGTATCACTTGCTCCATAGTAGATGTGTAATGCATCCTCACCTTCAACCCAGGCACCCGACGGAAAAATAATATTAGGGACCATACCGTAACGTTCGTATTCTTCTTGAGGCACGAGAAGCGGAGTATCTGTCCGTCCGATAATTTTTTGTGGATTATGTATGTCCAGCAAGACTGCTTCAATGCCAAAGACTTGTTCGGGCATGCCATATTGATAAATATGCGAATAAATGAGAAGCCACCCATGAGACGTTTTGATCGGTACAGCGCCTATCTCCACATGATCACCTGCTTGTTTATGAAGATTGAGAACGTGATCAGGTAGTGATGCATACCAATGTTGCCAATTTTCTTGTGACCACATGTCTTCTATGTTGTCAAAAAGGGCGAGGGCGATAGATGTGGGGGGCTGATCGGTATTTACTGACAGGAGTACGGCATATTTTCCACCAATCTTTTCTGGAAACAGTGTCATGGCCTTGGAATTGAATGGCGTAATATGATGTTTTTCGGTAATGATTTGTAAATCATCCGTAATGGCAAGTCCAACACTGATGCCGGCGGGTGAGAAAGGATACGTCGAGAGCGCTGTGTAGAAAATATAAAACCGATTGTCCAGTCTAGTGATGCGCGGATCTTCACAACCGTATCGCTCCCAGAGTTCTTCGGGAACAATAAAAGGGACGTGCTCACCAAAGTGAATACCATCAGTACTGGAGGTTTTACCAATTGTAGATAAGGCGACAAAAGCGCCGTGATGATATTCCGGACGGCCGAGTGCTCGGTAGAACATATGAAGCATAGAATCATCTTGTATGGGCGATCCATTAAAAACCGCCAAATCTTCCCAGGTATGCTGGGTATTCGGAAGAAGCAGTGGATTTTCTAGAGAACGTTCTATTTGTAGCATAGAATATATTTAGAATTAAGGTGTGAGTTGATTTTTAGAGGAAGAGAGAAGTGTGATTTCTTGGTGTGAAATAATTTGTTGTACAAAAGAAGAAAGTGGGGTAGATGCGACAGCAACACAACGATCAGATCCGCCATAATAAACGAACAACGTGTCATCTTTGATGACAGCACCACATACATACACGACGCCAGTCTTGTGTCCCTCATTTTCATAATACTCTCGTGGTTCGAGAATAGGCTGTCGACTTCGATAGAGTACTTTTGTCGGATCATGAAGATCGAGTAACATGGCGCCAACTTTATATTTATTCGGGTCATAACGATCCATAGCATGATAGAGTACAAGCCATCCACTCGTGGTGCGCAGGGGTGGCGCACCAACTCCTCGTAAAATATTGTCCCATCGACCTGCTTCGGTATGGTTGTTGTGATAACTATCAATGATGATAGTATCGTCCAAGGTGTCAAAAAAATCAATCAGAATATGCGGGGAAATGCTGTGAAGTATTGCAAATCTTCCATTGATTTTTTCCGGAAAGAGCACCCAGTTTTTTTGGGTTTCTCCAGGACGTGAGAGCAATTTTGGACTCTCCCAATTCCATTGCTGATTTTGAAAGTCTGCCACGCTGATAGAAGTCAGCGCCACTCCTGGCGGATGACAGCCATCAAAGGCCACATATGTCATATAGATACGGTCTCCAATTTGTACGATGCGCGGATCTTCACAACCACCTTGACCGCCACCCGAAAGATAGGGTATCGGCGCGGTTGATACTGGCCCTTTTTTCCGGATTTCAAAAATTTGTGATGGGACGTAAACTGGATGACTACAACGTGTATCAATATCGTAGCCATTGTCGCTGGAAGCATATCCGAGTACGGAAAGTCCATTGTGTCCTTGAGCACGATAGAGGAGATGGACCGTGTCATTGAGCGTGAGAGCAGCCGCATTGAAAGCAGAGAATGCTTCCCAATGGTTATCTTGGACTGGTTCGAGAATAGGGTTTTTGTGAAAGCGTTGAAGTGCGAGTGCCGAGGTGTTAGCAGTAGACTGTTTTTTCTCGAACGAGGATGCCGTTGGTTTAAGAAAATCAGGCAAATGATGACGTCCAGAGCGTAGTGTGTCTGTCAAAATTTCTCCATCTGTTTTTTGGAAATAGATGAGAAACTTTTTTTGTAAAGTAGTAATGCCAAGCACATGGATATCCTGAGAATCCCATTGTGCCGGTTGTTCCCAAAGAGGAGATTCGGAGCGCCACAGGAGAGTGCCGGGACGTTCTTTATCGAAAAGTGCGGCGCCAAGGCAGAGCTTCCGGTGAGCGTTGTACGTGAAATAAAAAAGGGCGATACCTTCATCAGTCAGAAAGACTTGTGCTACCGAGAGCGGATGACAATCAAAAGAGGTTTTGCGAGGTAGGAGTACTGCTTCGGGAAACAGATGCCACGCCTCATGGTCACGAGAAAATGCGATATGAATTGATCCATTTCCATAATATAGAATGGAGTGTTGTTCAAAGTGATATTCTGGAACGATGACACCAAAGGAATCAATGCCTTCCAAGATGCCAGCGCTTTGCCATGTGAAGCCGTCAGAAGAAATGGCGGTATAGAGATGAGGACTCACCTCATCATTGCGTGTATACGTCAAACGATATGCGTCATTAGTTATTTTGCTGATAGCGAGGTATCGGATGTGTGTCGTATCATTGCCTGTTGGCGTGTGTTCGTTAAGAGTAAAGTGTTCTTTTAGTGGTGGCGAAAAACCAAGTCCATTCTTGCTTTTTCGAAGTAACAAAAATGGCTTCGGGGATGCAGAATCTTGATAGATGAGATACGTTTCAGTGTCTTTTGAAAACACACCGACACCCAGTGGATTTTTTTTGGGAGTTGTCATACGAAAAAGGTGTTGTCTTTGTTTTTGCGCGAACAAAAAACTATACTACTCTTTATGGTGAGAGTATAACACATTATGTTATGTATGGTGTAGTTGTGTACAATAATTAAGATATTTGGAGTATACGTTTTTCTTTTGCAAAATTCCACCTCCTCTTGACAACCCCTCCACAATTTCCATCAGATATGTTACACTCAAAGCAACGCAAGAAATTAAAAAAAATATAAATATAACCCTTATGTCGTGGAAAGTCATGTTGGTAGGAGTGCTCTTTGCCATAGCTCCTTGGTCCGCTTTTGCTCAAACTCCTGAAGAAGGGGGTACCGGTACCCCAATCGCCAACATCAATCTCTCCGATATTCACGTTGTCTCTCCACATGACACCCAGCTGTCTGTGACCTTTACCCTGACCAATCAGGGGAGTGTCATGCAAACCGATATTCGTTATGGCTTTGAATTTCTCAA
>JBPPMJ010000013.1:0-5044 GCA_051306005.1 Minisyncoccota bacterium
ATCCACCTGCGGCACGCTGTAGCGCGGATCGGCCAGGATTTCCCCCGGATACCAGTTGTTGACCACTTCATGATCGTCCCATTGGGCGTAGATCGGCACTTCGGCATTGAAGCGGCGCAGATTCTCATCCAGCAGGTTGTAGGCATATTGGCCATGGTATTCCGCCTGGGTTTCGGCCACCTTGGACTTGGCTTCGGTGGTGAGATTGCGCCAGGTACTGCCGTCGGCCAGCGCCACCGTCTCGACCAGCGGGCCATCGGCATAGATGCTGTCGCCGCTGTGGATGAAAAAGTCCGGACGCAGCTGACGCATGGTCTCGAAGATGCGCATGCCGCCCAGATCCGGGTTGATCCCCCAGCCTTGGCCGCAAACGTCTCCCGACCACAGGAAACGCACGTCGCGTCGGCGCAGGGCAGGCATCTGGAACTGGCACAGCATCGGCTCGCTCGCCCCCACCGCGCCATCCAGCGCCTCGAAGGACACGCGGCAGAAGATGCGTTCGCCATGCGGCAGGCCCTGCAGGTCGAACTTGGCCGTGAAATCGCTCTCCGGAAGCGCCGCTGGCCCCCGCAACCGCACCGCATTGCGGAAGCTTTCGGTGGTGGCCACTTCCAACCACATCCGCGCTGGCCGATCGGCCCGGCTCCAGACCACGGCGCGATCATTCAGCACATCCCCGACCTGCACCCCGCTGGGAATCTGCACCCTGCCGCCATTCGCCCAACTGCGCGACACGAAGCCGGGAAGCGCCGAGGAAACCGCCACGCCAGCACCCGTCACGGCCATCTGGCACAGGAAACGCCGTCGCGCCGCATCCACGGCGCTTCCAACCGAAGGCTTGCCCATGATCCCGATCCCCCCTGAAAACCCATGGTGTCTCCATGGTGGAAGGGGGTGATGAACAAAGGGTGAAACGCTGATGACGGTTGCAAGAAACCAGATGGCTGCTCACGGCAGTGCGCACAGTCTACGAGAACGACGCTCGGGCTATCCCGATGGCGACGAGTTGGCCTGCCCAGTTCACCGAACCGTTGTCAGCAACCCCGGCAGGCGCTTGCCCTGGCGCACTGACGCGACGTCCGTCAGCCACGGCTCATTAATCTCAAACACCTGCCGATAAAAATTGCAGCGCGCTCTTCGCCGGGTTCCGAGTCGAGGCCGACACCTTGCCGGCTATCGAGAGATGCGTCAGGAACACTTTGATCTCGGTCGCTCCCATGTCGCGCGAGTGGCGCCTGGCATGGACAAGACAAACCGCCGCTTCCTGAGTGCGAGGAGCTACTCTCAAAACACACGGAGCATGGTACGGCTAAGCCAAAGAGTGAGCCCTATCAATTCATTCACGCCCGAACACACTTCGCGGGTTGGCTTATTCAAGGCTTTATGCGCTAACGGGGGGATTGATGCTTAACGATTACGGATTTGAGGACGCGCAGTGGGATGCGGCCAAGACACAGGCAAAGGGCATCCTTGTTAGTGTTGCTACTCGCAAAGGCAGGATTGCCTACTCTGAGCTCGTTGGGCAGATCAGCGCCCTTGGCCTTGAGTCGCATGACACGCGCCTATTTCATCTTCTTGGCGAGATCAGCAGTGAGGAAGACAAAGCCGGGCGAGGTATGCTTACTGCGATCGTTGTACACAAGTCCGGCGACATGCAGCCAGGGCCAGGCTTCTTCGAGTTGGCTAAATCACTGGGCAAGGACACCACAGATCGATTGCTTTGTTGGATATCCGAGTTCAACAAAGTTCACGACTATTGGGCCAACAAGCATGGGCGCGCCTAATCAATAGGGATCACAAGACACATGTTCGAGCTTGATGACTAAGACAATTTGTAAAGGCTCGATGAGCTCAAACATTAGCCTTGAAAAGGAGAAAACAACGATGAACAAGAAAGTATTGATAGCTGTCGCTATCTACCTGGCTTCAAATGCACCATTCGCTTTCTCAGATACTGTTGATAATGCGTATAGGCTCTGTTCCACGTTCGATGATACGGGATTCTTGAGCGAGCCATGCGATGTTTCAGGTTGGAATCAGGCAGTCGATGTTTCAATAGACACAGACTCATCGGAAGCGCGAAAAATATGCTCCGGTGTTGCAGGCATAATGGCTCAAAAGAACATCCGTTTTGATCGCGGGTGGAAAATTAGAATCTATTCACCATATAGCAACAATAATACTATTGCTACATGTAATCTTCCTAACTGAGCGTGAAGGATAGGGGGGGAATAGGGGACAGACCACAGTTTTCAGGGCGCGCACTAGTTTGGCTGCTGCGCCAGAGGTGTGACCGAAGGGTGTTTTACGATGTTTTACAAACTTTAACGTGACCGAGAGCCTTTGTGTGGCCTAGCCCTGCAAACATTAGGCACCCACTAGGTGTAATGAAAGACGCCTTTTGGGGTATCTAATTATAGTTGGGCAAATCGATCATGTCAGCCGAAGTCATCGCATTTCCACAGTTTTCCGACAGCATTTCAGCATTCTGCGAGGTGTCCGAAGACCCAATGATTCGTACTGCTCCCCAATGGATTCAGGGTTGCCTCGAACTAGACCAGACGCTTCCTCCGCAATTCGGCTGGCGTTTTTCTAATATCGAAGCTTTTCAGACCCAGGTAGGAAACCAGCGTAGCCTAACCAAACTCAATCGCGCATTTTGGACCGATCAAGCCCGCAACGTAGAGGCATATTCAGTCATGAGTATGTGGCGCGGTGCTGAATTATTGAAGCCCGCCATCAGAAGCCTCAATATAGGGGAGGTGATCACATCCGCAGTCTTGGCGCGTTCGCTCCTTGAGCTGTCAACGACATATCTCCTTCACGCCAACACCATTGAGAATCTTTTTAGCAAGCTTACTTTTCCGCCAAACACTGTGGTTACTTCGAAAGAATTCGAGGAGCGTGTTGTGAAGATGATTTGGGGTACTCGGATTGGAGAGCCGGAGCCGCATCTCAAGCAGACAAACGTATTAACGTTGATTCAGAAACTAACGAAAAATCAGAATGCTGCTGACTTGCTACCGCACTACGAGTTTCTGTGCGAGATTGCTCATCCAAACGTAGTAGGCAACAGTCGCTATTGGTCGCATATCGAGCGTGTCAATGACGATGGCAGCGAGACACGGTTGCTTTCCCGCACAGCTGACGGTGAGCACACCAACGAAATTCGCGCAAAAATTATTTGGAGTCTCGCATGGTCCGCTGGCTCTCTGCAAAATTCATTCACCATGATTCACAATGCTCTCAGTACTCTTCTTGCAAGACTCAACAAAGCCTAACACTGCGCTCCAAGGGGCGCTGCGCAATAAATCCGCGCAGCGCTCCTGAGCTTGGACGTTAGGCGTCACGAACCGTGAACGGAGCATTTGAGGGAGATCTCATTAGGCCACTTGGCCTCGTTACCCTATACGCCGCATACGCCGAGGCGGAATTGGACATGTTGATCACGGCGCTTTCTGTAGATGCCCCGTATGACAATCTAAAACGTCAATGGCCTCTCGGGAAAAAGCTACGTCTAGCGCTTAAGCTCACCAGACGATTTAATGCGAGCTCCCTAAAGCAGCTGGAGAGTGTTCTTGGGAACGGCCGCGACCTGTTTGCCGAGCGAAATGCTCTGATTCACGGGCAGCTCTTCTCAGGCGGAAGGTTAGTATCAAACCGGCCAGACGTGCCTGAAAGACGAATAACGCCGCAAGCTCTAGATCATCTCGCGAACGAAATATTCTCATGGAAAGAACAGCTCTTCGTATATCGATGCAGGCACCTAATCCCTCTTTTAGAAGTGAGAAACAAAGGTGACACCTAACCAGCCAATGGAGCGGACGCCTACGCGCTGCGCGCTTCGGCGCCGCTCATCGGCGCGTTAGCGAGCAAGAAGGAGCTTATGCGATGACTGTAAAAGGAAGTCTATCGACGATTCTTCGGCGCAAGAAGTCGGTCATTACGCGCGCCCACTTTTGGAAGATTCCTCATAACAATAGCGAGGACGAAATCAACCTTAAAGTAGGCCGGTACTCGGTGCCTAAGGAGTTCTACGAGGAAGAGGTTCCAGAAACCTTAAATCCGAAGAGTGAACTTACGCTTGACTCTGAGGAATTCAAAAACCTCATTGAATTCATCCAGAAGAACTACGAGCCGTTCAAGAGCGGCGTTAAGGCATTCATACCGCTAGATAAGCCGTTTGAGCGGGAGAATGCCGAGCAAATTAAGGCGCTCTTTGCTCTGCCAAACCGGAGCGAAATAATCAAGTTCGTCGTAGAGAACCGAATAGTCCCGGACGACCTTTATCTTGCGTTACAGGCCACCTCTAGGCGTCGGGCAATTACTCAATTTGAGGAAATGTTAACTGCGGCCAAAGCGGAGTCCGCATGGCAGGCGTGGTTCAAGGAAAATAGTTGGGTTCTTGGGAGTGAGTTCGTGCGCATTCTGGATGAGCGCGCCATCGATACCCAGCATATCTCAGACTTCCTGATGGAAGCGTACGATGGCTTTCTTGATATCGTTGAAATAAAGAAGCCAGAGGGCGCTCAGGAATTTTGGGCCAAAACCAAGGATCACGGGAACTGCGTTCCTTCGACCGACCTTACCAAGGCACTTACTCAGGCCTCACGCTATATCTACGAGGTTGAGCGGGAGGCCAATAGCCTGAAGTTCTTGGAGCGAGTGGGTCACGTCAAAACGGTAAAGCCAAGGTGCATATTGGTTTTCGGGCGCTCCAATCTGTGGGGTCCTGATGAGAACGAGGCGTATCGGATCCTAAACTCTGGATTCCACAATCTAAATGTCGTTACCTATGATCATGTCTTGCAGCGGGCAAAGCGCATTGTCGGCGTTGCTCGCTAACCATTCTTGCAGGCGCGACGGCCATGACGGGCCGCGGCCTGAACTCAAACGTTAACCAACAGTGAGCACGCCCGTGCGATACCAAGGCAAGGTCACCGACTGGAAGGACGACAGGGGCTTCGGCTTTGTTACGCCGAATGGAGGCGGTCCGAAAGTCTTCGTCCACATCAAGTCATTCTCGAACCGGAAGCGCCGGCCG
>JBPPMJ010000020.1:0-7410 GCA_051306005.1 Minisyncoccota bacterium
ATTTTTTTTTAACTCCTGATAATCGACGCGATTATGCGAAATGTCCATGCGACAATCAGGACCAGCGCAACGGAAAAACCAAGGGAGGCGCCGTCTCTCACTGATTCGCCAGGATCACAATCCGCAAAGGCAGGAATTGGCGCAATATTGGTTGAAATCAGGGTTCCTGATTGATATCCATTCAGGGACCAACCCGAAAGGCTTTTTTCAAATAAAAAAATCGTCGGCGGATTTCCTATTGCGTAGGGCTCCGCCGACGAAAAATAAGCATCTGCCGCGCTGGGCGAATCAGGAAAACATGTTGCGCGGTAGAGCTTTGACATCTTGTTTCAACGCAGACCGGCGCGCATGTAACGGAAGCCCGCAATCGCAATATAAACGATCACGACAGCAGCACCGATCACAAGGGCGTCATCCTTGGCTTCGGTCAGGGCGGCGGTAACCTCAGTCGGAACAGCGGCATGCGCCTGGGCGCCAAGCGCAAGCAGGGACAGACCGGCGGGATAGCGAATCATCTTGAACTTGTTCATATAACACCTCATGAAAAAGGGCCAGGAGTTGAAGATCGCCAAACGTGGCCCGTTCGTCAGGCGGGATTTACGGCAGGGGAACCGCCGAAAATACGGGAAAAATCAACAGGAGATAACAGCTTGATGGAATCAAGTTGCAACGTAGCGCGATTTTGCAGTCCAGGACGACTGCCGAATTCTACTTCTGCCAGGGCGGGCAACTTGCCGCCGAGCCCTTGGGTTTTTTCAGGGGCAATGGAGATTTTTGAAGGTTTCAGTCCAAGTGAAGGGTCACGGTAGGAATTCAAAAACCACAACGAAATGCCGGACTTTTCTTCGCCGGTTTTTTCGTCCACAAATTTCCAAGGATCAATTGAAAGGACAATGATTTTTGACATGTTCATTACTCGCTTTAATGGTAGGTGATATTTCAAGCACTATGGTCTACACCTCAAAGACCATATAGGGAACTTTTAGCTCATGGAGAGAATGAATTCTACTTTTTTCCGACGAACGGTCTTTTTTCATGAAAGCGCAAATATCGTCGTTCGACCTTGCGCCAGTTGAATGCCAGGAGAGGCGCTTCAATTGGTTGTTCCAGATCATCCTGTTCGTCTCCCTTAATGAGGTCCTGATCGGTTTCTTCGTCCAGGCGCAGGACATGTTTCAAAAGACCCCCGGTCGCAACGGCCCGGGTTCGGAAAAGCTGGCGGTTCAACTCAAAGAACCATTCTCTATCCTTGACCATATCGGCAGGACTGACGGAATACTTGAGGGTTTCGGCTATTGCAGCGCGGAGAACGTCGGCGGGAGATTGTTCTGTTTTTTTGTAGGATTTTACAGTGCGAATATCTACGCGAGGAAGATAATCAAGTTTTAATGATTGCTGCCATAGCTGGCGGAAGCGGTATTGTTTAACGTAATCGCGGGTAAGCATTGACGGCTTAACCATCATGAGGCAGTGATAATGAGGGTGTGCTTCGCCTATTTCTGATCGTGTAACTTCGGTAGTTCTAACCCAACCCATTACGGGTTTAAATTCAGGACGCCTGATTAGATTGCGGAATCCTTGATGCATTATTTTAAGCTGTTTTTTTAGATCTGTTATCTTGCAGTTTTTTTGGGTGAGCGTAAGGAATAACCATCTAGCAGAAGGGTTTTCTTCCGAAAGCTTGGGGAGGGCGTCATAGAATCTGGCCTGCCACATGAGCGACCGGCGCCACTGGCAGACAGGACAATGACGAACGCGGCAGAAGCGCGCCTCTCGCAGTTTAAGCTGGGAAGTGCCGTCTTCCTGATCGATCCAGGCAAAGCGAAGGATTCCGGAACAGTCCGAGAGGCGAGCCGCGTAGCGTTCAAACTCTTGGGAACGGGCATACATCAATTGAACGTCCTGGCACTGGCCACGGTGGAGAGTCCAGGATGAATCACGCGGGGAATATGCTTCCAGGTCATCGGGGTTGACATCTGGAACAAGAGCAGTAGACTGAATTTGCACTGATTACACCTCAGAGCAAACCCTGATTCCCTCCTCGGTCGCAAGCCATGGGAATCGGGGTTTTTTTATGGGTTTTCTTCTACACCCCAAATCGGGGTCAAAGCCAGTATCGGCGCGGCTTGGAGCCTTGTCAAGGTCTGCACAGTTATCCCTTAAGTATCAAGATAAGGAGGAGGGTAGGCGGTCGGAGCACCGCCAAAGGCATTCAGCCGGATCATGGCCGGGTTGCCCGGGCACCCAGGGCAGACCGTAAGGCATGACATCTTCGTTGATGGTGCGGCCCCATGGATTGAGTGGCGGCAGCTCCGCTCTCGCCTTGAGAGACGGCCAAGGCCGAAGACGGCCAAGGCCGAAGAAAGAAGCACAGGGGTCCAGGATGCGCACGGCTGGGAAGCGCTCAGGCACGTCAGCGCCGAAGATCAAGAGGGACGCTCGCCGCTAGGCAGGGATGCTGGGTTAGGGAGACCCAGCATCCTGCCATGAGCGTGGGGAAAGCTTGCGTGATCAAGGCACCCCGACCGTTCAACGGCCCGGGGGACCGGACCGATGAACGATCAGGACCCCGCCTTGACACGGTCAAGAGTGGTCGATGGTGGAGGCGTGTTGCCGATTGAAGAAAGCCCTGGCCCTGCGCCAGGGCGGCTGCTCGCTGGCGCTCGCTGCCGCCCTTTGGCGCATGGCCTTGGCCGGATCACTTGGCGGTTGCCGTCCTGGGTTTGCGGACGGGTTTGGCCTGGCGCAGATCGTCTTTGACCTTGCGCATTTCTCGGGGAAGATAGATCGCAAGAATTTTCAGAATAAAGAGCTTTTCAGATGATGCTGCTTCATTGGAATAAATCACTTCCGCTTCCTTGAGAAAGGAGAGGAAAGGATCTGGGCTTTGGGCTTGAGTTGTGGTTTCCATGATTATGCCTCACAAAGTTGTGTTGAAAAGATCAATGCATCCCTAAGAGCGATCTCAGGGTTTCCGTATTGCTGGCCTTGTTCAGGATGATCGGAGTCAGGATAAGTGTCCTGAAATATCCGACCATCAGGAGAAATAATGCGCCATTCATAAATGGCATTTTCAGGATCACCGTAGACCTCAATGGTCGCAAGATCATAAGGACACGGAATCTTGTAGAGGATTTTTGTTTGCATGATTAATGATCCTCAGGGAATTGTGGGAATGGACCAAGTTCGGTTTCTGGAATTCCGGCGCAGAGTTTTTTATAGCGCTCAACGCATTGTTCCAGATAAGGGCGAATCTTGGGGAAATGGTCGCCTTGAGTTGCAAGACGATATTTGAAATGGGCGAGGCCTTCAAGGTAGACAGGAGAAATATCAGGCTGTTCAAAAAGAGCTTGTTGCATGATATCACCTCATTTCTTCATGAAATAGGATGTTCTGGCGCGTGATGTCTGCATCAAAGGCAGATTCCCAGCCGGAAATCCAGGAAAAGTAATGATCGCCGCGAAGGTTTGCAAGTTCCGGATCGGAGTTCGTTCGCCCCATACGAAAAGCACGGTAGCCGTCCTGCCAGCAGAAAGGGCAGATGGTAAATGGATGGGTTGATTCATCTTTATGGATGGTCATGATTACACCTCATGATTATTGTCCACGATGGACAGTTATAGGTTAGCAATAATGATGGATGTTTACCAGTTAAAAAAGACCGTTCGTCGGGAAGTATAAAAAAAGCCGGCTTTTGACCGGCTTTGTTTTTGTCGTCTTTTGAA
This sequence comes from Minisyncoccota bacterium, assembly GCA_051306005.1. Lineage (GTDB taxonomy): Bacteria > Patescibacteriota > Minisyncoccia > Moranbacterales > UBA1568 > UBA1568. Next base: position 3,726 of record JBPPMJ010000020.1, read on the forward strand.
TCACGTCAAGTTATGGCTTTGGGGGGGATGAACGCTTGCCTTACTGGCAGTCGAAACGGCGTGCCGTGTAGAAGCGGAACGTTCTTGGGGTAACTCCTTATGATTGGCAATTCAGACGACAATTAGGCAAAGAATTGGGCTTTTTTATTCTTCCAACAATTTACGTAAGTAGTCCTTGTCAGAAAGCATTTCTCTAAGGATGTCCCTTGAATAGATTGCGTCCTCAAGATTACCCTTCATGATTCTCAATTGTCGTTTTAATTCGGATATTTCCGAAGCTGCATGGTCGAGATTCTCACAGGCATTGTGGAACTCAGTTTCGTAGTCAATGGATGAATTGTTCATGATTGCACCTCAGTGAATTGTTTCAGAAGTAGTTGATTGCAAAATAAATTGCAATTAAGGCGATGGGTCCAGCAATCAGCGTATCTATAAGCTTTTGCTTCGAGCGTTCCTTTTGCTTTGCGTAGTATCGGGTTTCTCGAATTGTCATTTTCTCTTTTTTTGGTTCCTCCTTTTTACGTTCAGGAAATAATGTTTCCTTGGGGATGTAAGGTCCATTGTAACAACGATTTTTTGATTCGGGTTCAATGAAAAGGGCAATGAATTGTTGGATGAAATCAGGTTTGTAAGTGTTCATGGTTTTTTCCTTGATGTTTAGGTTAGGTGTTTAGGCTTTCGCCACTTTCAGCGGCCGCTAGATTATGCGTTCGGACGCAAGCATAGGCCGATGAAATCTTTAAGCGCTCATGGAACAGCGCTTGAAACTTTTTCAGGTCCAGGTTGTGTTGGTGGTACCTGATCGAATTCTGTTTTTACAGATTCGCGCCGCGCAGACTGCCACGGGTTGAATGGTGGTTTGCGAAGCCATTCCCGGCATTGCATATCATCCAGGAACGCATCAGTGCCTTGTTGAGTGTAGCACTGGCAAGTTGAATTGGATTCATAATCAACATAAGTGATACATCCGGCAACAATGGGCATGACCTGGGCCTGCCGGATTCCATCATAAAGAGGGGCCGTCTCAGGTCGAGTTGCGATTCTGGGCGTGTAATCGTCAGCGGTGACACCAGAAGCACGCGCAGAAGGTTGAGTGGTCAAAGCTGGGGAAACCACAAAACGATCAGGAACAGCAGCGCTTTCTGGTGCTGGAAGTGCCTCAGTCTGATAATTTTGGATTCTTTGACGGATGAAATATCCGGCAACAGCCAGGATGACGACCGAGAATGAAAGAACATAAACAACATAAGGAATTCGGCGCTTCGTCTGGACGTGGATGGAAGCGCTTTTATAACGGCCAAAAACAGTTTTTGGCAGTCGATAGTTGCGCTTTGCAGCAGCATCCCTATCGGTGCGCGATTCGGGGTCATGGGTTTCTGACCATTCAAAGAGCTTTCGGCCTGCCCAATTCTGACGAATATGAATATGCCGACCAATGAGACGGCGGACGTTCGCATCAATAAGACTTGGTGATTGTGTTATAAGCCAGAAGTCCAGACCCTGGTGACGATGCCGCTCAAGGGCAGAAACAATTGCTGGAACCTTGGATGAATTGGCGCGTGGACGATAGATCTTCTGCGCCTCATCGATGACAACAAGTGCTCCATCGGGAAAGGTGAAAAATTCTTCCAGGATAGTAGGATCTTCTGGAAGTGTCTTTTCTATTGTCCATTCGGATACAGGCGGGCAGGGTTCGTGTTCAATGAGCAATTCAGGGATGCCCATAACAAAGATTTGCCGGGAAGGGTTGTCCTTTTGGAATTGTTCAAGCTGGGCAACAGCATAAGCCGTTTTCCCAGCGCCAGGAGTTCCGGTTATAAGCGTGAGCATTTTACACCTCAGATTAAGGGTTTCAGGAAGTCATTAATGTATATTTTTTGACGGCCAAAAGGGCAAGGCCCGTAGTAAGAGCAGAAAGCCAAATGTTAATGGCCTGAACGAATCCAGCCAAAGCAAGGACGTTCCAAACATCGGCAGGAAGTCCTGCCCACATGGAAATGACGGATGATTGAATCGCAGAAAGGATTTGATCGAATCCTACGTATGTAACAATGCCAACACCGAGAACAACAAGAATTTGCTTGATGAAGGGAGCAATCAGAGAAAAAAGCCAAAGTGAAATTTTTGCCATATATCACCCCTTCGCCATGCGAAAAACAAAAAGACCAGCAGAAAGCATTGCCAAGCCAAGAACAATAGGACGAATACCCGTTGCACCATCGCAGATTGGCTGCCAGGACAAAGGCGTTGAACCAAGACCCATTGGCATAGGAACCATGATATCGGCAGGACAAGTGCCTGAAACAGGATCAGCACCGAGGAAAACATTAACGGTTTGTTGAGGAATAACGGGTTCTACAGGAGCCTCGCCAAGAGTCTGACAAGCGACAATTTCGGGATGCTCCTTGCAGAGGTCAATGGGTTCCTTGGGTGGTGGTGCTGCGACTACTCCACCACCAGGTTGAGAAGCTGGCGGAGGTGGTGCATTGGTTGTTGTGGTAGTCGTTTGCTGCCCATCTGGTGCAGTCGTGGTTTGTTCCACAACCTGTTCAATGGTAACCGTGTCGCCAGCATAAGAAATATTATATGTAACCGATTCATTAACAATGGTCTGTCCAGCAGGGCCAGAGGAAACGGTTTGGGAAGTAGGACCTGGGGCAGATGCAGGTCCAGATGCTTCGGGAGTTCCTTCGGCTTGGGGAGGATAACCATTTTCGGCTGCCGCGCGTGCTACGTTTGCGGCCTTGTTGCTGTCAGTTCCGATTCCATCTTCGACAGCTTGATTAATTTGTGCATCAGTCGCGGGAATAGTTGGAGGGTTTAGACCACCAGGGGAACAAGTTGCAGGATAGGAAGAATCGGGATTAGCGGGACATGCAATCTTTCGAGCCCAGTTTTGATACCAATGGCCATTAGTTGCATGTTTACAATCGCCATATTCTGCAGAATTGTAACGGAAATCATTGTATTGATTTACTTGAGTGGATTCGGCAACACATGCAGCTAATCCGCTTTTATATTTAGCGGTAGTTGAATGAGAACGCATCCAATAATAACCATTCTGAAAACCGTCTCCCTGGGCATCGTATCCAGGGGATGGAAGAACCCATTCTCCCAATCCAGCATCCCAAACCAGTTGACCAAGTGTAATTGCGGTAGTGATCGCGCCGACAGGTCCAAGGAATTTGAGTGCAGCCCCACCAGCACGACCAACAGCACCACGTGGAATTTTGTGGGTAACATCAGCCGGAATTCTGGTTGAAGTTGAAGGAAGATCGATGGTCACGGGTTGCCGATATGCAACGGAGCCGCCACCAGTTGGCCAGGGGATATATTCTTGCGTATTGCGATTATATGCCATTCCAGGAATGGCAGAATTAAGGCGCAGATATAATCCGGCATCCGTTTTGATGTTATAGGATTCTGCCAGGACAAGACCAGGGGAGATTAGAAGGAAGAGAAGGAGTAACCGTTTCATTTTCGAGCCTCATCTAGTGAGAATCCAAACGGCCCCCACAATTGATATAAATCCTGACATAAAATATATGTCGAACATTTTTTTTTAACTCCTGATAATCGACGCGATTATGCGAAATGTCCATGCGACAATCAGGACCAGCGCAACGGAAAAACCAAGGGAGGCGCCGTCTCTCACTGATTCGCCAGGATCACAATCCGCAAAGGC
>JBPPMJ010000015.1:0-2789 GCA_051306005.1 Minisyncoccota bacterium
CAACTTCCTGCGCCGCACCCCTTGGGCGCGCCAGAAAGTCGAAGCGCTTTACCGGGCTAACCTGTCCGGCGATTTTCGGAACGTTTGAAGCTTGAGAGGATGGCGCCCGCGGGCAAGCGAGGGAGCCATGAGGAAGAGCCGATTTAGCGAAGAACAGTGCCGCGACTGTAGGCCAGCAAGATGGTTTTGAGGAGCACGTGCCGCTCGAAGGACATGTTAGGGTTTGGCCCCCTTGGTATTGAGCGCTGCATGTTCAGTCAACTCCGCGTTAATGAAACCCGAAATCATTGCGCGGTACACCTGCTCTGTAACAGAGGGATTTGCGCCCAACTCTTGCGATAGCGCCGTAACCTTGGCAATAACCTGTTCGACGCGTTGAGGCGCCTTTACGTCATCCGTGGTTTTCTTGAACCGAGCCGCTTGTTTCACAAAGATTCCACGTTCGGCCAGAAGGGCGACAATCTGACGGTCTATGCGGTCGATGTTCGAGCGGACTTGTTCAATGGAAGTGCAATTGACTTCGTTACTCATATGTACCCCTTTTGTAAACCCTAACGTTTGAGTTCAGCGGCGTGTGGCTTTTTGGGCGTCCGCTGGAACGATTTATTTGGCCTTTTCGAGTATATGCAAAAACTCCTCAACGTCTGCTCCAGCCAGATCATTAAATGGATACGGACCGCCACACCATTTTTCGTGGACTTTGTTTGCTATGTCTTGAAGAACCGCAAAATATTCCTCGTCAAATCCTTCCGGGAATTCTCCCAGTACAGCCGCTCCCATGATTGCCTCAAGATCGTTATGGGCGAGCACCTTATTTCGAGCAGACTTGAGTTTATCGAATAAACTATTCAAACGTTTAACATTCCTATTTATATACTCTACATCCTGCCCCCAGTCACCAAATCTCACGATATAGTCAATTGTGATGTTAACTGCGCTATTTTGTATTGCCGGATCATGGAGCTTGCAAATTTGCAGAAGCGAATATTCCTGCGTAATAACAGATAGCCGAGCCGTGAAGTATTCGGCTTTGCCTATAGTTGTCTCTTTCTTCACGTTGTCGTCAAACAAGCACTTATGCGTCACCCAGCATTCATAGGCCCAGTTACACAGTTCGCAAAACTGCTTCGCGACGTCTGATGAAATTGGATTCATGGAAGGAATCTCGCAGTTATTTCGAGTCTATAACTAAGCCCAAAAAAGGCCCTTCGGCGGAGACGGGCTCATAGGTCAATTTGGCTGAAAAATTCTCCTTGTCCCATAGCCACTGTGTAGTGCCATTCCCGCCGGAGCGCTTTCCCCACGCACTTTCGAGGGACTGGACTAGGCGCTGGGTATATTCAGGTGAAGGATTGGGGGTGCTAACCAGGCCTATCCAGCTAACAACCTTGGGAGTCGAGCGCGAATCTGAAAGGCTGATTGCTGGAGCGGTTGAAGTGGCGGGTCGTTTCAGTAAAGACAATCCAGAAAATTTCTCTTCGTCAAATCGTTCTTCGCTAAGCAATTCGTAGAACCGCCTACCGAGATATTTTTCCGCATCGGTCCATTTCGCGAAATTGTGCTCGCCGTAGTCGTTCGGCTTTACGCCGAAGTAACGCACATAGGCCTCAAGGCGGCTCTGCTGTTCAATTGCGATACTGCAGCGTCTTTCCTCATCTTGCTTCTTTTGCAAGGTGGAAAAGTCATTCCATTCCGATTTCGAAAGATCGGCATCAGAAGCGCTTCTGGCGATTAATAGACGCCGAGAGTAATCCTCTGCACGCTGCGCCTCTGGCGCTGAAAGTTTGGTGCACCGGTTTTTCTTCCATTCATGCCGGTATGGCAGTTCAAGCCAGAAGTAAGTCTTGATGGTCTTGTCATCAAGCATCAAGGCACGGTCAGAGGGTGTTGCAAGGACGTCTTCTTGAATGTGTTTTGGAACCCCCATTTCCTGCATGTAGGCCCGCGCACTGTCTTGTAATGCGTCAAATGCTTTCTGAGCATCAGCTTGGGTGAGTTCGCCATACTTTCCTTTCGCAAAATATGGCCGGTGCACAGCGAGGTATGTTCCACCGCGATGAATTGCACCTATATGGATAAAAAATCCAGCGCTTGCACAGGTACAGTTCTTTGGATCATTGGGCTTGATTCCAGGGAGGTCTTCACACGATGGCTGACCTGATTGTGACCGCATGGGTACTTGCGATGACAACTCTAGCGCCCTCATGGCTCCCCCAATTTTCATGGCTTCGTAGAAATCGCCACCTGGTGAGAAGATATACACACCGCTGATCTTGCCTTGGTTTTCTTTGATGATTCGGATAAAAGTCTCAAAATCTCCTGGCTCAATATTTCCTTCAATAAGAATCACTCGGAATGAACCTGAGCCAGAAATAAACGGACGAATGTCCGCTGCCGTAGCCAGCGCGGTGTGCAGCATGGCCAAAACAAAGCAGAGAGCTATGGCCAGCAACTTATTTGTCACAGTGCATCCTTCGCCAAGTGGGATCGAACTATAAATAGACACCCCAAAAGGCATCTTTTTTGCGCCTTGCTGGCGTCCATTATTCCGTCCAGCCAAGCCAATGTGTGGTTTACCAACACGTCAAAAATGACCATACACCCCAAAAACAGATATCGATGGCACCATCTGGAAATCGCCCCGTCATAAGACACGAGGGGAGTATAGAAGCGGTTACCGCCCGAGCAAGCCGGATGCGGTGGGCATTGCGCCGGCCTGCAGACCCAGATGAACCATCAGTCCCAGGCCGAGCACGCCGACGGCGATGGAGAGCGCCGCCCCGAGATGC
>JBPPMJ010000018.1:0-2662 GCA_051306005.1 Minisyncoccota bacterium
GCGCATAGGCACCACAAGGGATGCCATGGGTCCGCCCGCCAGCATACTTTTGAGTATCATCCGACGTCATGTGATGTGTCCAAGTCTGATCGCTGTTTTGGTAGAACCCTTACCGAATCCATCGCGCTGGAGTACTTCTGAATCGAGGCATAGCTCGGTTGTGTCCCCCAGTTCACGCATATAGTGAGCAAACTCCTTGATGAGCGCAGCCATTGCAGGAACATCCACGCGATGAGCAGTTCGAACTGTGCACTCCGCAGTCGGCATTATTGCTATTCGTTGGTTGCATATAGCCGCTGAACGTCAAAGCTCAGGCTGCAGTCCGTCAGAGTTGTCGCTTCTGAAGCGAATGGATAGCCGTCCCCGGAAAAAAATCTTGACGAACGGGCTCAGTGAATGCAGCGCACAGAGCCGCTCCCATAAATCAGAGACCTTCAGAATATGCTTGGACGATACCCGACGTAATCATTGGACCTGCAATAGAAACGAATAAAACGGCTATGACGCTACTTAAAAAAGCCATATTCAATTCCGACAGCTCAAACAATGTTTTAAATTAGAGACCGCTAACGCCGCGCTCCAGCCGCAGATTTTCCGTAATGGCTGAAAGCGCTTGTTATACCTATTTTTTCGCGCGCTCAAGCCGTCTTAGCAACATCGATGCAAGGCTCAAATGATCTAGGCACTCGGTCGGTGAGTCTTGAACACCAAATTCATGTCCTCTGGGATTACGAATAGCCATGATTGAACCCGAGAAGATGAATTTGTATCCCTCCTGCTCGTCCTTCTCGCTCGTGGTGCCTAGATTCGTTAGCTTGATTAGGGGCGTCTGATCATTGAATGCCTTCATCATCAACTTAACACCAGATTCACTAGTCTTCGCTAGAGCTGCAACCTCTTTATCCACCAGTTTGTAGGCTTCAAAAGTCGCTGGTGCATAGTGGCCGTCGTCAAAGAGTTTTTTGCAAATAAATTGGATGCTTGAATGAATGTTTCTCTCATCAAATGGGTGGGAGCCACCAATGGGCTCTGATCGGGCCTCAGTAAACGTCCGAGCACGCCGAACAACGCGCTCAAACTGATCTATGAAGTCAGCCACCTAAAAGGTTCTCTTTGATGCCTTTGAAGATCGCGTCGTAAGTTTCCTTCGAGCCATCGGCGGGCAGATTAATCTCCACTCGAACTGTCAAGCCAAAATTGGGGGCTGCATTGATTGACTGCTCTCCGTCTGTATTCTGGATGGTATTGACGGGCGGCTGAACTATGTCCTTCTTGGCTTTAAACTGCTGCTTCGACTCTTTTCCCAACTTCTTCTGCTTCGGCTCCGGCAGATCACCGTGACCTGACAGTCCGGAAAGCACTTTAAAAGTGCTGGCTTGGCGCGCGCCGATCGTTGCGCTCGTCTGATCGCTCTGGCGGAAGAACGTAATCAGGTCATCGTTACTGAGATTCCAGGCATTGTCTCCGTGGAGTTCAAACAGTAGGCTATAGGCCTTTTCAACGAGCGAGCCAAAATGCTGGGAGAACTCTTCGTCTTTATGGTGGGAAAAAACCTTCGCTGCGTCTGGTGTCTTCTTTCCCTCGGAATCAATGACCCCTATAAATTGGAGAGCATTGATCACATAGCTTTCACTGTTTGGGGCAAGCCCAAGTCTCTTCACGGTTTCGGAGGTAATCGTGGCTGGAAATGATTTTCGCAGCTGCGTCACCATCTGCGCGACATTCCCCGCTCCTGAAATATACGGATGCGTAGCCATTTACTCTTCCTCCAATTGTGAACTATTCCAACAGGTCTAACTATAATTAGGTGCCTCAAAATGTGCCTTTAGTTACACCTCGTGGGTGCCTCATATTGACAGAGCCGGATTAAGTGATGGTTATCAGTCATATGATGTTATTAAACACCCTAAAGAACCTGCTGATCACATCTCTTTCGTAGCATCCAAACCGATGCTGTGCTGGATGAATTACGCGCCCGTTTCCGCCGGCTGACAGCATCCGTGCCGTTGACGCCTGCAATCGATGGGATGCGGCGATTTGTCTTGTCCATGTCCGGCACCCGCGCGATATGAGCAAGACCGAGATCGAAGTGTTCCTGACGCATCTCGCGATAGCCGGCGAGGTTTCGGCCTCGACCCGGAACCCGGCGAAAAGCGCGCTGCGATTTCTTTATCGGCAGGTGCTTAAAATTGATGAGCCATAGCTGACGGACGTCGTGTCGGCTAGACAGGGCAAGCGTTTGCCTGGGTGCTGACCAGTGGCCGAGGTGCTGGCGACGTTGTCGCTGATACTGCGGAGAATCGGAGTCAGACTCGATATCAGCCGTCTATCTAGAAGCGGGAAGGCCCTATGCCGGGATATAAAAAACCGGAAGGCCAATGGACTGACCTTCCGGCGTCGCTTTCTGCTTTCTTAATGCGTTCCGTGATTTTCCGCTGGATGCTCAAGACCCCGGTGAGCGGCTCGCCTCATTGGCCGCTGATTTCAGGGTTGGCGCCAGCAGATGCTTGAGTTTCTCCGGCGCCGCCTCCGGCCGGTAACGCGGTTCTTTCGCCACCTGACCCATCTTGACCAATTGTTCGTGGGGCGTGCTGTAGATCATGCGCTTGATCAACCAGTCGGGCACCGGGATGTTGGGTTTCATCAACATGACATTGGTCAC
>JBPPMJ010000003.1:0-494144 GCA_051306005.1 Minisyncoccota bacterium
GTACCAATATCAATACGTCCTGCCTCCCATGGACCGAAAGCACTGCCTGCAACGCTTCTGAAATCAACAACTGTCGTGACTTCAGTTGGCGAGAAGTGGCACCATAAAAGCATGTGGGAGAGGGAGGGGATAGTACTATTGTAGAGACCAAAAACAATGATTATGTTTATCGTGGTTTTTGGTTTTTTGATTGTTTTTCGTTATACTGAAAGCAAATAATTGACTATGAAACAGTATGTTGTGGATGAGCGTTGCTTTGGCAGGATATTTTTTGAGTGCCGTGACGGCGCTTTTGGATAAGTATTTGCTTTCCGGCCCTATCAAGACACCAGTGGTTTATGCGTTTTTTGTTTCTTTATTTAGTTTGTTTACCCTTGTATTCTTGCCGTTTGGTTTTCAATTTCTGGGATGGTTATTAATAATCACTTTTCTGTTGTCCGGGGCTCTCTTTTTGTATGGATTGGTAGCTTTTTATAACGCTATTCAACAATGGGATATTTCACGTATTGCGCCATTGGTTGGTACAACAGTTTCTCTGGTAGCGTTTCTTGCTATTTTTTTGCCAGGTTTTTCTGAGGATACTTTTTCATGGATGCCTATTTTAGCGCTTTTGTTTTTGATCGGAGGCGGGCTATTGGTCGCCTTTGATTTACCTTTCAAGCTAGAAAAGAGAATGCCATTTTCTGCGCTTGTGGCAGGTGTTGCTATGGGAGTATCATTATTGATTTTGAAGTATGGCTATGCGCAATCGAATTTTGTGAGTGGACTTATTTGGTCTCGTTTAGGTATTTTTTTGGCGGGACTGAGTCTGTTGTTGATACCGCATTTTCGTCGCCAAATTTTTGCGAGTATCAAAAAAGATCCAAAGCTGACACAGGCAACCTCTGCCACAGGCATTACCAAAACAAGCATGGTGTTTGTGGGTAATAAAACATTGGCTGGCATCGGAAGTTTTTTGATAACCTATGCGACTTTTCTCGGGCCAGTTTCTTTCGTCCAAGCATTATCTGGCACACAGTATGTTTTCTTGTTGATACTCACGTGGCCTCTCTGCAGACTTTTTCCAGCGATATATTGTGAGAAGCTTTTTTTCTGGGATTGGACACAGCGTATATTTGCTATCTTGCTCATTGTAGTTGGTTTGTGGCTAGCATCAATAAGTGGTATAGTTCTCTCATTATGAAACACCGTTCTTCTTTTTGTTGGAAACGGACACTGAAAGTTACCAGTTGGGTGTTTTTGGGTATAACGTTGGGGCTGATACTGTTGTTCGGTTACTTCAACTTGTCTGGTCCTGATCCACGTCAAGATGTATCTCTGGGTATGACGTTTTCTTATCGTTATGCTGAATCACTCGGACTGGATTGGCAAGAAACATATCTGGCTTTATTGGATGACATGGGCGTCAAAAAAATGCGTCTCCCTGTGTATTGGGATTTGACAGAGAAATCGAGAGGACAGTATGATTGGACAGCGCTAGATTGGCAAATAGCACGTGCCGAGGAAAGGCAGGTAGAAGTGATTCTTACTATTGGACAAAGAGTGCCTCGTTGGCCAGAATGTCATATTCCTGAGTGGGCCAATGGAGATGAGAAAATGCGCCAGACCGCCCTCCTGCATTTTATGGTACAAACGATAGAGCGATATAAGGGCGTTTCCGCGATCACGGTATGGCAAGTGGAAAATGAACCTTTTTTAGTGCACTTTGGGATTTGTCCACCATTGGATACGGCATTTTTGGAACATGAAGTTGCTTTGGTAAAAAATTTGGATAGCACGCGTCCTGTACTTTTGACAGATAGCGGTGAGCTTTCTTGGTGGGTAAGTGCCGCCAAGCGGGGCGACATGTTTGGTACTACGCTCTATCGTCATATCTGGAGTCCGCATATTGGCGGATATTTTACGTATCCCATCGGTCCGAATTTTTTTCGTGCCAAAGCATTGTTGGTACGCATATTGACGAAGCAGGAACACTTGGTAGTGATAGAATTGCAGGCGGAACCGTGGGCATCGGGTTGGGTCGCTGATGCATCATTGGAAGAACAATTTCGTACTATGGATGAGCATAAATTACGCGAAAACGTGGAGTATGCAAAGCGTGTCGGATTTCCTGAAATGTATCTATGGGGAGGCGAGTGGTGGTATTGGATGAAAACCAAGAAGGATTACCCCGCACTTTGGGAAACAGGTCAAGAGCTATTTCGTGATCACATATCCGAGGTATCAGATACGGCATTATGATTTTGATCGCGCATAACATTCGAAGCGCGCATAATGTCGGCGCGTTATTCCGTACGGCAGATGGTGCTGGGGTGGAGAAGATTTTTCTGACTGGCTATACACCGAAACCGCCCAAACAAGGAGCTCTTTTTTTGACGTCTGCTGAGAAGGCTTTACAAAAAACCGCTTTGGGTTCCGAGGTAACGATGCCCTGGCAACGCGTTGTTTCGCTGACATCACTTATCGCCACATTGCGGAAAACGGGGTATACTATCATTGCCTTAGAGCAGGATAAAAAAAGTGTGCCCTATGATCACTTTGTCTGTCGTGCGCAGAGTGCCATGATTGTGGGGAATGAAGTTTCCGGCATAGACAAAAGAATTCTATCATTGTGCGATGTAATGGTAGAAATTCCGATGCGCGGACAAAAAAACTCACTCAATGTGGCAGTGGCGACTGGGATTGCCCTGTATCATTTCAGTAACAAGCAAGCAAAAAAATAAGAACCGTATGTCAGAAAAAAAAATTGCTGTCTTTGATATTGATGGCACTATTTTTCGCAAAAATCTACACTTCGAACTCATAAATGAATTAGTGTGGATGAAAGTGTTTCCTTCCGAAGCACGCAGTACTTTGACCGAAGTGTATTCAAGTTGGCTTCAGCATGAAGGTACGTATGAAGAGTATCGACAAGCCTTGGTAGCATTGTATGCCAAGCATATCAAAGGTTGTGACGCTCAAGCCGTCATCCGTGCCAGCCAGACGTTGATTCCCTTTCATGCGAAGCGAACATATATCTATGCGGAAAATTTGATACAAAAATTACGCACGGAACATTTTCACATTATCGCGGTATCAGGGTCACCTGCGGAAGTTGTAGAAGAATACAATAATCATTATCTCAAATTTGACGCAGTATTTGGCAGTGTGTATGCTCGAGATAATGCTGATCGATATACGGGAGAAGCAGAGTTTGAACCATCTCGTGATAAAGGCGAAGTGGTACGGCGGTATATCGCCAAAAACAATCTGACACTTCATGGCTCTTATGGTGTGGGGGATACGGAATCAGATATCAGTTTTTTGCGTCTTGTGGATTATCCCATTGCCTTTAACCCGAATCAAAATCTGAAATCAACAGCTGACGAAGCAGGATGGAAAATTGTGGTGGAAAAAAAGGATGTCATTTATGAGGTATTGAATCATAATCAGATAAAAACGCTATGAATCTGAGTGATGTTATTGACAAGTTTCTCGCAAAAACACTTTGGCTTTGGTTGCCATTCTATGCTTTTTTTGATTTGCTCAAAGCATTAAGCGAGCGAAATAAGAAATCATAGCCAGTAATATGCCGCATGTATTTTTTAAGCATATATTGCATGGGACCGTCTTGTTGTCTTGGATGGCGCTTATTTTTTTGTTTTCTTCCATGCCGGGTAGCGAATATGCATTCACACCGACCATGGGGTACTATTTGGAACGCAAAAGCGCGCACGTGATTGAGTACGCTTTCCTCACGCTCTTTATGGTACGCTTTTTGGTTCATGTATTTCCGAGGTGGAAATTTGGACGCATCATGAGTTTATCTGCTCTGGGAGCTTTGTTGTATGGAGTATCAGACGAATGGCATCAATCTTTCATACCATACCGTGGCGCCAAAATCACAGATGTCTTGATAGATGGTATTGGTATTGTAATAATGAGCCTTTGGTTATTGTGGCTTCTCCACATATCTCGAAAGCGTATATAAATAACTTGGTGTCACTGACAAACCTCCCGTTTGATGACGGATGAGGGAAGTGGAATGAGAGAAACGACTATCGGACTTTTTCTACAAAAGCTTTGAAGATTCCTGGATCTTCAACGGCCATTTGAGAGAGGACCTTACGATCAAGTACGATATTTTTTTCCTTTTCTAATGCGATAAAAGCACGATAGGTCATGCCATGAAGACGGAGTGCGGTATTGAGGCGGGTGATCCATAGTTGACGGAAACTGCGTTTTTTGGCACGACGATCACGACGTGCGTAGGTCCCCGCTTTAATGACAGCTTCCTTGGCCTTGCGAAAGAGATTCTTTCTGCCCCACCGGAAACCAGTAGCGGATTTGAGAACATTTTTATGTCGTTTTTTGGTCATGACACCTCGCTTGACTCTGGTCATACTTGCAAACAATTAACGGATAAATAAAGACAATAGTGTAATTTTTTGTGTAAAAGGGGAAAACGGTACGAGCATTTTTACACCAATGCCTTTTTGATATTATGGGCGACTGCGGGATACACATCGTTGTTTTTGCGTTTGGCACGTGTTTGGCTACCAGTTGCTCGTGAGTTGTAATGATTTTGACCAGTGGCGCGCGTCTTGAGTTTACCATTGCCGGTTACCTTGATTTTTTTGACTAACGATTTTTTGGTCTTCATTTTCGGCATAGAGTTGTTATCATCAAATAAAAATATTGACTATAATGTAAGAAAAACATTTATTCTGGTACAATCAAGGCATTGAATCCCATAGGACCACGCTTGATTTCTTCCTCAAAACGGTGAGGAACGGTAATGTTGGTAAGAAATTTTGTTAAATTTTCCCGAGCTTTATCATACATCGCTTTTTCTCGTCCACGCAAAACTATTTCAACACGCACTTTGCTTCCTTTGGACAGAAATTTTTCCGCTTGAGTCTTTTTGAAAAGCAAATCGTGTGTATCCGTACGAAAACCGATACGAATACCTTTTATATCAACCTTTTTTTGCTTAGATTTTTGCTGTTGTTCCTGCTTGGCTTGTCGATACTGTAATTTGCCAAAATCAGTTATCTTACAAACCGGAGGCTTGGCAAGAGGGGATACTTCCACCAGATCCGCTTCTTGTTCTTGAGCCAGAGCCAAAGCGGCAACGATGTCCATCGTACCATGGTTTTCACCATTGATATCAATAACCACTACCTCCGGTGCAAGGATTTGTTCATTGACTTTGGAACGAATTTTGACCTGCACTTTGGGCTTTGGTCGATTGTGACGCCTTCTTCTCACGGTATTGTGTAGATTATGATTTTGGTGGAGTTGATGGGAATCGCACCCATGTCCAGTGAAGTTATCTCAAAATAATCTACAAGCGTAGTAGGCTTTGTATAAGTGTGAGAGTAAAAAGCCAACGAAAGCCCCACACACTGTTTTCTTTCGCAATACAGCTGAGAAAAAGAAAGAAAAATTTTTCGGCCGTTCCGATAATATAACACCAGGAATTCCGTATCGAAAATCAGGAGCCTGATGGCTACGCGCTAAAAAAATTAGGCGAGAGCGAGAGCGAAAGAGGGGGCAAACGCTTGCGCGAATGTGTTCTTTGCTTTGGTGATGAAGTTTGCATTTATCATCGTGATGGCGAGATTTACGACCATGCCATCAGGGTCGGCTTGCATATTTTGAAAGTACTTCCTGTCGAGTCTAAACAACCCCAGCTCGCAACGCTGTTTGCAAAGCGTTGCGAACGGCGACTGTCTAAAAATGTTTCATTGCACGCTCAATTTTTCGTTTTGTTTCGCGTTTACTGATATCAGACCGCTTATCAAAAGCTTTTTTTCCTTTCCCAACAGCAAACTCCAACTTGACAAGTTGTTTCTTAGTATACAGGCGGAGGGGCACGAGTGTCAAGCCTTCGGTGCGTGATTTTCCGATGAGAGAGCTGATTTCTCGTTTACGCAAGAGGAGTTTGCGTGGGCGAGTGTCTTCATGAGATATATCTTTGGATGCATGAGCATAGCGTGGAATGAGTGCATTGGTAAGATATAATTCTCCGCCCTTGACCGTGACAAAACTTCCCTTGAGACTGGCATGACCAGTTTTGACGGATTTGACTTCGGCACCGGTCAATACCAAACCAGCCTCATAGTGTCCGTCGAGGATATAATCAAAACTCGCCCGTTTATTGACAGCGATATTGAGCATAGCCTTACTATCTCATATCTGCTTCATAGAAGCAAATATCTTGCTATTTCATTGACAAAAATAACAATATGTGCTACAATAAAAAAAAGTTCTTTAAACAATTGATGTTTCAATACTGGTTATTAAATACCATCTGCAGAGGAGTAAGATGTCTAGACGCTATCAGAGTGTTTTGAATCCAGCAACAGTGATTATGGCACTGTCGTTTTGGATCATCATAATAAAGGTTTTTTTGATGAGGTGAGGTGGTTGATGAGAAAAAAAGGAGGAGAAGAAAAACAGATTTGGCCGGAGCATATCTATGCATCGGCCTTTTTTCTTGCGGTTTTTGGTGGAGTAACATAGACTCATGATAGAATATTCATATATATTTATGCATCATACGGTTCATACACTACGTAATCATTTGTCCAAAGAAGAGGCGATGAGGCGACTCGGGCAGGAACCTTTCAACCGGAGGGTATTTTCTTTTTATCGTTATGTCATATTGGATAACCCAGAAGCGTTGCGGAATGAGCTATATGCCGAATGGATGGAGCTTGGCGTGTTGGGACGGATTTATGTGGCGAATGAAGGTATAAATGCTCAAATGAGTGTACCGGAACCAAATCTCGAAAATTTTCAGAAACTTTTGTACGCGCGTCCAATGTTTGCAGATGTACCTTTCAAGTTCGGAGTGGAACAACACAATGATGCATTTTGGAAATTGACAATCAAGGTGCGTCGGCAAATCGTCGCAGATGGATTGGCGCCAGAAGATTATGATGTGACCAATGTTGGGACTCATTTGACCGCCAAAGAATGGAATGAGTTATCCGGACAATCGAAGACGGTTATTGTGGATATGCGGAATAATTATGAATCTGCTATCGGACATTTTGAAAAAGCATTGTGTCCTCCGTCATATACTTTCAGAGAAGAGTTACCATTTGTGAAGGAAGCGCTCAAAGGACAAGAACAAAAAGATATTCTTCTCTATTGTACTGGTGGTATTCGTTGCGAGAAAGCCAGTGCCTATCTCAAGCATCACGGCTTCAAAAGAGTGTATCAGTTGCATGGAGGTATCATTGATTATGCCCGTCAGATTGAAAGAGACGGATTGGCATCTCAATTCAAAGGAAAAAATTTCGTTTTCGATCATCGTTTTGGGGAGCGAATCACTGATGATGTACTGGGGCAATGCTATCAGTGTGATGTGATATGTGATTTGTATACGAACTGTCTGAATGAGCAGTGTAATATGTTATTTCTTCAGTGCGGTGCCTGCGATCAGCGGTATGCTGGCTGTTGCGGTACGGAATGTCAATCTATCATAGCGTTGCCGGAACAAGAGCGCGTCAAGCTCCGCAAGGAAAAAAGAGTGTCTAACAATACAGCAACATTTCGCAAGCGTATTGCTATTACCCATACGTAATCTTTCATCTTTGTCTTTTTTACGCTACGATAGAAATTATGAAAGAAAAAATCCGACAATTGTTAAAAGAAGCTATTTATGAGCTTGGAACAGAGTTTGTTTCCCTGAGGTCGGATTTTATTATCGAAAGACCAAAGGATGATCGGTTTGGCGAATATACCTCAAATATTGCTTTGGTTGCATATACTGACTCTGCCCATGCAATCAATGCACGTGCAGATGAGAATGCCATAGTCACTCAGGAAAAAATAAATAGAGAAAACCCAATCAGTCTGGCGAATCAAATAAAAGAAAAAATAGAAAATAAAAAATCAGACTTGTTTGAGAGAATCAACGTTGCTGGTCCGGGACATATCAACTTCTATCTTTCGAAAAAATCACTAATTGGCGTAGTACAACAAATACTAAAAGAAGCTCAGGCGTTCGGTAACAATAATAGCGGGAAGGAGATGAAAGTGAACAATGAATTCATTTCCGCCAATCCGACAGGACCACTGCACCTCGGAAACGCACGTGGTGGATTTTACGCGGACACTTTGTCACGTATACTTCGTAAGTCTGGGTATGAGGTGACCAACGAGTACTACATCAATGATGCTGGAGAACAGGTGTTGAAATTGGGACATAGCGTCATTAAGGATGATGAAGCGGTATATGGTGGTACCTATATTGATGAATTGAACGAGCGTTTCGGTGGCGGTGATGTGGCAATAATTGGTCAGAAGTCTGCCGAATATGTGCTTGAGAAAATGATCAAAAAATCCGTCGATGAGAAAATGCATATTCATTTCGATATCTGGACATCGGAGAAAGACATTGTTGCCGGTGGATATGTGGAAAAAGCTATCGCGTTGTTGCAAGAAAAAAATTTGATTTTTGAGAATGAAGGTGCCGTTTGGCTTCGAACGACGGACTTTGGTGATGACAAAGATCGTGTATTGGTGAAAAAAGACGGCACAAGGACGTATTTCGCTTCCGATTGCGGATATATCTTGCACAAGATGGAACGCGGATTTGATCGCCTTATTGAAACATGGGGAGCGGATCATCACGGCTACGTGGCACGCTTCAGAGCCAGTACGCAAGCGTTGGGATTTATCGGAAAAGTAGATTTCATTCTTGTGCAGATGGTAAAGGTGGTGAAAGACGGACAAGAAGTGCGGATGAGCAAACGTGCCGGAAACGTCATCACTGTGGATGAACTTATTGATATGGTGGGACATGATGTGGCACGTTTCTTTTTTCTTTTGTACGCGCCGGAAACGCATATGAATTTCGATTTGGGATTGGCAGAGGAACGTTCACGGAAAAATCCCGTCTTTTATATCCAGTATGCTTATGCTCGCCTTTGCAATATCTTGCGGAAAGCCGATGAGGAAGGTTTTGTGGTGCCAGAGGCTGACTTGTCATTGTTGGTACATCAGAAAGAGCGAGGGTTGATTCGAGAACTTTTGTTTTTTCCGGAGTTGATTGAGAAAGTGGCAGAGGATTTTTCAGTACATTCTCTACCGCAATATGCGATGCGTCTTGCGGATAAATTCCATTCATTTTATGATGAATGTCGCGTGTTGGATACTGAGAATATGGCGCTGACTGGCGCGCGTCTAGAACTGATTCATGCCACGAAAAATGTCTTGGGAGAAACATTTTCGTTGATGGGTATTTCCGCCCCAGAAACAATGTGAGTCAGTATGGAACGGATTGAGCAAGTACCATACCGTCAATTCATTCGAAAAATATGGTTGATACAAAAATGAAAAACCATATCAATGGGATTGCAGGGTTTTAGAGTTTCGCAAAACATATCCTCTGCCACTAGACACCGTTATTCTGCTTCAGAGAAGTCAGAAGTGGAATACCGCCACAATCATCAAAAAGAAAATCAGTCGACTGGATTGGTATCATTTCCCGTGAATATAGAGACTGAGAAGAAGCAAAAACCGTGCGCTCACACAAGAAGAAGTACAGGCGAAAGAACAGGCTTATCCTAAATACTTCCCAAAAGGCACGGATTTCAGTATCATACCAAGGAGAGTTGTCAAGAAAGTTCAGAATGCATTGAATGAGCTGTCAAGATAAGTCCTTTACTTCTTCACACCGAAAGAAAATTTCAGTGCTCTTGTTGCGTTAGATTATTGCAAGGAAGAAAATAAAAAAGTTTGAGAAAATCATCATTTTAGACGGTGATGAATTAAGAAAAGGATTAAATGCTGATTTAGGTTTTTCTCTCATGATTCATTTCAAAAATGCATAAAAAATACAAGAAAAAATATAAAAAGAAACTTGGTTGGGATGAAGAACTCGCCCGTTTTGTTGTTAAAATAGTTGGTTCAACCGTACTGTTTTTTCTTATTGCTGTCGGAGTGGATGTGTATCGTTTTTTATAATCGTATGAAGGAAGAATATATCACATTCTATCTGGTACGTCATGGAGAAGCGGAAAATAATACTCGATTTATCCTCAATTCATTACCAGAAATAAAGGAATATCCGCTTACAGCTCTTGGGCGTGAGCAAGCAGAAACGACTGCACAATTTTTGTCAACAGTTTCGGCAGATACATTGTTTAGTTCACCTATTTTGCGTGCGCGTGAAACAGCGGTCATTATTTCAGAAGCGACGGGCGTACCATTGATAATTGATGGACGTTTACAAGAAACGGGTATGGGGATTTTCAATGGAAAAGGACAGGAATTATTTTTGAAAAAATATGCGAATCCGCAAGAACGTATCAGTCCAGATCCCAATGACGGAGTGGAGAGTTTCGTGGATATGCGTAGCCGATTAACGGATTTTCTCAAAGAGATACGTACACATTACAGGGGAAAAGTTGTGATAGTTGTTTCGCATAGCGATCCCCTGGAACAATTACATGGTATTCTGACTCAGGAAGCACCCGGTCAATCTGCTGTAGGCTGGTCTCCTGCCAAAGGATCATGGACCAAAGTATTGTGGCGGTGCGTATAAAATTTTTTGATTGTAGTACAATAATTATGATGAATTATCATAAACATGAAGAATTGGTCGAGGCGCTCACTGATCCGGAAACACTGGAGACTTTTGTATCCGCATACGCTAATTTTCCCGTTGGACGTATCCCGAAAATGTTGGGTGATCTTTTAGTGTGGAGCGGTAACCTTGTTTTTGGTTCAGAACCCTCGTACGGAAAATTCAAAGCAATTGAGGTCATCGCTCGCATTCCTTACCAGTCTTGGGAAGTGATGAGTTATATGTTACTCACGATGTTTTATGCCAATGAAGCTCGTGCTATCGCTTTATCTCGTACGTCACGTTTTAGTCGAATGGCACAGGACAATGAAACGATGCATGTTGTACTCCTGAGTCAACTCGCCAAGAAACACGGACAGAACAGTTTCTTCAAGCATACGGTCATTCCGCTTATTTTCGCTTTCTTCTATTTTTTTGTTGCGTGTATCCTGTATCTTTTTAGTCCACGTTCAGCGTTGGAACTTAACTATGTTTTTGAGAGTCATGCGTTTATTCAGTATGATGCCTTTGTCAAAATGTATGCCGAAGATATGAAGACCATGCCCGTTCTAAGTGATTTCTTGGAGTTTTATGGACGCCACGCCAAGAATGAATATGAGTTGTTTGTCGCAATTCGTGCCGACGAAATTATTCATCGTAATGCCTCGGCTCATCGGGTGGAAGAATATCGACAGGGAACATCACAAGAAGCGTAAGAAATATTTACAGATAAAGAGAATCTGTCAATTTTATTTTTTACATCTAATCATACTCATATGTTCAAGAAAGTAGCATCGCAGGTCAGTTTTCCACAGATAGAAGAAAAAGTGCTCGCATACTGGGATGAACACAAGATTTTTGAGAAGTCGGTGACCAATCGCGAAGGAGCAAAACGCTATTCTTTTTATGATGGTCCGCCGTTTGCGACAGGGACACCACACTATGGACATATGGTAGCAAGTGCTATCAAGGATACTGTACCACGCTATTTTACGATGAAGGGTTTTCAGGTGGAGCGCAAATGGGGTTGGGACTGTCACGGACTGCCAATAGAGAACATCGCAGAAAAAGAGCTCGGTATCACGCGTAAGAAAGATATTGAAGCATTGGGCGTGGAAAAGTTCAATGACATGTGCCGTTCCAAGGTATTTGAATATGTAATGGACTGGAAAAAAGTTATCTGGCGTTTCGGACGTTGGGCGGATATGGAACATCCATACCAAACGATGGATCTTGCTTACATGGAATCCATCTGGTGGGTATTCAAATCACTGTGGGATAAGGGATTGATTTATGAGAGTTATCGCACGATGCACATCTGTCCGCGTTGTGAGACGACCTTATCGCAGTCGGAAGTGGCCGAAGGCTACAAAGACGTCAAAGATTTTTCAGCGGTGGTAAGATTTGAGCTTGTCGATGAACCCGGAACTTTTGTCTTAGCATGGACCACAACACCATGGACGTTGCCGGGGAATACGGCCTTGGCGGTGGGAAAAGATATTGAATATGTGAAAGTGCGTCAGTGTGCTGAGATTTCGGTAAATGATATTTCCCAATTAGAAAGGGGTACTATGCCTAGTACAACTGAAAATTTTTTGATTGTTTCTAAAACATTTTTTGAGGAAAAATTAGATAATTCCGAATGGTGTCAGAGAATGAATTTAGATTTTTCATTTGAGAAAATCTCTTCGATGAGAGGAATAGATTTAATCGATAAATCCTACAAATCTCTTTTTGATTATTATTCTCAAGATGAGAAGTTGGAACATCGTGAGAATGGTTGGAAAATATACGCGGGGGATTTTGTGACGACGGAGGAGGGGACGGGCGTGGTGCATATCGCGACGGCGTTCGGGGAGGATGATATGGAATTGGGGAAAAAAGAACATCTGCCATTTGTTCAGCATGTGAAAATGGATGGTACGATGAAAGATGAGGTGACGGATTTCGCGGGGATGTCAGTGAAGCCGTTGGAGAATCCTCAGGCGACGGACGTGGAAATCATCAAATACCTGGCTCATCACAGACTACTGTTTTCCAAAGAAAAATATGAACATAGTTATCCGCATTGTTGGCGTTGTGATACACCGCTTCTGAACTACGCAACATCGTCGTGGTTCGTGAATGTGACCAAGATTAAAGACAGGGCATTGGCATTGGCTGAGAACATCCATTGGTCGCCAGGACATATCAAGGAGGGGCGTTTCGGCAAATGGCTCGCAAGCGCACGCGACTGGTCTATCAGTCGTCAGCGTTATTGGGCGAGCGTGATGCCGATATGGAAATGCGTCTGTGGAGAGATGAGAGTGTTTGGATCAGTGAGTGAATTGGAACAGGTGAGCGGAAAAATTGTCACAGATTTGCACAAGCATATCGTTGACGAGATTGTATTTCCTTGTGAAAAGTGTGGAGAAAATATGAAGCGAATTCCTGATGTGTTGGATACGTGGTTTGATAGTGGATCGATGCCGTATGCACAAGCACACTACCCGTTTGAAAATGTGGAAACCTTTGAGGCGAGTTTTCCAGCGGATTTTATCGCGGAAGGCGTGGATCAGACGCGTGCCTGGTTTTATTATCAGCATATTCTTGCGACCGCCCTCAAAGACAGTCATGCGTTTCAAAATGTTATCGTCAATGGCATTGTAGTTGGAGAAGATGGAAAAAAGCTTTCCAAAAAATTGAAAAATTATGCTGATCCGATGGAAATTATTGAGAAATATGGAGCCGATGTTTTGCGATTCTCCCTTCTCTCTTCACCGGTTGTTTCTGCAGAAAATCTGACTTTTACAGAAGGAGACTTGGCTGATGTGACTCGCAATACTTTTCGGATGTTATGGAATTCATATTCGTTTTTTACCATGTACGCCGTTATTGACAATTGGCAACCAAAAAAAGAGGTGCAGGTTTCAAAGAATATTTTGGATAAATGGATGCTTTCAGAGCTACAGTTGCTTATTCGGGAAGTGGACAGAGCGATGGGGCAGTATGAGCTCTCCAAGGCGACACGCGCTTTCATGCCATTCATCGACCACCTTTCCAATTGGTACATACGGCGTAGTCGTAAGCGCTTTTGGAAATCCGAAGACGATAGCGATAAAGAAAATGCTTATCAGACGTTGTATTTTGTTTTGGTAACACTCACGAAAATGATGGCACCGTTTACGCCATTTCTCGCGGAGGAAATCTATCGAAATCTGACGGGCGAAGAATCGGTGCATCTGGCTGATTGGCCGGAACCAGAAGAAACATTGCTTGATGAAAAATTGAATGAAGAGATGCTTGAGTTACGATCAGCTGTTAGCGTTGGTCTTCAGGTGCGCGCAAATGAACAGAGAAAAGTACGACAGCCTTTGAGTAAATTAGTAAGTGAAAAGAAATTTGATAAAGAATTCGAGGAAATTTTGAAAGAAGAATTGAACGTGAAAGAAGTGGTTTATGTTGAAGATATAAGCAAGGATTATGCTGGATTGCCAAGTGGCGTTTCATTCCATCAAAAAATCATTGCGATAGACATAGAAATTACTCCTGAGCTCAAACTAGAAGGTGAAGCTCGGGAGATTATTCGGGCGATTCAGGAAGGGCGCAAGAAAGCCGACTTTAATGTTGAAGATCGTATCGTGCTCGGGTATCAGGGGAAAGAAGCAGTCTTTCGGAACGAAGAGCTGAGTGAGATGATTCAGAAAGAAGTTCTCGCAACTGCTAGTCCTGTGCCGGGGAAAATTGCCGATGCCGAATACACAGACACGGTCATATTTGAAGGGGAGGCATTTACATTTTTCCTGAAAAAAATATGAGCAATACGATGGTGAATTAGGAATAGGCGTCCCGTGAGAAAGTATTTAAAAAATTCGGTTTCGTCTATCTTGGGCTTTTGTAAATTTCCATTAAGGAGATTGCTTATCGTTAGATGTTTTTCTAGGATAATATTCCAAAAAAATGGAACTCCGCTACAATGCCATAGTATTGAAAAAGAAAGAGGTCGGTGAAACCGATCGTTTGTATACATTGTATACCAAGGAACAGGGTAAGATACAAGTGGCTGCCAAGGGGGTGCGTAAACAAGATGCCAAATTAGCGGGACAGCTGGAAACATTGATGCAGGGACTGGTCATCGTGGTGAAGGGGCGTGGCGCTGGCAGAATCGCTGGAGCCGTAGCGGAACGAAGCGGTATATTTCTTAGGATAGATGGTGACATTTTACACAGAGTGATGGAGGCAGTGGCGATGTTCGAACGACTCGTGGGCTGGGATGAAGCAGACCCTGTTCTTTTTCATTTGTTAATGACATATCTTGTGATGGCGAATGAAATGGCTCGAAAGAGGGATACACAGCAGGTATTTTTGCTGACAGAAGGTTTTTTGTTTCAACTTTTTGCACGTTTGGGATATGAGATAGAAATGGGTTCTTGTGTGATTTCTGGCGAAAAGTTAAAGACGGGGAATCAATACTTCTTCAGTCCTGGTGCTGGTGGCGTTCTATCAGGGAATCATATACATCAAATGACGAATGTGTTTCCTATCAGTGAAGACGCCATCAAGTTGATACGCATTTTCCTGTCTCATAAATTGGAATCGTTATCGCGTGTGCGGACAGACTCGTCTTCTTTACGTCAGGTTCGTCAAATGAGTACACGATTTTTTGAATGGATACGCGCCTAAGCGGACCATTTTTGTGTCGTACGTGTTTTTCGGTTACAATGAAGAGGATTATTGGTTATACATCCTATGGGTTTAAAAGACTTGAACGAAAAATTGCATGGTCGAGATGTCCATCTTGGGCGTATGAATCAGCATACCTCGTTTGATCCTGGGCAAGGAATAGCGGATGAGAATGTGCAAGCGCAATTTGAAAACACAGAACAATGGCAAGGCATTGAATCGCCAGTATCTCATCAGGAGTTGTTACGAATACAGACAATCAGATATCGCAGGCGTCATCTCCTTGCTTTCATGGCTGGTAGTGTCGCGACTTTGTTGGTACTGGGGTATAGTATATTTTTTATCCGTTCTCATCTGTTTGGTGAAGAGAGGGTGGAGGTGATAATTACAGGACCAAAGGATGTTGCGAGCTCGGAAGAAACAACTTTTACAGTGCTATATACTAATAATAACTGGGCAGGACTCAAGAATGCTACACTCACCATAGCGTATCCAGAAACTTTTCGACCCATGTCGAGTGCAGTAGGAGTGATCAATGGATCGGTGTTGGAAATTCCATTGAATGATATAGATGCGAGGACACAAGCTAAGATCTTGGTGACTGGTAAATTTTATGGATCTAAGGGAGACTTGGCATTTATTCGTGCAACTCTACGTTATTCTCCCAATAGAGTCTCAACGGTATTTGAGAAAACGACGCAATTTGGAGTAAATGTTGCATCATCACCTCTCTCATTGGACATGGAGGCACCATTGGACATGGCTGTTGGTCAGAATGTTGAATATGTGATTCGATATTCTAATACAAGCGACATTCCCTTTTCTAATCTCCGTTTGAAGGCTGAATATCCAGAAGGATTTCAATTTACTGGTGCTGAGCCACATTCGTCTGAGGGCGAAGCGGTTTGGTACATCGGCAATTTGAATGCACATGCTGAAGGTAAAATTATCATTCGGGGTGTTTTGACTGGAATAAGTAATGAAGTGAAGCAGATGAAGATATTGTTGGGATTTTTTCAGGGAGACGGTACTTTTGTAGCATATACGGAAAGTCAGCGTCAAACACGTCTGGTTTCGACACCGTTTTCTCTCACGCAGACCGTAAATGGCCTGACGAATGTGAGTGTATTTCCAGGTGAGATATTACGGTATACTATCCACTATAAAAATGAGAGCGCATTAGGTATGCGCGATGCGATTTTGTCATTGGAAATTGATCCGTCTTACTTGGATATGAGTCAGTTGATTTTGAATCAGGGAGCATATGATCCTGCCCGCAAACTTATCATTTGGAAAGCTTCGGATTTTCCGGCTCTGAGAAACGTTGCGCCAGGCGCTGACGGAGAAATTAATTTTTCCGTACCAGTATTGAATACTTTACAATTGGAGGCTGGAAAAAATTTCATCATCCGATCAACAGCCAAGATTGATAGCCCTGATGTACCGACAACACTCGGTGCCAACAAGATTATCAGTAGCAACACCTTGTCTATAAAGCTTGGCTCTGTGACACGGTTGACAGCACGAGCGTTGTATACTGGCACACCTTTTGTGAACGCTGGTCCATTCCCACCCGTCTTGGGTCAGGAGACGAGCTATACGCTTCATTTCAATGTTGTCAACACATCAAACGATTTACAACATACTAAAATCACAATTACGTTACCAACAGGTGTTCGCTTCGTTGGAAAGTACTTGCCAGAACAGGAAACAGTTGCTTTCAATGAACGGACCAATGAGTTGTTATGGGACATTGGTACTTTATCACCAAATACACCCCTTGGGCGTGAACTATTTATTCAGATAGCCAATACTCCCGCACCCAATCAAGTAGGGAGATCCTTGATACTGATGCAACAAGCTGTTTTGACCGCCTATGACGCCTTTACCAAGAAGGAGGTTCGTATTGAAGAAGGCGAAGCAAACACGATATTGCAATATGACGCGCTTTATAAATCACTGACTGGCAATGTGCAGACCACGGAATAATATGCATGATTATGCAAACACGCATTTGGTCACAACTGGCACTTTTTGGTCAACGACGTCTTGGCTTATTGATAACACGATCTGGTAGTATCCACACTCCTTTTTTTATGCCGATTGCGACGCGCGGGGCGGTCAAGCATTTGCTACCAGTAGAGGTACGTACGTTGGGTGCGGAAATTGTGTTGGGTAATACGTATCATCTTTGGCTTCGTCCAGGAGATGAAATAATAGCACGCGCGGGTGATTTACATCGTTTCATGGATTGGTCAGGACCGATATTGACGGATTCAGGCGGATTTCAAGTTTTTTCATTGGGTGCGCGTGCCACAGAACGCTTTGGTATCAATGGTGTAATGTTAACCGAAGAAGGCGTAGAATTCTCTGATCCGGAGAATGGCAAGCGTCATTTTTTGTCTCCAGAAAAATCAATTGACATTCAGCTTAATTTGGGTTCAGATATTATCATGGTTTTGGATGAGTGTCCACCGTATCCTTGTACGTATGAATATGCTTTAGCATCTTTGGAGCGGACGACACGCTGGGCAGAACGAGCATTTGCGCATTTTTATCAAAAGATGCAAGAGGGCGGAGAAAAATATGTTCATCACCGCCCGCTTTTGTTTTGCATTGTTCAGGGTTCGATCTATCAGGAACTTCGTGTCGCATCGGCGAAACAATTGTCTGGATTGAATTTTGTCGCGCTTGGCGGACCGGCTTCAGGCTGGGATGGGTATGCTATCGGGGGCGTGGCAGTCGGAGAGCCACGGGAGACACTGCCGGATATTTTGGCGTGGACGATCCCGCATTTGCCTGCCGATAAGCCACGTTATTTAATGGGACTTGGAAGACCTGATGAATTGGTGAGGGCAGTGAATGCTGGAATGGACATGTTTGATTGCGTCATCCCGACACGTGAAGGGCGACATGGACGCGTGTTCGTCTGGAAGAGCGATGATTTGCGCGCGTCAGATGGTTTTTATGAGACAATCAACATGCAAAATGAACGTCACAAGGAGGATTTCTCACCCGTGGATTCACTCTGTGACTGCCTGCTTTGCACACGGTACACTCGCGCTTATCTGCGCCATCTTTTTGTTGTGGGTGAGCCACTAGCAGGCAAATTAGCTTCTGTGCACAATTTGCGTTTTTATATGAAATTGATGGAAAAATTACGCCAATAAATAAATCAGAAATTTTTTCAAACAATGTTATGTATCAAGAGAAAGAACGAAAGACGTGGTATCAAATGACTGCGGAAGAAGTCATGCACATCATGCGAAGCCGTTTAGGGGGATTGACACAGGAAGAGGCGACGGAACGTTTACGTGAAGTAGGGGAAAACAAGATTAGACAACAACGAAAATACGTTGGTCTCAAACTTTTTTTTAAGCAATGGAACGATGTGTTTGTCTGGATTTTGGCTACAGCTGGGATTTTTGCTTTTGTCTTGGGAGAAATGCGTGATGCGAGTATCGTTGCCGTCATCATTCTCATCAATATGATTATCGGGTTTGTACAGGAATATAAGGCTGAACGGATTATGGAACAACTTTCCAAATTTGTTGCTGATATTGCGACTGTTTTTCGTGACGGTGAGAAACGAGATATTCCCGTAGCCGAATTGGTGCCAGGAGACGTGGTTGCTGTCGATGCTGGTGCCAGTATTCCGGCAGATGGATATGTTTTAGAAGCGTATAATTTCAAAGTCAACAGTTTTATTTTTACAGGAGAATCTTTCCCAGAAGAACGTCACTCTGGAATGATGACTGGCGTAGTAGCAAAGAGCGATGTGGAAAACATGGTATTTATGGGAGAATCAGTGGCTGGAGGTGAAGCGCGCATCATGGTAGTAACGACTGGCATGCAGACTGAATTGGGTCGTATGGCACATATGACACATACTATCGAACAGACACCGACGCCATTACAGAAAAAGATGGCGACGTTTGCGCAACGCATCGCCTGGCTGGCTATCGCTATCGCTATCCTCGTCATCCTCGTGAGT
Organism: Minisyncoccota bacterium; assembly: GCA_051306005.1. Lineage (GTDB taxonomy): Bacteria > Patescibacteriota > Minisyncoccia > Moranbacterales > UBA1568 > UBA1568. The sequence continues at coordinate 19,221 of JBPPMJ010000003.1, forward strand.
CAGTATCAAGGTATGACATTGTATCAAAGCTTTCTCTTGGGTCTGGCACTAGCAGTTTCTGTCGTTCCTGAGGGTTTGCCCGCAGCTGTTTCAGTCGCTTTTGCTCTGGGCATGAAGCACTTGTTGAAATACAACGTCTTGGCTAAACGCTTATCAGCGGTGGAGACATTAGGCTCAGTGTCAGTGATTTGTTCTGATAAGACTGGCACTATCACTAAAAATGAATTATCCGTCACGACGTTGGTTATTGGACAAGATAGTTATCAAGTGAGTGGGACAGGATATACCCCATCAGGTGATTTTTTACGGGATGGGCATGTAATCAATCCGTCGGCGATAGTCTCTGCGGAAATGCTGTTTCGTATAGGTGTATTGGCAAATGATGCATCCCTGGGGAAGCAAGATACGCGATATGTGGTTACGGGCGATCCCACGGAAGGAGCTATTATCGTGGTGGCGCGTAAATATAATGCTCGACCTGATTTTTTCTTGGCTGGTTTTCATAAAAAAGCGGAAAATCCTTTTACTTCGGAACGGCGTTTGATGAGCGTGGCATATACCAATGGTGAGGTTCGTTCTTATGTGAAAGGTGCACCAGAGTCAGTACTGGCATTGGCTGATGAATGGCTGGATAACGGTATACGTAAACCTTTTACTGACATCGATAAAGCAAAAGTAAAAGCACTGTATGATGAGCTTTCAGAACAAGCATTGCGTGTTATCGGTTTTGCGTATCGTGAATTAGACCATATTCCTGAAGCACATTATCAAGATGAAATGGAACAACATTTGGTTTGGGTGGGTATGATGGCGATGATGGATCCGCCACGTGAGGGTATTCGGGAAGCGATTGCGGAATGTCATCGTTTGGGAATCAAGGTGGTTATGGTAACTGGAGATTATGAAAAAACAGCGCTCGCTATTGCGGAACGCATCGGTTTGAAAACACGTGAAATGATCAGTGTCAATGGAACGACTTTTGATACGTTTTCTGATGAGGCACTAGTACGGGCTGTTCAATCGGGCGGGGTGTTTTCTCGTATCGCTCCAGAACAAAAACTCCGCCTTGCGACTGTTTTACAAAGTGCGGGTGAGGTAGTAGCGATGACTGGTGATGGTGTAAATGATGCGTTGGCGCTCAAAAAAGCGGATATTGGTGTGGCAATGGGAATAATGGGAACAGATGTATCAAAAGATGCTGCGGATATGATTTTGCTGGATGATCATTTTACATCCATTGTGCAGTCTGTTAGAGAAGGACGACGTATTTTTGCCAATTTGCGCAAATTCGTGCAGTATGTTTTTACCTCTAATGCCAGTGAGTTATTCATCACTCTTTTGGGCTTTCTCTTTCATATTCCTTCTCCAATGACCGCCGTGCAAATACTGGCCATTGATCTGGCGACGGACGTATTTCCTTCCTTTGCACTAGGTGTCGAGCCCGATGAACCGACTAATACGGTGAGTCGCCCAATGGCAAAACAAAACATTATGGACAAGCAAGGCATAGTCCGTATCCTTTCTATTGGTCTATTAATGGCCATAGGTGGGCTCATTGCTTTTTTTCTGGTATTGATACGGGGAGGATGGGTATATGGCATGTCGATTGATACAGATGGCATGCTCTATCAACAAGCAACCACTGCCGCATATGTAACGTTGGCTTTGACTCAGATGGCCAATTTGTTGCAATTACGGAGTGAAACACGTTCATTTTTCTGGATACCATTTTTCTCCAATCCTTGGATTTTTGTTGGTATGGGTATCTCCATTGCATTGTTGATCGCTTTTACGACGATACCAGTACTGCAATCATTGCTCGGTATGACCACTCTCAAAAGTGCAGATTGGTTTTTTGCCGGATTCTGTACTTTGATAATATTTACATATGATGAAATACGAAAACGACGTATAAGAATGAAAAAATAGTCACATTTTTTGACTTTCCAAGCAAAAAAAGCTATCATGTGAAGGAAATGGGCTTATTTTTGCTTATGACTGAGGCCAAAAATTACTTGATGGAAAAAATAGTGTCGCTCTGTAAACGACGTGGTTTTGTGTTTCCTTCATCAGAAATCTACGGGGGATTTTCAGCAGTGTATGATCTCGGTCCGTATGGCGTGGAACTTGCCAACGCGCTCAAACGAGAATGGTGGAAATATATGGTGCAGATGCGCGAGGATATCGTCGGGTTGGATTCGGCGATTTTCATGCATCCGAAAATCTGGGAGGCGTCTGGGCACGTCGGTGGATTTTCCGATCCTTTGGCGGAATGTCGACAATGCCATACTCGTGTCCGTGTGGACCATTTATTGGAAGAAATCGGGGTGGTAGCGGATGAAAAAATGAGTGAAATGGAAATCAATGTGCTTTTTGATGAGCATCGAGAGCAAATCATGTGTCCAAAGTGCGGTAAAAAAGATTTTGGTGAAGTCAAGAAATTCAATCTGCTCGTACAATCCAATCTCGGTAACTTCACGGGGGATACCTCCGTAGAGCCGGTCTATCTGCGTGGCGAGACGTGTCAGGGGATTTATGTCAATTACAAGAATATCTTGGACTCTACTCGTGTCAAAATACCGTTTGGTATCGCACAGATTGGCAAGGCGTTCCGTAACGAAATCACGGCACGACAGTTTATTTTTCGCACGCGGGAATTTGAGCAGATGGAGATGCAGTATTTCACGCATCCGGATAATGAAATGGCCGAATATGAAAAACTGAGAGCATATCGCTGGCAATTTTATCTGGATCTCGGAATGCGAGCGGAAAATTTGCGCTGGCACAAGCATGAGAACCTGGTATTTTATGCCAAAGAGGCCTACGATATTGAGTACCAATTCCCTTTTGGATTTAAGGAGCTGGAAGGTATTCATGCACGCGGGGATTATGATCTGACTCAGCATGCCAAGTTCTCCGGTGTCGCACTCGATTATCTCGATGCGCAAGCCAATGAGAAATATGTCCCGCATATCATCGAATCTTCCGTGGGCGTCGGACGGATGGTGCTCGCTTTTTTAACGGAAGCTTACACTGAGGAAATAACAGAAAATAATGAAACGAGAATAGTACTCAAATTGCCCCAGAAACTGTCTCCAGTAAAAATAGCTGTTTTTCCTCTCATGAAAAACAAACCGGAGTTGGTTGCCAAAGCACGAGAAATATTTCAAGTGCTGAAATCGCAGTGGATGTGTGAGTTTGATGACAACGGAAATGTTGGCAAGCGTTACCGCCGTCAAGACGAGATTGGTACGCCGTACTGCGTAACGATTGATTTCGGTACTATCGGGGTAGATGAAGACGCCACTACCATGGGAACCGTTACCGTTCGTGATCGCGATACGATGCAACAGGAACGCATCCCCATAGAGACTTTAGGAAGGTATTTTTCAGAAAAATTGCAATAATTTGTTCTTAGATTGAAATTATGAAATATCAGAAATATACTTTGAAAAACGGATTGAGGATTGTTTTGGCACCGATGATGGATACGGAAACGGCAACGGTGATCGTCATGACCGGTGTGGGGTCGCGCTATGAGACGGAAAAAGAGAATGGCTTGGCACATTTTTTAGAGCACATGTTTTTCAAGGGCACTACGAAACGTCCCAACATGATTGATATCAGTCGGGAGCTCGATGCTATCGGCGCCGAATACAATGCCTATACTTCCAAGGATCACACGGCGTACTATGCCAAGGTTGCAGCTTATCACTGGGATACTGCCCTTGATGTCGTGAGTGATTTGTTTCTCAATGCAACACTTGAACCGGAAGAAATCGAACGAGAGCGCGGAACTATTTTGCAGGAAATCAATATGTATGAAGATATGCCGGCACGTCGCGTGGGAGAGTATTTTGAAAAATTACTCTACGGAGAAGATCATCCATTGGGACGCGAAATTCTCGGTCCCAAAGAAAACATTCAATCTTTCACGCGAGCGGATTTTATGAAATATTTGAAGCGTGGATATACGGCAGACAACGTTGTCGTGGGAGTGGCAGGAAAGATTGATGCCAAGAAAGTGAAACAGGAAATTGAACGTCATTTCCGAAAGATGCGTATAGGAAAAAGGCCTGTTTTTAAGAAAATCAAAGAAGTACAGCGGAAACCAGCACTTTCCATTCATCATAAGAAATCGGATCAGACACACGTAATATTGGGAGTTCGAGCATACGATATGTCACATCCGGATCGCTTTGCGTTGCAAGTTTTGGCAACGATATTGGGTGGAGGTATGTCAAGTCGCCTTTTTCTGGAAGTTCGTGAACGTCGTGGATTGGCGTACAGTGTACATACGAGCGTAGACACGTATCACGATGTCGGGTATCTGGCGACACAGTGCGGGGTAGAACACGCAAACCTGGAAAAAACAATGCATGTAATTTTGACAGAGTACAAAAAAATGGCAACAGAAATGGTAGCTGAAGAAGAGCTTAAAAAAGCGAAAGAATATCTGAAAGGACATTTCGCCTTGAGTATGGAAGGATCGGATGATGTTGTAGGATATCTCGTGACTCAAGAGACTGTGCGTCATGACATTATGTTGCCAGAGAGACGGAACAAGATGTTGGATGCAGTGACGCGTGAGGATATTTTTCGGATAGCGCATGATATTTTTGTAGACCGGAAATTAAACCTTGCTGTGATTGGTCCACACGGAAAACGAGAGAATATTGTCAAACTACTTCATTTCTAATGTTTTGAGATATGACAGATGAGCGTGTTGTCATAGGAACACAGGTAGCCATACGATTACTGATATGGATTGCGGTTATATACTTGTTATATTTGCTCCGCAGTGTCGTGCTTCTGGTTTTGTTTTCATTGTTAACTGCTGCCGCTTTGGCACCAGCCATTGCTAAATTGCGTAAATGGCATTTTTCCCGTACAGCAGCCGTGATTATTATCTACGCTATCGTTTTTTTGGGTGGCGTGACATTGCTGGCAATACTTTTACCGTTATTTTTCACGGAGATGAAAACATTTTTGGAAGATTGGCCACAGTATGCGCAACATCTTGACATTTTTCTTTCTCGCACGCAGATGTATCTCCACCCACTGGGTATTGAATTTCAGAAAGAAGAATTTTTTCAAGGTATTGAAGCGGGTATCACGGGTGGAAATATAGGTATTTTCTCGACAACTATCGAATTGTTTCAAGGCTTCATTCATTTTATCGGATTTTTCTTTCTCGCACTGTACTTATCAATTGAAGAAAAAGGTATTGAGAAGTTTTTTTTGCTTCTGACACCGGCAGAATATCATACTCAGGCATTGTCATTGGCTTCGCGTATGCAAGGAAAGGTCAGTCAATGGCTTTTTGGACAGATGTTGCTGATGGTCATTGCTTTTTTCGTCTATGCGGTTGGTTTGACTATATTGGGAATACCATACGCTTTGGCAATTGCTGTCTTTGGGGGTTTTATGGAAATACTGCCCTATATTGGGCCAGTATTAGCCGCCATTCCAGCTATCTTGGCTGGAATGATGATTTCGCCCATACTCGGTGTTACCGTTTTCATTTTTTATATCATCGCACATCAGTTGGAAGCACATATCATTGCACCACAAGTTATGAAGCGCTCAGCTGGATTGAATCCTGTTGCACTAATACTCGCAATTTTAATCGGTTTGGAGCTCGGCGGTCCCGTAGGAATTATTCTTGCTGTTCCTATTACCATGATACTGTCTGTCTTTGTGGATGACATTCTTGAGAAGAAACAATTTTGATTTTTGTACGTATTTATGGAAAAATCTGGAACGCTGTTTATGGTTGCTACACCGATTGGAAACCTCGAAGACATTACGTTGCGTGCTTTGGTGACTCTCAAAAGCGTGGATGTTCTTTTGTGTGAAGATACGCGTGTCACCAGTAAACTCTTGACACGTTACGATATTCGCAAACCACTTATTTCTTGTCATGAACATACTGATATACGCAAGTTGAATGATTTAATAGTCCGCTTGCGACAGGGCGAAAGTTTTGCCTTCGTTTCAGATGCGGGAACGCCAGGTCTCTCTGACCCAGGCAATCGACTGGTAGCTCTCGCGCTTGCAGAGAGTATCGCAGTTGTACCCATTCCCGGCGTTTCTGCTCTGAGCACGTTGATTTCGGTGGCGGGCATTTCTCTGCAAGAGTTTATTTTTCGTGGTTTTCCGCCACACAAGAAAGGCCGACAAACTTTTTTTCGTGAGATCGGTGCGAGTGCGATGCCAGTCATATATTATGAATCACCGCATCGTGTTATCAAAAATCTCACGTTGTTGCGGACAATCAATCCGCATAGTAGTGTTATTATTGGACGCGAGTTGACCAAAATATTTGAAGAGGTGTTTCGTGGTACGATAACTGAGGCTTTGAAGCATTATGCTGATCATCAGACAACCATTAAAGGAGAATTTGTCGTGATAGTATATACTGAAATATAAGATGAAGAACCATTATTTCATGAGAGATTTAAGTGTATGCAACCAGCGTTTTACATTACGACGACTTTACCCTATGTGAACGGAAAACCGCATATCGGACATGCTTTGGAAATGGTGGAAGCTGATGTTTTGGCCCGTTTGGCTCGACTACGGAATGATGAGGTTGTATTTAATATCGGCACGGATGAACACGGGAAAAAAATTTGGGAAAAGGCAGAGGAAGCGGGGATGACTCCACAAGCATACTGTGACCAGATGTCTGAACATTTCCGAGCTTTACAGGGTCTTTTAGATATCAGTTACACACATTTTATCCGGACGACCGATGCGCATCATATTCGATCCGCGCAAATGTTTTGGCAACGCTGTATCACCGCGGGTGATATTTACAAAAAAAAATACGCAATGCGATACTGTATCGGATGTGAATTAGAGAAGACCGACTCTGATCTCGTGGACGGTAAATGCCCTGATCACCCCACTCGAGAGCTAGAAGTTCATGAAGAAGAGAATTATTTTTTTCGTTTTTCAAAGTACCAAGAATCGTTATTGGCACTGTATAGCGAACAAACAGATTTTGTCGTCCCGAAAAAACGGCTCAATGAAATCCGTGCCTTTGTTATACGTGGTCTGCAGGACTTCAGCATCTCCCGTTTAGCAGACAAGATGCCTTGGGGCATTCCCGTACCTGATGATGAGCATCACGTGATGTATGTATGGTTTGATGCGCTTGTGAATTATGTGTCTACGCTCGGTTGGCCCGAAAATGAAGATGCAATGCATCATTTTTGGCCAGGTATTCAAATAGCAGGCAAGGACAATTTGCGTCAGCAATCGGCCATGTGGCAAGCAATGCTTCTGTCTGCAGGATTGTCACCATCACGTCAGATTCTGATTCACGGACAAATTACGAGCGCCGGACAAAAGATGTCAAAGTCAGTAGGGAATGTCATAAATCTTGAAGATTGCGTGACATTGTTTGGTAAAGACGGTACACGCTATCTTCTACTTTCTGTGGCAGAATTCGGTGAGGATGTGGACTTGACTATGGAAAAAATGATGGAGAAATACAATGCTGACCTGGCGAATGGCTTGGGAAATCTTGTATCACGAGTTTTGAGGCTTGCAGAAAATTTGTCTCCGGAAAATATGATTCCAGCCAAGAGCAAAGATGTAATGGTGCCAATGTTTATGCGGACATCGGTTACCTATCAGTTTGCTGAAGCTTTACAGAGTATTTGGGGGAAAATAGCCGACGCGAATAAGTATATGGATGATATGAAACCATGGGTGCTTCTCAAGCAAGATGAGTCCATGTTTGTTCGAGTGATACAGCATCTTTTACAGAACATTCAGGACATTGCGCTTGACCTCACGCCGTTTCTACCCGAAACATCCGAAAAAATCCTGCGATCTTTGACAGACCACAAGATAACCCCATTATTTCCGAGATTGACATTCAAGGATATGGAGTTAATAGTGTCCACAGAAAAGTATGTATGATATTCACACGCACTTGTTTTGGCGGGATTACGATGACGATCGTGACGAAGTGGTTCGGCGTGCGCGAGAAGCAGGGGTAAGTCGGATGATATGTGTCGGGACATCTCCGGAAGACAATGCGCAGGCTGTGCAGATGGCAGAAAACTATACAGAAGTGTACGCGAGTGTTGGACTTCATCCTGATTTTTTGGATACGCTGACAGACGAAGCAAATGTTACTTATTTTGTACAAAATTTATCGTCGTTAGTCTCGCACCCAAAAGTAATCGCGATAGGAGAATGTGGTTTGGACTATTTCACGCGCGGTGAAGAATTTCCGACGAGTAATCAGCGCAAAGAGCTTCAAAAATACGGGTGGTGTGCTCAATTACGTCTGGCATTGGAATGGCATTTACCGGTTATTGTCCATTGTCGTCCCACATTCGGTACTATGGATGCGTATGAGGATTTGTTGATGATATTGGAAAATTTGTATACCACTGTACGAAAGATGGTTCCAATCGTGTTGCACTGTTATCAGGGGAACGTAGATATTACGCGACGCTTTCTCCGATTAGCGCCAGTTTTTTTCTCTTTTACCGGCACCATCACGTACCCGATCAAAAAAGCATTAGCGGGTACTGAAAATGATCCAGAAATAGTGGTGTCACTTATTCCATTGACCAGGATTTTTGTGGAAACAGACTGTCCCTTTCTTGCCCCACAAGAGAAACGTGGTGAACGGAATGAACCGGCATATGTTATGTCTATTGCAGAAACTGTCTGTCGTTTCAAGCAGTGCTCTCTTGCAGATTTCAATCAGGCGGTAACACAGAGTTTCGCCCATGTATTTGCAAAGGCTGTTTTGTAATAAAAAAAGAGGGCTTTGATAACGCAGTCCCTCAACTGCAATAGTATTCTTAAGCCCAATTTTTTAAGATGCCGAGGCGGAGTATGCCTGGATTCCAACACTTCCACCGGTCATCATGGTGCCTTTGGTGTTCCACCACCAAACAGCATCAAGTTCTTCTTCCAAGAATCGTACCTCGTCAGACTTTTGAATTATGATGCCATGAGTTGTGAGTTTTTTGCATAACCGAAGCTCATGAAGAACCTCCTGCCGGTACTTCTTGTGGATCAGTTTGATATCATGAAAGACAACATTGTGTCCTTCACTGAGCAGGGTGCGCATCACTCTGCACGTCCTTTTAAAGACTGTTCCGGAAGCATCGGGGCGTGTCTCCTTGCGTAACTTCGCAGTAGAGACTAGCTGTATTTTCCGATCTTCACACTCTTTGAGAAAGTTGAGGTGAGCTGGACAACCCACCTGACGGCTGATCAAAAGATACACCGTTGGCATGAAAACTCTCCTTGCAAAGGCTGGTTTAAGGAACGCATCGTGAACAATGCTATCACGATACTTTACTATAAAAGCATAAACAGAGAAAAAAAGCAACAATACCTCCTCACATCCTTATCTGAAGCGCAATTTCCTTTTCAATAAAAGAAAAAAGCCCTGTGCAATAATAGAATTGTACAAGGCTTGAAAATCCGAACTTATTTCGTTCGGCTGGTGGTATTGTTAACCACTAGCCGTAGATGTGTTCGACATTTTTTTTGGAATAACGGGGTATTTTGTGAACGATCATATTTCTTATTCGGTAGTATTTTTGTGACCTGATGCTCTTGAATGTTCTGGGATTTGACGAGCATATTTTTTGCTTGTTGTTTGGCAGTGCCTCTGATTATGAGACAACTCATTATGGGACCAACCCCTAAAGCGTATACCCATACGAGCGTCAAAGAGAGCAATAACTTGAATGGTAAATCAAAATCTTCGTGTATGTTGCCCAATAGTGGCATTATATTCATTGATGTATGTTTTTCATACACTTGGACCCATTCATCATCTGTAATGTTTTTTTTGTGTTCACGCCAAGATTTGAGAATGGCGTTGATCCAGATACCAACACTCATCACTCCAAGAGAGACGAATAGAATGATGATACTGGCTTTCAATATAGCACCACTTGTGAGATGGAGCGCAGGGTGTGTCCAGCCCAAGAGCATGGGAATGAGTATCCATGCACTCCAGGTGAAGCCTATTGTTGAAATCATCGCCGGTATCCAGAACAAGAGACGCGATACCCCACTGATGATTTTGGTATCTGCCCAGACGTATCCAGCAATCTGAGCATTGTATTGACTGGACAAAAAAATGAGAAAAAAACCAGAGAAAAGTAACAGGGATTCTGTGTTCATGACCATTCTCCTTGTTAAAGAACGCGTGCTTTTGAATAAGACTATACTGCCGAAATCTTTTTTCATTATATCATAATATTATTTTTTGTCAATATCAATAGTTCTTATGCTTATCTGAAACACGACCAAAATAAGATTCATCATGCAAGAGTTCCCAGCAAGAAGAAATTGACGTTCCTCGTATATCTTGATACAATAGGATAGCTTTTCTTGAATGATAAGCTGTTTTTTTGAGATGGCTGATTGATATTTATGGAAGTTTCCATCGTTGCAGAAAAATTGTGGAGTATCGGAGGAATGCCTATCACCAATGCCTTGCTCATCGGTGTTTTAGTGAGCTTTTTTTTGATAGTGTTGCTCGTAAGAGTGCGTCAAGCATTGCAAATAGTACCACGGGGACTACAAAATATTGTAGAAATCGTTTTTGAGGGACTGTTTTCCTTTATGGACAGTATTTTACAGGACAAAGAAGCAACACGGAAATTTTTTCCGCTTATTGCTACCATTTTTCTTTTTATCTTACTTTCTAATTGGCTAGCGCTTTTGCCGGGTGCTGGTACGATCGGCCTTGTCCATGCACGGGATGGCCATGCTACTACCATCGTTCCTTTTGTTCGTAGTGCTTCCGCAGATCTCAATTTTACTATCGCCTTGTCACTCATTGCTGTCTTTACAGTGCAATGGAGCGGTATCGTGGCGCTTGGAGTGACCAGATACGGCAAAAAATTTTTTGTCAGTCCTTTGCATAAACCGTATGTCATCGGTACGATGATGGGACTTTTGGAACTTGTGAGTGAATTTGCCAAAATCCTGTCTTTTTCTTTTCGTCTGTTCGGTAATGTTTTTGCCGGAGAAGTACTCCTTATTGTTATGTTGCATCTCGCGCCGTATCTCGTGCCACTACCCTTTGTTTTTCTGGAAATTGCAGTTGGGTTTATTCAGGCAACCGTTTTTGCACTCTTGACACTGATGTTCGTCAAATCAGCTATGACGCCGATGGAGCACTGAGAAAGACAATATCATCTAAACGGTGCATTGGACAAAAGAAGCAAAAAACAATATAATGAATAAGCTAAATATTTATACAGAATTATGAGTATGGATGTCGAATCAGCAAGAATGTTCGCTGCTGCCCTTGCTATCGGGTTAGGAGCCCTTGGCCCTGGTCTTGGTATGGGTATTTTGTTCAGCAAAGCGTTGGAAGCTATCGGGCGCAATCCTGAGGCACAGCCAAAAATCCAAACTACGGTTTTTTTGGGCATGGCCTTCACGGAAGCTATCGTTATTTACGCATTGGTAGTTTCTTTGATGATTTTGTTCCGTTAAGGTGCATGTCAGCAATAGTAACAGTCAATCATACTTTCTCCTGATTGTCATATACTCTCTGTTTTTTATTCATGGTCTTGCGTATGGAAGCCTTGGCAAATCTCGGTATTGATTGGAAATTGTTTTTGGCTCAAGCCATTAATTTTTTGGTGCTTGTGTGGATATTGCGTCGTTTTGCTTACCGTCCCATGCTCGCATTTTTGGAACAACGCACTGAACGTATCGAACAGGGACTGAAAGATGCTGAGACAGCACAGAGCAAGCTGTTGGCTATAGAGGCGGAAGAGAAAAAAGTGTTGGCATCGGCGCGTGACGAGGCACGTGCCATCATACAACTCGCGGAAGTATCTGCGCAAAAACGTGATGCAGAACGTTTAAGTGTGACAGAAACAAAAACAGCCCGCTTGTTAGAAGAAGCTTTTATGAAAATTGAAGAAGAAAAAGGGAAAATGTTAACAGAGGCACGACAAGAAATGGCAACATTAGTCACCCTTTCATTGGAAAAAATTCTCAAGGAAAAAGTGGATACAATAAAAGATGCCGATATGATTGTGAGGGCTATTCATTCCGCGGAAAGATATACTGATTCATAAAATGTACCTGCATGCGTCCAACAGTCTCACAATATGTTCAAGCCTTGACAGAATTGACTGATGATGTTTCGGTAGATCGAGTGTCAGAAATTGCGGAACATTTCTGGGGACTTTTGCGTCAGACGGGGACATTACGGGATATACCAGCCATTATCAAGGGATTGGAACAAAGAGAAGCTGATCGAAAAAATCAACTTGCCGTAACTATTCTGACGGCACATCCTGCTCGTCCAGAGACGCGCCACACATTAACGACCAAAGCAAACCAACTTTTTCCTGGTCAAGTATTGATGGTACGTTTTGATGTCGATGCGCGATTGATTGGCGGAGCGCTGTTTCGTACCAATGAAGTGGTGTATGATATGACGCTTGTCCGAGAAACACAACAACTGAAAACATCACTCCTAACCATTTAAAGAACACGTGATATGAGTAATCCCTTGATTCAGGAATTGAAACAGCGCATCGAATCATTTCATGCTGAGCCAAAGATGGAAAAGATAGGTACTGTTTTGGAAGTGGGGGATGGTGTCGCCCGCCTTTCTGGTCTGTCTGATGTTATGGCATCCGAAATGGTGGAGTTTGAAAACGGTACGATTGGTGTGGCGTTGAACCTGGAAGAAGGAGAGATTGGCGTGATGTTGCTGGGTGATATCGATGATATCCGAGAAGGTATGGTCGCCAAAAGCACAGGAAAGATTCTCTCTGTTCCAGTGGGTGATGGTGTGATCGGTCGCGTGCTCTCTCCTCTTGGTTTCCCTATTGATGGCAAGGGAGAAATACAGGCAGATGCTTTGTATCCAGTGGAAAAAATAGCTCCAGGCGTGATTACTCGTCAATCAGTACATCAGCCTTTGCAAACAGGTATCAAGGCGATTGATGCATTGATACCAGTGGGACGCGGACAACGCGAACTCATTATTGGTGACCGTCAGACTGGCAAAACCGCTATCGCTATCGACACTATTTTGAATCAAAAGGGACAGGATGTAATCTGTATTTATGTAGCTATCGGGCAGAAAGAATCCAAAGTCGCACGGATCGTGGCGGAACTGACTCGTGGTGGAGCGATGGCATACACGAGCGTCGTCGTAGCGGGTGCCTCAGATCCGGCAGCGCTCTCTTATATTGCGCCGTACGCTGGTTGCGCGCTGGGGGAGTATTTTATGGATCATGGAAAAGATGTGTTGGTGGTTTATGATGATCTTTCCAAACACGCTGTCGCTTATCGTCAAATTTCTCTCATTCTTCGTCGCCCACCTGGACGTGAGGCGTATCCAGGCGATGTATTTTATGTGCACTCACGCCTCTTGGAACGTAGTGCCAAACTAAACGCAGACAATGGAGGAGGATCTCTGACCGCTTTGCCTATTATTGAAACGCAGGCAGGAGACGTATCCGCTTACATACCCACCAATGTCATTTCGATTACGGATGGGCAGATTTATTTGGAATCGGATTTGTTTTACAAAGGTGTCCGTCCAGCATTAAACGTTGGTCTATCAGTTTCTCGTGTCGGTTCTTCAGCACAGATTAAGGCAATGAAACAGGTGTCTGGGACACTTCGTCTCGATCTTGCTCAGTTTCGTGAGCTGGAAGCATTTGCTCAATTTGGTTCGGACTTGGATGAGAAAACTCGCGCGTTGATTGAACGCGGACGCCGTGCGGTGGAACTGCTCAAACAACCTCAATATGCGCCATTATCAGTGGAAAAAGAAGTGGCAGTGTTGTATGCGTTGACGCATGGGTATATGGATGAGATAGCGGTTGAGGATATTGGACGTTTCGAACGAGAATATATTGTCTATTTGGAGAATGAAGGGAAGGCGGTTTTGGAAGCGATTATTCAAGAAAAAGCCTTGACTCCAGTAGTAGAAGAGTTGTGCAAAAAGCATGTGGCGGAGTACAAGAAGAATTTTTTGAATATTAAATAACATATGGCTTCAGCGCGTGATATCAAAAGTCGTATCAAGGGAGTCAAGGGAACAGGCAAGGTTACCCGTGCTATGGAGATGATTTCGGCTGTCAAAATGCGGAAAGCGGTGCAAGCGGTATCGGCTCTGCGCCCTTATGCAGAAAGCGTTATGACACTGTTGAGTCAGTTACAGAATGTCAATGGACAAGAGCATCATCCATTATTGGCAACACGTTCAGTTAAGAGCGTGCTCTATGTGGTTATAACGAGCAATCGTGGTCTTTGTGGAGCATTTAATGCGCAAGTCGCCAAACGGTTACGCAGTTTGTTAGCAGTAGACGGCGAATACAAGCAATCTTTTGTGACCATCGGTAAAAAAGGAGAAGATATGATTCGGCGTTTGGAAGGAGAAATTATTGCTTCATTTTCTGATATTTTGACAGCACCGACAACGGAGAATATGCGTCCTGTTGTACGTATTCTTTTGGAAGAGTTTATTTCAGGACGCATCGATCGCGTCGTGTTGATCTACACGGATTATTTATCTGTTTTGTCACAAGCGGTAAGTGTGCGAAATATTTTGCCAGTAACGTGGGAGGATACCGCGAGTGCCAGAGATGAGATGGGCGGTGAGGACGCCTCAATTCATCCTCAGATGGGGACAGCTGAATATATCATTGAGCCATCTCCGCATGCCGTGTTGTCTCGGATGGTGCCGTACTTGTTGGAAATGCGACTCTATCATGCTATTTTGGAATCCAACGCTTCTCAAGAAGCATCGCGCATGATGGCGATGCGTAATGCGACTAATGCGACCAAGGATATGGTCTCAGATTTGACATTGACGTATAATCAAATACGACAAGCAAAAATCACCCAAGAAATAGCCGAGCTCTCCGCTGGTATGGCAGCGGTCACGCGTTGATTTTCAAGTTATCATTCGTTTTTCAATTATTTTATAAGTATTCGATATTTTTCTGTAATTAAGCAATAATATGCATATGATAGGTAAAATTATTCAAGTCATCGGCCCCGTAGTTGATGTAGAATTTGTCTACGCTGATACACAGACGGAGGTATCTGCGATCTTACCCAATATTTTTGATGCGTTGGAAGTAGTGCTATCTGATAAGGAGACGCTCATCGTAGAAGTGCATCAGCATTTGGGTGGCGGACGCGTGCGTGCGGTTGCAATGGGAACGACGGATGGCGTGCGTCGAGGCATGAATGTTCGAGCGACAGGTGCTCCGATTACCGTACCGGTTGGGAAAGCGGTCTTGGGACGAATGTTTAATGTTTTGGGTAACACAATCGATAATGCAGAACCGATTGTGACTGATGTTCGACGTGCCATTCATCGTTCTGCACCATCTTTTAATGAACAGTCAACGAAGGCAGAAGTGTTTGAAACGGGCATCAAGTCCATCGATTTAATCTGTCCTTTTATGAAGGGTGGTAAAGTGGGGCTGTTTGGTGGTGCTGGTGTGGGGAAGACCGTAGTCATTCAGGAGTTGATTCGCAATATCGCTCAAGAGCACAGCGGATATTCGGTATTTGCCGGTGTGGGAGAACGGACTCGTGAGGGTAATGATCTGTATCACGAAATGAAAGAATCTGGTGTGTTGGAAAAGACCGCATTGGTTTTTGGGCAGATGAATGAACCGCCAGGATCACGTCAACGTGTGGCTTTGACCGCTTTGACAATGGCAGAATCATTCCGTGACGATGAAGGGAAAGACGTCTTATTCTTTATTGATAATATTTTTCGTTTTACGCAGGCAGGTTCAGAGGTATCAGCCTTGCTTGGACGTATTCCCTCTGCGGTGGGGTATCAACCGACTTTGGCTGAAGAAATGGGCGGTTTACAAGAACGTATCACCTCCACCAAGAAAGGTTCTATCACATCCGTGCAGGCAGTGTATGTGCCGGCAGATGATTTGACGGATCCGGCACCAGCGACAACGTTTGCCCATTTGGATTCGACGGTGGCTCTGTCGCGTGCTCTGTCGGAACTGGGTATTTATCCCGCGGTGGATCCGTTGGATTCCAGTTCCACCATTTTGGATCCGCAAGTAATCGGAGATAGACACTATGCGGTAGCGCAGGGAGTGCAAAAAATTCTCCAGCGTTACAAGGATCTGCAGGACATCATCGCTATTCTTGGGATGGAAGAATTATCTGATGATGATAAATTGACAGTTGCCCGTGCCCGCAAGGTTCAAAAATATCTCTCACAACCATTTTTTGTCGCAGAACAATTTACTGGAGCACCTGGAAAGTACGTGAAACTGGAAGAAACTATTATCGGTTTTGAGCGTATCTTATCCGGTGAGTTGGATGATATTCCAGAACAGGCATTTTATATGAAGGGTTCGATTGATGAAGTGATTGCTTCGCGATAGTATTAACTATGCACGTTGTATGTTGCAGTTAAAAATCGTTACGCCAGAGGGTATTGTAACGGAAGAGATGGTATATCAAGTTACTTTGCCCATTGAGGGTGGTGAGGTGACTGTTTTAGCGAAACATATGCCTTATATTGGCGCTCTCAAACCAGGCGAATTGTTGTTGCGCATGGATCCAAACGGTGATGAAAGAAGTTTGTTTGTTTCCGGTGGATTTGCGGAGTTTCATGAAAATACCTTGGTTATTCTGGCAGATACCGCCGAACGAGTTGAAGAAATTGATAGGGAACATGCGGAAACAGCACGTCGCAATGCGGAAATATTGAATCAGAGTGCGATGCAATTGGATGCGGAAGAATATGCTCGTACAGCGATTATTTTGGAGCGAGAATGGGCGCGCGTTAAAGTAGTCCGTAAACATCATAGTAAAAAACAGTTCCTCTACTCTTCGGATGAGTAAGATTTGGCAATTATCAGTGTGTGATGTACAATATCTATGTCAGATAAAACTTTATGTATTCAGTTAAGGATGACTTTTTATGGATACTGCTTTGCCGGCTAAGTGGGTTGTGTGTATTGTGGATGATAATCAAGATATCAGAGATATTTATCGTCTTAAATTTCAGCGAGAAGGCTTTGAAGTTGTGACAGCAGTAAATGGTGCGGAAGGATTGGAGATTATCAAGCAAACACGGCCGAACATTGTGCTGTTGGATATGGAAATGCCTATACTGAATGGGATTGGATTGTTGAAGATTTTACGCCAGGACACAGAGCTTCGAAAGATTCCTGTGGTTATACTGAGTAATGTCGATCATGATGATATGTTTCAGGAAGTGAGTGAACTTGGGGGTGCTACGTACTATCTCGTAAAATCTATCACGACGCCACAGAAAGTAGTGGATATTACAGCCAAGGCATTGGCAGAGAGCAAAGATTCAACCAGTGAACAATAAAGATCTTCTTGATAAACCTTGCTCAGGCTTGTTTTTTACTTGAACAAAAGCTTGAAATACGATACAGTAAGGAGGTAATGTCATAGAAAGGTCTGTATGAATCGCGTGTACCGCCCGAAATCATTGGAAACGAAGTGGCAGAAAACTTGGGAACGGCAAGGCACATATCGTCAGTACAAACGTTCTCGGCAGTGTTATGTACTGGATATGTTTCCCTATCCTTCTGGTGCTGGATTGCATGTAGGTCATCCGCGAGGCTTTGTGGCGTCCGATGTGTATGCGCGTTTTAAGCAACTGCAAGGGTACGGAGTGTTGCATCCGATGGGATGGGACGCTTTTGGTTTACCAGCTGAACAGTATGCCATCAAGAACAACGTGCATCCGGCCATCGCCGTCAAAAAAAATATTGCGACGTATAAAAAACAATTGCAACGCATCGGCTGCACGTATGACTGGGAACGAGAAATAAATACGACTGATCCGGAATATTATCGTTGGACACAGTGGATTTTTTTACAGTTATGGAAAAAAGGATTGGCCTATCAGTCTTTCGAACCGATCCAGTGGTGCCCGACTTGTCAAACTGGTCTCGCTAATGAAGATGTGGATCAGGGACGATGTGAGCGTTGTGAGAGCGTGGTAGAACAACGTCCGATGCGTCAGTGGATGTTAAAGATTACCGCTTATGCCGACAAAATGCTTCGTGATTTGCAGAATTTGGAATGGCCAGAAGGCGTCAAAGAAGCGCAGAGAAATTGGATTGGCCGTTCAGAGGGAACGGAAATAGTGTTTTGTATTGCAGATACCGAAGAGGAAATACGGGTATTTACGACGCGAGTGGATACGATTTTTGGTTGTACCTACCTTGTTTTGGCTCCAGAACATCCGCTTATCCATACGCTTGAAAAGAAAATTACCAATCTTTCTCAGGTTAAGAAATATAGAGAGGAAACAGCTGGCAAGTCTGATATAGAGCGAACAGGACTCACTAAAGAAAAAACAGGCGTACTACTTGAAGGTATCGAAGCAGTCCATCCGTTTACTGGAAAACGGTTACCAGTGTTTGTAGCTGATTATGTTTTGAAATCTTATGGTACTGGGGCCGTAATGGCGGTACCCGCGCATGATAAACGGGATTTTGTGTTTGCTAAAAAATATCAGTTAGAAATCCTGACCAGCGTTATTGACGCAGAAGCCCATCTTGTAGAAGAAAAAACAGGGCCTTTCACGGATGACGGTATCCTGGTAGACTCTGGGAACTTTTCCGGACTCACGTCTGTGGTTGCTCGTACCAAAATAACAACTTGGTTGCAAAAAGAAAAAATGGGTAAGAAACGTGTGAATTACAAACTGCGTGACTGGGTTTTCTCTCGCCAACGGTATTGGGGAGAGCCTATACCCCTCGTTCATTGTACAGTGTGTGGCGTGGTGCCGGTTCCGGAGAATGCTTTGCCAGTACGGTTACCATCAGTAAAATCATATCAGCCAACTGGTACGGGTGAGTCACCACTGGCAGATATTCTCTCGTGGGTCAATGTGCGCTGTCCAAAATGTACTGGTCCTGCCAAGAGAGAAACAAATACGATGCCCCAATGGGCTGGATCTTCCTGGTATTATCTGCGTTTTATCGATCCATCCAATACACGGGTTCTGGTGAGTACAAAAAAAGAAAAAATGATGATGCCTGTGGATGTGTATGTGGGTGGTGACCACGCGACACGTCATTTAATTTATGCGCGTTTTTGGCACAAGTTTCTCTATGATCAAGGTATTGTGAGTACGCGAGAACCATTTAAACGTTTGGAATTTTTGGGACTCATCTTGGCCACTGATGGACGAAAAATGTCCAAGCGTTGGGGAAACGTGGTGAATCCAGATGATATCATAGCTGAATTTGGAGCAGATGCTTTTCGAGTCTATGAAATGTTTATGGGTCCTTTTACACAGTCAATTGCCTGGAATACGGATGGAGTGGTTGGGGCACGGCGTTTTCTGGAAAAAGTATGGCGTCTGGGACAGAAGATGGAATATCGACGGACAGGGAAAACAGATGCTTCATTGACTGTATTATTGCACCAGACCATCAAAAAGGTGACTGAGGATATCGAAGGCTTCAAGTTTAACACCGCACTGAGTGCGCTTATGATTCTTGTCAATGCTTTGGAGAAACATTCCATACCTCTCTCTCAGTACAAAACGTTGCTTGTGTTGCTTGCACCGTTTGCTCCGCACATAGCAGAAGAACTGTGGATGCAAGCAGGGCATAAAAAATCTCTTTTTCTGTCTGTGTGGCCTAAGTGGGATAAGACAAAGATTGTGGCTAAAACTGTCAACATCGTCATACAAGTAAATGGAAAGGTGCGGATGGTGTTGCCTATCAGTGTGGGTGCATCGGAAGAGCAAGTAAAGACACGGGCTCTGCAGGATGAGAAAATACAAATACATCTTGTAGACAAAACTATGCGGAAAATAATATTTGTTCCCGACAAGATTTTGAATATCGTGGTGAGTTGAGATAAATATACCGGAGAAAAAAATATTGATATTATTTTCTTATGCAAGCGGTGATCCTGGCAGCTGGACGCGGTACTCGGATGAAAACATTGACCGAACACACACCTAAGCCGATGATTCTTCTTCATGGTAAGCCGATTTTGGAATGGAAATTGTCCATGTTGCCTGTAGAAATTGATGAAGTGATTGTGGTGATCGGATACTTAGGTGAGCAAATTAGCACTTATTTCGGAAATGAATGGCAGGGCCGGCGGATGCGTTATGTTTCTCAGGTTCCATTGGATGGTACGGGCAAGGCGATGATGCTCATACGGAGCATGATTCGGAATGTTTGTGTGGTGATGATGGGAGATGATCTGTATCACCGAGATGATATTGCGTGCTTAACCAAACAATCCATCGCGGTGTTGGGGTTTGCCGTGACTGATGCTCAGCAATATGGACTTTTGGAAACTGATACTACCGGTCATTTGATGCGTATTACCGAACGTCCGCATGGACGAACCGCTGGTCTCGTGAATACTGGCGCCTATCTTTTGAATGAATATTTTTTCTCATATCCATTGGTCAAGATTTCTGAAACTGAGTATGGCTTGCCTCAGACATTGGCATTGTTAGCCCAGGATATACCTGTGACCGTGTTGCGTGCGCGAGCATGGCAACCGGTCGGGACACCGGAAGATATCGTCTCAGGTGAGGCATTTTTGATTCAGTATGTACTATGAATATTTTTTTAGATTTTGATGATTGTCTTTTTGATACGCACGCCTTTTATCAAGGTTTGCAAGCTCTTTTTTCAGAACATGGCATTCCAAGAAATATCTTTACAGAAACATATCAATCAATGAAACAAAATAACACCGCGCAGGGATGGGCGTATTCTTGCGAGAAACATATGATGCTTCTGCAAGAACAGTTTGTGATTGAGGATGGCTTACAACCGGCATTGAATCAGTATCTCAGTAATACGAGCGCATTTTTGTTTCCAGATGTGAAAAAGTTTCTCAGGATACTGCAACGACAACATGCACGAATCATTATCATATCCTTTGGTGACTCAGACTTCCAGTATCGGAAAATTTTAGGCACTGGCATTGGGTTATATACACAGAAAATTATCGTTACCGAAGGAAGTAAGGCGGAGGCCATTTGTGCAACCAGCATTTCGCAAGGAGAGGAGACGTGGTTTGTAGATGATCGTGTGTCTTTTGTTGAGGATGTCAAGCAGGCATTGCCGATGATAAAAACAATATTGATACAGCGTACCTCGGGGCGACATACGGATATAAAGAGTACTTATGGCACTGTTGTCGTGCGGGATTGCCATGAAATACTCCAGATTTTTGGGTATAATAAATGAAGTGTTTTACAGGTGTAAATTATTAAATGAATACATATATGTGTGGTATTGTAGGATATTCTGGCAATAAACCAGCTTCAGATTTTTTATTGGAAGGGCTGCGGCGTTTGGAATATCGCGGATATGACAGTGCTGGAATGGCTATCATGCAATCTGGAAATGGATTGACGCGTGCTCAAAAATCTCCTCATATCGCCATTATCAAAGCGGTAGGAAAAGTGGCGGAACTGGAAAAAAAAATGAGTCGCAAAATAGACGGCATGATAGGTATCGCGCATACGCGCTGGGCGACACATGGTAAACCATCAGAAAAAAACGCGCATCCACATACGGATTGTACCGGTAATATTGCCATCGTCCACAATGGTATTATAGAAAATTATCGTGAACTGAGAGCAGTATTGGAAAAACAAGGGCATCATTTTCGTTCAGAAACGGATACGGAAGTTATTGCACACCTCATAGAAGAGGCTATGAAAACCTTGTCCTTTGAGGATGCATTTGGAAAAATGCTCAAACAATTACGTGGCGCATACGGTATCGTCGCTCTCTCGGCACAGGAACCGAATATGCTCTTGGTGGCACGTCTCTCCAGTCCGTTGGTCATTGGGATCGGGCATCAGGAATTATGTATCGCCTCCGACACTTCAGCGATGGCTGGTAGAGTCAAACGCATTGTATATTTGGACGATCGAGAAATCGCTGTAATCAAAGATGGCCATTACATCATCAAATCTTTTGCCAATGTTCCGCGAATCAAAAAAGAAACAGCTTTTGATCAAAATAAGACGGTAGTGGAACACAGCGGGTACCCGCATTTTATGCTGAAAGAGATTTTTGAACAGCCTCAGAGCTTTGCAGATGCTCTGCGCGGACGTTTGTTGGTAAAAGAGGGGGAGGCACATCTCGGTGGTTTACGGAATGTTGAGAAGCGTTTGCGAACTATCAAGAAAATCATTATTGTTTCTTGTGGGACATCATACCACTCCGCTCTTGTTGGAGAATATATGTTAGAAGAGTATGCACATATTCCGACGGAAGTTGAAATGGCATCAGAATTTCGTTATCGTAAACCGTTATTGGATAAGCACACGGCTGTTATTGCCATTTCGCAATCTGGTGAAACAGCGGATACACTGGCAGCGATTCGAGAGGCCAAGGCGCAGGGTGTATTGACACTTGGTATTGTTAATGTTGTTGACTCTACCATTGCTCGTGAAACTGACGCTGGCGTCTATTGCCACGCTGGACCTGAAATTTCTGTCGCTTCTACCAAAGCGTTTACGTCACAGTTAGCTATTTTAACTTTGTTGACGCTTTATCTTGGACGAAAACGAGACATGTCTCTGGAGACCGGCAAACGTATCGCGCGAGCATTGCAACGAATTCCTCACTCCATGGCAGAGATACTCAAACACTCGAAAGCAATGGAAAAAATTGCCAAAAAATATGCTCATGAAACTCAATACATGTATCTTGGACGGAAATATAATTTCCCTAATGCATTGGAAGGGGCGCTTAAGATTAAAGAAATCGCGTATGTTCCCGCGCAGGGCTACCCAACTGGTGAAATGAAACATGGACCCATCGCTCTTATTGATCCACAATCTGTTACTATCATCGTGATGCCCAAAGATAGTGTCCATGAGAAAAATATGAGTGGCGTGGAAGAAATCTTGGCGCGTGGTGGGAGAGTTATTGCTGTTGCCACTAAAAATGACACCGCCATTGCCCACAAGGCAACGGATAGTATTTGGACTCCCAAGACCATTGAGATGCTGACACCATTGTTGACTGTCATACCTTTACAATTGTTTGCCTATTTTGTCGCTGTGGAACGTGGTTACGATATCGATAAGCCACGCAATTTAGCAAAGTCAGTTACCGTGGAATAGTGACAAAAGGGAGTAAGTTCTATACAATATATGAGTAATTCTTTGGAAATGAAGAATATGTATACTACGATCGTGGAGTATCTACCTTTGGAACGACCATTGATCATTTTTGATTTGGAGACAACTGGTTTAACAATCGGAGAAGACAAGATTATTGAAATAGCATATGAAAAAATTTTGCCCTCCGGTGAAGTAATCGCATATTGTCAGCGGGTGAATCCTGGCAAACCCATTCCAGAGGTTTCGAGTAGTATCAATGGCATTCATGATGCTGATGTGGCGGATGCACCGAGTTTCGTGACACTGTGTTATGAGTTATGGAGTGCGTTTGAAGATGCGGATGTGGGTGGATTTAATGTTATTGGTTTTGATTTACCTTTTTTGCGCGGAGAGTTTGCTAGCGTGGGTAAAGGTTTTGATTTTAGCGCCAAAAGAATACTGGATGCCAAGATTCTATATCATAAAATGGAAGCGCGCGATATGTTTGCTCCGCGCAATCTGTCTGCTGCGTACAAATTGTATTGCGGAAAGGATCACATACAGGCGCATACGGGTGCCGGTGATGTGCGCGCAACGGTGGAAATTTTGGAAAAGCAGTTAGAACGTTACCCTGAGTTTCGCAGTTGGGAATATATTGCCGAGCTTCATGGGAACAAAAAGTTATTAGAATCAGCCAAAATAGAGCATGCCCCATTAGTGGAGCAGAAACCGGCAGCGACACTTTTTTAACACATTCTCATGTCAATAATTGACGCTATTATTTTTGGTATCGTGGAAGGAATAACGGAGTTTTTGCCTATTTCTTCCACTGGACATTTGATTTTGGTTGCAAAGATACTTGGTTTGCCAGAAACGGATTTTTTGAAATCGTTTCAGATATCGATTCAATTGGGAGCGATTCTTTCGGTTGTTGTTTTGTATTTTCGTCAGCTGTTTCTGGAATGGGAAATTATGAAGCGCATCATGGTGGCACTGGTGCCAGCAATCGGTATCGGCGGAGTTTTTTATGCTTCCATTCGTCAGCTGTTTGCATCTGAGTTGACCGTCGTGTTGGCGCTTGGTATCGGCGGCATCATTATCATTTTGTTTGAAATATGGCACAAAGAGCGGGAACAAGACGCAGAAGACTTAGCGATACTTCCTTACCGTACTGTTTTTTTGATTGGCCTCTTTCAGGCTTTGGCGGTAGTGCCAGGTGTGTCACGAGCAGCAGCAACGATTCTTGGCGGACGATTTTTGGGACTGAAACGTGTTGCTATTGTGGAATTTTCTTTTTTACTGGCGGTACCGACAATGGTGGCGGCGACGACTCTTGATTTGATGAAAAGCGTTGCTCTCTTTTCTACTGCCGACTTTTCTCTTTTAAGTGTTGGTTTTATAATGGCCTTCATCACTTCCATCATCGCTATCAGGGGTCTCTTGCGTTTTGTTCAAACGCACACGTTCATAGGTTTCGGCATATACCGCATTATTATCGCATTGTTATTTTTTGTTTTGGTTCTTTCGTAAAGAGAGGTATTTTCATTCATGAATGACTTGAGCATATGGCATGGTTGTATGGTAAACCGGTAGCGGAACAGATTCTCTCTGTGACAGAAACAAATATGGCGACCATGAGTGTTCGACCTGGCTTGGCGGTGCTTTTGATTGGAGAAGATATGGCTTCGCAGTTGTATGTCGGTCTCAAAGAAAAGGAAGCGATAGCCAGGGGAATACATTTTGAAAAATATTTATTTGACGCACACGTTTCCGAAGAGCAGATTATAAGCTGTATTGATATATTGAACAGTCGGTCGGATATTCATGGGATTATAGTACAGTTACCTATGCCTGCGAGACTGAATACAGACACTATCATCGCACGGATAGATCCCCGCAAAGATGCGGACGGATTTCATCCGCAAACAGTGCAACGATTTTTGGCTGGTTCTGATGAGGATTGTCCCGTTTTTCCGTTGGCGATGATTGAATTATTGCGTTCTACTGGCAATATCGTATCAGGAACACTTGGTTGTGTGTTGGTACAATCGGCATTTTTTGGACAAGTAATGGTTCGCGCACTAGCTTTGGATGGTGTGCGCGGAGAGTATATGCTGTACTCATCTCTCTCTTCTGAACAACGAGAAAGAATTCGTCGTATGCCAGTAATAATGACCGCACTCGGTGTGCCTGGCGCACTCACCAGCGAAATGTTGGCAAATGACGCCATCGTTATTGATGGTGGTATTAGTCGGCGTGATGGTATCGTCGTGGGTGATGTCGAGCGCGCTGATACTGCCGAAAAAGTACGTTTTTTGACACCTGTGCCTGGCGGAGTAGGACCAGTAACGATTGCTTGTCTCTTGCGTCACGTGACACAGTTGGCACAACGTCAATTGTCAGTCAAGAGTGGACTGTAATGTAAAAATTGAAAATAAAAACAACTAATATGAATGCAATTCATGTCATACTCACTGAGATTATCATTATCAATACATTACAATGAGGGATATTCAACTCACTGAGCTCAAAACTGAGAGAGAATCCGAACGTGCTCAGATGAATGCGAAAATCAATAATGCAGAGCTTTCCGATACCGCCAGAGGAATAATATAAGAATTGAATTTGTATTTCCTGTTCGCCCCGAATTTCTTCAAAACCAGTAGCGGGACTGATTCATTCGCCCAGTTTCCGTTTGAAAAATGTTCGTGCAAAATCGCTTCCTATTCTTCATTCCGGCACACCAGAGTGAAATCAAACAGAAATCAATCCTGTCGTTCTGCTTGTTTAGAACAGGTCAACACAAAAAAAGTTTCCGCGTACCAAAAGTCCTGCTCAGAATTCCGCCAAAACAGAAATGCAATGAGTGTTTTTTCTTTCGGGGTTCTGCCTGTAAAGATATTCGGGCAGTGCGTGAGGCTTCAATGCGGTCGAGGCAAAGCAAAGCTATTTTTTTTGGATATGGATTTTGGCAAAACCGAGACTAATTTGTTTTTGCATTTTGTCCGCGCGGAGGAGGGGTCTGGGGAGGAATCCGTGCGGGCTTCTGGGATTTTTTTGGCGTTTCGCGCATATGCAAAATTTCCACAATTCTCTTTTTTAGGGTATGATGATTTTATTAAATAATTTCCAAATAAATATGAATAATTTTGAATCTCCCCAAAATAGTGTCGAGGAACCAAGAGAAATTAAGAAACTTAATTTCTATAAAGACACTGCGCGCAAAACATTGACCGGTGAACTCACTTATGGCGACACGGTGTATGAAGATTTGAGAAAATCTTTAGCGGAAGCCGAGGAAGCGAGTATTGATGTGTCCGCCCTTAAGGTTGAAGTCGAAGAAATTGTCGCTCAAATTCCTAGAGCTGAAATAAATAATGTGCTAAAGAAAACAGAAGAATTCGTCGAGAGTGGAGATATTGCTTCTGCAAAATCGTGGCACGCAGATTTGGAGAAAAGAATTAGTTATTGGGAAAGTAAGGGGGTATTGGAAAATGAAGAAATTTTGGCATTCCAAAAGAAGTGTAATGAAATTGGTTCAAAACTTTATTCATAAAAAGTCTATTGAATTTTTCAATATTTATTATGCAAAATTTACAAACCCCACAAGAACAAGAATTGAAACATAAAAATGAAAAGTTGAGATTTCAATTATGGAAAAATTCAGAAAAAGTTAAATTTTATGAATTCTTAAAATGGTCTCTTGAAAATCTAAAAATCAAGAAAATAAAGGACAGTTTATATGGGAATTGAAAATCAAAAACCAAACGATAATGAGATAATAAAACCGACTTCGGAAGGCCAGGCTATTGAATCAGAGTCCCAAATTGTTGGAGCGGAAAAAGAAAGCCGAGAGCTTGAGTTGTCTCTTGAACAAAGCGAGAAACATGTTGAAAGCCTAGAGCAACAATTTAGCACACCTACTAATGTTGAAAATCAAGCCGGAGTCTCTTTAGACCCCAGAATTATTGCCTACTTTAGAGAACAATTAGGACCAGAGGAAACTCTAAACAGATTGCGACATCTTGGCCCAGATTGGATACCAAAAATTCAAGACGCAATTTTATCTGGAAAATTAGAAACCGTTGCATATTATATGAGCTTAGCCGATCCTGAAAATAATCCAGATGCGAATATAACAACGTACGCTGGCAAACGAACAGATTATAAAAATGATAAAGAATGGCTAGCTGCAGTTGATGCGGAAGACAGAGAAAGGATGTCTCATATCTTATCTTATGGTGCTAAACAAATGAATGTTGTAGAAGATATAAAAAGACGACACGACCCTGAACAAAAATATGGAGAACATTATAAAGGCCCTAAATTAGACGAGGTTTTAGAAAAACTTGGAATGAATAAAAAAGAAAGTAATGACCCTCAAGAAAAAGCTATCCAAGAAAAATTGCAATCAATACCTGACAAATTTAGAAAATTAAAATCAGCATTGTCTAGTATGAATCCTGATACTAGAAAAATAATTGTTGACGATAATAGTTTACTAAACGCGACAGAACAAGATTTTGAAAGGTGGCAAGGTTATCTTTAGAAGGAATTTTTTATTGTTGCGCGAAACGCCAAAAAAATCCCAGAAGCCCGCACGGATTCCTCCCCAGACCCCTCCTCCGCGCGGGAAATTCAGTCTCGGTTTTGCCAAATCCAAATCCCCAGAAAATAGTTTTGCTTTGCCGAGTTCGCATTGAAGCCCCGCCACACTGCCCGAATATCTTTACAGGCAGAACCCCGAAAAGAAAAATGTCCTTTCCATTTTAGAAAAATCCACCCCCGCGAAATACAGAAAAGCAAGAGACATTTTTCTTTTTTGGGTTGCCGAGTGAAGCGAGGCGGTGGCGAGGCGATTCGTCGAGTGTACGATTTAGTTTTGATTCATCATGCGCTTCGCGCGTGGCACATTGTCAGCGATTTTGAAAAGGTTATTGTTCTATTCTGGTGCCGGGAGAGAGACTTGAACTCTCATGATATTGCTATCGCGGGATTTTGAGTCCCGTGTGTCTACCATTCCACCATCCCGGCAATATGCGTCGCCTTTTTTCTAAGCCATAATCATCGACTAGAGCATAAAAACAGCATAGAAAATTGATAATCATTTGTCAATGGACTATACTATACAGTAGACAAATGATGATCAACAAGATATGTGCGTTGTTCCGATTGTTTGTGGTAAAGATTTTTTGTTTGTCGTGCATGTTATTCATTGACTGACCTATGGCAAAAATTATTGGATTTATCAATCAGAAAGGCGGGGTAGGCAAAACAACCTCGACTATCAATGTTGCACGTTATCTAGCTGAAATGGGCAAGAAGGTGCTTTTGGTAGACCTTGATCCGCAGGGTAATGCCTCATCAGGATTAGGGATTAATGCACGAGGTCTGGAAAAAAATCTGTATCATGCGATGATTCTTGGGCTCTCTCCACAGGAAATTATTTTGCGTACGGAAACAGAGGGATTGCATATCATCCCTGCAGCTCAGGATTTGGCGGGTGCCGAAGTGGAGATGGTGCACATTGACCGTCGAGAGTTCCGTTTACAGGGTGTGTTACGTCAAGTACGTGCGTATTATGATTATATTCTTATCGATAGTCCACCATCACTCGGTCTTTTGACCATTAATGGCCTGGTAGCTTGTGATGAGGTGATTGTTCCTGTACAGACAGAATATTATGCATTGGAGGGTTTGAGTCAATTACTCGGAACCATCGAATTGGTTCGTGAACATCTCCAACCGGAATTGCGTATCGGAGGCGCACTGTTGACGCTGTATGATCGGCGGAATCGCTTGGCGCGTCAAGTGGTTTCGGAGGTCCGTGCGCATTTCCCTGGACCAGTTTTTGAAAATGTCATTCCTCGTTCGGTGCGTTTAGCGGAAGCACCAAGTTTTGGTAAATCCATCCTTGATTTCGATGCGTTTTCCAAAGGTGCTCGAGCGTATAAGGGGGTAGTACGGGAACTTTTGGAACGTGACGAAAAAGAACGAAAACAGTTGAAAGTTTTATAATTGTTTGATTTCTGTATCTTATGGCACAACAGTATGGACTCGGTCGTGGTTTGGCTTCACTCATACCACCAAAGAAACTCGTGGATGATCAGAGTAATTCTTCTCCTTTTCAAGATGCGGAAACGATCAAGCACCCCGTTTTCTCTCCATCTGCATCGGTCAGTATCCCAACAGCTTCCGTCTCGGTACCTACGACGGTTCTTCCGCACGTGATCCACGCAAGTGAACTCGAAGTTCCGATTGACAAGATTGTTCCCAATCCACATCAACCACGTATGCATTTTGATGAGGACAAATTAAAGGAATTGATGTCATCCATTCAGGAGCATGGAATTTTGCAACCTTTGATTGTGAGTGAAGTGGGGGAGTACTATGAATTGATTGCTGGGGAACGGCGTTTGCAATCGGCAAAAAAATTGGGCTTGCGGACAGTGCCAGTCGTAGTACGAAGTGTGACGGAACAGCAGAAATTAGAACTTGCTATTATTGAAAATATTCAACGTCATAATCTCAATCCGATTGAAGAAGCGAAAGCCTATTTGCGTCTTTTGGATGAATTTGGTTTGCATCAGGAAGCGGTGGCACAAAAGATGGGCAAAAGTCGAAGTGGAGTGGCAAATACACTGCGTCTTTTGCATTTGCCGGTGGAAATTCAACGCGCAGTCGCATCGGGGAAGATTAGCGAGGGTCATGCCAAGGCATTGCTTTCCATTGAAAATCCAGAGAAACAGCGAGCTGTGTTTGATTTGATTCTAAAGGAGGAAATGACAGTACGGGAGACGGAAGTCAAGGTGCGGAGTATCGCAGTCAAGCCCCATGTACGCAGTACGACGCACCTTCATCCGGATGTTGTGGAACGGATGGACCATCTGACACAGATTTTGGGTACAAAAGTCAAAATTACTTCTTCTGGTAAGGGTGGAAAAATTTTGATCGAATACTACTCACCAGAAGATCTGGATGGGTTATTGCGTCGTTTGGAAAAGTAGAGGATAGTTATGTGTGAAAGTTGTTTTTGACGAGAGATCGCATTTTTTATATTTACAGCAAATTGTTTTTATCTGTTTTTTTGAGTTGTTCCAAAAGCGTTTTGACATTGGCGGAAATATCATCACGATGTGCTACAAGCAGGATGTCATCTGTGTCAACAATAATTAAATCTTTGAGACCAATGGTTGCCACGAGCCGTTCTTTCCCGTATATCAAGATATTTTTACTGTCAAAATCTATATGCTGACCGCGGGAAATCATATGCGTGCCATTTTTTTCTTGAAGGAAAGCGTGTAAGTTACTCCAGCTACCCACATCACTCCATCTGAGCGCACTTGGAATGACCAAACGTTGTTCTGCGGAGAGTTTTTCGACGATGAGTGTGTCTATCGGTTCATTGCGTGCGTGTGCATAAAGCATACTCCGTTTCTCCAGTGATTGATCCAGACTTTCCGTAAGATCGGTGATGACTTGATACAACTCAGGCGTCAACTTGTGAGTCCATTGCGCGAATTGTCTGGCGGAAAAAATGAAATAGCCTGCGTTCCAGAGGTATTCCCAATTGGAGAGATATTCTTCCGCCGTGACGAGGTCAGGCTTTTCTTTGAACGCATCAATATGGAAAATGCGTTTTTCTTCAATGGTGGCAAATTCCTTCCCCATTTTTATATAACCCAGTCCGGTATCTGGATGTGTGGGATTGATACCGACCGTGACTAACTTGTCCGGATATTGCATGAGCGTCGTATAGGCGACTCGAAGGGTCGTTTCAAATTCTTCGGGATTTTCGATGGCATGATCCGAGGCGATGGTAGCCACGATGGCATCGGGATCGATTTTGGCGACCGTCGCGGCGACCAGTGCGATGGCTGGGGCAGTGTTGCGTGGCTGTGGTTCCACTATGAGTCTGGCTGGTGTTATTTCAGGTAATTGTTCCAAGACAAGTGCCTGGTATTGATCAGTTGTAGAAACGAAAATGTTGTCTTTTGGTACGATGCGCGCCACTCGTTGAAATGTTTCCTGGATCATCGTTTGTTGTGAAATAAACGCATGGAATTGTTTGGGCATATGCTTGCGTGACAATGGCCAGAGTCGAGTGCCCGATCCTCCGGCCATGATGACAGCGTAAGTATGCGCATTATTTTTTGAAGACATAAATCGAGTGAGTGTATTATTTTTTTATCAAACATTCCTTTATCATAGTATACGGGGTGTTTTCTTTTTGAACAATCGTCTAAAGGAACATTTTTTTAGAAACGACAATGAAACAGAGCATCACTATGCAGAGTATTGGATATATTAAGTGCGCCATAAGGCTTTGCACTGCTTCTTTTAGGTAATATTTTGATATTTTTGAAAAAATACTTTATACTATATTTAAAGTATTTTTAAGGAGGGGTAGTTATTACTTGTAACGTATTGATAATGTATGATATCTGAAAAGCCGTCATTTGTGCATTTTAAAGAAAGGATGAATCTGTCGTCATCAACGCAGACTTTGCCAAAAGACACACCGGTACAAAATACCACTGGTGTACACACCGATTTCAAGGGACCGAATACAATACAAAGGAGTAGCGTCGCAGGCCATCATTCCAAGACCGCGAGTTTTTTAGAAGGCGTTGTTTCAGTGAGTTTGGTGGCCTTGTTTTTTGGATTACCGTTATTTTTTACTGGCCTCACTTTTCAGGGAATTGTTTTTGAAAAGCAAATATATTTTTATTTCTGGCTTTTGATTGGTGTTGTGGCATGGGCATCCAAAGGCATCGTTGTCGGAGAAATGCGTATTCGCCGAACACCATTGGACATACCGCTTCTCTTGTTTTGGCTCTTTTATGTTGTAACCGCCTTTTTTTCCGTCGATCGCTGGCATAGCTTCTGGGGATCGTTTGGTGATCCGTCACGAGGAGTGATTGCAGTCACCGCGTTTGTGTTGGTATATTATTTTGTACTTAGTCATTTCAATCCCAAGCGTTTTTATTGGATGTTCTGGTCATTTTTGATGTCGGGTTTTTTGGTGACCGTATGGAGTTTTTTGGTGGTCATGAAATGGACTTTTCTGCCGGAAGCATTACTGCGTATTGCACCCATGAGCCTCATGGGAAGTATATCTGCACTTGGAATATTCCTGGGTTTCTTGATCCCGATTTTCATGCTCGGCACCTTTCTGTTGTGGAAGGTTGATACGCGTGTTTCCAAAAAAATGCGTGCCGTGGGGGTGACAATAATCTTATTAGGGCTTCTTTTGGCATTATTCTTATTGTTAGCGCTTTACTCATTTGTCTCATGGATCATGGTTATCGGGGGGCTGAGTTTTTTTCTCGTATATGTTCTGTCACAGGTAGTCCGTCCCGCTGAACAATGGACGTGGGTTCCCATGGCCGTTTTTATTATCGTTTTGGCCTTTCTGATGATTGGACAAAACAATTTAGTGCGTGTGACACTGCCAGTTGAAGTGGCTCCAAACATCAATCTTTCTTGGAAGATTGCCAAGGATGCCTTGCAGGAAAATTTTCTGACTGGCACAGGACCGGCAAATTATGGCTATGCTTTCTCTTTGTTTCGTCCGCAAGAATACAATTTAAATTCATTGTATACACTGCGTTTCTATCAGGGGTCCGGTATGCCTTTTGAAATGCTTTCGACTATCGGCGTTATCGGAACGGTCTTGTTTATGCTACTTTGGCTCTCAGCGCTTTCAGTGGGTTTCTTTTTATTGACAAGTGACAGACAGCGAAACAAAGTAGCATCACTCGGTCTTTGGACAGTCAGTGTGATGTTTTTTCTGGCTAGTATGTCGGTGATGATGAATGGAACGTTGCTTGCGCTCGGTGTACTACTAACGACACTTGCTCTCGGAGTTCTGTTGTGGGAGAGTGGCACTGAAGAGCGATATATTCAACTGTCTTTCAAGACATCTCCAAAATTCGCCCTTGCGCTTGCTTTCATTTTTATGGTTGTGTCCGCAGGTGTAGCGTTTTTGTTTGTCTTTATGGGGAAAGTTTTTGTGGCAGATGTCTCTGTTGGCAAGGCAGTGCGCATGTCTGTGAATGGACCGAGTCTTGATGCAGTCAATGTGTTATCGCGCTCTATCGAAATTTATCCGCAAGAGGGTCATTATTATACTCGTTTGGGACAAGAATATATGGCACTTGCCAATATGGAAGCAGGAAAACCCGATGATACACGGGATACAGATGCGGTTGTGGCATATGTGCGTGAAGCGATTAATGCTGGGGAAATATCTAAGCGAATTATGCCCAATGATGTAATGACTGTGGAATTATTGGGACTTTTGTAT
Source organism: Minisyncoccota bacterium (assembly GCA_051306005.1). Lineage (GTDB taxonomy): Bacteria > Patescibacteriota > Minisyncoccia > Moranbacterales > UBA1568 > UBA1568. Next base: position 52,649 of record JBPPMJ010000003.1, read on the forward strand.
GAGAATGCTGGACTGTATGCGAGTGACGCATTAGCCAGTGCTGAAGTCTTGTATAAACGAGCCTTAGAATTAGAGCCACATAATCCATTGTATTCTTTGAAATTGGGACAAATCAAAAAATCAGAAGGTGACAAGATGAAGGGTGCGGATCAGAGTACGCGTTATCAAGAGGCAAAAACATTGTTTGAAACTGCTATTGCAGAGAAAAAAGATTTGTCAGTAGCTCACTATAACCTCTCTGTCGTATTGGCGCGTTTACAAGAAATAGATCAAGCCATCGAAAGTGCGAAAATGGCCGTTTTTCTTGATAGTCAGAATTTGAATTATCGTTATAACGCTGGTGTGTTGTATCAGTTACGTGCCAAGGAAGGAGATTTGACAGTGGCTGAATCAATATTCAAAGATATCCTCAGCGTGAATGATAAATTGATTGATGTACGTTTGAGTCTGGGGCTTTTGTATGAGGCACAGAAGAAAAATGATCTCGCCATTGCGGAATATGAAAACATTCTCACCAATATCTCTGCAGAAGGAGACGAAGGCACTTTCAGTAAAACTCGTGAACAGATACTGCAGTTTATTGCGAATGTGCGTAATGGTACGGGTAATTTAAAACAGGCTAACAATGTTTCTTCTGCGGAAATCACACCTCCTGTTTCGACTCCTGCACCAGCATTGGCACCGGAAACTTCTGCTGTCTCACCAACCAACCAACCAGCACCTCCGCTGTTTCCTCCGGCTCCATCGCCATCAGAACCAACAACTCCATAGCAGAGTCGGGCAACACTTCCCGCTGTTCTTTTTTGGGCACCACAACACGTAATGTTTGAGTGTTCTATAGTATGTGAAAGATTTGATACCAGAACTCTTGACCGTTTTTGGAAATAAGAGTATGGTAGAATGGTGTTCGAAACGGTTTGCTTTTTGTTGAAAAATGTTCGGCGAGGAGCGTATTTTTTGGAACACGCCTCAACTTCATACAGGTATGAAGTATCTTTTCTTGATGAGTGGGTCTCCACTCTTTGTTCTTTGCACAATACAGGGGTTTGAAAATGAATTGTTGTGAAAATGCCGTATCAATGGTTGGCGACGAAAGGTCTGCCAGTATCTATGTGCCCTCTTTTCACATGGGACATCATCCGATTGGATCTGTGCCTATTGCTGACGTGGAAGATCTTGTCCGTACAGGACTCCTGACGGAATGTGATGGGCATCAGATATACGCTTTACAAGGTAAGGCACTCGGCTTGGTGTGTTCTGATCCAGCAATGCAGGAACACAAGATTCGGATTTTGAATCGCTCGGGTCCTTTGTCTATCTGGTCATTACCTGGATATGGACTGCGCTTTGATCCACAGGGCATGTTGCCAAATGAAGTGCCAGCACGGATAATGGAAATTCAAAAATTTTTGCAAGATGTCGGCATTCCACATTTTGGTTTGCGGGCTGTGGTGTTTGGAGCGCATGCTCCCTGTGGTGCTTCTGGGGGAATGACACTCAAAGAGGTATGCCGATCTGTGGCGATTGGTGCCAGACATCTCAAACAGGCGTTGTTGAGTGCTGATATGACAAAACACTTCACCGTTTTTCCGACCATTTTTATCAATACGGAGATGACGTCTCCTTCTGGTGAAACATCAATTCAATTGTTGTCATGGAAGTACATCAACAAGGGTATCCTGTAGCCATTATTGTGGATGAGTGTGTGTTACGCACCACTCATCCTTCTTTCGCTTTGTAGTATACATTGTATTGTTTTTATCCATCAATATCTTTATTATTTATGACTCAGACGAGTGCATCTTTTTTGAAAAAAATCAGAGAAAATTGGCGTTCTGGTTTGACAGTAGCTTTTATTTCTGTGCCTTTGTCTATCGCTTTGTCTATCGCTTCTGGCGCCGGTCCGCTTCCTGGTATCATCACTGGTATTTGGGCTACGTTGATTGCGAGTGTGTTTGGAGGGAGTCATTATAATGTTATCGGAGCAGCTGGGGCCCTGACAACCATTTTATTTACGGCAACACTAGATGCTCCTTTTCAGTTGGGCGCCTTGATTCTCCCTCTTATCGCCATAGTGACCGGAGTGATTATTTTAATCATTTGGCTTGTCGGAGCAGACCGATTTTTGTACTACATCCCTTCTAGTGTGATGTATGGTTTTGCGACCGGTGTCGCCATTCTTATCGCGTCTTCCCAATTGTTTGATGCAACCGGATTGTCTGCTCTCAAGCGCACAGGAACGTTTCTGGGAGATATTCAATTATTTTTACAACACACCGCTGAAGTTGATATGTTGACAGTACTCACATTTACTGTTTTCTTGGTCGCCATTCTTTTATGGAAACATTTTATCAAGATTGTGCCTGCAGTGATCCCTATTGCGATAGTGGGTATCATATTCGGTTTTTTGGAAACCACTTTTCTACCATCTTTAGATTTCATATCTTTGCGTGATAAATTTGGCGATATTGAAGGCGTACTGTTTCTACCCGTTGCTTGGGGAACATTTGCCCAATTATTGGTCTCATATGATGCCTGGCAATTTATTATCAAGGTATCGGGTGTCGTAGCGATGATTGCTGTTCTGGAAACACTCATCACGGCGAAGATAGGTGACAAAATCACCAAGACACAGTCATCAAGTCAGCGTGAGCTTTTGGGTCTAGCCTTAGCTAATTTAGGGAGTGGTATCATGGGCGGACTCCCCGCGACAGGAGTATTTATTCGGACTGGTGCCAATATCAAAGCAGGAGCGACACATCGCTTTTCAGCAACTCTTGCTGCCATCATTACTGCTATCATCGCATTTGCAGTATTGCCGTTTTTCGCTTTCTTGCCACTAGTGGTCGTGGCGGCGATTTTGGTGAACACTGCCTTAGGTTTGATTGAGATGGAAAAAATCCGTGAATTTTGGCATCGAGAAAAACCAAGTTTTTTTGTTGCGATGCTTGTTGTCGTTATTACCGTATTCGAGGATGCGGGATTAGGTGTTTTGGTAGGCGCTTTAGTATCACTTTTTCTGTTCGTGGATCGAGTGAGTCATGGACGTTTTGACATTATTTTGAATTTTGAAGACGGCACCAAAAAAGAAAGTCGGGCTGCTAGGATTTTGCGTCTTCCACACGACCAGGTCATGCCTATCGTAACATACAGTATTGCAGGTTTTTTGGGTTATATCGATAGCGAACACCATTCAGCCAATCTGCGTCATTTGGCACGTGCCAATAACGTGCAGAGCGTCATCATTCGTTTGCGTGATTTATTCAATTTGGATTTTGAGGGAAGTGAGATGCTGGCTGAGGCCGTAGAAGAGTTTCATCGCCACAAAAAACAAGTGTATGTTTCTTCGGCTAATGCGATAGTGACAGAACAATTGCGTCAAATTCCATCTTTTGCTGATTTGGTAAAAGAGGATCATTTTTGTTCAAAAACAAGTGACGCTTTGCATCGTTTACATTATGTCAAAAAAGAAGTGTAAATGAACAGAAAGTGATACGGAAAAAATGAGTCCCGCAAAAGTAGTGGAAGCCAATTTTTTGATGTTGGTGAGAACGGACTTTATGAAGTATATTTTTCTGCTCTGATAAAGGAAAAAATATGATTTTTTGTCAATAGAAAAGATGCCTGTCTCGCAGTGATTGTTGAGGGGTTGACAAGTTTCCTGTGATTCTCTATTATAGATAGTACGAGCTAAAAGTGTTTCGATGTAGTCTTGACAGAGAAAAAAGAACCATCCTGATATTCTCAAGCGAGAAAACAATCGAATAAATTATAAGCCGTTTCTGACTCGTTATTGTTGCATGAATATTCTCGTTACAGTGTAATAGTTAGCGTATTGTGAAGAGATAGTAGTCTCTCCCAGGGGGAGATTTTTGTTTCCGCAGAAGCGCCTTAACAATTTATGTCTTTTTCGAAATGACCAATGATTGTCTGGAGCGGAAAACAATCCGATTGTTTCGAAATAGTCTAAAATGTATGTAATGGTCAAGCAAATTCAATAGTGAATAGGCTTTTTGAGCACTGTTCACTGTTAACCGATTGTCCGTGAGTATCTTCATTTTTTTATCGCAAGATAGGAAAATGGAATATTTGCGGACAAGAGAACAAAGAAGGTTACTTAACGCATGGTGTGGATGCCTTGACTGAAGCAAGCGATGAAGGACGTAGGAGGCTGCGATAAGCCTCGGGGAGCTGTCAACCAAGCTTTGATCCGGGGATTTCCGAATGGGGAAACCCTTCTGCCAGAAGGCAGAAAACCGTATCTGAATTCATAGGATACGGTAGCGCACCCTGGGAATTGAAACATCTTAGTACCAGGAGGAAGAGAAATCAATAGAGATTCCGTCAGTAGTGGCGAGCGAAAGCGGAATAGCCTAAACCACCGAGCTTGCTCGTGTGGGGTTGCAGGGCTTGTGGACTCGGTCGATCGGGGTCACTGTATTTTTGTTAGTGGAAGATTCTGGAAAGAATCACCAGAGGGGGTAATAGTCCCGTACACGAAAACGAAAATACACTGATGCACAAGTTCCTAAGTAGGGCGGGGCCGGAGAAACCCCGTTTGAATCCGGGAGCACTAACTTCCAAGGCTAAATATTGCTTCAGATCGATAGTGAACTAGTACCGTGAGGGAAAGGTGAAAAGCATCCCGATAAGGGAGGTGAAATAGAACTGAAACTCCATGCTAACGAAGAGTGGGAGCTCTGTTTATTCAGGGTGACCGCGTGCTTTTTGCAGCACGATCCAACGAGTTAGTTTTACGTGGCCGTCTAAGGGATGATGAATTCCGGAGACAGAGTGAAAGCGAGCCTGAATAGGGCGCCTGGAGCATACACTGAGTATCCTTTTGCCACAATGTGAAAAGGATTTTGAGTGTATGCTCCAAGGTCGCGTGGACTAGACCCGAAGCCAGACGAGCTACATATGAGCAGGGTGAAGCGTGGGTAAAACTACGTGGAGGCCCGCACCCACTCACTGTGCAACTTGAGGGGATGACTTGTGTGTAGGGGAGAAATTCCAATCGAGTTTGGCAATAGCTGGTTCTCTCTGAAATAGCTTGAGGGCTAGCGTCTTGTAAATTGTACCCGAGGGGTAGAGCTACTGGATGAGAATTCGCGGTTCGCCGTAGGATTTTCAACCAAACTCCGAATACTTGTGGTATGTACCAAGGCAGTCAGTACTCCGGGGCTAAGCTCGGAGCACAAAAGGGGAACAGCCCAGACCGTCAGCTAAGGTCCCAAAATCTGTATTAAGTGGGAAAGGAAGTGAAGACTCTGAGACACTTAGGAGGTTGGCTTAGAAGCAGCAATCCTTTAAAGAGTGCGTAATAGCTCACTAATCTAGAGTCTTTGCGCCGATAATGTAACGGGGCTAAATACAGTACCGAAGCTACGGATTGTATCGTAAGATACAGTGGTAAGAGAGCGTCCCATATGCACTGAAGCGGGAGGGTGACCGACCGTGGAGCGTATGGAAGTGAGAATGTTGGAATGAGTAACCGCAATGAGGGTGAGAGCCCCTCACATCGAAAGTCCGAGGTTTCCTGGGCCATGGTGATCATCCCAGGGTTAGTCGGTCCTAAGGCGAGGCTGAAAGGCGTAGTCGATGGACATCAGGTTAATATTCCTGAACTATTTGTATATTCGAAGGAGAGACGCGTTTCTGTACCATGTGCCCCTTATTGGATTGGGGTTTGATTTCTGAAGACGTCGCACAGGCAAATCCGTGCGACACCAGTCTGATGGAAATTGACGAAGTTTTACTACGGTAAAATGAAGATATGGGAGCGGAACGCCAGGAAAATCTTCTAAGGTTCGTATACAAGTATCCGTACCGCAAACCGACACAGGTGGACTGGGCGAGTAGCCTAAGATGAACGGGAGAGTATTCGTTAAGGAACTCGGCAAAAAAGCTAGGCGTAAGTTTGCGATATGCCTTGCCGATCGTAAGGTCGGCCGCAGCGAAAGTTTTCCAAGCGACTGTTTACCAAAAACACAGGTCTCTGCAAACCCGTAAGGGGAAGTATAGGGGCTGACACCTGACCAGTGCTGGAACGTTAACGGGAGCGGTTCACGCCAATCCCCGAAGCGCCAGTGAACGTCGGCGATAACTATAATCGTCCTAAGGTAGCGAAATTCCTTGTCAGGTAAATTCTGACCCGCATGAAAGGTGTAACGACTTGGAAACTGTCTCAACGAACATCCCGGTGAAATTGCAATGACGGTAAAGATGCCGTCGACCTACAGCTAGACGAAAAGACCCCATGGAGCTTTACTATAGCTTGGTATTGAATTAAAGTTTGTGTTGCCGAGAATAGGTGGAAGACTATGAAGTTTCGCTTTCGGGTGAAATGGAGTCAACAAGTGGAATACCACCCTGCAGAGATTTTAATTCTAACCCACGTCCATTATCTGGTCGGGGGACAGTGCCTGGTGGGTAGTTTGACTGGGGCGGTCGCCTCCTAAAAAGCAACGGAGGCGTTTACTAAGGTTGACTAGGTCCGGATGGAAATCGGACTGATAGCGCAAAAGCATAAGTCAGCTTTACTGAGAGACCGATCAGTCGATCAGTTACGAAAGTAGAATTTAGTGAACCGACCATCACTCGTAGGAGTGTGGAAGATCATCAGATAAAAGTTACCCTGGGGATAACAGGCTGATCTTGCCCAAGAGTCCATATCGACGGCAAGGTTTGGCACCTCGATGTCGGCTCATCGCATCCTGGGGGTGGAGAAGCTCCCAAGGGTTTGGCTGTTCGCCAATTAAAGCGGTACGCGAGCTGGGTTCAAACCGTCGTGAGACAGGTTGGTTTCCTATCTGCTGTAGGCGTGTGTTGCTTGAGAGAACTCTTTCCTAGTACGAGAGGACCGGAAAGAACGAACCTCTGGTGTACGAGCTGTTCCGCCAGGAGCATTGCTCGGTAGCTACGTTCGGGTAGGATAACCGCTGAAAGCATCTAAGCGGGAAGCCAAGCTCAAGATAAGGCAACATCTACGGATTTATCCGTAGAAAATTTCCTAGAAGATGACTAGGTTGATAGGCTACAGATGTAAGTCCCGAGAGGGATTCAGTCGAGTAGTACTAATAAATTTAATCAACTTTCTTTTTCTCGTGCGGTTAACAGTGAAGAGTGTTTGAAACAGCATACAAGATGAGGGGACAAAAAAAGACATCATTTCAAGACAGCATTCTCGGTGCTTCTAGCGTCAGGGAAACACCTGTTCCCATACCGAACACAGCAGTTAAGCCTGACAGCTCCGATGGTAGCCTTTGGTGGCAAGAGTAGGACAGTGCCGAGAATATTGTTTTGAAACGAAAAAGAAGAAAAAAGAAACCCTTGTTTTTTGGGTGTTCAAACAGGAAGAACGGAGAAAAAATAGGTTACTAACATTGAGTGAGTGATCGTCTTATTGTCGCATTGTATGCTATACTGATAAAGAGCATTGAATATTCTTGTCTATGGTAGTATCTAGAACGATGAAGCGATCCGTCATCATATTGACCTACGGAATATTTTTTTCTTTGCTGATAGGGAGTGTATATTTTTTCTTTTTCAAGCCGACAGAAACCTGTTTTGATGCTATTAAAAATCAAAATGAACAGGGAATAGATTGTGGTGGTGTGTGTCAGGCGATATGTCGAGAAACATTGATAGGCACTGAAATGCAAGTGACGGAATTGGCTTTCGTGCCTGCTGGTGAAGGACAATATGATGTTTTGAGCCAGGTGTATAATCCGAATGATGAATTGGGTGCTTCGTCTTTCATGTATACGTTGGCACTCAAAGATGCTTCAGGTGCTGTTGTGGGGACTCGTTCTGGAACGAGTTATATCTTGCCACAGGAAAAAAAATATATCTTGGAAATCAATATGTCGACGTCTGGCACACCAGTATCCGCATCCCTACAGGTCACGGAAGTAGAGTGGACCCGTTTTTCTGGGTATCAGGAAAAGCCGGTATTGAATATCTACCAGAAACGTTATGGCCCCATTGCTTCTGGTTCAGGTTTTGGTGAAGCATATGGATTGTTGTCCAACGAGAGTGTGTATGATTTCCGTTCTATTCGGGTTAAAGTGATTTTGCGTGAGAGTACTGGGAAGCCATTGGCTTTCAATACGACTGAGATGCGTACTGTCAATGCTCACGAACAACGTGATTTTCGTTTGGTATGGCCAACGGCATTTCCTGGTACGGTAGAAAAGGTGGAGATGGAAGTGGACGCTGATGTGTATCATTCTGATAATTTTGTGCGCCAATATCTACCGACAGGGAAGTATCAGGAATTATCTCCCCTAAAAGCATACTGAGCGGGGGATATATTTAGACTTGCGCGGAGTTCATAGTATCTATTGAGAGTGTTTGTAGAATATGTCACGTACATTGTTCAAAGTGGATTGGGTGTTATTGGCAATTGTCATCTTACTTCTTGGTGTAGGCCTTTTAGCACTATATAGTTTGTCATCCAGCGGTGGGATTAATTATTTTCTGCGCCAAGCATTTTTTGCGTTACTCGGGCTATCGGCCATGGGCTTTCTTTTTTTTACCGATTATCGACATATTGAAAAATATAGCACGTCCCTGTATTTCATAACATTGTTTGTGTTGGCTGGCGTTTTGGTTTTTGGCACGAGTATTCGTGGAACCGCTGGCTGGATTACCTTGGGAGGAGTGCAGATTCAGCCGGTTGAATTTGCCAAAATTACACTGATTATTTTCTTGGCGAGTTTTATATCCAAGAAAAAATCTGAATTGGGAGAATGGACACGCGTCATCGTATCACTTATCTTGTCTGCTGTTCTTATTATTCTTGTGTTGAAACAACCTGATCTGGGATCAAGCTTGGTACTTATGGCCATTTGGGGCGGTATGATTCTCGCATCAGGCTTGCGTCTAAAACATTTGCTTGTCTTGGCGGTATTAGGTTTAGTGTTGGTGGTGGGAAGTTGGTTTACGTTGGCAGAGTATCAAAAAGATCGTATTACCACCTTTATCTATCCAGAACGTGATCCTCAAGGGAGTGGATACAATGTATTGCAGGCGATTATTGCAGTGGGTTCAGGAGGTCTGTCTGGTAAGGGAATTGGTCATGGATCACAATCTCAGTTGAGTTTTTTACCGGAAAAACACACAGATTTTATCTTTGCCGTTATTGGTGAAGAGTTGGGTCTGATCGGCGCTTTTTTGGTTCTGACGTTATATTTGACACTTTTTTATCGTATCAAACGTATTGGAGAATTGGCGAGTGATAATTTTGGTTATTTGTTGGCGGTCGGAACATTGATTATGTTGCTTGTGCAAGTCACCATCAATATTGGCATGAACATTGGGCTTTTACCAGTAACTGGAATTCCAGCACCATTACTGTCATATGGCGGGAGCTCTCTTCTCGCTACCTGTATCGCCTGTGGGCTCCTTTTAAGCGTCTCTCAAAGACAGCGACGTCCAGATGAGATCCAACTTTCTCTGGAAAAAAGTTTTCTTGAAGAAGGGCGTTGAATAGCAGAGATATTTGAAAAAAAATTATATTTATGGTATAATATCATTTCTTACTTGACCAAAAGGCATTTTTTTGTTAGTCTGATAGAGTTGTAGCAGGTAGATTATGAGAATATTTTTTTGATTGCTTCCGCATGATACTCTTGTTTTTGAAGAATATCATCCGTACGAAATCCTTGACACAGATATGCGTTTTTTGTTTATTGCCCAGGCGATTGTCGGTATATTGTTGATTCTTTCTATTCTTTTACAGAATCGTGGAACCGGATTGGGTGGAACCTTCGGGGGAGATATGGGCGGATACTACACCAAGCGCGGTATGGAAAAATTTTTTGTGAGTTCAGCTATTATACTTGCTCTCACCTTTTTCATCCTTGCGATACTCAATGTCCGTTTTTTTATTCCTCAATAATGAAAAGTTTGTTAGTTGGAAAAACAGGGCATGAAGGCACTTATAATTCGTAAAGTACGCGTATTCGTATCTTAGAACCTATGCATACTCCGAAACCGCGCCTGAGACGACTTTTTCAGGCCTTGAGGACACGAGACAAAATATTAGTATTGTTTTTTCTCGTGCTCGGTATCGGATCGCTGGTGTTTTGGATGGGTGCGTTGTATGTCACTTCGACCGTTTCAGTGCCAAAAGCAGGAGGTGAATATATTGAAGGAATTGTGGCGCAACCTCGATACATCAACCCAATTCTCTCACAAACGAGTGGTGCGGACGCTGATTTGTCTCGTCTTATATATAGTAGTTTGTTTGCATACGATACACATGGTGCGCTCTTGCCGAGTATCGCTCAGGAGTATACGACGACTGATGAAGGAAAATTATATACCGTGACTCTGCGTCAAGGTATTAAATGGCACGATGGACAAGAATTGACTGCTGATGATGTCGTATATACCATCAAAGCGATTCAGGATCCGGTGTACCGCAGTCCGCTACGAACTAGCTGGCTTTCTGTGGATGTGGCCTCTTTGGATCGCTACACGGTGACGTTTTCTCTCAAAAAATCTTATGTCAGATTTTTGGACAATTTAACCGTTGGAATTCTTCCAAAACATATTTGGGAGAATATCAGTCCGGAAAATTTTCTTTTAGCGGATTACAATTTGACTCCCATCGGCAGTGGACCTTATTATTTTTTTGATTCTGAGAAGGATTCCAATGGTAATATGTTGTCGTACAAATTGCGTTCCTTTGAACAGTATTTCGAGGGAGCGCCTTACATCACCCGTGTAACGTTTCATTTTTATCCCGATGAACCGGCACTGATAGATGCCTACGAACGCAAAGAGATTATGGGTATGGGTTCAGTCAGTGCGGGAAGTTTGCAGAATCTTGAATTTCGTAAAAGTACGCATATATATGAAATCGCCATCCCGCGTCTTTTCGGAGTTTTTTTTAACGTGACCAAGAGTGTGGCCTTGGCTGATGATACTGTACGTGAGGCCTTGAATGATGCCACGGACCGAGAGCGCATTGTTCATGAAATATTGTTTGACAGAGGTCAGCCGGCGTACAGTTCTTCTCTGCCTTTCATGCAGGGATATGATGCCAATGATCCGAAACGTTCTTTTAATCTTGATCGTGCCAATACGCTTTTGGATGACAAAGACTGGAAACGTGGTGATGATGGTGTGCGTTTTAAAAATGGCACGGCATTGGAAGTAGAGATTATGGTGCCAGATTGGCCTGAACTGCTCAAAACAGCAGAAGCTCTGAAGATACAATGGGAACAGATCGGAGCACGTGTGACAGTACAATCTCTATCGGCTTCTGAGTTGCAACGTGACGTGATTCGTCCGCGCGAATACTCAGCATTGCTTTTTGGAGAAGCGGCGATGTTGTATCCGGATCCCTATTCTTTTTGGCATTCCAGTCAGAAAAATGATCCAGGATTAAATCTTGCGCTTTTTGACAACAAAGAGGCGGATGATATACTGATGACATTGCGTGAAGAATTGAATGCTGAACAATGGCAAAAACAATACCAGAAATTTCAGGATATTTTATATAAAGAAAATCCAGCCGTGTTTTTGTATAGCCCTTCGTATCTCTATGTGATGAATAATAGTGTTAAAGGTGTAGATGTTCAGAGCATCAATGCACCGAGTTTTCGTCTGAGTCATATCAAAGATTGGTATATCAACACAAAAAGAGTAAAAAAATAACACCATAAGCAATTTTTCATAGTTATGTCCCACCCTCTTGATCCTTCTGATTTTCACCAGATGCTTGTTGACAGCCCAGATCAACTCGGTGTTGGCCTCGCGCTTGCCAAAGATATTCGTGTTTCCGGCACTTTTACGTCCGTTATGATTTCTGGTATGGGAGGATCGGCATTGCCGGGAAACATTTTGCGGATATATCTGAATGATCTCTTTCGTACCGAAGCGCCAACACAGCAACCACTCGCTATTTATCAGAATCGTTTTTATACTTTACCACCAGAAGGATATCATGAGTGTTTGAATTTTATCTGCTCATATTCTGGCAATACCGAAGAAACCGTTGCCAGTTTTACGGAAGCCCTGGCACATGGTTTGCCCTGCATTGGTATTTCGAGCGGAGGAAAAATTGAAGAAATGTGCCAAACCAACAATGTACCACATATCAAATTGCCACTCCCGTATCCTGATTTTCAGCCTCGAGTAGGCACGGGCTATTTTTTTGGGGCATTGTTTCAAGTGTTGGTTAATCAGGGATTGGTACCAAATACAACAGCGCAACTTTTGGTAGAAGCGGAACAGTTAAAAAGTCAATTATCTATTATCGAAGAGCAAGGGAAAGCACTTTCACAGAAATTGGTTGGCAAGACACCAGTCATCTATGCCACACCAAAATATAAGTCCGTCGCCATGGTATGGAAAATCAAACTCAATGAGAACGCTAAAACGCCAGCTTTTTGGAATTTTTTTCCGGAACTGAATCACAATGAAATGGTTGGTTTTACCCTGCCTCAAGCCAAATTTATCGTTCTGATGTTGCGAGATCGTGATGATGATCCGCGTAATCTGCGTCGTTTCGCTATGACGGCTGAACTGTTGCGCACACAAGGAGTAGAAGTAGAGATACTTGACATGGATGGAGAAAGCGTATATACTAAAGTATTCATGAGTATTTTGCTCAGCGATTTTACTTCGTATCATCTAGCGTTGGAATACGGTCAAGACCCGACCCCAGTCGCCTTAGTGGAAGCATTGAAGAAATTACTTGCTTGATTACTATACGGTATATGGACATGGAGTACGTCTTTTGAGTACGATATCATGGAGCCGAGATGGCGGAATTGGTAGACGCACTAGCTTCAGGTGCTAGCGTTCGCAAGAACATGAGGGTTCGAGTCCCTCTTTCGGCACAACGTAAAATAATGTTCACTCATCATCTTGATTGGTGGAGATTCATCTTTCGTCGGGAAAGTAAACGGAGAATATGAACTTCTCGCGGTACTCTCCAATAAATAATTTGTGTACGGAACGGTTTGTTCGGATGATTTTTGATAAATCAACCAAACGACGCATCCGTCCAGTAAGCAGAAAAAATATGCAAACGAATCATTCGTTTCAACCGAAGCAGGGACGACCAACCCATGCTTCAGTTTCAGGAGACCGGAGCGTCTCCACACCAAAAGGTCAAACACATACAGTTGGCGCATTTGAAGGCATCGTGGCTCGTGAACAAGCTCCCAGAGTTTTTCATGCCCGCCCGCAGTCTCGCGTCAATCCCCAAAGTGCTACCGAATCAGTAGCTCAACCCCTGCGTAATGAGGCGATGAAAAGCACCCCTCAACGTCCAGCAAAAAAATCGGGTGGGAAAAAAAGTGGACGCCGAGACAATCGACGCTTTCCACAAACGACAACCCATCGTTTGGAATCAAAGCACAATGGTATCAGTGTCCCGCAAATCGGGGAGAAACGTTTGCGCATCATTCCTCTTGGCGGACAGGAAGAAGTCGGCCGTAATATGACTGTCTTTGAATACGGGAATGATATCGTGATCATTGATATCGGATTACAATTTCCCGAAGAAGATATGCCGGGTATTGATTATATTGTACCCAACGTCGATTATCTCAAGGGTAAGGAGAAAAATATTCGTGGGGTGATTTTTACTCATGGACATTTGGATCACATCGGTGCGGCGCCTATTCTTTTGAAACAGCTTGGTTATCCACCAGTCATTGCCCGAGACCTCACATTGGCACTTATCAAACATAAAGTGGAAGATCAGGATAAAGGAGCAGTCAGTCAGTTGAAAATGGTGCGTGTCAAAACGTTGGATGACCGCATTCGTCTGGGTGTTTTTGAGTCACGTTTTTTCGAAGTAGAACACTCTATCATGGACGCTATCGGGATTATTCTTATCAGTCCTGTCGCGACCGTCATCCATATGGGGGATTGGACGATTTCCAACGAACCACTGGAGGAGAAAGAAATTTCCTATAAACATCTTGCTGATCTGCCACGCCCAACTATCCTGATGTTGGAGAGTTTAGGAGCTCTCAAAAAAGGCAAACCGCCGTCCGAACAAGAAGTACATCAAAATCTCAAGGATCTCATTCGGATGGTGCCGGGACGTTTGATTATCGGAACCTTTGCGTCACAGATTCGTCGCATCAGTTATCTTATTGAATATGCTGAACAGCTGGGCAAGAAAGTGGCGCTTGAAGGTTACAGTATGAAGATGAATATTGAGGTTGCCAAACAGCTTGGATATATCAAGGTCAAAAATGACACATTGATTACCGTCAATGATATTCATAAATATCCTGACAATAAAGTCGTCGTCATTTGTACGGGCGCGCAAGGTGAGCTCAATGCCGCACTTTCCCGTATCGTGACGGACAACCATCGTTTCATCAAATTGCAAAAAAATGACACCATCGTTTTTTCTTCTTCAGTTATCCCAGGCAATGAGCGGACCATTCAACGTCTCAAGGACAATCTGTATCGTAAGTGCGACAATATCATTCACAGTGATATTATGGAAATTCATATCGGCGGACATTCGACGGCACAAGGAATGGAAGAAATGATTCGTCAGGTCCAACCAAATTACTTCTTGCCCGTGTATGCCAATCACTATTTCCTCAAAGAGGCTGCCAAAATCGCCTACCGTATGGGATTTCCCCAACAAAACGTTTTTGTTTTGGATAATGGTAGTGTGTGGGAAATCGATGAACAGGGTACCCCCCGAGTGCTCAAAGAAAAAGCTGATACCAGCTATATTTTTATCGACGGACTCGGTATCGGAGACATTGGACACGTCGTGCTTCGCGATAGACAGATGCTCGCACAAGACGGTATGGTCGTAGTAACTGTCATTGTTGACGCCAAGACCAAGAGTATCATTGGTAATGTCCAGATTACTTCGCGCGGTTTTATTCATGTCAAAGAAAACTTTGATTTGTTGAATGAAATGAAACGCAAGGCGGAAAAAGTAGTTAAAGACAATACGTCCAAAAGCACATCCATTGATTGGGATCTGATCCGCAATCAGATGCGTGACAATATTGGACAATTCCTTTTTACCAAAACGGAACGTCGTCCGATGATACTTCCAGTGGTTATAGAAGTGTAATTTGTGTACTTTAAAAAAACTCTCCTTGGATGGGGGAGTTTTTTTGTTCTCGTTATTGTTCAACAGCCAAAAGTATTTTTTGGCTACCGTACTGAGATGTCAGGTATCGTACCTGAGAAAGAACTCAACCTTACAGACAGGAAATTTAATTTTTATGGTACAATATCCGTATTAACTGCTAGCGTGTTTTATTTATGCAAAAAAGACTTTTCTCAGGGATTCAGCCGTCAGGCAATCTGCATCTGGGGAATTATCTCGGAGCTATTCAGCAATGGGTGGAACTTCAAGATGATCATGAGGCGATATTCTGTATCGTTGATTTGCATGCTATTACGACACCACAAGATCCGGGAGCGCTTCACCAAAAGACACTGGAGATTGCCAAGGTCTTTCTCGCTTCCGGTATCGATCCAAAAACATGCACGCTCTTTGTGCAGTCTCATGTCTCAGAACATACTGAGCTTGCCTGGATATTGAATACGGTGGCGCGTATGGCAGAATTGGAACGAATGACTCAATACAAAGACAAAAGTGCCAAAGGAGATGCATCACAATCGAGCGTCGGGCTTTTTGATTATCCGGTCTTGATGTCAGCGGATATTTTGCTCTATGACACGGCAGTGGTGCCTGTCGGTACAGATCAACTGCAACACATCGAGCTGGCACGAACGTTGGCACGGCGGTTCAACGAGCGGTTTGGAGAGACATTTGTTATTCCGGAAGGCAAACTTTCCGAAACAGGGCAATTAATTATGGGACTTGATGATCCGACCAAGAAAATGTCTAAGTCTGCGCCATCCGAATATAATTATATCGCCTTGACTGATACGGCGGAGACTGTACGGAGAAAAATAAAAAAAGCCGTGACGGACAGCGGATCAGAGATTGTGTACCATGATGACAAGCCAGCTCTCAAAAATCTCATCAATATCTATGCGTTGTTATCTCAACAGACGCCTTTGACGCTTGAACAACAATATGTCGGTCGGAGATATGGAGATTTCAAAAATGCCTTGGCAGAAGTTATTATTGATTTTTTGACGCCTTTTCAGACGCGTTTGGCGAGTATTTCTGATGCGGAGGTCTCAGTTATCTTGACTGCCGGTGCTCTGCGTGCCCGTGCTCTTGCGGAACAAAAAATGCGCGTGGTCAGAGAACGTATCGGTTTCGTGTCTTAAAAAAAAGTCCCCACTTAAAAAGAGGGGATGAATGGTTTGGTACCACGTGTCCAGACAGCGTTGAAGACCGGACGCACAGCATCTGGATCAATGACACGAGGGAGACAAGTAGAACCGTGGAAACAATGACCGGCGAGACGTATATGTTGTATACGTGAAGCATCGATATCGCACGGGATGATACCTGGTTTCCAGAGACCAGGCACGCGTGCCATGAGTGGACAAAACATTACAGTAACGTTTTGTATTTTCTCCATCTCTTGGTACCATACAAGCAAATCTTGATGTGTGAGCAGATTGGTCACAGACATGAGCAGTCTCCTGATTGTCAAAGAAGAGAGGTGGGTTGTGTGTTCTTTGTGTGTGATGACCATGAAAAAACCGCCCAGAGGGGCGGTTTTACAACGCTTGATACTGCATTGAGATTGTCGTGTGTATGAATCATCATCTCCAGCAGAATACTCTCTCGCAGAATGCTTGTCAAATGGTTTGTTTGTGCCGGATAATTGCCAAGAGTTCCGCTTGTTTCTCTGCGAGCATTTCTGATGTTTTGGCTTCAAGATTGAGACGGAGCAATGGCTCGGTATTGGATGGGCGCACATTGAACCACCAATCGGGATATTCAACTTTGAGTCCATCTAACTCATGTTGATGTCCATCGGCATAAGTGGTGCGCAACGTGGCGAGGAGAGCGTCCTTATCATCAACTTCACTATTGATCTCACCAGAATGATGATAGCGTCTGATGTCCGCCACCAATTGCGAGATGGTTTTTCCTGTTTCTGCCATCAAATTGAGTAGGAGGAGAGCCGGCAGACTACCAGCTTCCGCAAAAGAATTTTCTTCGAAATAATAATGTCCGGAGAGTTCGCCGGCAAAAATAGCTCCATCTTCGCGCATTTGGCGTTTGATATTGGCGTGTCCGACTTTGCATTCTTTGGCAATCCCGCCATTTTCTTCGATGATTTCTTTGACAGCGCGTGAAGAACGTAAATCATAGAGGATGATAGCGCCAGGATGTTTGTGGAGGATAATTTTGGCGAGAAGAGCAGTGACCAAATCCATTGGGATAATTTCACCGGTTTCATCAACGAAGCCGATACGGTCTGCGTCACCATCGTAGGCGATACCAAGATCAGCGTTTGTAGTTCGGATGGTGGCACGCAGTTCATCAAGCGTATCAAGCTTGAGAGGATTGGCTTCATGACATTGGAAAGGTTTAGAAAGATCATTATAGAGATTGATGACAGTTAGGTTTTCAGGAAATTGCGCATAGATAGGCAACTCCAAAACCCCCATGGCATTGGCAGTATCAATAGCTAATGTGAATTGCTTGTCGCCAAAATTGGCAAAAGAAGCGAAATACCCATAATACGCGCCCCGAATATCCTCGGTGCTCAGCGTCCCGCTTATGGCAGAAACCGGAAATTCTCCTGCCAGGGCGAGATCACGAATGTCTTGGAGTCCTGTGTGTTCACCGACGGGAATAGCGCCATGCAAAGCGATTTTCATCCCGTTGTATTCTGGAGGATTGTGCGATGCGGTGATGGAAATAGCCAGATCAATCTCCAGCCGACCCGCTGCGAAATACACCATCGGCGTTGTAATGACACCGAGATCTATGACATCGCATCCGCTATCAAGTACACCCTGGGTGAAGCTGGCAAACAAGTCAGGACTGGAAACACGAATGTCCCGTCCGACGCCAATGCGCTTGGGGGAGAAACGTGCTACAACAGCTCGTCCAATAGCATACACGAGTGTTTCGTTGATCTCTGTGGGATAGATACCGCGAATATCGTAGGCTTTGAAAATAGTACCAGACATAAAAGCGTCATGAGAAATTATTATTTTTAGTATACCACAATATCCCATTGACCAAAGGGTATTTTTTTGTCATAATGGCAAACATACTTTTCCCGCCTTCATCTACAAGCATTCAACCACTGTAAAATACTGGTAGTACATTTCCTTATGGCAGGTACAAAACTCAATGTCGGTATCGTCGGTCTTCCCAATGTGGGCAAGTCTACTCTCTTCAAAGCGCTGACAAGAAAGGCGGTGGACATCAACAATTACCCATTCTGCACCATCGAACCCAATGTCGGTATCGTAGAGGTGCCTGATGATCGTTTGGCACGTCTCGCCCATATGTCGGGAAGTCAAAAAATTATTCCTGCTGTCATTGAGTTTGTAGACATCGCCGGTCTCGTCCAGGGTGCCAGTGAAGGCGAAGGTTTGGGCAACAAATTTCTTGCCAATATTCGCGAAGTGGACGCCATCATCCATGTCGTCCGCATTTTTGAAAACCCGGATATCATCCATGTTCACCAACGTGTTGATCCGTTCCAAGATATGGACATCATCAACACGGAACTCATCTTGGCGGATATGGAAACTATCACCAAGCGCAAACTGAAAACCATCAAAGAAGCCCGCTCCGGAAAAAAAGAAGCCATTACCGAAATGTCTATCCTGGAAATACTTGCCACAGAATTAAATGCTGGACACCTGGCATACGACGCTGTCCAGGCGCTGGCACCGACCCTGCGACCCATTGCAGAGTCTCTCCAACTCCTCACTGCCAAACCGATTCTCTATGTCTACAACGTCTCCGATATGGATCGTGCGCTGAGTCCCTCTCTCACTCTTTTGCCCCATGTCGCACTGGATATCAAAATTGAAGAAGAATTGATTGAAATGTCCCCCGCGGAAATCCAAGAAATGGAACTTGTTTCGCATCTGGGAGACTTGGCACGTCACGCCTACGCGCTTTTAGGACTGATGACTTATTTCACCACGGGTGTCCAAGAAACACGAGCCTGGACGGTGCGCCAAGGTTCGACTGCGCCAGAAGCAGGGGCAGCCATTCATAGCGACTTTGCCGACCACTTCATCCGCGCCGAAGTCATCCATTGGACTACATTACTTGAGGCTGGTTCATGGAGCTCCGCACGCGATGCCGGCACTTTGCGTCTTGAGGGCAAAGAATATATCGTCCAAGACGGCGACGTCATTGTATTCAAAATCTAATCTCCACCGCATCACTACACACCGTCTCCATCCGTAACTTGACCACCACCTGTTTTTTTGCCACAATAGAAACGAAAGAAACAAACCAAAACAAGCTCAAAAAAAGCTTACCGAATCAATATTGCGGGTTTTGAATATCAAAAATGAGCCAGAAAAAAAATGTCTCTCACTGCTCATCGTATTATCCAGTACAGTATCATCATTCTTTTCTGCATCATCGCTGGAGGAGGGTATTGGTATTGGCAAAACGCCCGCGCTTCCCAGACTCTTTCAAATGATAAGCCGAGTTGGGTCGCTCCACTCACCAATTCCCTCAGTCTCTCCGCCGGATCGGGCAAGCCAACGTATTCTCGTGCCGATGGCGCGGACCGGCGTGCCACTGTTACGGATTTCGCGGGGCTCATCATTCCCGTCAAACAAAACGAAGCGAGATTTGAAGGCGCAAGACGAGTAGAGAATCTGTTGACGTATAGTGAGGCGTTTGATAATGGCGTATGGGTTACTGGTGGAATCTCAACGACTGCCAATGCGACGGTGGCGCCTGATGGAACATCAACGGCAGATAACCTGATTTTTCCTGCTTCAGCGCAAACAAACAAAGGTCAAGCAGTATCCGTGCTCGCTGGACATACGTATGCTTTTTCCATATGGCTCAAGTCACCAGTAGCGGGGAAGACTATTCAAATTTCTTTTGAAAATTGTGGAAGCGGTGGAGTTGGTTGTGGGTATTTTGTAACCAACCTCTCTACTCAGTGGCAACGTCACACGAGGACGGTGACTATGGGGACATCAACATCATTCAATGTCTTGTTGTATAATTTCACTGGTGACAATGGTGGTGCTGGAGTGACAGTGAATGCCTGGGGTGCTCAATTGGAAGACGTAACCGGACAAACCAATCAGAATCCGAGTGAGTACGTTTCCACCAATGTCAAAACATCCGCCCCTTATCACGGTGCTGGCGTAGACCAAGTGCGATACTTCTCCACCCAAAACGGCAACACCGTCGCAAGCAATATCGTCACCGAAGCGACCGGCACCGCCATTTCCGACGCGACCCTCCACGGGTATGTGTCGGAAGGGACACGGACGAATTTGGCTTTGCAGTCGGAGGATCTAAGTGCCTCACCATGGAGTTTAGGCCCTGGCGCAAGTACTGTGTCCGTAAATTCAACCGTTGCACCATCTGGCGCTCAGGTAGCCGACAAGCTTATACCAAACACACAAAACACTTATCATTATATAAGTTTTCCAACAACCGTTGTTTCGGCAACCGTCTATACATATTCAGTATATGTGAAGGCGGCTGGATACAATTATGTTCTTATAAATTCGGCTACAGGAAACAGTTTGGGAGGAAATTCCGGTCCAATAATAGATTTAACCAATGGGACAAAGGCAGGATACTATGTTTACGACAATCCAACAACGATTACCAATATTGGTAATGGGTGGTATCGAGTCAGTATTAAAATTACTACTTCGGGTACAACATTAAAGATGGACCATAATGTTTTACCAACTTCCTCCGTTGCGACTTCTGTCGGCAATGGAACCTCCGGCATCTACCTCTGGGGAGCCCAACTCGAAGCTGGAGATTTTGCATCTTCCTACATCCCCACCACTTCCACTACCGTCACGCGCGCAAGTGACATCTTGACTTACCCGACCAACAAAAACATTAACGTATCGCAAGGGTCAGTGTATGTTGAAGAACTGTTACAGGGTTTTACGGGTTTAGTACAACAAACCTTGACTCTTAACGATGGCACCGCCAATAATCGACTCTTGATAAGAGGATCTAATACGAGTTCGGATGCGATTGTGGTCTCAACAGTAAATGGTAGCAACGGTTTGGCTGGCACCAACAGAACAATTGGGGTCCCTATGAAACGTGCTGTTGCATATTCGCCGACATTCTTCAAACTTTTTGATACCAATGCGCTGAAAGGTACTGATGCGGATGGCGTACAATTGGGAGCAACTACCAATCAAATAGAAATCGGGCAGAGAGGTGGTATGGAACATCTTTTTGGCACCGTCAAAAACGTCAAGATATGGAAGAAGGCTCTTTCTGATACGCAACTCACTGAAATGACGAGTGCCAATTCGGTGATTGCCAATTCTACCACCCAAGCAACCACTATCAAAGCACCCGATAACACCGGACTCGTGGGCTACTGGTCTTTTGAAGAAGGTACGGGCACCACAACGGAAAATGCTTCTCCGAAAGGCAAAAATACCGGCACCCTCACCAACGGTCCGACTTGGACCAGTGGTAAAGTCGGAAAAGCATTGAGTTTTGACGGGACGGATGATTATGTCCAAGGGTCGATCCCATCCTCTACATTTTCAAACGACTGGACAGTTACGGCATGGTTCAATCACCGGGCTACTACAACATGGGGAGCAATATTTTCAAACAGTGTTGGCACAAATAATACCATGATTATGACTATGCGTAATGCTACGACTCAGTTTGGTATCATGCGAGTAGGATCAGCTGAGACTGGTGTGTACGTTGATCTCGGAGCAAATCATTTTAATAAATGGATATTGGGAGTGATAAAAAAGGAAGGTTCGACTCTTACCGTGTATGCCTATAAAGATGGTCAACTTCAGACTGCGACAGGTGCTCTGAGTTGGACACTTAATACCGATAATGAGTTTTATATAGGCAGGCATTATGCATCTGCCACTCATATATTCAATGGTCTTATTGACGAAGTACGTGTCTACAATAAAGCGCTTTCTGCGGGGGAAATACAGGCGCTGTACAATGGATCCGAGGCTTCACACACAACTATCAATGTCAATCAGAACGACAAATTGACGAATGGCTTGGTCGGTCTGTGGAGTTTCAATGGTCCAGATGTCTCGGGGACGACCGCCTTTGACAGAAGTGGTCAAGGCAACAACGGCACCCTCACCAACGGTCCCAAAGTTACCCAAGGCAAAGTCGGTCAAGCCCTAAAATTTGACGGGACGGATGATTATGTGAACACGGGCTCAACTTTTTCATCATTGACATCCACTTTCACTATCTCTACTTGGGTCAATCCAGGGGCATCACAGACAACTTATGCTGAGATTTTTGGCAATCACACTGGCTATCGTGGTCTTGTGTTGCAACAAAATGTTGCAAATACAAATCAATACTATTTTGCCTATGGCGATGGCTCTGCCTGGAGATATTCAAGTAATTTTACCTTGACAGCCAATCGTTGGCAACACATAGTCGCTATCAAAGATGCCAGCAGTACCACCGTGTACGTCAATGGAGTAGTCGTGGCAACTGGTTCTTCGGCAACCAGTGTCGCGCCTAGTCCAGATTCCTTACGTTTTGGTAGAGGATATGTGCCTCAGTCTCGATGTTGGAAAGGTAGTATGGACGAGTTTCGTATCTACAATAGAGTGCTTTCTGCGGGGGAGGTTCAGGCGCTTTACAACCTCGGTCGCTAATCCTCTCAGTACAGCGATTCAACCTCTGTCAGTGTTGTTTGAGTGGGGATGCATATTCTGGTGATATTTGAGCAATCATTGTGTTACCAAAAGAGTGTTTTGAAACAGTTTCACAGTACAAAAGAGTATAGGGGTTTTGCCGGACAGTCTATCCGCGGTGTTTGAGACAGCGAAATATTGTCTCAGGCACTTGGTGTGGAGGAGTACTTTCTGCAGGGGTTGAATCGCTGTATTGAGGGGGCTCTTGACAGTTTGTGCTGGCAGTCTATAATAGAGAGTGCTAATACGTTTAATGATGAAAAATCTTATGGCAAAGCAAGTCGCTTATGGAGTGGATGTGCGCAAGCAGATTAAGATTGGTATTGACAAAGTAGCAGATGCGGTCAAGGTTACTTTGGGACCCAAAGGACGTAATGTTATTTTGGGTAAGAGCTATGGCGGTCCGACGATTACCAATGATGGTGTGTCCATTGCCAAAGATATAGAACTCAAGGATCCCTTTGAAAATCTCGGTGCCGAACTCATCAAGCAGGTCGCCGAAAAAACCAATGACGTGGCAGGAGACGGCACGACGACAGCAACTGTGATTGCGCAGGCACTCGCGCGTGAGGGATTGAAGTTTGTGGAAACTGGCATCAATCCGATGGGCATTCGTCGTGGGATGGAGTCCGCCAAAAATGATGTCATTGAAATTCTCAAGAAAAATTCTAAAAAGATTTCTTCCAAGGAGGAGATTACGCAAGTGGCGACTATTTCTGCCGAATCACGCGAGATGGGCGAAATGATCGCAGACGTCATTGATGTGGTGGGGTATGATGGCGTGGTAACGACTGAGCAGTCCCAGACTTTGGGGCTTTCCAAAGAAATCGTAGAGGGGATGAACTTTGACAAGGGTTTCATTTCTCCTTATATGATGACCGATGCTGAAGCACAGACAGCCGAATTGACCAATCCAGCGATTCTCATCACTGATAAAAAGATTTCTGCCATCGCGGATATTGTGCCTCTTTTGAATGAATTGGCGAAGACAGGGAAAAAGGATATCGTCATCATTGCGGAAGACGTAGATGGTGAAGCGTTGGCAACATTGGTCGTCAACAAACTGCGTGGCGTATTGAATGTGCTGGCTATCAAGGCACCGGAATTTGGTGATAACCGTCAAGCGATGTTGCAGGATATCGCCTTGCTGACCGGAGCGGTGGTGATTACGGATGCCAAAGGAATGAAACTGGAAACAGCAGAACTTTCAATGCTTGGCACGGCACAAAAAATCATCGCGACCAAGGATTCAACAACTATCGTTGGTGGTAAGGGCAAGAAAAAAGACTTGGACGCGCGCGTCGCCGAACTCAAGATGCTGATTGAAAAAGCAGACAGTGATTATGATCGGGACAAGCTGAAAAAGCGCATGGCAAAACTGGCTGGTGGTGTGGCAGTCATTCGTGTGGGCGCTTCAACAGAGACCGAGCTTAAGTATATGAAAGACAAGATGGAGGATGCGGTATCCGCGACCAAAGCTGCTATTGAGGAGGGCATCGTCGCTGGTGGAGGTACGGCACTTGCCAAGGCTTCCGCATTGGTTGCCGGCAAAAATAAAATGGGCGATCAAGATCATGAATTCAATGCCGGCTACGCCATTGTGCTCAAGGCGTTGACGGAACCATTGCGTCAGATTGTGTTTAATGCCGGTGAGCAGGAACCATCCGTTGTTTTGAATAAGATTTTGGAAAACAAGGGAGTGAATTATGGATACAACGCCAAAGATAATCGGTATGAAAACGATATGTTGAAGGCTGGTATCACTGATCCGCTCAAAGTAACACGAACCGCACTCGAAAATGCCGTCTCCGTAGCTGCTCTTCTCTTGACGACTGAAGCTGCTGTAACGGAAGAAGCCAAGGAGGAAGGATCTGCTGGTGGAGGCAACCCGATGGCAGGCATGGGTGGCATGATGTAAGGATCTTGGAGATTTTTTTCTCGCAACGCAAAAGGCTCTCTGTCTCGGGGAGTCTTTTTGTGGTATACTAAAAAAAAGAAACAAAAAAATATATGCGTATTGAACCACATCAATTGAAATTATTTCTACTGGATTCCAATCTGGTATCCAAGGAAGCGGTGGAAGAAACGTCCAAGGAAGCAGAAGAGTCCGGCAAGAATTTTGGCACGTTGCTTTTGGAGAAAAAACTCATTCGGGAAGAAGATTTACAGAAAGTGTATGCCTATATTTTGGGTATTCCGTTTGTGGACTTGTCCAAAGATACCATTCCGCTTGATATCTTGCATATTGTTCCCGAGTTGATTGCCAAGAAATACAACATTGTCGCGTTTGAGAAAAGCGGTGTCAATCTCAAAGTGGCTATGCTCAATCCGGAGGATTTGCAAACGATTGATTTTATCAAGAAAAAAACAGGACTGAAAATCGTGCCATGCCTCACGACTCGTGAAAATATTCAGACTATTTTGCATCAATACGAACGAAGTCTGAAAGCAGAGTTCGGTGAGATTTTGACCGGAGAAATCGGTCCAGAAGGGGAGAGTAGGGATGACGAAAATTTGGCACAGGTAGCCGTGGGATTGCCGATTATTCGGGTGGTAGATACGCTTCTCAAACACGCCATTTTGGAATCAGCGAGTGATATCCATATTGAACCTGACGAAAAAGCAGTGCATGTACGGTATCGTATCGATGGTGTTTTGCACGACGCGATGACTCTGCCTCGTGATGTGGCGGCCGGTATCGTGGCACGTATCAAAGTTCTGTCCAATCTCAAACTTGATGAACACCGTTTGCCACAGGATGGTCGTTTCAAAATTCAAAGTGATACATACAAGATTTCTTTTCGCGTGAGTATTCTGCCAGTGTTTGACGGGGAGAAGATCGTGATGCGTCTTTTGGACGAAACCTCCAAAGGATTGACTTTGGAAAAAATGGGACTCAACGGTACCGCACTTGAAGCCGTCCATCGCGAAATCAGCAAGCCAAACGGTATGATTCTTGTAACCGGACCAACGGGCTCTGGTAAAACGACTACGCTTTACACTGTGATGGATATCTTGAATACGCCAGAGGTCAATATCAGTACCGTAGAGGATCCGGTGGAGTATCGGATGCCACGAGTCAATCAGACGCAGATTACTTCCAAAATCGGTATGACATTTGCCGCGGCTCTACGTGCCCTGTTGCGTCAGGATCCGGACATCATCATGGTGGGAGAAATTCGTGATGAAGAAACGCTAGAGATCGCGATGCATGCTGCCATGACTGGTCATCTCGTGCTTTCTACGCTACATACCAATAGTGCCGCAGCGACCCTACCTCGTATGTTGGACATGGGTGCGGAACCATTTTTGATTGCCTCAACTGTCAATGTGATTATCGCTCAACGTCTCGTACGTCGTTTGTGTCCTGAGTGTCGAGAGGCTTACACACTTGATGACAAAGAAATTGCTTCGTTGGAAAAATCATACGATATCATGGATGTGTTGCGTTACTTGCAGAACGATGTGGTGGGCAAAAAAGTACTCAAGGATATCAAAAATTGGTCTGAAATTACTTTGTACCGACCGAAAGGATGCGATCAATGCGGAGGAGAAGGTTATCGGGGACGTAATGGTCTATATGAAGTCTTGCCAATGGATACGGATATTCGTAAATTGGTGACACAAGCATCGACGACAGAGGCCATTGAACAACAAGCGAAGAAAAATGGCATGACCACCATGGTGGAAGACGGCTTCTTGAAAATTATCCAGGGTTTGACTTCCTTGGAAGAGGTAATGCGTGTGACCAAGGAATAACAGGAATGTTGCCGATGATCCGCATTTATACGGTATGAGTTTTGGGTATACCTTTATTCTTTTTCAAATTCATGATCACGAAGTTCTCGTTTGATGTGAGCTTTAGCAGATGATGTTTTGATAAAATTAAGCCAATCACGGCTCGGTTTCTTCTTGTCTTTGACGGTGATGATTTCGACGACTTGAGCGTTTTGAATATGATGGTTGAGTGGTACCATCTTACCGTCTACCTTGGCACCAACGGCTCGGTTTCCGATTTCACTGTGAATGGCATAGGCAAAATCAATCGGGGTGGCGTCTTCGGGCAAATCAATGATGTCACCTTTTGGTGTGAAGGCGAAAATATGGTTTTTGAAAAATTCAATCCGCAATCCTTCCATGAATTCTCGATTATCATTGCCGATTTCTTTCTGCCATTCCTTGAGCTGACTGACCCACATAAGTTCTTTGGGGGGCGTGGGCAGAGTCAATGCCTTTTTGGGCAAAAAGAGATTACGCCAACTGGAACGAGATTTTTCGGTATACATCCAATGGGCAGCGATGCCATATTCCGCTTCATCATGCATTTTTTGGGTACGAATTTGGATTTCGAGAATACGTCCGTCTGGACCGAAAACGGTTGTGTGGAGAGATTGATAGCCATTGGGTTTCGGAAGAGAAATATAGTCCTTGATACGACCAACCATGGGGCGGTATTCACGGTGAATGATACCAAGTGCTTCATAGCAATCGGCAATTTCTGGAACGATGATGCGAATGGCGATGAAATCATAGATACGCGTGATATCCATTTCGTGACGCAGGAGTTTTTGATAAAGCCGATAGAGATACTTGGTCCGCCCGTTGATATCAATGACGCGTATTTTTTCCGCTTCCAAGATTTCACGAAATAATTTGACGACACGGGTCATGTATTCTTTGCCTTCATGAAGATACAGAGTCTCTATTTTCTTGGTCTCTTCGTAATGAATGGGATCGAGATATTGAAAACAAAGATCTTCCATTTCACCTTTGATTTCTCCGATGCCCAGACGATTGGCCAGTGGAGCGTAAATATCAAAAGTTTCCTGGGCAATGCGTTCGCGTTTATCGGGGGGAAGATATTCCAACGTTCGCATATTGTGGAGGCGATCGGAGAGCTTGATAATGACGACACGAATATCCTGTGCCATGGCGAGAAACATCTTGCGCAGATTTTCCAACGAGCGTTCTTCCTTGGTGCCACGCAGTTTTATTTTTCCCAGTTTGGTGATGCCATCGACGAGGTAAGCGACCTCACCGCCAAATTGTTTCTCTATTTCTTCTAATGTAACCGCAGTGTCCTCAGGAACATCATGGAGAAGGCCGGCAACAATAGTCTTGGTATCCATCCCGATTTCTGCCAACATCTTGGCGACATGCAGACAGTGGACGATATATGCTTCACCAGACTTTCGTTTTTGTCCTTGATGAGCTGTTTGCGCAAACGTGTAGGCACTCAAAAGAAAGCGTTGTTCATCACCAGATATGGGGTGAAGCATAGCGCGCAAAACGTCGTCAAACGTGATTGGATCGGATGGCATAGAAACGCAAAAAATGATTGTCCTGTTTCAGTATAAAGCAAAGCGGTGCTTGCGTGAAGATACGGCACGCTTGACAGATGCAACTCAGTTGCGTTAATCTACAATAAATGTCAGAAGAGTTATGTATATACAAGAAGAAATAGTGAATATCTGGCGTCAAAATGGAATGCGCCTGACCAAAACCCGTTTGGCAGTGGCAGATATTTTTTCGTGGAGCACCAAACCGATATCTGTTGTGGAGATTGTCGGATTTTTGAAGAAGAAACATATTCTCGTTGACAAAACGACGGTGTATCGGGAATTGGAACGCCTGTGCGATCTCGGTATAGTGATACCGGTGCAGTTGGGTGAACGCAAACGCTATTTTGAATTGACACTACGCGATCATCATCATCACTTGGTATGTCGTCAATGTGAACACGTAGAAGACGTGGTAGTCGATGAGCGGGATTGGTGTCGCCGTGAACAGGAAGTGGGGCATGCGAAAGGATTTGTCCAAGTACGACATTCATTGGAGTTTTTCGGGCTCTGCATCGGATGCCAGGCGAAGTGTTAATCAGTATGGCAATGTTTCTCTATGTGGCACATGCTTCAAAAGAAAAAAAATATCATCGGAATATTCAGCATCATTGTAGGAATATGTGGAAGTGCGGGATGGTGGCTGATCGTTCAGCGTGAAAAGCATACAGAGGTCTCTGCCGAAACACTGACTGTCGTCACAACGTTGTATCCGTTGACCTATATGGCGCAAAACGTCGGGGGTACAGAAGTAACTGTTCGGAGTGTGGTACCGGCTGGCACGGAACCGCATGAATATGAGCCGACGGCGCGTGACGTTGTGTCTATGTATCAGGCAGATATTTTTGTGTTGAATGGGGGTGGTATAGATGCGTGGGCGGAAAAACTTCGTTTGGAGCTGGAACAACGGGGAGTAACCGTGATTCAAATGTCGGATTTCATCAATATGCAAGTTGATGCGTCTTTCGGGACTCCTGATCCGCATTTTTGGCTGGACCCTACATTGATGCGCAATGCTGTATCGATCATAGGGACTGCGTTTATAAACCGCGATCCTTTGCGGGCGGACAAGTATACAGAAAATATGATGCGTCTTGACACACAACTGAGCGCATTGGATGAGACATATCAGGCAGGATTACAGAGATGCGCTTTACGGACTTTCGTAACGTCACATGACGCATTTCGTTTTTTGGCACGACGCTATCATTTGGAAGCATTGTCAGTCAATGGAATGTCTCCGGATGCTGAAGCTTCACAGCGTACTTTGGCGGATTTGACGGTTATTGTTCGAGAACGTTCCATACCTGTGGTGTTCTTTGAAACGCTCGCCAGCCCCAAAGTTGCTGAAACGTTGGCACGGGAAGCAAATGTGATGACAGCGGTCTTGAATCCTATTGAAGGTTTGACTGAGGCAGAACGCACGGCTGGACAGGATTATAGCACCCTGATGCACAATAATCTTTTATCTTTACAATCAGCACTGCGATGTCAATAATCACTCCCTCCATTATCGATGTGCAACACCTCTCTTTCCACTATGGAACGACGGAGGTATTGCAAGATGTTTCTTTTGTCGTTTCTCCTGGAGATTATGTGGGTCTTGTGGGAGGAAATGGCAGTGGTAAAACGACGCTTCTGCGTATGATATTAGGATTAATCCGAAACGAAGATGGTGCAGTGAAAATTTTTGACACCCCCGTGGAGGATTTTCAGGAGTGGTCACGGGTAGGATATGTGCCACAAAATGTTTTTCGGGGAGATTTGTCCTTTCCGGCTACGGTGGAAGAAATCGTTGCGAGCGGGTATCATGGCGGGCAGGGGATATTTCGTGGCTTGCGTCGTCAGGCACGAGATGAAACACGAGAAGCGTTGATTCGTTTGGATGCCGTGCACCTTTTGAAGAAACGTGTTGGAGAATTGTCTGGTGGTGAGCGTCAGCGCGTTTTTATCGCACGTTCTCTTGTAGCGCATCCACAACTCTTGATACTAGATGAGCCCACTTCAGGTATTGATACGGCGACTGAAGAACGTTTGTATGCGCTGTTGGGCGCACTCAATCATGAAGGCGTAACTATCGTGTTGGTTTCACATGATTTGGAGGCAATTGCTCGTGAAGTGAAAACCGTTCTCTGTCTCAATCGTAAGTTGGTATGCGCGGGAAATCCGACACATTTGCAGTCTGCCGAGGTACTACAGGCAATGTATGGGAATAAAAAACAGATAGTGCATCATGGACACTGAAAAGAAGATCGATAAATATATATGTGCAGTGAATATTTTGTATAAAAAATAAGTATGTATTTTATTGATTTGTTCCAATATGATTTCCTCATGCGTGCCTTTTTGGCGGGGATGGTTCTGGCAATCATTGCTCCGCTTATTGGGATGTTTCTTGTTGTACGTGGGTATTCTTTATTGGCGGACGCCTTGTCACATATGTCGTTACTCGGAGTAGCGCTAGCACTCTTTTTCAAGGTACCAGTACTGGTTGGCGCACTGATCTTTTCACTGTTGACCGCCTTGGGAATGGATCGGTTACGTACCAAAGGACAGATGCTTGGAGAGGCGGTCATTGCACTGTTTTTGTCAAGTAGTTTGGCGTTATCAGTGGTATTAATCAGTGCCGTCAAGGGGCTGAATGTCAATCTATTGAGCTATCTTTTTGGCAGTTTGACCACGATTACAACACTGGAAGTATGGCTGTTAATTGGTTTGGCGGTTGGCATTATTTGGTTCCTTATTTTTTTCTATCGAGAATTATTTTTGTTTGCGTTGGATGAAGATATGGCTCGAGTGAGCGGTGTTTCAGTATGGAGACTGAGTGCGATGTTTATGCTCATGACCGCTCTTACGGTGACGCTGGCTTTGCAAATGGTGGGTGCTCTCCTGATTGGTGCCCTTCTTGTCGTGCCAGTCCTGACCGCGATGCAGTGGCGTCAGGGTTTCCGTATGACACTCATACTGGCAATCTGCTTCTCTTTATTGTCTGTTTTTACCGGTTTTTGGCTGGCATATTTTTTTGATTTGGCGAGTGGAGGAATGATCGTATTGTTGTCCACGAGTTTTTTTGGCCTTTCTTATATATTCTCGCATGTGCGGAATTGAGAGAATGTTCGTGGAGATATATTTTTCAAGCACAATAACTCGGTCCCTTGACACCCCCAAAAAACCGACGTGGAACAAAGGAGTCGTTGTCAAAATGAATGGATCGGTATTGGTATTCTCTACCGGAGAATCAAAATGTCTCAAATGGGGTGCTGGTGCCAGTGTTGGCAACAATTGGAAAACGTGCGGTCCGGTGAATTGGTAGGAGGTGCAGGATATTTTATTGGTTCATTTTGTCTGGACGATGATTGGGGCACTCTTTTTTGGAACAGCGGTCGGGGATGGTTTTGGTTCCTGCCATCATAAGAGAACCACAGAGGGGACAGAGGGAGCCGGTCGGTTTGGCCTTGATAGCATTTTTGCAATCGGGATAGTTGCTACAACTATAAAATATCCCAAAACGTCCACGTCGTTCAGTCATTTTGCCTTTGTGACAGACGGGACAATCAACATTCGTTGAAGGTTCTGCGTGTTCATCTTTTTTGATGAATTTGCATTTGGGAAAGTTGGAACATGCCACAAAGGTGCCAAACTTGCCTTCGCGGGTAATGAGCCTGCCGTTTTTGCATTGCGGACAGGCCTCGCCTGTTTCTTGAGGTGGCGCTATTTCTTTACCTTCGGAAGTGAGGGCGCCATCGCATTCAGGAAAACGTGAACAGCTGAAAAATTTTCCTGAGCGCGATAGTTTGATGATCATAGTGGCACCGCACTTGGGACAGAGGGTGCCTACTGGAGCTTCGCCCATGTTCGTGACTTTGTCGATTTTTTCTTTGTTTTTGACAGCCTGAGCAAAAGGGGTGTAGAAATCTGTGAGTGTTTTGACGTAGTCTCGTTCACCATGAGCGATGTCATCAAGTTTATTTTCCATATCAGCGGTAAAAGTTTCGGAAACGATATTAGCGAAATGAGCAAAGAGAAAATCATCCACGACGATGCCGGTATCAGTGACAGACAGTGCCTTTCCTTCTTTCCGAACATATCCTCGATCCTGAATAGTCTTGATAATAGAGGCATAGGTACTCGGACGTCCGATACCGCGTTTTTCAAGTTCTTTGACGAGTCCGGCTTCGGTGTAGCGTTTCGGCGGTTCGGTTTGTTTTTCTTCGGACGTGATGGCAGTAATCGTGAGAGGATCGGAAGCAGTGAGATGAGGAACCTCTACATCATCTCCGCGTGCCTGAGTATCGAGTGCGAGCCATCCATCAAAGAGGAGACGTGAACCATTGAGTACAAAATCTGGCAGAGAGCGTGAGAGCGTATTGGCGATAATCTTGGTGCGTAAGATCCTCGCATCGCTCATTTGGGAAGCCAAGGTTCGGACGCGGATAAGAGTATACAATTTTTTCTCATCTTCGGTGATGCCGGCAGAAACTTTGGCACTATCCGTTGGACGAATAGCTTCATGTGCTTCTTGGGCGTTTTTGCTTTTTGTTTTGTAGTGACGCACTGTGAGATGTGATTCACCAAAGGTTTTCTGGATGACGGCAATGATAGCAGGCAAAGCATTTTCGGAAAGTGATATGCTGTCCGTCCGCATATACGTGATGTGTCCTTGTTCGTAGAGTTTCTGAGCCGCTCGCATCGTTCGTGAGGGAGACATGCCAAGACGAGAGCTGGCGGTTTGCTGGAGAGTGGAAGTGGTAAAAGGCGCATAGGGACGACGCACGGCTTCGGTTTCATTGATTGAAACGATAGACCAAGGTTCCTGACGGGCCCGCGTAAGAATATCCTCTGCCATTTGTTTATCTTTTGGCTGTTCACTGCAGAGTAGAGTCAAGGTTGTTTGTTCTGCGGTATGACACTTTGCACTAATAGTATAGTAGGTTACTGGTATAAAATTTGCTATTTCTTTTTCGCGGAGAGCAAGGATATGCAAAGCGGGAGACTGGACACGTCCGGCAGACAGACCGTAGCGCACTTTCTTCCAGACGAGGCTGGATAAATCATAGCCGACAAGACGGTCCAAAACTCGTCGAGCTTCTTGAGCTTTGCGGAGATTGGTATCGAGCTGGCGTGGGTGATTGACTGCTTCTCTGACCGCTTTTTCGGTAATTTCATAAAATAACACGCGTTGCGGTTTTTTGATAGCGCAAATATCTGCTACGTGCCAGGCGATAGCTTCTCCTTCACGATCTGGGTCGGTAGCGAGAAAGATAGTGTCACTTTTCTTGACGAGTGTTTTGAGCTCTTTGACGATGGTTTCTTTACCAGGGGAGACGATATAGTGCGGTACAAAACCGCCAGCTATGTCGATAGCATCTTTGTTGGATTTGGGAAGATCACGAATATGTCCTACGGAAGCGATAACTTTGTACTCATTATTGAGATACTTTTCAATCGTTTTGGCTTTGGAAGGAGATTCAACAATGAGAAGCTTCATAGGGCGGTCGTTGTTTTTATATAATGCATACCGCCGATATCTTTTGCACAGCCTTTAATCTCAAGCAGTGAGAGTGCCACAGTCACAGACGATGTCTCTAGTCTAACGGCTTTGATAATCTTGTCAACGTGGATGGGTTCATGCGAGAGGTTTTGGAGGATCTGTTGTTCAATGTCGGAAAGTCCGGGAATAGTATGAGAAAGAGGAGGTGCCGATGAGTTGGTAGTGAGCAGAGATCGCGTCAAGGGTAATTCTTCGAGGATGTCTTGAACGGAGGTGACGATTTTGGCACCGGACCTGATGAGGGCATGCGTACCGATAGAGGTAGGGGAAAAGATAGATCCAGGCACTGCAAAAACTTCGCGATTGTAATCGAGGGCGAGACGCGCGGTGATGAGTGTGCCACTTTGTTCTGTTGCCTCAATCACGAGCGTCCCTAGACACATGCCAGCCATGATGCGGTTGCGTGCTGGAAATGTGCCTTCATTGGGTTGGGTACCGGGGCGATACTCTGACAATATCGCGCCAGTTTGCATGATATGATTCGCCAATTTCATATGAGAACGAGGGGCGATGGAAGTGTCATTGACACCACCAGCCAGAACGGCCAGTGTATATCCACCAGTATCAAGAGCGGTTTGGTGCGCAATAGCATCAATGCCGAAAGCGAGGCCGGAAACAATCACGAATCCCGCTCGCACGAGGTCTGCAACCAGGCGTTCTGTGACTTGTTTACCGTATGGAGTGAAACGACGTGAACCAACAATCGCCAGAGTCGGATGTTCATTCCATCGATAGTGTCCACGTGCATACAGAAGGATGGGTGCATCAGGCGTTTCTGCTAAGAGGGCTGGGTAGCGAGGGTCGGTAACGGGAAGTATGTCGATGCCTTGTGCACAGACACGTTCCCATTCTTGGACAGGATT
The DNA here is from genome assembly GCA_051306005.1 of Minisyncoccota bacterium. Taxonomy (GTDB): domain Bacteria; phylum Patescibacteriota; class Minisyncoccia; order Moranbacterales; family UBA1568; genus UBA1568. Next base: position 87,193 of record JBPPMJ010000003.1, read on the forward strand.
GAGAGCACGCCTTCCTGTCATCAATGCAGAGACTGTCTTGGGACCGAGACCCTTGATAGAGAGGAGCGTTTTTTCGTCAGCGGACCAAACCGCTTCTATGCTTCCGCATTGTCGAATGAGCTCATGCAAAGTCTTGGTGCCGATACCGGGAATCAGGGTGCAGGCATGGAGGAGGATAGTTGTATCCATAGGAAAGAAAAAAGAAAGTACTGTTATTGTACTGGTTCCTGACGGTATGAGCAACTGATTACACAGCATCTTTTTCATTTCATGGTATTGATGAGGCAATAATTTCGGTAAACACCACTTAGGCATTTTTCTTCACCCATGTTTCAACATATTGACAAGATAATGGTTCCGCGCTATACTATAAAGGTGTATAGACACAGGGAAACGGAGTCGAGTTTTCGCAGTATATAAGCAACCATAGAGAATCAATATGCAAGGAACTATCAAAACCCTTACAGATCGAGGATTCGGATTCATCTCTCGCGAAGGCGAAGAGAAGGATCTTTTCTTCCATGCTAAGGAATTGGTCGGTGTGACTTTTGATGAACTGAAGGTCGGCGATGCCGTTACTTTTGAAGTTGTCAACGGTGACAAAGGCCCTTCAGCTGTCAGTGTTTCACGCACCTAAGCTCTCGCGTACTTTGTACGTGTGGACCAAACACCTCTTTACAGAGGTGTTTTTGGTTTGGTTAAAAGGAAGAAAGCGTGTATACTATAAGTAGTATGAAACAAATACGTACAATTATCAGTGGCGGTTTGATCGGAACGCTGGTATCGCTAGTGGGGGGATTGTGTATGGATGTTATGCCAACACAGGCGATGGAGATGTCTTCGGTTGTCAGTGAGGATATGTTGACGATGCATCAGACGGTCATCGTCAAAGAATATGCAGACAACATTACCCATCCCATGCCGATGAGTGCTCTGCACATCTGTGTGGTGGATTGTGTGGGCAATGTGACGAAAACGAATAGCGTCAAAAAATTCAGCCTCAGTGTTAATGGTGATTGGCACGGGAATATCACCGATCAATCGTTTGTCTTGGTACATGATGCGGTGTCTGAAGTACCTCTATCAAGCGATATCGCTCCACCGATACCCGATATACTTTTTTCGGTATTCAAAAAAGAATAGATTTTTTTGAGGTGTCTACGGAAATATTTTTGTGCGTTTTTCCCCCTGACACTTAACAGCCATTTCTTTTTGGAGGAATGGTTTTTGCTTCTTAAATATATAACAATATACTTATGAATAAAAAATATTGGTTGATTATTGTGATAGCGGGATTGATCGGGCTAGGGTCTTGGTCTGTTGGATATTTGGGTAATCGTGAGGAAAAGCGTACACAAGTAGCAAATGAATTCAAAGAGAATGGCGCATTTTCACGTGATGTAACTGGTTTGCCTGAAGCACGGACAGCGGAAGTAGTAGCACTCAAGGATGGCGATACGTACGAGATGGAAATGAGTGCGGTCAAGAAAAAAGTCGGTAATCAATGGATGCGGATGCTCGCGTACAATGGCTCTATACCCGGTCCGACGCTAAGCATTACAGAAGGAGCACAGGTAACGATACGCATCAAGAATAATTTGGATATTCAGACAACACTTCATTCGCATGGAGTGCGGATGGACAATGGATTTGATGGTGTGCCTGATATGACACAGGTGCCGATTGCGCCAGGTGAAACATTTGTCTATCAATTGAAATTTCCTGATGCTGGTGTGTATTGGTATCACCCACACGTGCGGACGGACTATACGATTGAGTCCGGTTTGTATGGGAATTATATCGTAACGCCTACGGACAAAAATTATTGGGCGCCTGCTAATCGGGAAGTTACGTTGATGCTAGATGACGTCGCATTGGACGACTATGGATTGTTGCCATTTCAAAAACAAGTTGATCATGTGTTGATGGGACGGTTTGGTGATACGATGCTCATCAATGGAGGAACCGATTATACACTGACAGCCAAACAGGGAGAAGTAGTACGGTTGTATTTGACTAATACCGCCAATACCCGAGTATTCAATTTTGCACTGCCAAATGTCAAGATGAAATTGGTCGGCGCGGACATAGGGAAATATGAGCAGGAACAGTGGGTAGAGGAAGTATTGATTGGACCAGGAGAACGGCGCGTTGTGGAGGTACTCTTTGAAAAACAGGGGAAGTATCAGATACTGCACAAGACTCCGGGTAAGCAATATGTCTTGGGTACGGTATCGGTGGCATCAGAAATGGCTGATCCTCTGCTGGCGGGAACATTTTCATCACTACGAACCAACGAGGCCATAATGACGGACGCGGAGATTCTCAAGCGATTTATTGATGCGCCGGTCGCCAAGAGTCTGCGTTTGACGCTTGATATGAATGGGAGAATGCAGAATATGATGCGTCAAGGCGGGATGATGGGCGGGGGACATATGATGAGTGATGGGACGATGATGTCGGGTGATGCGATGGGTGACATGATGGGTCAAGGTGATGATGGTGATGCGATAGAGTGGGAAGATACGATGTCAGCGATGAATCAGGTATCTACTCCGGATATGGTACAGTGGAAACTCGAAGATACCGTCACCAAGAAAACCAATATGGATATCAATGATTGGACATTCAAGAAGGGTGACCACATAAAAATCCGTATTTTCAACGATCCGCAATCAATACATCCGATGCAACACCCGATTCATTTTCACGGACAACGATTTATGATACTCGCAACCAATGGCGTGCGAGACAACAATCCTGTGTGGCGGGACACGACGCTGATTCCTAAAGGTGATACGGTAGATATTCTCCTTGAGGCTTCCAATCCGGGGAAGTGGATGGCGCACTGCCATATTTTGGAACACGCGGAAGGCGGAATGATGATGCCATTTACCGTGGAGTAAGCTATTCCATTTTATAATGCGAAAAAATATGGGGAAAATAACACTGAACATTAAGGGAATGCACTGTCGATCGTGCGAGCTGATGACGGAAGAAGAATTACGCGCAGTATCGGGTGTCAAAGACGCCAAGACGAATTTTCGTTCCGGTACGGCAGAGGTGTTTTATGAGGAAGTGAAGCCGGATGCGCTCAGTTTGGAAAAAGCCGTACAGAGAGCCGGATATACTCTTGGTCAGAGTAAGCGTCAATGGGTAACCTCTGATACGGAGGGTTGGGTGGGATTGTTGTTCGCCATCGGTATCACGGCGGTACTGTATTTTTTCGCGCAGGCGTTTGGGTTGTTCACGCTTTCGCTCGGATCAGCACAGAGGCTTGAGAGTCTACCCTTTGTGCTCCTTTTGGGTATGGTAGCGGGATTTTCTACCTGTATGGCGATGATCGGCGGATTAGTATTGGCGATCGTAGCACGTTATAGCGAACGGCATCCGGAAGTGACCGTGCGTCAGAAATTTCTCCCTAATGTATATTTCAATATTGGGCGAGTCGGAGGATTTGCAGTGTTCGGAGGACTGCTCGGGTGGTTCGGATCGATACTGCAACTGTCATCGCTTATGGTAGGAGTGATGACAGTTTTTGTCGGGGGAGTAATGTTGTTTATCGGAGTGCAGTTATTAGAACTCTTCCCGCGTCTCTCCGCGTGGAAACTGATGTTGCCAAAAAGTATCGCGCGCGTTCTTGGGATTCAGGCGCACACGAAAAAAGAGTACAGTCATTCTCGGGCAATCGCGATCGGGGTGTTGACGTTTTTCTTGCCCTGCGGATTTACGCAGGCGGTACAGTTGTACGTCGTGACTGTGGGGAGTCCGCTCATCGGAGCTTTGACGATGGGAGCGTTTGCTCTGGGTACGGTTCCGGGACTGCTCAGTATCGGCGGTATTGTCTCGATTGTTCAAGGATCGGCACGCGGATTTTTCTTCAAGACAGCCGGTGTCGCCGTCATCGCGCTTGGCGTGCTCAATTTCCAGAATGGCACGACACTGGTCAAGCTCGGTGCCCAATCGTTCATCAAGAGTGGTACGGTTTTGACTGGCGGGGTGGTGGGCGATGTACAGGTAATCCGCATCACGCAAACGGCCAACGGCTATTCTCCCGATGAGTTGACTGTCAAAAAAGGTCGGCCAGTAAAACTCATCATTGATTCCCAAGACTCTTATACTTGCGCATCAACTTTCAATATGCCGAAAATGGGGATTCAGGAAACACTCAGTCCCGGTGAAAATGTGTTTACATTCGTGCCGGAAAAATCGGGACCGATACCGTTCAGTTGCAGTATGGGGATGTTTCGTGGAACGATGCATGTTGTTGAATAATCATTGATGAAATAATATGGAAACCAAGACAGCTGGTGGTGAAGCGATGCGGGTACAGCTCTCTATCGGCGGGATGCATTGTGCATCGTGCGCCAATATCATTGATCGCGAATTGAAAAAAGTACCAGGGGTATGGCAATCCAACGTCAATTTCGGGACGGAAAAAGCGACGGTGAGTTTTGATGGAACGACGAATATTGACGCGTTGAAAAAAGTAATCAAAGAAGCCGGCTACACAGCGGACGTGGTGGATGTGGCAGATATCGAATACGAAACCAAGAAACGTTCCCGTGTCGAGCGAGAGTGGCGCCAGAAATTTTTGTGGGGGCTGGCATTGTCGTTCCCGATGTTTTATTTTATGCTGTTTGATTTTTTTCATATTTTTGGTCGGACGATACTTTTGCCGTATGTCGGTATTTTCTCTTTACTCCTAACTCTTCCGGTGCAATTTTGGATTGGCAAGGGCTTCTATCACGGGATGTGGTCGTCGCTCAAGATGCGGATGTTCAATATGGATAGTCTGATTGCCATCGGAACGACGATGGCTTTCATCTACAGTACAGCGAATTATCTTCTCTATGCAGTACAGAATGCCTCGCTAGTCGGCGTGTGGGGAGAAAAAATTCCGGAATTATATTTTGAGACGGCGGCGTTTCTGATTACATTTGTCATTTTTGGCAAGTGGCTTGAGGCACGCACCAAGGGAAAAACGTCAGACGCTATCCGATCTTTGATGCAACTTTCCGCCAAGACTGCGCGTGTGGTACGAAACGACACAACAGAAGATATTTCAGTGGAGGATGTTGTGCACGGTGATGTGGTAGTTGTGCGCCCGGGGGAGCGGATACCAGTGGACGGCGTGGTACGGATAGGGCACTCCACGGTGGATGAGTCGATGGTCACAGGAGAAAGTATGCCAGTGGAAAAAAATGTCGGTGCGATGGTGATCGGCGGGACGGTCAACAAAGTGGGAAGTTTCGAATTTTCAGCGACACGCGTGGGCAGTGAAACGACGTTAGCAAACATCGTGCGTCTGATAGAGGAAGCGCAGGGATCAAAAGCGCCGATTCAGGATTTTGCCGATCGTATCGCGGGTTGGTTTGTACCGGCAGTAATCAGTATCGCACTCCTCACATTTGTCGTGTGGTATTTTTTCCTGGGCGCATCATTTGCTTTTGCGGTGATGACCTTTACGGCAGTGATTGTTATCGCCTGTCCTTGCGCGCTTGGGTTGGCAACACCGACGGCCTTGATGGTTGGGACTGGAAGAGGCGCCCAAAACGGCATCTTGATCAAAGGTGGCGGACCACTAGAAGCGACACGAGCCATCACCGCTATCGTGTTTGACAAGACCGGAACACTGACCAAAGGAAAACCGGAAGTGACCGATATTTTGTCATTTGGCACGCGATCAGAAAATGATATCGTAACCGTTACTGCTTCACTGGAACGGCAATCGGAACATCCATTGGCGGAAGCGATTTATGCTTTTGCTGAAAAAAATGGTTTAGCATCGCAGGCTGTCACGGATTTTCAGGCACTCTCCGGCAAAGGTGTGATTGGTAGGATAGACGGAAAGATATACGCTTTTGGCAATCGAATGCTGGTCGCAGAACAAGGTATCGCACTTTCAGCAGAAGCCGAGCAGATAGTGATGGATTGGGAATCAGTCGGGAAAACCGTGATGTACCTGATGGAAAACAAAGTGGTACTTGGGGCGATCGCGGTCGCGGACACGGTCAAGGAAACTTCCAAAGAAGCGGTACGGCAACTCAAAAAATTCGGATTGGAAGTGTGGATGGTGACGGGCGATAACGAGCGCACGGCCCAGGCGATTGCGAAAGCAGTCAACATTGACAATGTGATGGCGGGAGTTCTGCCAGAACACAAAGCAACGAAGATCAAGGAATTGCAATCACAAGGAAAAAAAGTGGCGATGGTCGGAGACGGTATCAATGACGCGCCGGCATTGGCACAAGCGGATCTCGGAATCGCGATGGGTGCTGGGACAGATGTCGCGATGGAGACGGGCGGGATTGTCCTGATGAAAAACGATTTGCGCGACGTGGCGACAGCTTTTGAACTCTCGCGGGAAACGATGAGCAAGATCAAGCAGAATCTGTTTTTCGCGTTGCTCTACAATGTGATGGGTATTCCCATAGCTGGCAGGGTATTCATCGGTTTCGGTATCGTGCTGAAACCGGAATTGGCAGGATTGGCGATGGCGCTCTCATCGGTGTCGGTGGTTATCAATTCTCTCCTTCTGCGCTTTTTCCGTCCGGGAAAGCGTAACTGGCTGTCATTTGTAGCGCCGTTTGTAATGGTGTTGGCATTTTCGTTCCTATTTTTTGAATTCGCCCGACTGAGTAGCACCCAGTCTATGGGGATGTAACGACATCAAGATGTTTAATTTCCAAATTATTAGACTGTTATGATGCAATAATCATAAGACATAAGTAAAAAAATATATGGAAACAACAAAATATGGTTTCGGGAAAACCGTTACGCTTTCCTTTGCGGATGCGGTCGTAAAGGTGAAGGAAGCACTGGCGATTGAGGGCTTTGGTCAGCTGACGGAAATAGATGTGCAAGCCAAATTGAAAGAGAAAATCGGAGCAGAGATGGAGCCGTACCTCATTCTCGGGATGTGCAATCCACAGTTGGCACATCGCGCGCTTTTGGTGGAAATGGAAATCGGTTTGCTCTTCCCGTGTAATGTCATTGTTTATGAGAAGGATGGCATCGTACGTATCATGGCACAACAACCGAGTTTGATGTCGGAACTTATACAAAAACCAGAGGTCTCAGCGGTGGCAGGTGAAGCAGAAGTGTGCCTCCGCAGAGCATTGGAATCTATTTTGTAATCATCTATTCTTATGCACCATCAGCATTACGATATACCAAAAGAAGCAGTCAAGCAAAAAAATCGCTGTTCATACGACGAAAATTGTCTTGCCTGCATGGCGGAAAAACTCAGTGTGTCTTGCGGTTGTGCTCTGGAAGCGAAGCAGTACGAATATGCGAAAGATACGCATACTGGACAGCAGAAACAGACTGATCATCACGCGGGGCACGACATGAGCGCAATGCCCGCTCACCATAGTCACAGTGCGGGAGGGTCGCATATGGATCATGATGTGGCGATGACCGATCCCCGGATGGCCAAAGCGATGGAAAAGGATATGCGTCGTCGCTTTTTCATATCGCTTACGCTGACCATTCCCATCGTTCTCTATTCGCCGATGGGAGAAATGTTGTTCGGGATCAGGCTGTTCTCACCCATTCACAATGGCCTGCTCCTGTTTCTATTGACGACGCCGGTGGTTTTTTGGACTGGTTCCATATTCATTACTGGGGCGTACTATTCGCTCAAGGCCAGAAAACTCAATATGGCGGTGCTGGTCGCGACTGGAGTGCTCGCGGCTTTTCTCGGGAGTCTGATCATTTCTCTGTTGGGCGGTGAAGAAGTCTTCTATGAAGCCGCGGCGATGCTGGTGACGTTTGTGCTTTTCGGACACTGGATGGAGATGAAATCACGACGCGGGACATCTGATTCCTTGCGCGCACTGTTCGATCTGGTACCGCCACAGGCACGTGTGGTGCGCGATGGTCAGGAGATGCTTATCGCGAGTGTCGACGTAACACGAGGTGACATTGTGATTGTAAAGCCTGGTGACAAGATTCCCGTAGATGGAGAAATTACACAGGGAGAAACAGCGATTGATGAGGCGCTAGTGACTGGCGAATCTCTGCCTGTTGCCAAAAAAATCGGTGACCGAGTCATCGGCGGATCCATCAATCAAAACGGATCCATCCAATTCCGTGCCACGAAAGTCGGAGCGGATACCGTTTTGGCGTCTATCATCAAGATGGTGGAGACCGCGCAGAACTCCAAAGCCCCGGGACAGCGCATCGCGGATCAAGCGGCAGCTTGGCTGGTCGCTCTGGCAGTCGGATCTGGTATTCTCGCGTTTGTCGGTTGGTATTTTGTGGCCGGTGCGACGCTCATTGTCGCATTGACTTTCGCTATTGCCACCATCGTTATTGCATGTCCGGACGCGCTCGGGTTGGCGACACCGACAGCGGTCGCAGTTGGGACAGGGCTGGGTGCGAAACATAATATTCTCATAAAGGATGCCACCACCCTTGAGGGCGCATCGAAAATAAATGCCATCGTGCTGGATAAGACAGGTACGCTCACGCAAGGCAAACCGCAGGTGACTGACGTGATTGCAAGTGGAGAGATGACGGAAGATAATCTCCTTGTATTGACGGCAAGTGTCGAGATGAAATCCAATCACCCTATTTCTATGGCGATTCTGGAGGAAGCACGCAAGAGAGGTGTTACTTTCTTGGAAGCGGAAAATTTCCAATCATTGGCGGGAATGGGACTGGAAGCAATCGTTGATGGAAAAAATATCTTGATCGGCACGGAACGTTTGCTCCGTGATCGGAACATCAGCGTAGAGCATCTAAGAGGCGCGATCGACACACTGTTAACCAATGGGAAAACGCTGAGCATCGTCGCCGTTGACAACTATGCCATCGGATTGATTGGTATTTCCGACCAGGTGCGCACGACATCAAAGAAAACGATTACGGAGTTGAAGCGTCTCGGTATTGAAACAGCAATGATCACAGGGGACAACACAACTATTGCTGAAGCGGTCGGGGCAGAGCTCGGCATCGACCGGGTTTTCGCGGAAGTTTTGCCAGCGGACAAGGCGAGCTATGTCAAGAAACTTCAGGACGAGGGGAAGTTTGTCGCGATGGTCGGTGATGGTGTTAATGATGCACCAGCTTTGGCACAAGCAGACATTAGCATCGCCATCGGTGCGGGCACAGATGTCGCCATCGAAACAGCAAATATCGTCTTGATGAAATCCGATCCGTACGACATCGTGGCTGCCATTCGTTTGAGCAAGGCGACCGTTCGGAAAATGAAACAGAATCTTTTTTGGGCGGCGATTTACAACATACTCGCTATCCCTGTTGCCGCTGGCGTGTTTTATACGTCTCTCGGTTGGTCACTGCGTCCGGAAATCGCGGCGCTTCTGATGTCTGCGTCGTCCATTATCGTCGCGACCAACGCCGTGCTTTTGAAACGAGTCGAACCGCATCTCAAAGTATAGTGGGTATCTTTTTGTCACAGGAGTGTTGAATCCAATAAAGAAAGGGGGTGAGTACGTATGATGGGAAATTATTTTGGAAACGGCTATGGGTTTATGGGAGGATTCGGATTCTTCTTTATGATCTTTTTTTGGGGGTTGGTCATCTGGGCAATTATCACGCTGGTGCAGTCCGTATCTAGAAACAACACTCAGTCTGTCGGTGGGTCACAGGTTGACACAGCGCTGGAGATGCTTCGCAAGCGCTATGCTAAAGGTGAAATCACCAAGGCAGAGTTTGATCAGATGAAGAAAGATCTGGCGGAATAACCCTTGTCGCAAGAGCACCCCGACTCACTTGGAGGGTTTAATCTTCAAGTGTTTTGGTGGTGCGTCACTCCCATGCGATCCAAGTGATATCCTATACGCAAGGAGTTATGTAATCGGTTACATACCAAATGTGACATATCAATGCGGTTTTTTTCGGAACACCATTGTCAGGTATAAAAAAGCAGTTATTGCTCTGTTGGGATAACCGCCTTTCTTTTTGTCTGAAACGTCTTGCAACATTCTGAGTCCGAAGCCGTTTGTATACTGAAGGAATGAAGAGAGAAGGGGGGTCAAGGGTGAATTTTTTTGTAATCTTCCCATTGTTTTTTGGACCATCCACTTGGTTTTTCGGTATAGGTAGGAGTTTCTTCACCCGGATGCGGAAAAAGGCTGGGTGATTTGTAATTACTCCAAAATTTGTCTCGAATAAAGTTTTCTCCCATACTATTGTTCACTTCTTGAGTAAAAACTGTTTTCATACTGCCATCAGGATGACTTTCCAAAATATGCGGTCCATCTACTGTGGTAGTGCGCCCATCGTTGGTACCGTAAAAATGAAAAGTAAGGACCGTGCCTTCGATTGTTGCCTGCATCAAAATGGATCCTGGGGTATTGTTGACAAAGGTGAGATCGGGTTTGGGAATATAGATGGTAGCATCCATACCATAGGGTGCATAGTAACGGACAGGGTAAGCATGGTTTCGACGCGCTGTTATTTTGAGTCCGCTGTAAATGGCAGCACGAAATACTGTGCTGGATACCTGACAAATACCACCACCAAATTCTGGTTCAGTACGATTGTTTTTGATTACGAGTTCTGGGAGATAGCCATGCGCTTCGTCTACTTCTCCCAAATAATTGACGAAAGAAAACTCCTCACCAGCAGGAATAATGATGTTTTGAAACTGTTTGAGCGAGCGATTGATATTGTAGATGCGATTTTTCGGCGATCCTTTGAAATTGGTACTGCCTTCGCCAATCAGTTCTTTAAGCCCAAGACGTTCTTTGTCGCTTGCTTTGAGTGTTGGTTGTACGATTTCCGTCGGTAGGGTAATCTGAATATTATCTCTCAAAGGAGCATTTAATACGGAAAGAAGTATATCCAAACTCTCCAGTTCTTTTAATTTTCGCCCGATTTTTTCCGGTTCGGCAACGACAATAGTTCCTTGTGTCACCGTAAAGCGTACATCCATCGGGTCTTGATTGATTTTTTCGGATAATTTGCTGATGAAATGTTTGAGCGTGTCGACATCTAAGGTACTTAAGTTTTTTGTTTGAATATGCTGACTAGTATCGCGCGATACGGCAATAGCACAAATGATATCTGTGTGGGTACAAAGCATTGGATCTACTAGTTCCGTCAGTACAGCTCTATCATAGACTGGACGTGTTTCCAGGTGCATTAGTCCGATGACCTCTTGCGGATTGAGGGTTTCCCTGTAATCACCCGCTTGGAGTGTGAGCGACCCTTGAGTCATTGCTTGTGTAGTTACAGGATAGCAAAAGAGGTATCCACAAAGAGAGAGTATGCAGAGGTACCGAATATAAGAAGAGCAAGCCTTGAGAAGAAAAAACATAGAATGGGTTAGAAAGATGAAACGCAAAAACTGGTTCCAAGGAGCGGAACCAGTTTCAAAATCCCGCATTACTAACAAGGAGTGATGCTGAATGCCCCAGAAACATCAGAAACCGCGTACCTGAATCTTTTTTGTTTTGGTTGTATCGGCTTTTGGTAAACGAACCGTAAGAATTCCGTTTTTCAAGGACGCATCAGCTTTTTCTGGCATTACGTCGACTGGTAGAAGGACAGAACGTGAAAATGATCCCCAGTAACATTCTTGATAGTAATAATTGCCGTGTTCCACAACCTCTTCGTTTTTGCGCTCCCCTTTGATGGTAACCATATCGTTGTTGATGGAAACATCCAAATCTTCGGGCTTGACACCAGCAATCGTAGATTTAATGACGATTTCATTTTCAGTTTGGTAGACATCGATAGTGAGTTGTCCTTCAGTACCATCACTTTCGTTGGAAGTATTGAAAGCGGAAGGGGTCCAAGTCTCTTCGCTCCGATTAGCAAAAGCACGCGATGTTTCATTCATAGGAATGTTTGTTTCTTGTTCTTCGTTATAGATAGGCACTGACTCTGGGTAGCTTTCGTGGTCGACGCTTTGAGCCCCCGTGAGGCGTTCAAAGAAAGAGCGTTTTTGTTTTGTCATAATGTATGCATATATTAATGGTACTGCCACATTTCAATTTCAGTATAGACGGTTTTTGAAAATGACGCAAGATAGTGTACGGAAAATTTGTTTGATATTTAGAAGGGCAGGAGGATGCTAAAGTTATAGACGGCATGCATGGTAATGGCCAAAAACAGACCAAAGAAAGCAAGTAACGAATACCTGGCGTTCAGTCGCAATGTGACCAAAAGAGTATTACTCGTCAGAATATGTAATGCTGTTATGCTCAATAGACTTTGCCAGGGTACACTGTGTATTGTATTGAGCATGAGGAGTATTTCTAGACTCGCAAAACCAATACCGAAGCCAATACCAGCAGGGAAGGGATGTCTTAGGGTTGTTTTAGATAGATGAGAGCAGGAGCGAATATATTGCCTCAAGAAAATGAATTTAGAGAGTTCTTCTATCAATACCATACTGAGCACTGGCAAGATGCCGGTGAAAGAAAGAGTGAATGTGGCCAATATATCGGATGAATCTTCTATAAGAAGAAGTTCCAAAACGAGCGCACCGCATGCCGAGAGGAGGCCAAAAACAAAGGCGAGCGGTACGAACATAGCAGGGGAAAAAATTAGGATAAGAACGTGATGTGTTCTGTGAGGTCCGCAATACGTTGTTTGGTGTCATGATACTTTTGTCGTTCTTCGGCGACGACTTCTGGTTTTGCGCGATCACAGAAATGCGGATTGTTGAGTTTGGTTTCCAACTGAATCAGGTAGCGTTCTTTTTCTTGTTTTTCATGTTCAAATCGCAGACGTTCTTTGGTTTTGTCAATAATATCGGCGAGATGGAGAAATACCGGTATCGTGTTTGATCGGATCAGAATGGAATTTTCTGGAATGCTATCACTTGTGTTGATGGTTTGAATTCGTGCCAGACGTTGAAAAATTATAGCATTGTCATAAATGAGGGATGTGTCAAGTTGTTTCAAGACACTGAGCGTCATATAGTGTACCGGATCTATATGATACAGGGCACGTGCGTTGCGGATTTTGACAATGAGATTTTTGACATGTTCAAAACGTTCTTCATCAGTGTTGTCAGTAGACAGGGAAGATGCGGACGGCCAGACGGCCATCATCAACAATCCGCTATCATTAAAGTGAAAAGTTTGGTGAATGGCTTCGGTGACAAAAGGAATAAAGGGATGCCAAAGTCTCAAAATGGTATCCAGCACAAAACGTAGACAAGCGTCATTTTTCTCGACCTTGTGCACTTCGACATACCAGTCCGCAAAATCATTCCAGGTGAATTCTCGGAGTGTTTCGGCAGAGAGAGAAATTTGCCGGTTTTCAAGCAGACGCGTGACTTCTCGTATCGTAGTGTCCAATCTGTGAAGTATCCAGCGGTCAGCATCTGTATTGGCGACGGATGATGGCGTAGGAAGCGTAGTGTCTGTTTGTGTACCAACGTATCGGCTGATATTCCAGAGTTTGTTGATAAAGTTGCGAAAAGATTCTATTTTATCATCAGAGAGATTAAAATCGAGACCGGGCGTGGTACCGAGAACGAGACTCAGACGTACGGCATCAGCACCGTATTGATCGATGGCACGCAATACATCGATGCCGTTGCCCTTGGATTTTGACATTTTTTTGCCATGTTTATCCCGTACTAGACCACTGAAATAGAGTTCGCGAAAGGGGACTTGACCAGTGTTATACACACCAAACATGATCATACGTGTTGCCCAAAACAAGAGAAGATCACGACCCATCACCATCATGTCTGTTGGATAAAAATTCTGACTTGCTGGTGTGTCCGGATATCCTAGTGTTGTATAGGGCCATTGACCTGATGAAAACCAGGTATCAAGCGTGTCTTCGTCCTGTGCCCATCCATCTCCAGCCGGTGCTTCCGTGCCACAATATACTTCTTCTGTGTTGGTATCCGTTGATTTTCGATACCAGACTGGTATGCGGTGTCCCCACCAGAGTTGTCGTGAAATACACCAATCATGTAAATTTTCCAACCAATGTATCATTTGTTTACGCATGCTTTCAGGATGAAAGGCAAGCGTGTTCCCCTGAATAGCTTGGATAGATTTTTGTTTAAGGGAATACGAGGGTGCATCGACGTTAACGAACCATTGTTTGGAAATGAGTGGCTCAATAGACGTTTGACAACGTTCGCATGAAGCAAGGTTGATGAGGTGTGCTTCTTCTTTGATGAGAAAATCATTTTTGGTAAGAGCTTCCAAGACTTGCATACGCGCTTCATTGATAGAGAGGCCATGAAAGACGCCACCCAGTTCGGTGATTCTAGCATCCGTACCAATTACCTGCAGTGTCTTGAGGTGGTGAGTCTGTCCAATTTCCCAATCCAGAGAATCATGTGCTGGCGTTATTTTGACCGCTCCAGTTCCAAAAGCGGGATCGATACGAGGATCAGCGATAATGGGAATCACGCGATTGACCAATGGCAGTATCACTCTTTTGCCAATAAAGGCATGATAACGTTCATCATTCGGATGCACGGCAACGGCAGTGTCTCCGAGCAGTGTCTCCGGGCGTGTCGTGGCCACGGTCAAGACCTCGGTTGAATCTTGAAGGGGATAGCGAATAAAAAATAATTTCCCTTCAGTCTCTCGATGCACTACCTCAACGTCAGACAGGGCTGTGGCACAACGTGGACACCAATTGATGATCCGTTCTCCGTGATAGATCATACCAGCCTGATACATTTTGACGAATGTTTCTTGGACACGATGTGACACCGCGGGATCCAAAGTAAATGTTTCCCTGGACCAATCAGCGGAAAGTCCAATACGCTTTTCTTGTGAGCGCATATACTCTGCCCGATCAAGACAAAAATTATACGTCGCTTGATAGAAGGCTTCTCGACCAAGATCGTGACGTGTGCGTCCTTGTTCCGCGTATAGTTTTTTTTCAAAAACAACCTGTGTTTGAATGCCGGCATGGTCTTTGCCTGGCAGAAGAAGTGTTTTTTTACCACGCATCCGAGCGAAACGACCAAAGATATCCATCACGGTATATCCGCTGGCATGTCCGAGATGCAATTCTCCATTGGCATTGGGTGGAGGTAAGATATTGGTATAATGTGTCTCGCCAGTGAGATTTTCTGGTCGAAAAAAACCACTCTCTTCCCATGTGGTGTAGAGTCGATTTTCCCAGTCTTTTGCAGTGTATGTTTTGGGGATGTGGTCTGTTTGCATATCGCCTAGCATAGCATTTCTCACTCTATGTTTCAAGTGATGTGATTCTCACGAACAAGCAAAAGAATAGGATTGTTGGCACATTATTTTTGGACGATGTTTTGAAAGGGGAGGTTGGCATCAGGCTCCAACGTAATCTTATTTTGCAACAATGTTTGACGATCTTGAGGTGACATCTGTGCATAACGATAGGCTGCCGCCACCCCAATCATGACCGCGTTGTCGAGTGAATAGGTGAATTCGGGCGTGCGAAATACGGTGTCAGGGAAGTACTTATTGACCAAAGTACGTAACCGGTTACGTAATCGTTCATTGGCAGACACCCCACCGGCGATGACAAAGGTGCGTGGCGCATAGCATTCGAGCGCTTTTTTGGTTTTGGTAACCAAGACATCGACAACTGCTTCTTGAAAGGCATGACAGATAGAAGCAATGAATACTTCATTGCGTAGTGTTTCTGGTGTTTCTTTTTTGAGTGCGTAGAGGACAGCGGTTTTGAGACCGGAAAAAGAGAAGTCCAGTGTATCCATCGTGAGCATCGGACGGGGGAAACGCTTGGTCCACGCGATGATTGTGTCAGGTGTATGTTGCGCACGAAACATATCCGCACGCTTAGCAACTTGGGGACCGCCAGGATAGGGAAGGCCGAGCATTTTCGCAACTTTGTCAAAAGCTTCACCAGATGCGTCATCTTGAGTCACCCCGAGGATTTCGTATTGGAAATGATTACGCATCAAGACAAGCTCAGTGTGTCCACCAGAAACAATCAGAGCGATGAGGGGAAATAGTGGTTCTGACGAGGTGATGGGGGTTGTGTCTACTGATTTTTCGGGTGCGAGAAAATTGGCATAGATATGTCCTTCCAAATGCTGGATACCAAGCAGGGGTTTTTGCCAAACGAGAGAAAGTGTTTTGCCGGCACTCACTCCGATGACGAGAGCGGGCATCAGCCCCGGCCCCTGTGTGACCGCAATCAAATCTATATCCTGGGGAGTCATTGAGCCTTGTACCAGCGTTTCCGCAATGACTGGCACAATATTGCGAATATGTTCACGTGAGGCGATGTCTGGTACGACACCGCCCCATTGAGCATGGAGGTCAGCTTGTGAAGATACCGTATTGACACGTGCGCGAGCCCGCGAGCCATCCCATTCTACGATGGCGACTGCTGTTTCGTCACAAGATGTCTCAATAGCAAGAATATTCATAGTATCTCTACTGTAGCGAGGAGCGATGAAAATGGCAAGGACAAAAAAGACTCCCCAGTGCGCGACGGAGAGTCTTTTTAATCTACTTTAGTAGCCCCAAGGGGAGTCGAACCCCTCTTTTCAGGATGAAAACCTGATGTCCTAACCGATAGACGATGGGGCCAGAAATAACAAAACAAAAAGCAGTAACTAGCACTGCCTCTTTATCGTAGCATGATAGTGTATTTTTGCAAGCGCCTGCTTGTGACACTGAACAACGGTGTTTATTGCGCTTCTGGCGTCGATATTTCTGTCGGAGAAAGGGTATTGGTCTGACAGACTTTGGCATAATACCGCGCACTTTTCCGGATGGTGCGTTTTTGGGTGGAGTAGTTTACGTGAACGAGACCAAAACGTAACCAATACCCCTTATCCCATTCAAAATTATCCAACAGTGACCAATAGAAGTATCCGCGAACATCTACGCCATCGTTTATAGCTTGATGCACCGAGGCAAGGGCTTTTGGAATAAACAATTGCCTCAAGGTGTCATTGGCGTCTGCCAGACCATTTTCGGTAATATAGATCGGTTTGCGATATGTTTTGAGTTCGATTAATGCCTGATAAATGGAAGAAGGGCAATATTCCCAGCCAAAATCTGTTTGTACAATATTGGGATTTTTATTGAAGCCATTATCGATGACATTGCGATTATAGTGATTGAGTCCGATGAAATCTTGGTGCCTGCGGATGCGTTTGAGAAAAAAATGATTCCACCCGTAATCAGCACCATATTTGAGGAGGCGGTTAAATAGAGTAGGACGCGCCACCACAAAGGAGATTTGATGTTTTGCTATACCAACTTGGATATGCGGAGCATGTGCTTTGAGTATGCGATAGGCTTGCTTGTGTGCCTGAATGAGATGATGGAGAGCTCGCAGATATTGCCAGAAACTTTTTTCTTGTGGAGGCCAGACACCATTCCAATAAGCGTGGACGGATTGGACATCGGGTTCATTGAGTGTGATCCAAAAGCGCGTGTCTGTACCCAGGTGGTGTATGACTTGTGCCGTGTACCGTGTGAAGTATCGCGCAAAATCTTTGGAGGTGATGCCACCTTTCTTGGCGAGCCAGACGGGAAGTGTCCAGTGCCAAAGCGTTATAAACGGTTCAATGTTTTTGGCACGCAGTACGTGAATAACTTCTCGATAGTGTGCGAGGGCACGATAATCAAAGACACCCTCTTGCGGTTCTATGCGAGACCATTCCAAGGAAAAACGATAGGCATTACAATGGAGTTGTTCCAATATATCAACATCTTCTTGGTAACGAGTGTATTGTTCGCAGGCTCGCCCAGAAAGATAATTGTGTGGATCACTCGCTTGATCACGGAATTTATTCCAATGAGAATTGTGCTGAAATTTGCCCAAGGATTCTTTGGCGAGACGTGATGCGTTTTGTTTTTCCCATTCAGACCAATCATTGTGATTGTTGCCTTCTACTTGGTGCGCCGAAGTAGCTGTTCCCCAAAGAAAACCCTCGGGAAATGTTTGTTGTGACATAGTGAGTAAAGATAGACTATCTCCGTAGGACCTCTTGTCAGCAGTATGTTTCTTTGATAGTATAGCATATTTCCATCCCTGGAAACGATGCCGTAAATCGCTAGCAGTGTTATACTGATATTATATGCCAAATATCTCGTCGCAATCTTTTTCGTTTCCCGATCCAAAAACCACTGATCCGGCTCAGCGTCGTGTACAGAGAGCCTTTGAGATGGTACCTGGTTTTTTGACATGGACGACGTTGATTAGTATGGTAGCTTTTTCTTTTTTTCTACCGATATGGGCAGCAATGATGATTATTGTTTTTGATATTTATTGGATTCACAAAGCGCTCTATATTTCCTTTTTTTCCGTCATTGGACAACGCGCGGTGGTGGAGGGTAAGCGCATAAACTGGTGGGAGCGTTGTCAAAACAGCATGCATCCGGAACATTATCGGAACATGTTGCAAGAACGCATCGTGACTATACAAGAGAGTATGCGAGAAATGCCTTGGTTCGCGTTTCGCCAGCGCCGTATTATGAAACAAGAAATAAGGCGTACGCGAACTATTGTACGAGAGACGGAGGCCTTGATACCTATCAAAGAGCAGATAAAAGATTGGCGTGATATCGTGCACGTGGTCTTGTTGCCGACCGCGGGTGAACCAGCGGAAATCATTGAACCAGCGTTACGGTCTTTGGCTGAGAATAACTTCCCCAAAGAGCAGATGATTATTTTGCTTGCTACCGAAGAACGTGAAGATCCTGCTACGCGTCTACCAAAAGTTAAATATTTGAAGGAAAAGTTTTCCGGTATTTTCCGTGATTTTATCGTAACGACGCATATCGTGGCGGATGGTGAAATGAAATGCAAAGCTTCCAATGCCGGCTTCGCTGCTCGTGAATTGATGAAGTATCTGGATGAACATTCCGTTGATTACACACGTGTCATATTTTCCAACTTTGACTGTGACAGTGTCGCTCATCCTGAATATTTTGCCGCTCTCACTTATCAGTACATTATCGACCCCAAGCGTCTACAACGTGCGTATCAACCATTACCGATGTATCACAACAATTTGTGGGATACCAATGCCTTTGTGCGTCTTGTGGTAACCGGATCATCTTTTTGGCATCTTTATCAGAGTACGCGTCAGGAAATGGTAACTTTTTCTTCTCATTCTGAGCCGTTCGACACATTGGTTAAGGTCGGTTTTTGGCCAATCAATATGATTAGTGAAGATTCGATTATTTATTGGAAATGTCTTTCATATTTTCATGGGGACTACAAAGTCCAGCCGATTCATCTTCCTGTTTCATTGGATGCCGTGTTGGCGGAAACGTATTGGAAAACTTTGAAAAATCAGTATAAGCAAAAGCGACGTTGGGCTTATGGCATTGAAAATTTTCCTGTCACGATGCGCGCTATCCTGCCTGACAAATTGATTCGTCTGCGGGTCAAACTTCGCATTTCTTTTGAAATGTTGGAAGGACACTATTCATGGGCGACGACATCGTTCATCCTCACGTTTCTCGGTTGGTTGCCTCTTTTGTTGGGTGGTAGTGCGTTTCGTGAGAGTGTTTTGGCACACAACCTTCCTTTTGTAACAAGAACATTGATGACGCTCGGTATGGCAGGGTTGTTCATCTCCATTCCGATGTCTATGTTGTCCCTGCCACCGCGTCCAAAACGATACGGTAAGTCACGATATTTTTGGATGCTGTTTCAATGGGTGCTGATTCCAATCGTCGGATTTATCTCAGCCTTTCCAGCGTTGGATTCTCAGACACGTTTGCTATTCGGGAAATATTTCGGGGAATTTTGGGTGACGGAAAAAATGCGAAAACAAGAGAAATAACTACGTGAAAACTTTGGGCAGAGTCATACGTATCACTGGGTGTGAGTATGCCTTATTTTTTTCTGAGAGTGCTAATTCTATGTATATTCTTTTTGCTATTCAAAACATACTCATTGGTATTTCACTCATACTTTTGACTGGGATTCCATTGGTGGCATATTTTTTTGGGATTGATTCGACAGTGAGAGGGTATTTGTTTACGCTTTCTTTTGCTTCAGTTTTTTTGGTGATGATTATTCGTCCATTCGCTGATATTTTTATCACACAATTGTGGTTACGACGTTTGGTGATTTTGCGTAAGGGCTTCGGAATTTTGTCGGCGTCCATCATTACCGGTTTTATGATAACGTCTATTATGTTGTCTCGTTTCACCTATTTGGCAGATATGATAACACCAGCATTTTATTCTTTGGATGGATATGTGTTATTCGCACACTTAGGAGATTTGACGGGACTGATTTTGTTATTGACGTCCAACCGTCTATCACAGAAATTGTTGAAACGTAATTGGAAACGGGTACAGCGTCTCTCGTATGTCTATTTTTATGCTGGTGGCTTGTATGAAGTTTTTGCTCTCAATAGTCTGTTTGCTCTATATGCCGTGTTGTTTGTGACCAACGTGACTGCATTGGCTTGGGCTGTCAAAAAAATTCGCAAGGGTACAGTAGAAATGAATCGTGAGGGATCAATTCCTTCAAAATGATTTTTTTTCGAACAGACTGAGAGATTTTCATAAAAGGCATTGATTTGAAAGTGAGGGGGTCTTGCGAAAGCATGGCACGTGCCTCATTATCAACATTTCAGTAATTCGTGCGTTGAAGTTCATGCACAAAGTTTTAATAGGCTCATCTCTGAACAATAGGATGATATTTAGTTGCTCATCTGTGCGGTTGTGTCGCGGACTGCTGATGAAACTGAAGTTAAAGAAACATGCTATTCAAAGTGAATGCGTTCCTCAAATTTTTTGAGAGCTTGTTTCAGCAGTGGATGTTTGGAGAGATCAGGATCCTCGGAGAGGATGAGTTTGGCTTCTTCTCTGGCGATCTGGATGAGCTTGATATTGGTCAGATTTTCCATGGTAATATCCGGTATACCAGATTGACGTGTACCAAAAAAGGCGCCTGGACCGCGCAAGGCCAAGTCAGCTTCGGCGATTTCAAATCCGCTGTTTGTTTTAGCAAGGATACGCAAACGTTCACTAGGGGCCGTGAGTGACACACCGGGCAAGAGGAAACAATAAGACTGATGCTCTCCTCGTCCGATTCGTCCACGAAATTGGTGTAGTTGTGCCAGTCCAAAACGTTCCGCTTCTTCAATCAGCATACAACTGGCATTGGGAACATCTATACCAACCTCCACGACAGCCGTTGCGACTAGGATAGCATATTTTTTTTCCTTGAAATCACGCATCATGGCTTCTTTTTCAGATGACTTCATCTTGCCATGGAGTAGACCGACAGACCATTGAGGAAATACTTCCTGAGCAAGTCGTTGGTGTTCTGCAATAGCCGATTTGACCTCCGTGAAGACGGATGATTCTTCAACGAGTGGCAAGATAACAAATACTTGGCGCCCTTTGGCAAGTTCGTTTCGGACAAAGGTGTACACTTTCTCTCTCGCCGTTTCATTGTTGGCAATTTTCGTGATAATTGGTTTGCGGTTTTTTGGGAGTTCATCGAGTATTGAAATATCTAGATTGCCGAAAAATGCGAGTGTTAAAGTGCGAGGAATAGGGGTGGCTGTCATGGTGAGAAAGTGTGGTACGGTGTGTATATCTCCATCTTGACTACGCAGAGTCGCCTCTTGAAGTTTGGCGCGTTGAGCAACACCGAAGCGATGTTGTTCATCCACTACGATGAGTGCTAAGGCATCAAACATTACATCATTCTGAAGAAGCGCATGTGTGCCGACAATGATTCTTGGAATACCGGCTTGGATGGCTTTGATGAGTGTGGGACGTTTGACCGGTTTGCCGTCAAGTAGGTGATAGTTTCCGGTAAGCAGAGCGACTTGGTGACCAGTTTTGAACAAAAACATGGAAAGACTTTGAAAATGTTGACGTGCCAAAATTTCCGTTGGTGCGAGAATGGCGATCTGATAGCCTTGTTCTGCCGTTGCCCATATTGCCAAAGTGGCAACGATAGTTTTACCGCTACCGACATCACCATTCAAGAGACGATTCATGGGTTTGGAGAGGCTGAGATCATGCAAGATTTCCGTACTGGCCCTATGTTGCGCCTGTGTGAGTGCAAAAGGGAGAGAGGCGATGAAGTGTGCCAGCGCTTTTTGGTTTGTCATGATGCTGGGGCTGTGAGCTATTTCAAATTGTGCTTTAATCTGTAGTGCCTTGAGTTGTACGAGAAACATTTCGTCAAAAGCAAATCGTTTACGCGCTAGGAGTGCCGACGTCTCATCTTTTGGAAAATGAACCATAGTCAGGGCGCGTTTCAGTGAAGGGAGGTGAAGGCGTTGAGTTATTTCTGCTGGTAGCGGATCGGGAATATCTGTGATTTTTTGCAAGATAGTGGTCAGTTGCCAGCGGAAAAATTTGGAAGTCAATCCGGCAGTTTCTTGATAGAGGGGTACCAAACGCCCAGTATGTGTCGCTTGTTTGGAGGAATATTCAAAGGCAGGGTTGGACATTATGGGGCCATTGGTATCACGCGTAATTTTACCGCTGACGCGAACAATAGATCCAACCTTGAGTGTTTGTGTTACAAAACGTTGATTGAACCAGATGAGACGGAGTGTTCCAGTTGCATCTTCAATGGTCGCCTCTGTGAGCAACATTTTTTTGTGCCATGTGCGTCCGGCATTGATTTTTGTGATAGTACCGAGGATGGTACAACGGTCACCAAGCGCGAGAGTATTGATAGGATGAATAATGGCATAATCTTCATAGCGCGTCGGCAAATGCGCCAGCATATCGCGCACGCTAAAAATACCGAGGCGCTCTAACTTACTAAGCGTTGGTTTCTTGATGGTGGATACGGCTGAAAGGGGAGTGTCGTATGTCAACATATGTATTCAGTATATCACTTTCTTGTCATAAAAAAGTGATTCGATAAAAAACTCCCCAAGTCATATGAACTGAGGGAGCGTTTTGAAGAGATGAGATACCGATGTTTTATATCATCTTTACATGTTTCATAGAGCATCTTGTCGGGAAAAATGGAGAACGCGACATCGTGGAAAAATAACGACATTGCTATTGATAATTGGACGACGAGGTTGTTGTAAGAGCTCTCTGATGAGCTTGAGATTGTAATCATGCAAGAAATACGCGGGATACCTCAAGTGTATTTTTACCTCTGTTTTGAGCCAATTTTCAATTGAAATGCACGAATGATCAGCAAAAAACATCCGCATGTAGGCTTTTTCTTCCGGTGTGAGGCTGGCAGAGAGAGTGAAAATAAAGCAAGTTTCTTGAACATTCCAATGAACAGCAGAAACTTTGTTTTGAAACCTGATGATATCCATTGTTTTCTCCTTGTGTATCACATGATACATTTTGTATGATACGATAACATTGACAAGGTGCCTATCATATTGTAAAAAAACTGATTTTTATTATACACCAATATTCTCAAAAAGTCAATATATTATAAAAAAAACTCCCGAAGTCACGTTGGACCTGGGAGTGGTAGAGTTTATTATTCTTTTATTGGTATGTGTCTCGCTTTGGTGAGCGAGACTGTGAATGAGGACGTATTGATACAATGTTGCTGTCGCAAATGTCATACTCTCTCCCCAATATTTTTTGAACAATCGCTTTTTGATAGCGTGGCAAATATGATGTCTGGCTGAGGAGATGGACACGCGCCTCTGTATTGTGCGCATAGTGTATGAAAATATGCGGGTTGTCATCAGCACAAGTGTGCAGATACGTCTGTTCTTCCTCAGTCAAGTCCGCGGATAATTTTAGCGCCAAAAATGATCTTGGATAGACCCAGTAAATTTTCTGCACTTTGTTTTGCAATGTGAGAATGTTCATGGTCAGCTCCTTGTAATGAAGTGATTCTTACGATGTCAGACCAATAAAATGATTGTTAAGGTGTTCTTGATGCTAGTAGACTCCATAATGCAATAAAAGTCAAGGAATTGTTTGATTGACGTTTGGTGAGAAGTGTTTTTGATTGTATACTATGAAGAGTGAGTTTTTTTTGATTTGATAATTTTTCAGAATATGTCCGAATCACACTCTCCCGTTTGCTATTTCAATGGCACCTTTTTACCACTCAACCAGATACGATTGCACCCGTATGATCTGGGATTTTTGCGTGGTTATTCGGTGTTTGACGTGATGCCTGTTATTAATGGGAAACCATTTCTGTTTACGGAACATTGGCAACGTTTGGCACATTCGGCGGACATGTTGTCACTTGCGTTACCAGTCAATGCGACACAGTGCTTTGACATTATGAAAGACCTGATTCGACGGAATGCGGATTTACCATGTCAGGCCATGACTTTACGTACAGTATTATCTGGTGGGATTGCAGAAGACGCTTATTCCGCTGTGGCCGGCGATGAAACATTTGTGATTTTGGTGGAAGCGTTGCATCCGTTGATGGACAACGTTTATACTACGGGTGTAAAATTGCGTCCATTGGAATATGCACGGCAATTTCCTTTGGCCAAGACTGTCAATCATATTGCCTCATTGCGTACTTTGCAAGAAACTCGAGCGATGGGGGCTTTGGAGACCGTTTACGTTCAAAATGGCCTGGTATTGGAAGCATCAACCAGTAACGTTGCTATCATACACGCAGGAAGCGTTATTGCGCCGAAAGAAGGAGTGTTGGGCGGTGTAACCCTTGGGAAAGTACTGGAACTTGCCAATGAAATGGACATACCGATAGAACGTCGCCCGATGACGTTAGCAGAGACGTTGTCAGCAGACGAAGTGTTTCTGACTGCCAGTAGTAAACGCGTGGTACCCGTCACCTCTATTGGTGATCATGTCATTGCCAATGGACTTCCCGGACCGATCACACAACGTCTCATGACCGCATTGAATACTTTTATACAACGCTATTGATGCGAAACATCAAGGGATATTATCTTGGAGCAACCAGAAGAACAAAAAGAACATTCTTCTCAATTTGTGAAACAATTTCCTCGAGAAAGCTTTTCAAGAGAACGTGATTCAGTGGCTACTGCAATTCGTAAAAGACGGCGTGAATGATGTATGGTGTGCCGAACAAGATTCGCGCAATGCATAAAAATAAGTTTGATTATAGCATGGCAAGCAGTAATGCACCTGCCGACTCTTCCACGGTACACCTTGTTTTTGAATATGTAATGGATAGTACGTACGGCTCTGAACGAAGAAACGAGATCTTTGCCGTTCAGTTCGTTGATGGTGTCTTTATTGTACCAAGTTAGAACCTATTTCCAAAACAAATGATGTCGCGCACGCGGAGCGCATGGCGGCTCTGACCAAAATCGTACGCTCGGAGAAAGTCCCACGCATTGGCGAGTACGCCAGCAACCCCGAAAGAAAAAACACTCCTTGCATTTCTGATTTGGCGGGGGTGAAATTTCTTTTGAAAAAGGAAAGGATGTTTTTCTTTCGGGGTTCTGCCTGTAAAGATATTCGGGCAGTGCGTGGGGCTTCAATGCGGACTCGGCAAAGCGAAACTATTTTTGCGGAAGGAAAAGGATTTTGCTTTGCCTCGGCTCTTTTTTGCGAGGATTTGGTATCCGCCGCGCAGGAGGGGTCTGGGGAGGAATGCGGGCGGGTTTCCTTTCAGTTTTTTTTAATGTTTTCTATGTGAAATAAAAAAAGTCTCTCATGCATAACACATGAGAGACCATTGATTACAACTTGATTTCGTTCGTCGTGACCACAGAACCAATCTTCGAGAAAAATCGAAGAGACTTTTCATGATCCTCGATTGTGGCCGCAGCACAAGCATCTGACACTACTGTGACTATAAAGTCACGGTCATGGGCATCTCGAGCCGCCGCCTCAACTGCAAGATCGGTTGCGACTCCTGCAATGAAGACGTGGGATACGCCCATATTACGCAACATAGTTGCAAGAGGAGTATCATAGAATGCACTTACCCGTGATTTCTGAATAGTTAAATCAGAATCAATGTAGTTGACTGAAGAGTGGAATTGAGTTGACCACTCACCAATCTTGAGGATACCGAAATCTTTCGCTTTTCCAAAAACAGGCGATGATTTTGGTTGATTGGCGTATGAATGGTCGAATCCAAGTCGGACGAAAACAACTGGACATCCCTTTTCTCTAAAGATGCCAATCGCTTTGTTGAGGTGGTCAAAGGTAGCGGCTTTTTCAATGAATGCCACATATCCTTTCCCTGCGAGTTTTCCTTTTTGGTCAACGATTTCGTTGACGAAATCGATGACAAGAAGTGCGCTGTTCATGTTTTTTATCTCCTTCATGGTTTGTTGTTGAGGCACGTAATCGGACGTGCCTGTATGATGATTATATCACAACCAGACACAATAAGCTCTATGTCTTGCGGTGATCCGAAATGTTCCTCTATATCCATACCGAGACGAACTATTTTTTGAATTAGTTCGTTTGATGTAGCATAGCGAACCCTTTCATTCTGTTGTACTTCCACTTCCACTTTGTTTGTGCGAGTGAAATCCTCAAGTGGTACATACGAAATATGCCATTTTTTTGATCCAAGTTCTGAAGAAATGACCCTGCCTGATTTTCGATCACATAAGTACATGTCTCCTTGAACTTGTCCTGAGACAATGGCTTCGCATGCCCCATATGCAATTTCCATGCCAAGTATGACATCCGAGTTTTCAATGGGATCTCGGGTCATAACCACACCGCACGAATCTGCTCGACACATTTCTTGAACGAGCACACTCATGCGACTTTGTAGATACGAGTGGTCATTCTTTACATCAAACTGCGCAAGACATCGCTCACTAAAGAGTGATGCAAAGCAATGAAGAATTGCTTCAGGAACCTTGTGATAAGGAACCATTAGAAACGATTCATATTGACCCGCAAGCGAAGCTTCTTTTGAATCTTCGATCAGCATTGTACCTTTTATGACTGGGGCACCAGAAGAACGAATGGCGAAAAATTCTGCACTTGGAATATGTAAACCAAGAGCAGAAAAGATTTCATCTTCGTTTTCCAATGTTCGTCGAACAATTTCCTCGCTCATACGTGAAGAAATTTCACTGTATGATTTTCCCTCTGAAAGGATTACGCCAAACAAAGGTAGCAATGACTCAATATGCTGTTTATAAACAGCATATGTTATGCCAAAACCGCGAGGTGTACGGAGGTTAAGTTCTGCGAGACTCGCAAGACTTTTTACTTTGTTTCCGAGTTCGGGAGAACCTGTTGCAAGGTCTCCCATTGGGAATATGTGACTCATGATTGGTGTTCCTCCTTTTCTGTACCGTGCGGAATGATGCTGATTGACTTTGCCGATGTATCCACAACGAGAATATCGTCATCTTTCACTTCGAACATAATCCTTTCAACACCAACCATGCACGGTATATTGTTTTCACGTGAGAAAATGGCTGCATGTGAATAGTAACCGCCCAAATTCTTTTATTTTTATTTCACATAGAAAACATTAAAAAATTTGGCGGCTAGGCTTGATTAAACCTTAAATTAATACTAGAGTGGTAATCAGTCGAAGATGTTCTTTGACAACCTAAAACAGCAAAGAGATAAACATGGCGGATCAAAACACAACTCAACACTCTCTCAAAAAAGACAAGTATGTGAGTACCCGCGGTGGTAATTCACATTTTCTTGATCTTTTTTGTAGCAAGTGCAACCAGCTTTTGCCCTCTACCAAAAAGACGGGCATGGCTGGTTGCTTCGGATGTACCTCGATCGAATCTTTGCGCCACAAGAGCTCGCGCTTTTGCAGTCAAAGGTAAGTAGTAAAGCCGATATGCCGAATCTCAAATGTCCGAAATGCGGCGCACTCATCGGCACACCGATGGTCTACGAAAAAGAGTCGTCTATGAAAAATGGTGTCAATTTCAGGACAAGTGTTTTTCAATTTCGTCCCTATCATGGCACCGAGCTGTACCACGATATGATCCTGAAAGGAAGGATTATTGATGAGGTTGTGTACAGCGAGAATTTGTCAACAAACATAGGGAGAAAGCAGTTTAACTTCACGAGTGGTAATTTCTCCGAAGTATCTGATGAGATTCTTCGTGGATTCATTACCAAAACTAATGGAATAAACCGATGAAAAACACAAATGTAATGTGGGGCGGTCTTTCTGCGAAAAAGGCAAATGATGCGGAGAATCTTGCACCTCTCCACATAGACACAAATACCGGTAAGTTGGTAGCAGAAATTGAGGCGCAGTGCCGCCATATCAACTTTTACAAAACAAACCTTGTAAAGTTTCCGCCATTGGATTCCAAGGGGAAGTTGAGATATCCGACACTTAAAGAGTGCGCATTGTGTTATCCCGAGTTGCAGGTTGAGCTTCAGTTAGTTAATCCTCGTGTTGTCCTATTGCTTGGCAACAAAACGGCAACCTTCGTTTTCCACCAGCTTGGGTTTCAGATGCCAAAATTATCTTATACATACCAATCCTTTGAGTATGAAAAAAGGTGGTATGTGCCCATCCATCACCCGTCGTACATCATGGTGTACAAGCGAAAGGAGAAGGATCGATATATCAAGGCAGTGAAAACTGTTATTGAACAACTTGCGGAGTGCACGCCAAGAATTGGAGACGCTAGAATCTTCCAGACAGATCGGAATCTATGATTTCGAGATTGTCTCGGAAGAAAATCAGGTGTCGAAAATCGCTCAGATGATCTACGCCAGTTATCTCCAACAGCTCTTTCCACAACAGCCATAACCTCGCAGCTTCATTTCAGAAATCTCTGAATGGACTGCGAGGTTTCTTTTTTATAGCCTAGCCGCCAAAAATCCGCCGCGCATTCCTCCCGTACCCTCCTGCGCGGCGGATACCAAATCCTCGCAAAAAAGAGCCGAGGCAAAGTAAATCCTTTTTCTCAAACCTGCTTCTTGGCGAAAAACAGGTGTGCGCAAGCGCGCCCCACTATTTGGCTTTGAAAAAGCCGTTGAGTTCGTTGATGGTGCTCTCAGCAGGAATCGAACCTGCATTGCTTCCTTCGGAGGGAAATGTCCTATCCATTGAACGATGAGAGCAAATATAAAAATATTGCCTTTGCCTGAGTATTGATTGGATATGTTGAACCTGAAAATAAACGTTGATTTGCCCGCAGTCAGAAAATCGACCGTGAGTGAAAAAAAGATGGTGTCCTCGGCAGGAATCGAACCTGCGACCTTCTGGACCGCAACCAGACGCTCTATCCACTGAGCTACGGGGACCTCTTGTTGAGCATTTTTTAAATATGCAGGATTTTTTCCAACGTGTCAACCAATCTGGGCTCGTGTTTTTCTTCTGGAATAAAATCGTCCAAGAGGTCTCGCAAGTGTTCAATATCTTCCGCAATGACGGGGATGTGTACATAAGGGACCAATCTGCCCTGTGTTTCTATACTGAGGATGTTTTCAAAAGGGGGGTCGCGATAAATAAAAAATGAGGCAATATTTTCAAATGCGTAAAATTCATCGCCCGCGATAATACCTTTTTCGGTTACAAAAAATGTCAGAGTACGGTACTCGCGGAGCATAGAAAGATAGCCAACGACACCAATCAAGATAAAGGTAATCGCCATTAGCAGACTATTTGTATAGAGCGCATAACCAATAATCATGATCAAAAGAATCGTGACGATAGTGCGTGAACGTGGACCGAGGTAGAGAGGTTCGTGCTCCAAGGCTTGCCAGCGGAATCGGACTTCACCATATGGCATTGAGGCACTCTGCGTAGAATGATTGGAAGAGTGAGTAGGCATAGAAACCAAACAAGAGTATACCGATACTATACCATACTCTATGTGAATAGTAGAGGTAACGAGAGTTGACGAGGGCTCTGATATTGTGGCACAGTACAGAGGATCAGGTTTGAGACAAATACTATGCTTCAAGAATGGCATGATCAACCGGAGGCGTGTGTGAGTGGTTGAAACAGACAGTCTTGAAAACTGTTATACCCGGAAGGGTATCGAAGGTTCGAATCCTTCCGCCTCCGCAGCTAGCTTGAAGTATCGAGAGACCCGAGAACCCTCTGTTTAAGCCAAAGAATAAATGGCAAAAAATAGAGAGTACACGGGACTCGAACTCAAGCACAATAAAACCGCCTTTTGGGCGGTTTTATTGTGTCTTTAAATTTTCTATAGATCGCTTATTTTTTCTCCCATCGGAGTACTAAGCGTCCATTTCATTTGTTTGGAATCAAAGTCGAGCATCTTGTTTATGAGCCCGATCTCATGAGATTTCCACTCCTCAGGATAAGGATATGCATACTTCCCTTCCTGAATAAGCTTGCGACAATATTCCATATTAAGACATTCGTCGATAGTTTTTACTTTACCATCAGTGTCTTTTACCTTTCCGTAATTTATATCCCAATCTTTGTATTGTTGGAATTTAGCATCATCATTAAAGATGTGATAATTCCCGTTAGGATCTTTTTTATGAATTTGTTTAGCGAGTTTGATAAGATCTTCTTGCGAAGTCTCTGCTGGTATCATGATGTTTTTCCATTCCTGACCAGACTTATCATAAGTCTCTAAGTTCTTATAAGCGATGACTGCTTCACTCTCCTGTGGCACAGGAACGCTTTGTTCTTGAGCAATCGGAGCTGGTTCTTTAGTGACATCATCTTTTTTCTTCTCATCGGAGCTTCCGCCCACAATAAGGATAAAAAAGAATATTATTAAGCCAATTGCCCATCGTTTTTTGATGCGCTTCTTATACCAAGCTTTCTTTTCTGGAAGTTTTTGAGCCTCTCCAGAGGGCTGAGAATTACTCTCCATATGTTTGACGTAGGATTTATTAACTAATTTTTTAAGGTACAAAAAAGGTCCCCCAACCAAAGCTATAACTCTTTCGAGCTACCCAATGTCCTTTCGGAACACTGACCTACGTCAATAAGTGCCGGTCGGGAGACCGTCTTTATGACGTAGGTGACTTTATTGCGCCATGCTCACATCGCTATGAGTTTAGGCTGGTTGTATCTGCATTATAGATTTTTAAAGGGCTTTTATCAACTGAATGCTTTATTTTAGGGTGGTTTCATACTCTTTTAGACTTAATGTTTTATTCTTTTTAATCACTAGGCGACTTTTTAGACTGCCTAGAAGTTCTCTCTTTTCAGCCATTTTTCCTTCTTTGAGAATGTATTTTGCATAGGCACGGATATCAAAAGGGGATTCCTCAGAAGTCTCTACTTTGCCGCTTAGCCGAAGCACTGATTTTTGAAAATGGTTATAGCGGTTAACCTCATCTTCAAATTGCCTTTTGAGACCAATTTCATTTATATCTATCTTATCGATCAGCTTTGTCATTTCCTCGATTAACAATTCTTCTCTCAGGTAGCCAAGTTTGCAACTATGATCTCGAGAGCGAGTACATCCGTAGTAAATATAAGTAGCGGTATTTCCATTCTTAAGTTTCTTGTACTTTTCATCTGCGGTCACACCTGATCCGCAGAGACCACAAGTTATGAGCCGAGTGAAAGCAAACTCTTTTCCTTCTCTAATAATTCTTGCTCGTTTTAGTTGTTCTTGTACCAGATCAAAAAGTTCTTTAGAAATAAGGGGCTCATGTTTTCCTTGATACCAGTTACCGCTATTTCTAGGATATTCAAAGACTCCATAGTAAAAACTCGTTTGGAGTAAACGGTAGAGGTTACTTAGCGACATATGTTTATTACTCTTAGCTTTGAAGTTGAGATCAAACTTGAGCCAGTGGTATACTTTTCGTCCTGACCAATTTTCGTAAGCTACTTTTTCAAATATTTGTTTTACAATTGCAGATCGCATAGGGTCTATTTCTACGTGACTTTTACGGTCTGGCGTAATAGCGTTCAGATAACCAGTGGGAGCCATGGTTGGCCACAGTCCCATTTCACACCTCATTCGAAGTCCTCGTTTCACATTGATGCCTCGATTATCATTTTCTAGTTTTGCTTGCGATCCTAAGATCATCAGGAGGAATTTCTCGTTAGGGGAGTTGCTAAAGCTCTGGCCGTAGGTACGAATTTCATGCAGGAGCTGTTGATCCATGAGGTCTACTAGAGAACCTAAGTCACCAGCGTTTCTACTAAGTCTGTCTGGCGCCCATGTCAGAATAGCGTTGAAGCGACCTAAGCGAATATCATTTATAAGTTCGTTGTAAACTGGTCGTCCGCCTGAATTTTTAGCCGAGTGGCTTTCTCTCCGAATTTCTACAATCTCCAATCCATCCCTCTCGGCTATTTGAAGCATCTCCTTAATCTGAGAGTCGATAGAAAGGACTTGCCGTTCCTCGGATTCCGTCGATTTTCGAGCGTAGAGGCAGTACTTCATCTGTAGGGGAGCTTCTATATTCTTTGCCTCTGAAGCTGCCCGTAATTGCGTTATATGGTCGTTCATATCCCAATGAATGACAGACATCCCTAAACTAGTCTAGGCCCCTCCAAAAGCCCCTAAAATCCCTCTGGTTTCTCAGCAAAACCTCGGGAGCCTCTCTTATTGAGTTGTATGGCTTTCCCAGCCAATATGGAAAAAGCGTCTGCAAGATCATCGTGCTTTTCCTTTCCAAACCCCACGAGATTTTCTAGAAGATCCTCACAACCACTTTCTGGAAATTGAATTTTACCAGAAGTTACTAAATTACTTACAGACATTAAACGGGCTCGTTTATCAGAAAATACTTGTACAGTTTCTGTACGATAGTAGTCTCTGTTTAATTGTTCCGCCGCAACACGTTGATAGCCAACGTCTTCAATGAGGATAATAACTTTTCCGTAGTGTTGAGTGGAATCGTGAAGCATTTTTATTGCAGAGAGTGTGTCTTCAAAATTTAATCTTTTCTCTATTGGATTCGGAAGTATGTATATTCTAAAGTCTTCTCCATACCCAGTAACTAATCCTACTACAAGAGCAGTAAAGTCAGCTGTTGATTTTTGGGAAATAGCTAAGTCAGTTCCAATGAGGACTCTTTTCCAGTGTTTGTCTGGTAGATTTTTATAATATTTAATTTGGTCATAGCTGAAGATTTGGTCGTCGTCAGGAATGATACGGAGGAGATATTCTCTTTGCCAAGCAATTTCGTTTCCAACTTTTTTTCTTTCTTTCTCAATCTCTGATTCATCGAGGTACTTCCCCTTCCAAAGAATCTCATCATTTTCATTTAGTAGTGGATATTTCTTAAAAACTCCTTCACCAGATCCTTCTTCAATATCACTCTTTAAATGCATAAGGAGGGAATCTTCGTGAAGAAGATTTCCGACTATCACCAGCTTGGTATTTTTATCACCAAGAGGAATAATTTCTCCTTTAAGCCAGTTGTATGTTTTTTGCCTCCCTTCTTTAGTTTTAGCTGAAGCCATATCTTCCACATCGTCACCGATAATCAGATCGGGACGGTGTTGTCCGTGACGCATCCCACGAATACTTTGTTCTGAAGAAGCAGCTGTAATACGGGCATTCATATTGGAAAAAACGAGTGAAGTTGATCCCCATTCGTCACTTTCTTCTTGAAATGGACCGAGGTCATTTTTAAGTAAGGTATTATTCTCGAGCTCTCTTTTTAAGTTAGTCATATGTTGCTTTGCCTGAGTTCTTGTTTGGCAAAGGATAACAACAAACTTCTTTTGCTGTTTACCAAGGATTGCCCAGATAGGATAGGAAGTGGTAATGATAGTGGATTTACCAGATCCACGGAAAGCTACGATATAGAGGTTTTTGATAGTCTCGTCTTCCGTAAGGTTGAAAATTTCCCTTTGAAACTGAGCAGTTTCATACTTTACATAGTGAGCAAAGTAAAGGTGAAAAAACATAAAATGACTTTGCTGAGTAATAGCAATACGTACAGTTCTATCGGCAATCATTCTATCTATTACCTCATCAGGTATTTGTTTACTTATTTTTGACATCTCCATTATCGTTAATGGCCGCTAAACGTAAAGCTTCTCTCACCACTTCTTCTTGCTCGGGAGTGAGGTTTTCTTGTTTCTCTATTTTAGCTGTCACCTTTACTCGTTCCTTAAACTTCTCATGACGGTGATTGAGCCAGAATCTAATAGCAGGAAAATTCTTTTCTCTGATGAGAGTGATAAGTTGGGATTCACCCATATCGTTAACCAGAGCCTCTCCTTCAGAGAGGGCTTCTTCAAGACTCTTCTTAAACTTCTTATCCTTATCTCGCCAGCGATATATGGTAGCTCGCGAAACACCTGATTTTTCACAAGCCACTTGGATAATGGGAACTCGTTTTAAGTTCTCAAGAAAGAGTTTTTTAGTGGCATGAGTTTTCATATGCGTTTTGCTTTAATACCAAAAGTTTTCTCAAAACGATCAATGACAGTCTGGCAGTACTCGGGATCAAGTTCTATGAGAACACATTTACGCTTAGTTTGTTCACAAGCCATCATAGTAGAACCTGAGCCACCAAAGCAGTCATAGACAACATCATCAATGGCACTGCTATTTAGAATAAGTCTCCTTAGTAAACCAATTGGTTTTTGAGTAGGATGGAGAGCACTTTTGTTTGGCTTGGGGCAAAAAAGAATAGATTTATCTTTTCCCTTATGAAAGAGATGGGTTCCATACCAGCCAACGGCAATAAGCTCGTGCATCGGTAAGTAATCTTTCCGTCCGATGACAGGGTGATTTTTAATCCAGATGACAAGTTGTGAAAATTTCAATCCCGCTTCTTTCATGCCATCCCGAAGAGCAAAGACCATAAGGTCAGAGTTAAAGATGTAGAAGGTATTCTTTTTGGAGAGGTAGGGCAGAAGGGGAGTGATCCAGTCTTTGGTAAATTTGGCATACTCAGACTCTGAAGTAATATCATCATTTAAGATATTCTTATTAACTTTCACTTGGCTAAAGCCGACCTTACTTTCGGTGTAGAGTACGCCGTAAGGGACATCAGTTAATACGAGAGATACTCTTGTATCTTTGAGTGCCTTATATATCAAGTTTGTATCTCGAGCATCTCCACAAATAAGGATATGATCTCCAATCCGAAATTGATCACCGTACCTAATTAAGTTTTCTGGCTTTTTGGTTGGTAAGTTTTTCATAGCGGTTGATAATTAAATCACAAAATATAGGTTCTATTTCTACAAGGTAGACTTTGCGTTTAAGTTGCTCGCCAGCGATTAGGCTACTACCTGAACCACCAAAGCCATCGAAGATAATGTCACCTGGCTTCGTACATCTGCGAATAGCTTTTTCATAGACGGTAGGTGGTTTCATAGTCGGGTGCTCGTATTCATTACCCGCTAAACGTTTCACAAGCCAGATGTCTATAAGATCAAGAACATCATCAATAAGACGATTTCCCGTACTGACATCTTTATTCATAACTTCATTGAGACTCTGTTCATTTTTAGAGAGATAAGGCTTACCTTTGATGCCGTAGACACAGGGTTCATAGCATTTACTAAACGCCACTCCCGGGGTAGGATTTTGACCATTCTTAATCCATAAGCATACCCGTTTATTTTGAATACCAGATTCTCGATAGAGCTCTTGAAGAAGTCCAATGTAAACTTCGTCGCACCAGTAGAAAATATGGCAGGCATCATGAGAGATACTAAGAGCATTATCAAGGCTTTGCTTGAGAAACTTTTTGTACTCTGTATCAGTCTTTTGATCTTTGGTTTTACCACCGTATGATTGTTTGCCGCCCACTCCCGAATCATATGAAAGCCCTATATTGTATATGGGATCAGAAAATATCATGTGAGCTTTTTCTTTTCCGAAGAGTTTTGATATGACATCAGAATCTGTAGTATCTCCACAAATCAGTTTGTGTATACCAAGCTGATATATGTCACCAAGTTTTGTCTTCGGCTTTTTTATTTTTTCTAATTCTTTTTCAAGCCGAAAATCATCGTCCTCAGTTTCTAGGTATCCATCCCAGATTTGAGAAAGATCGTCTTCGTTGAATCCAATATCTAGAAGTAACCCGACATCAAAAGATTTGAGTTTTTCAAAATCCCAATCTCCACCGACAGCATTGCTAGTGAGCATGTACTGTTCATACTCTTTTGAAGTGAGTTTGCGGTTAGGCACTCGTACATCTATTTCTTCATCTCCTCGACCGAGAATTTGTAGTACCTTAATACGCTGATGACCAGCAATTATCTTACCATCTGTATCAATTGCGGGGATCTCGACTAAATTGAACTTTTTGAGACTCTTCTTGAGGTCATTTACCTGCTTCTCGCTTATAGTGCGAGGATTCTTCTCGTAGGCGAGAAGGTTTTTTACGAAACGCTTTTCTGTCTGCCATACTAGTTTTTGAGACATAATATTGTTTTTATTACTTATGCCTCAATTATGAAGTCAAAAAAATCGCCTTCATTTAGGCGATTTGAATGCGTTTTATTAATACTAGCTATCTTTTCTTCACACGGTCCCGTATAGCTGAAAGTGATAAGTGTTCAAATTCGGGTCTATCTTTTATGTCTTTGAAGATTTTCATATCTAGCCTACCAAGCTTTTTGCTTTCATTATAAATTTTAAGTATTTTTTTAGTCTCATTAGCTTTTCTAGGGCTTTTTCTAACTCTCCCGACTGAATATGGATACTTCTTTTTGAAAATATTAAGAGGATCTTTTTCGATAAAATCAATCAATTCTTTTTTTGTAGTATCAATATCAAAGCTTATTGATTTTTTTGGTTTTTTACCGACAGGAACTCCATATTCATATTGGAAAGAGATTCCGGGATCTGCAGGAATAATTGTGTTAAAGAGTAAGAGTTCAACTATGGCATCATAATATCTCCAAGGTAAATTCCATTTTTTCAATAGATAATGAGCCGCACCAAAAACGCTTTCGTTAACTATTTGTGAGGCGTACTTTAATTTAGCGGGAGTACTTTTTAGATTGGTGCCATCAGCCCAGCTAAAAAACCATCTTCTGTATTCAGGACTTATTGTCTGAGGAAAAATATTGGTATAGATCTTGTTTATCTCAGTTCTATTAGGAATCATGAAAGCACTATTTGTAGGACTTATTTTAAGAGCTGAACGAACTTCTTTTAGAAGTTTTTGATTATTAAATGAATCGAGTAATTCAAGATGAATCATATCTTTATGCTCTCGATTAGCTTTTTTGTAAGAAGCAGTAGTATTGCGAATAACTATTGGAGGAATAAAAAACAGACGTCTCTCTAAATCTTTTAAATCATTCAGAGAGTAGTCTAACTTTAAGAAATGAGTCTCTTTTAGAGTCTTCCTTGAAATAGGAATGTATTGCTTCAATAGTGGAGATTTATTACATTCTCCAATAAATCTCTTGATATCCATAGAAAATCTTTACTTTACGGAAGTCTTACTTTGTTGTAAACTAATGGTAACTCAAATTTTATGAAGAATCAACCAAAGAAAACTGAAGATTACCCAGATATTCTAACTCTTCAAGAAGCATGTGAGCTTCTAAACTGCCATCCAAATACTCTTCGTAACTGGGATAACAAGGGTATTTTAAAGGCTATACGATTTGGGACAAGAAAAGACAGAAGGTATAAGAAAGAAGACGTTCTTAATGTTATCAATGAAAGTCATTAAAGTATGCCGACATTAAACTGGATTGGAAAAGAAGCGGTAGTAAATCATGATAAAGAGGTTCCTTTTAGACTGTTAAAAAAAGTGAAATCTGCTTCTGCGGGGAATAATTCTCAGAATCTTATTGTGCATGGAGACAATCTCGAAGCCCTAAAAGCACTTATGCCGTATTATGGTGGGAAAGTGAAGTGTGTCTATATTGATCCCCCGTATAATACTGGCAATGAAAGTTGGGTTTATAACGATAAAGTAAACTCACCTAAGATTAAAAAGTGGCTAGGAAAAGTAGTAGGAAAAGAGTTGGAGGATCTTTGTCGCCACGACAAGTGGCTTTGTATGATGTATCCAAGAATGAGTCTACTACGCGATCTGATGTCGGAAGATGGAGCTTTTTTTGTTTCTATTGACGATGATGAAGGGCAGTATTTGAAAGCAATGCTTGATGAAATATTTGGTAGAGAGAACTTTCTTACTACTATTATTTGGCATAAAAAACATACCTCGGCTAATGATGCGAGATTCTTCTCTGATAATCATGACTACATTCTTGTTTACACAAAAAATATTAATAAATTCAATATCAATTTATTACCTAGAGAAGCAATACATGATTCTCGTTATACTAATATAGATAATGATTCTCGCGGTCCTTGGGCTTCGGGTCCTTGTCATGTTAAAACTCCAAGTGCTAAAGACATTTATGAGATAACTACACCAAGTGGTAGAAAAGTCTGGCCGCCTAAAAGTACTAGTTGGCGATTTTCTGAAAAGAAATTTGCTGAACTAGTGAAAGATAATCGTATTTGGTTTGGTGAGAAGGGAGGTAACATTCCACGCTATAAAAGATTCTTAACAGATGTGCAGCAAGGCATTATTCCTAAGACAATGTGGCTAAGAGATGAAGTGGGAGATAATCAGGAAGCTAAATCAGAAGTAAAAGATTTAGTTCCGAATAGCCCATTTAATACTCCAAAGCCTACTCGTTTAATTAAGCGTATTTTACAACTTTCGACCGATAAGGATTCTATTGTTTTTGATTCTTTCGCTGGCTCTGGGACTACTGGACAGGCAGTCCTGGATCTTAATAAAGAAGACGGAGGAAATAGAAAATTTGTCCTTGTTGAAATGGAAGATTCTGTAGCGAAAGATATTACAGCTGAAAGAATTAAACGAGCAATTAAAAAGTTCGATTATCAAGACGGATTTGAGTATTGTGAGTTAAGTGAACCTCTCTTTGATGAGAATGGGCAAATTGAAGAATCCTGTGATTTTAATCAATTTGCAACCTATCTTTATTTTACCGAAACACAGACTAATATCGATAAAAATGAGATAAACGGAAATTTCATCGGAAAACACAATGAAAGAGAATATCACCTAATATACAAAGAGAAAGGGGAAAATGTATTGAGCAAACCCTTTCTAAAGAAACTGCCAAAGAATAATACAATTAAGGTTGTGTATGCAGATAGATGCACTTTAGATGAGGAAGTATTAGATAAATACAATATTATTTTTAAGCAGATCCCTTACGAAGTTAAAGTTTATTAAATCTATGGAACTTAAGAAATATCAGCAGTCAGCTCTAGATACTCTCAAAGAATACTTACAAGAGTATGAAAAAGTAGGTACCAAGTATGCTTTTATGGGTATTACGGGTCGTCCCTATATTGCTGATTTTTTCAGCGAGATTCCTTTTCTGTGTGTCAAAATTCCTACAGGAGGAGGAAAGACTCTCGTAGGATGTCACGCTGTCAGCGAAATAATGCGCTCTGTTCTTAAATATAAGATGGAACGAGGTGTCGTAATATGGTTCGTGCCCTCAGAAGCAATTAAGACCCAGACACTCAAAAAATTTAAAGATAGAAACGATTGGCACCGAAAAGTTTTGGATGAGGAATTTGATAATAATATCAGGATCTTTTCTAACGAAGAGGCGCTACGTATTAGAAAAGAAGATGTAAAAGACAACCTGTGTATTATTATCTCTAGTCTTGAGGCGTTTCGAAAAGAGAAGAAGCTACAAAATAAATATAAAGTGTACCAGGAGAATGGTGCGCTTATAAGTCACTTTGAAAATCTTGAAGATCCTGATGGTCTTGAGAAAGACGAAGAGGGAACGATTATAAATTCCTTGGCTAATGTTGTTCGTATAAGTGAGCCGCTTATCGTTATCGATGAAGGACATAAGACCAAAACAGAACTCTCTATTAATTTTATTAAGGATCTTAATCCTAGTTTTATTATTGAATATACAGCGACTCCTCGAGACGGAAGCAATATTCTCGTAGATATCTCAGCTAGCGAACTTAAAGCTGAGGAAATGGTAAAAATTCCTATCGTTCTTGAGAGTTCATCGCAGTGGCAAAATTCTATTGCGAATGGTATTGATAAACGTAATGAACTTGAGAAAGAAGGAAAGAAAAATAAAAGTGAATATATTCGCCCTATTGCTTTGATTCAAGCTCAGCCTAACAGTAAAACACAGGCTAATGTCACTGTTGAAGAAATTAAAGAATACTTACTTAGTTCAAAAATATCTGAAGACGAGATCGCTATCAAAACTTCTTTTAGGAATGATTTAGATGGGGTAGATCTCTTTAGTAAGAAATGTAAGATTCGTTACATTATTACTGTTAGTGCGTTGGCTGAAGGTTGGGATTGTTCTTTTGCCTATGTCCTTATTTCGGTTGCCAATGTTGGTGCAAAGATCGCTGTGGAGCAAATCATCGGACGTATTATTCGTATGCCCTATGCAAAGCGTAAGGTAAATGAAGCTTTGAATCGGTCATATATATTTGCTTCTGCAAAAAACTTTAACGAAGCGGCAACTAATATTATCTCCGGTCTTCAGAAAAACGGGTATAGCAAGCTGGATTTGATTGGTGCTTCTTCAGATGGAGAAACTGCTAAAGATCCGAAAGTAGTTAAACGTGTAGTAAATAAAGACTTTTTTGTTCCACTCGTGACTCTAGATAATGAAAAGATTACCTTCGAGGAACTTATTGGAGAAGAATTCAAACTTGCTAAGCAGAACGCTGAGTTTGAATTCAAGACCCATTATGATAATGATGGGCGTGCACTTATTGATATCGAAGATGATAATCAATGGCATAAAGGAAAACAGCAGGTATTGAATCTGATCTATAAAGATAAAAATCTTTCAAAAAATGAGCTAATCCAGTGGCTAGATAAGAGACTTCGCTTTACCATTTTAGGAAAACCAGACAAGGTGAAATTTATTGATAAAGCACTTGAACATCAATTAAAAACATCTTCTCTAGCCTCACTCTCAGTAAATCGTTATATTCTGCTTAATAGATTGGGTGAAGTCATCCATAGTGTGCTTGAAGAATATGCTAAAAAGCAATTCGACCAATTAATGACAAAGAAGAAAATTTCGGTGAAGACTTTTGAAAGTTTTCCAGAGATCATTACTCTTAAGCAGGAAATTCCACAAGAATTCAATCGTAATTATTACGAGAAAATAGATAAGCTTAATAAGGAAGAATTAAGCTTTGTAGAACGGCTTGACCCTGATACTTTACCGAATATTAAATTTTGGATACGTAGTCGAGAGAAGCAAGACCCATTCTTTATTCAAGGCTGGAGAAAGAACAAGTTTTATCCTGACTTTGTGGTGTTTACAAAAAAAGGAAATATTATTGCTCTTGAGTGGAAAGGGGAGGATAGAGTTAGTAATGAGGATACAGCATACAAAGTCTCTATTGGTGATATGTGGTCCAAGCTTGGTAAAGGAAAACTTCATTTTTTCTTAGTTCACAATGGAAATGTTGAGGAGGTTTTGAATAGCCTTAAAGATTTATAGCTGTTAATAATCTATCTAAGTATTTAAATAATGAAAATTATAAGATCATTCTTATATTTTATACTTCCGCTTCTTGCAAAAGTTTACAAGAAGAAGAAATTTATATACGAAAGAGATAGAGAAGAAGGCAAGGTCGATAAGATTTTGCTTTTTCTTAACAAAATTTTTGGATGGATCTATTTTAAATTCAAATGGTATTCAGAGGTTTTTCGATTCAAAAGATCTTCTGTCAGATCAAAAGTTAAAGAATATGGAGTTATTACAGAGATATTAGGAGCTTCAAAGGAACTTCTAATACTACTTATTTTAGGTTTTACTTTTTATTTGCTTGGAGATTGGTTTGTTAATTCAGTCTCAGCGTATCTCTCTAATCTCAAGCTTCTTCAAGGAATTTCCTTAAAGATAGAGGCAGTGACTCTCCCCGAGACTGAGTTCATCCGGTTATTTTTAGAAATTTCAATTGGAGCTATTTCTGCAATTCTAGGAATAATTTTTGCGCTTTATGCAGTTGGCATTCAACTTAGTACTCAAAATTTTTCTTCTGAGGTATCTGAATATCTAAACTCAGAAGTTGCTACAAATGTTTATTTTAAACTACTAGTTTTCACTGATCTTTTGGCCATTTTTCTTTTATTGAGAAATGGCTTTTTCCCTTCATCTCAGATGATGTTTAGTTTTTTTGTGATATGCATTCTTGTTGGAGTTTGCGTATTGGGTATTGTTGTCTTCAAGCAACAATACCTTTTTATCCTTAAACCAAAATATCTTTTTGAGAGACTAAGTAAAGATATAAAAGATAGTATTATTGCTGCATCAGATTTAGGTTCATTCGAGCAAAAAAGTTGGAACATTATCCATCGTTTTCGTGACAGAACAAAAACAAGTTTAGAATTAATCGAAAGACTATTTGAGGACCTGATAGAGTCAAAGAAAACAAATGATTTAAAGTACGCACCTATTGTTTTGGGATATGTTCTTTCTAGATACGTGGAGTCTAAGAGGTATATAAATAATGAGAAAGATTGGTGGTTTTATCACTCTCAGCAGCCAGCTAAATCTGAGGGGATGGCTGGATTTGCTCTAAAGAACAACTATGAAATTAGGGGAATGGGACCATTATTCGAAACAAGAACAAACTTTTCTTGGTTTGAGGATATGGTTTTCAGAATCTTAAAGAAGGTGCAGGAACATTCAAGTAAGGAGAATGATCTCTTAGGGTACGTCATTCAGGCTTATCAGAGAATACTGAGTAGAGAATTTTCTTATCCAGAAAGAAATAAGTTAAGAGGTGCGTATACTAACCAAGAATTTGTAGTTTATGAAAAGTTTTTCCCTAGTTTTCTTGAGCTAAGTAGTTCTTTAGAAGAAGAGGATTTTATCGATTTTCTGAACGCATACTTTGCAATTGGACTGACTCTTATTGAGGGATCTAAGCATAAGAAGCTTAAGCGCGCGATTAGTTCATTTTATAATAAGCTAGGAGGCAATAGAGAGCACTTTAAGGCAATTAATCTTCCCACCATTCAGTATGAAGAAATGCTCAATTATTGGGATATGATTGATCTTGAAAGAGAAACTGAGGGAAAAATTATAACCCCTCATGATTTCTTGGAAAAAGAAGTTATGTTATCAGTCAAGAACAAGGAAGAAAGAGTTTTTAAAAAGTATTTCAAAGAAATTCTTGAGCACCAGGACAAGTGGCTAAAAGAGCTAGTCGAAAAGAAAGATTATAGAAATTGTGCAGAACTTATAAAAATGCGTCTTATTTGGTTGGCACGGCTTTTTTATCTAAAGAAATCAGAAGTCACAGAGGAGTATGTGAGTCATATTAAGATACTTATTCTTTACGTAGGCTTAATTCCTAAAGATATTGTTGTTGAGTTGGATTTTCTAGAAAATTTAGAAAGACTGATTTTTCCCTG
Organism: Minisyncoccota bacterium; assembly: GCA_051306005.1. Taxonomy (GTDB): domain Bacteria; phylum Patescibacteriota; class Minisyncoccia; order Moranbacterales; family UBA1568; genus UBA1568. The sequence continues at coordinate 130,314 of JBPPMJ010000003.1, forward strand.
TATTTTGGAGAAAAGATTTAAGCTTCTATCGGAACTTTTGCCTCTACTCATTATTATTCTTGCCACTCTCAATCAAGATGAAAAAGATACTGAAAAATTCATCCTCACAAATAGATTACTGGTTGTACTGGGAGGTTTCTTATATTTACATTCTGAATTTGAAGAAGATAGAAAAGGTCTCATGATTTACTCCAAAATTTTAGAGGTAGCTTACAATCCAGACACTCTTGTTACATGGTTTGTTTCCATGAAAGACATAAAAGAAAAAGCAGGATTAGATATAACTATGAAGATTATTGAAAGAGAAACGTCTCGTTATCATCATTGGTACGGTAATATTCATCATCAAATTTTTAACTTGCCAAAGAAATATGGAAATGTGCCACATTATTCTGGTCTACAAGAGATAGCAGATCATCCTAGTGAATTTATTTCTCAAATAAGTCACTATCATGTAGATGCAGAAGATGAGAGTATCGAAAAATTTGTTGAATGGATGCAAAAAAGAAAAGCTGTTGAGAATTTAATTCTAACTTTAAGAAAAAGAAAGAATGAAAAGTCTAACTAAGTTTCAAAAAAGAAAGAGTCGTTCAATTGAAGATCCTTTTTTAAGTTACATAAAGGGATTTTCTGGATTGGATAATCTAGTGAGAGATATTACAGATCTGCATAAGGAAACATTCTATATTAGAAATTCTTTATTTCCTTTGCAGAGATCCTCTAGGAGTGTTGCATCTAATACGGAAGCAACTTTCTATGTTGAGTGTGAGGATTCTGTAGTAAAAAATGATTTATCTAGCTACCTATTTGATAAGTACTCTAGGTATCGAGATAGTCTTTATGGAAATGGAGATGATCTGGGAAGTTTTTTTGGAACCTATGCTTCTGAGCTTATGATAAAAGGCATATTTTTTTCAGAAGTCGTATGGGATAGTATTGACATTGACGGAAGAACTTATATTTTACCAGTTGACTTTAGTTATATTCATCCCTCAACGATGGGATTCGTAAGAAAGAACAGTAAGATAGTCGGCTATAAGCAAGTTTATAGTATTATAACTAGCTTCTTAAGAAGAAAAGATTATTCATATAAAGATTTAATAAAGAATAGAAAAGTTACATTTTCCACAGATGAAATATTCTACGGCTGTTACCCGTTTTCTTTGCACTCTCCCACCAGGGAAAGTAAGAAACTTCTAAAGGCTGCTAACCGTTTTATGGAGTTCTCCCTAGATACTGCTACGGCAGGAGCCTACCCAGAGAACCATCAATTAAATATTGAAAGAGCTAAGTATAAATCAGTTAAATTGGAGAAGGTTAAGGCAACAGTAGCGAGAAGCAAAATAAGAAAAATATTTAACTATATACCTGAGGCAGGTGAGCTAAAGATTACAGAGTATTATGATATTTTTACTGTTATTAGATACAGAAAGTTTCTGAATAAGATGCGAGACTATATGATTAGTGAATTCAATAAACAAGTAATTAGTGAAATCTTAAGAAAGAATAATCTTTCAGTAAAGGCGACTCTAAAATACAAGGGTTTTCTTAATAATATTGAAATCAATAAAGCTTTCGATGCTTACAAGAACGGAAGTTTATCAAGCCAAGATCTTATAAAGGAAATAGTAGAGAAGCCTTAGTTTCTATGAACTTTCTAAAAGATAAATCCTATTACTCAGATCTCTATGACTCTTTTACTATAGAGGAATGTAAGCGTACAGAAAAAGGAATATCAGAAAAAGACCTTCCAAAATATAAAGGACATAAACTTACTACTGAGGAATGGGGTCGTTTAAGAATACCGTTTACGGAAGTGGGGTTGTATTTCCTTAAAGGAGAGCGTTATGCAAAGAAATTAGAAACCATTAGTAAGTGGCTAGAAGAAGATAGAAAAAAAGAAGAGAAATTTGATAATGCTAAAGAACCAAAAGGTATTCGTTGTCTTGGCTGTAGCTCTCTTCAGATGACCTGCATTTCTAAGGACTTCATGACTGATAAAGATAGTAACCAAGAAGAAGTCCTCTTTATGTTTGAGTGTGATGATTGTCACAAAAGGAGAGCTTTCTGGGAAAATGGAAAAGAATGGGAATATAGTCCGAAGTGTCCAAAATGCCAATCAAAGCTTGATAGAGAAACAACTCGTAATGGGGATTCTCTTGTTACCAAAGAAGTTTGTACGAATTGCGATTATAAAGATACAGATACTTTAGATCTTACTGTAAAAGAAGCAGTAGCGGAAAGGATTGATCCAAACTTTGCTTCTGACCAGAGAAAGTATTGCCTTTCGGAGACAGAGGGAAATGAATATATCAGAGATAGGGATAGCATGAAGTACGTCTCAGACAAGCTCAAAGATAAAGAAGAAAATAAGGAGGTCTTTGAAGAGATAGAGAAAATAAAAAAGCTTACCATTATGGAGCTTCAAAACCTCCTCACTCCACTTATAGAAAAGGCAAACTACACTCAGTTTCTTTTTAAAAAACCTGTCATTGAAAAAGACGTTATTCTCTCCTTTAGCCTCCAAGATACCCAAACTGGCAGGACAAATATGGAAGGTACCTCTGATCTCAAAAGACTCCTCAAAAAAGCCCTGGAGTCTACTAATTGGAGACTTATGAGTGAAGGCCTCACTTATCGCCTAGGATTCCTTCAGGGTCGCTTACGGGGCGTAGAAGGGGAGCAAGCTCTTCGTAAGTTAGCTGAAATGTCCTTAAAGAAAAAAGTTGCTTCAAAAATCTCTCATTAAGAATAAGTCGAATTAACAGAGGCTGTTATTTCGATCCCATGAGCTCAAGAAATTTCATAGGATCAATCGTGAGACCGTTTATACGAACGGAAAGATGGAGGTGGGGTCCGAGAGAGTATCCCGTATTTCCACTCAGAGCTATTAAGTCTCCTTTTTCTACACTCGTGCCTTTGGGTACTTTTGTTTCAGAAAGATGCATATAGAAACTCATTAATCCTTTGCCATGATCAATAATTATGCTGTGTCCGTAATTCCTAAAAGTTCCCGCAAAAGCTACTGTACCAGAATTCATACTATAAACAGGCGTTCCCTCAGATGCTCGAAAATCGGTACCTTGATGACTCAGACTTACAGAGCCTGTTTGTCTTTTGTAACCATAGACATCAGTAATAGTAGGGGTCCCATCAAGGGGCAGACGGAACTCTCCGCTCCAGAGCTTCGCTGGACCTGTGGTAGCAATCACAGAGTTAATAATGGCGGTGTCTTTGGCTAAACTATCTGTAAGAGTATGTTCTGCTTCAGGAGTGTTACCTCCAAGTTGTTCGGGAATATCAAAGTTTGATGTAGCAACGTCTCTTTGTCCCACGGTGATCTTCTCTTCGATTACCCGACCATCATTAAGGGTGAGCACCACCGGGTACACGCCAGGTTTTTTATGGAAATCAATACCAACGAGTCCTGCTAAGATTTCTTCATTAATAAATACCGGAATTGGCTCGCCATCAAAAGTAAGAGACTGGATGGCGGACAGAGAACCGAGTCCATTTATAGTAATTTTCACAGGCTCTCCTGGAATGACTTCCGTAGGGGCGATAGAAAGCGAGACTGGCGCTACTGGTACAGTGTCGACTTCTTCTTTCTGAGTAGTAGGCACCTTATTTTCTACCTCTGGCTGTTTTTTGAACTGTGGTACAAAAAAGTATGTAGCCAGTAAGAAAAGCGGAATGATGAGCCAGAGGAGTTTTTTCATAGAAAGAAAAGCAATGTATCTAATTTCTTTATGGCTAGTATAACATGCTTTTGACAATACCCTAAGGGGGGTATATAATAAAAGTACTTTATACAAACAATCTATGAATACACAGAAGCAAAAACTCATTAGACGACTCAAGATTATCGAGGGCCAAGTGAGGGGTCTCCAAGAAATGATCAACAAAGATGCCTATTGCATAGATATCATTACTCAAACCTCAGCAGTCAAGCAGGCACTGACAGCCGTAGAAGATCAGCTCATGGAAGTTCATCTCACCACCTGTGTCACACGACAAATGAAATCAGGACAGGAAAAAAAGGCTCAGGAGGAAATTATGAAGGTGTATAAACTCAAACGTAAATAAATTTTTTAATATAATGTTATGGAAAACCAGAAAATAATGTACGGTGTTGGCGGTTTGGTACTTGGAGGAATTCTTATGTTCTTGTTTGTAGGGAATGGGGTAGGAAAAGAAAGCTCTATGGATAGAGGGATGATGGAGAAGAAAACCGAAACAGCTATGGTTAAGGAAGATGTTGTTACTCATGATGGTATGTCTATGGAAGCTATGAATGACGCATTAAAGAATAAGACGGGTGATGAATTTGATAAAGCCTTCATTGAACTCATGACCGAACATCACCAAGGGGCTATTGATATGGCTAACCTGATTGATACCCGTGCTAAGCACCAAGAAATAAAGACTCTCGGGCAAGGAATTATTGCTGCTCAGACAAAAGAAATAAAAGAAATGGCAGATTGGGCTAAGGCTTGGGGATACACGAATGATGACGCCATGATGATGAAAGATGACACTATGGGTCAGGGCATGATGCATTAAGAGTTAGTATGCACCACACTGAAACGTATAAAATAAAAGGTATGCACTGCGCTTCATGCGCAGGCATTATCGAGAGAACCTTTAAGAAAGTGGAAGGAGTGGAATCTGTTCAGGCTAATTACGGTATGGAAAATGTGAAAGTTTCCTTTGATAAGGAAAAGACAAATCCAGAGCAACTCTCAAAAAAACTTGAGCCACTCGGTTACACTCTCATTGTGCCAATTATAAAAAGCGCAGAAGAGATGGGGATGTCCTCTGATGAACACGCTGCTCATTTAGGCCTCAACCAATCGAAGAAAGAAAAGCTGGCTGAAATTAAGGATATGCGGAATAAAGTCTATTCCGTACTCCCTTTAGCTGCTTTCAGTGTTTTTGTGATGGGTTGGGATATTTTTGCTCAGTTTGGCTGGGTAAAACTTATGCCAGAAGTCTGGTATGAATTTTTTCATCATCTTCTTCCCATCTTTGCAACCTATACTTTTATAGTGGTAGGGAAGCCCTACCTTTTAGGTATCTATCGATTTTTTCGCTATGGGAAAGCCAATATGGATACTCTCATTGGTATCGGTACAGCCACCGCTTTTCTCTATAGTTTCATCGTGACTGCTTTTGAAGAGTCACTGGCACCATATATAGATATCACTCATAGTTACTACGATGTGACCATTGTAGTCATCGCCTTTATTGCTTTTGGGAAATACCTAGAAGCTCAGGCAAAGTTAAAAACAGGCGATGCTATCGAAAAACTATTGGGATTGCAAGCAAAGACTGCTTTGATAATGCGAGAAGGTAAAGAAGTAGAGATTCCTTTGAGTGAAGTCAAAGTAGGAGACCTCATTATCGTAAAGCCAGCAGGAAAAATACCTGTAGATGGGGTAGTCACTGAAGGAACTTCTTTCGTGGATGAGTCTATGATTACGGGCGAACCTATTCCGAATGAAAAGAAGAGCGGAGATTCAGTAGTAGGAGGGACTTTAAATACCACGGGTTCTTTTGTATTTAAAGCTACAAAAGTAGGGAGTGAAACTCTGCTATCGCATATTGTAAAAATGGTGGGAGAAGCACAGGGGAGCAAAGCACCTATTCAGGGACTGGCTGATAAGATATCGAGTGTTTTTGTGCCAGTAGTTTTGGTAATTGCTGTTGTAACACTTGGAGTATGGCTCATCGTTGGTACTCAATACTTAGGATTTTCTCAGGCGCTTTCTTTTGGATTAGTTTCTTTTGTAGGAATTTTGGTTATCGCATGTCCTTGTGCACTGGGGCTAGCTACTCCAACGGCTATTATTGTTGGAGTAGGTAAGGGTGCTAAGGAGGGGATTCTGGTTAAAGACGCTGAGACGCTAGAAAAACTTGGGAAAGTGAACGTACTCGTCTTTGATAAGACAGGGACCATCACTAAGGGAAAACCTGAAGTGGTTTCGGTTGTGCCCTTTGAAGGAAAAAATGAAGAGGAAATCCTTACCTTATTAGCCACACTCGAAAAAAAATCTGAACACCCAATTGCTCATGCAGTGGTTACTTTGGCCGAAGAGAAAAAAATATCTCTCTTAAAAATGGAAGGTTTTGAGGCTATCCAAGGAAAAGGTCTTAAGGGAGAGATTGAGGGAGTAGTCTATTATGCTGGTAATCTCGCCTTACTCAAGGATTTACATATTTCTTTCGACCAGTCTCGTTTGGAAAAAGAAGCCAAAGAAGGCAAAACACCGATCATTCTCGCTACTAAAGAAAAAGTACTCGGTATAGTGATGGTTGCTGATGCCATCAAAGAGGGAGCCAAAGAAGCGATGGAAAAGCTCAAAAAGATGGGCATACAGACCATCATGCTTTCTGGAGATAATCAGCACACGGCCGAGTATATTGCCAAGCTAGTAGGGATTGATGAAGTCATGGCAGAAGTCTTACCTGATCAAAAAATGATAAAGATACAAGAACTACAAAAAGAAGGAAAGATGGTCGCTATGGTGGGAGACGGCGTCAATGATGCACCAGCCCTTGCTCAAGCCAATGTGGGCATTGCTATGGCTACTGGGACAGATGTGGCGATTGAATCAGCTGGTATCACCCTTCTTCATGGGGACATTACTAAAGTTGTGAAAGCCATCAGACTTTCTCATATGACCATGGTTGGTATCAAGCAGAATCTTTTTTGGGCTTTTGTTTATAATCTAGTGGGTATCCCACTCGCAGCAGGCCTTTTCTACCCGCTCTTTGGCTGGCTCTTGAGCCCGGTCTTTGCGGGTCTTGCCATGGCTTTTTCAAGCGTGTCTGTAGTAGGAAACTCTCTTCGGCTTAAAGTGAAAAAATTATAAGTATGCAAAAAATTATTCTCCATGTCAGTGGCACTCATTGTAGTTCCTGTAAGATTCTAATTGAAGATATTTTGAATGAACAGGAGGGGATAGAAAATACGCAGGTTGATTTGAAAAAAGAAACAGTTTCTTTTGAGATAAATCTTGCCGAGGACATTAATCAGTTGGCAGACAGACTGAGTGAAAAAACAAAGCATAACGGGCACACTTTTTCTGTAGAGAAAAAAGAAGGGATTACCAAAGATGCTGGAGTTATTTGGCAAGCCTTACCCATTGGATTAGCCTTTCTCGCACTTTTCTTTATTCTACAAAAATCAGGTCTTCTCAATATTGGACTAGGCGGGAAAGTAACTTTACTCACGAGTTTTGCTATTGGTCTCATAGCTTCGGTTTCTACTTGTCTGGCTGTAGTAGGGGGATTAGTACTTTCACTTTCAGCTCAGCTGGCTGAAGATGATAAAAAGAACAAAAAGGTCTTTGTACTTTTCCATGCTTCACGAGTGATTTCATTTGCTCTCCTTGGTGGAGTGTTAGGAATGATTGGGAGTGCTATTGGAATCAGTTTTACTTTCGGAGCTATTCTGGGAATTCTTGCCTCTGTCGTGATGATAGGATTGGGACTTAGTTTAGTAGGAGTATTTGAAAAAAGTAATTTCACCTTACCAGCAGGTATTTTCAAAGTCTTCAGAAAAGTAGAGCATGGAGTATGGGCGCCAATCTTGGTTGGACTTGGAACCTTTTTCCTTCCTTGTGGCTTTACGCAGTCCATGCAGATCCAAGCCTTAGCTTCGGAGTCATTCTTTGGTGGAGCAAGTATCATGTTGTTTTTTGCTTTAGGGACACTCCCGATGCTTGCGTTTCTTTCCTTTACCTCAGTTTCTTTTGCCAACTCTAAGTATGCCCCGCTCTTCTTTCGATCAGCGGGTATTGTGGTCATTGGACTGGGAGTCTTTGCTCTTCTGGCAGGACTGGCAGGGTTAGGAATTATTCAACCACTATTTAACGTATAAACATATGCAGAAAAACAAAGTCATCTCTATTGTTGGGAGTATCATCATTATTGGAGCAGCAAGCTATGCTCTTATGGCAGATAAGACACCGTCGCAAGAGAGTTCTCAGAATGTTCAAATCAGTAGTTCTCAAAAGGATGTAAACAACGTGATAGTAAAAGACGGAGTGCAGTATGTGACTGTTCTGGCAAAGGGCGGTTATTCTCCAAAACTAACTACTATAAAAGCAGACATGCCAACGAAGCTTGTTATTAAAACAGAAGATACCTATGACTGTTCTTCATCTCTTGTCATTCGCTCACTGTCATTTCAGAAAGTTTTGAAAGCAACTGGCGAAGAAACTATTGATGTAGGAAAACTGGCAACTGGTGAGAAACTTCAAGGAGTCTGCGGTATGGGGATGTATAATTTTCAAGTGGTTGCAAGCTAAGATTATCTAGAGAATATATGAAGTACATCCTCTCTCTTTCATTTGTCATCATTTTTCTCGGAGCCTCTGTACTTACAGGGTATCTTTTGTGGCAGAATTATAAGGCTTCTCCTGAGCCAGTAGTGGTACAGGAAGCAGTTAAGGAGCCTCCTCAAGAAATGGCTCAAGAAGAAGAAAAACCAGAGGTTGTTCAAGATATATCCTCCGAGAAGAAAGTGCCCGAAAAGCAGTCTTCAGGAATGGAGAGTTTTCCAGCGCCGAGTACCGAAGTTAAAAATGGTCGTACAGAACGAACTATTCATATGGGAGTACGCCAGTGGGTTTGGGAGCCAAATGTCATTCGAGCTAAACAAGGAGAGCTGGTGAGGCTTATTATTCATAATGCCGATGTAAATCATCCTCTTTATATACCAGAGCTAGGCATAGAAGCAGAAGTACCTCCAGAGGGGGCAGTAGTTGAGTTTGAAGCTAAGAAGAAGGGAAGTTTTTTCTTTCTATGTGGAACCTACTGTGGAGAAGGACATGCTGAAATGCAGGGCACACTCATCATTGATTAGGAGTAATCAATGGAAGAAAGGACTTTAAAGCTTTATGGTATTATAAAGACATGAAATTGTGGAGCAAAAGAAACGCTATTTTACTCGTAGCCACCCTTATTCTTTTTTCGGGATTTGGTATTTTTTCTCATACATCAACACCTAACGACTCAGAGTGCCTTTTTGCTGTTGCTGAATCCACCAATTGTAATACAGGCGAAAGTCAGCCACTGCATATCATAAAGCACTGTCTTAATTTTTTTGTTGGTGTGATGCAGACAAGCGAGGGGTTAGAGAAATCTCTTCTGGTCTTTGTAGTATTGGCATATATATTTTTTAAGCCAGGAACACTGAAAGATCTATACTCTCCTGTAATGATGCGCATGAAGCACTATGCTTCTCAGCAAATAATTTTAGAACATCATCTTGTTAATAATCTTCGAAATCTTTCTTCTTGGTTAGCCTTTGCCTATAGCTACTCTCGTTAGGAACCACTAGGATGTTGTTTTGATAAACAATGTCATTTTATCGTGGAGCGTATATAAAACGGAGGGGTAAGTAGCTATGAGAAAAAGTATATGATGGTTTTTAGAGTGCTAGAGAGGGTCTTTCGAAAATGGGAATACATCGCAATAGCCACTGCTGTAAGTAGTGTAGCTTTTGCATTGGTGACATGGCTTCCTAATTTGAGATTGGTTCTCGAAAGCCTCTTCTCTGAAGGAACAATTGCAGAAAGGACGAAATTACCGATTATTTTTCTGGGTTCTATTGTGACCAATTTCACTCTTTTCTCAGCCATCTATACGCTGTGCATCATAGTACTGCTTGGCATTAGCATTAGCCTTATGATCTTTTCATTTCGTCAGAGAGTTCCACAGTCAAAATCAAGTGGTGTTACCACAAGTTTCTTTGGAACACTGAGTGGACTATTTGGTATCGGCTGCGCTGCTTGTGGTTCAGTAATCTTGACGCCACTTCTAGCAGCCTTAGGGGGAACGGCTTTTCTTGCCTTTCTTCCTCTAGAAGGTAGCGAGTTCGGAATAATAGGAGTAGCGCTTCTCTTGATCTCAATTTACGTAACGGCCAAAGAGATTGATCAGCCAGCTCCCTGCAAGATTGGGTAAAAAGTTTTATTCATTAACTGTTATACGTATGGAAGAATTAGAAAAAACGAAGAAAGAAATGTACGATGAAGAGAAAAAAATGAAAGAAAAAGAAAACACACAGGAGGTAGGTAAGAAGCCATGGTATGGATCTAAGATATTTATAGGTGTTCTGTTTGTGGCGGGAATCTTTGCTGCATGGCAAATTCTTAGTTCTAAAGAAACAGAAGCACCTAAGAAGCCCTCTGGAGAGAAGGCTGTAGTGGCTCCAAACCCAATCCTAGCTGTTCAAGAGAATGACTGGGTACGTGGTGACAAGGAGGCTCCAGTGACCATTGTTGAGTACCTGGATTTTGAATGTGAAGCTTGCGGAGCCTACTATCCAATAATAAAACAATTGGAAAAAGAGTTTGAAGGTAAGCTTAAGGTAGTAACCCGATACTTCCCACTTCCAGGGCATAAGAACAGCATGGAGGCGGCACTAGCGGTAGAAGCTGCTGGGAGACAGGGGAAATTTTTCGAAATGCATGATCTCCTGTTTGAATCCCAGAAAGAATGGTCAGAAAAGCCACTCTCCAACCCTGATCTCTTTCTTCCGTATGCAGAGAAGCTTGGTCTTGATATGAACAAATTTAATCAGGATCGAAAAGAAGCTGCTGTTATAGCGAGAGTTGATAAGAATAAGAAGGAAGCAGATCAACTGAAGCTGAACGGTACACCATCATTCTTCCTAAATGGTAGAGCTATTAAGAGTCCAAACACATTGGAAGATTTTCAATCTCTCATTCAGAAAGAAATTGATGCGCTGCCTGTTAAGTAAAATAGTATGACTCTTGAACTCTATTCCACACTTCTCACACTTGGTTCCATAGGAATATTCATTATTCTTTTAGGAGTTGGTATTGGCTATATTTTTTCTGTGAAAATTCGTCAGTGTATGCAGAGGATATCGTACGAGCAATATCTCATAGCCCTGGCTACTATTTCGATTGTCTCCATAGCGGGCTCCCTCATTTATCAGCTTGTATATATGACTCCTGTTTGTGAGCTTTGTTGGTGGCAGCGGATATTCTTGTACCCCGTGAGCGTGATAGCAATAGTGGCCTTATGGTTTCGGACTCGTGAGAGTCACATCACTATTGCGATTCTCTCCGCTTTTGGATTATGGTATGCAAGTTATCACTACTATTTTCATTTTCAAGGCTACGTACTTGGAAATAAGCTCAGTATTCCATGTTCATACGGTGGACTGATGCCAGCTTGTACAAATTCACCAGTTTTAGTTTTTGGGTTCGCTACCATTCCTTTCATGGGTATCATGATATTTGGAAGTATGATTATACTTGCTGCTCTCGCTCATACGAAACTCGAAACGAGTTTGTGGGAAAAATTAATGAAAACTTTTAAATCTAATAGTTAAAAATATGGAAAATAAGACAACTACAGTGGAAACGAAAACAGATGAAGTTGAGACAACTGAAAAAATAGATGCGCAGGGAAAGAAGTATAAGAAAGAAGAAATAGTGCGACAGGCAAGAACGCTGCTTGCCAGCAAGAAGACCCTAGCATTGCTCATTATTCTTTTTTTGGCAGGAACAATTTTCTACTTTAAGAATTATTTTGTAGTTGCGATGGTGGATGGAGAGCCTATTAGTCGTTTGAGTGTCATTGAACGACTGGAAAAGAGGAGTGGAAAAACTGTGCTTGATTCTATCATTACAGAAAAACTCATAGACAATGAGACAAAGCGGCAAGGAATTTCTGTCAGTGAAGACGACATAGACGCTGAAATCAAGACTATTGAAGCGAGCGTCACAGCTCAAGGTGCTACCTTAGAAGATGCTCTAGATCAGCAGGGTATGACGATGGAAGACTTTAGAAAAAGCATTACGCTTCAAAAAAAGCTAGAGAAACTCCTTGGTGACAAAATTAAAGTGAGTGACGAAGAGATTACCAAATCATTAGGTGACCAAGCAGGAATACCAGCAGGTAAGGAGGAGGAGATTCGTCAGCAGGTTACTCAACAGTTAGAGAGTGAAAAGCTTAATCAAGAAGCAGGAAAGTATATAGAAGAACTTAGAACGAACGCTAAGATCCAGCTTTTTATGAACTACTAAAAATAAATAATTAAAAATGTTATGAGTATAATGCAAAAAAATCCATTTAGTCCCAACGCCATCATTATTTCAATCGCTATTTTAGTGGGAGCGTTGTTTGTTTCCAGTGCGATTGTAGGGAGGGGAACTGTAGTTAACAGCGGAGATAGTAAGCTGGGAGCAGTGAAAGAAAATACTGTTCCTCCTACTGCACCGACTCCTCAAGAAGGGAAGGTTTCTATTGCTAACGACCCAGTACTAGGAAAGAAAGATGCACCTGTTACTATTGTGGAGTTTTCTGATTTTGAATGCCCATTCTGCAAGCGGGCATTTACAGAAGTATTACCACAATTGAAGAAAGAGTATATAGAGACAGGCAAAGTGAAACTTGTATATAAAGATTTCCCACTTGATTTTCATGCAAACGCTCAAAAAGAAGCAGAAGCAGCTCAATGCGCCTTTGATCAGGGAGGAGATGCTATTTATTACCAGTATCACGATAGTATCTTCACGCAGACTAAAGGGAATGGTACAGGGTTAGAATTAACTGAATTACCACTCATAGCTCAGAAGCTCGGACTGGATCAGGCTAAATTTCAGAAATGTCTTGATTCTGGCAAGAATGAGCAAGAAGTCAAAGATGATATGGCCGAAGGAGAAAAGGTTGGTGTTTCAGGGACTCCTTCATGGGTTATTGGAAAGTCTAATGGCGATAGTATTGAAGGTAAGTTGATTGTTGGGGCTCAGCCTTATGCCGCTCTGAAAGCAGTGATCGATAGTGCTCTGGAAGAGAAATAAGAAAAGAAAGATTAAAAACATATATATGTCACAGGCCTGTTGCTCAACTGAAGAAAAAAAAGAAGGGACTCCCTCTCTTGAAAAGAAGGGATTATTTGAGTTGAAAAAAGTTCTGACTATTCTTTCTGGTTTGAGTACAGGTCTGGCATTTGTCTTAAGTTTTCTTTCTACCCCAGATTTACTGATCACTTTGCTCTATGTATTTAGTATCTTGGCGGGAGGTATCTATGTCGTTAAGGGAGCACTCCGAGGTTTGATGAAGCAGCGGTTTCTTAATATAGACTTTCTCGTGGTCATCGCATCCCTAGGGGCAATCTATATCAATCAACTGCCAGAAGCAGCCGCTGTCATCTTCTTTTTCTCCCTTTCTGAGGCGTTAGAGGAATTTGGCATAGCGAGGTCTCGTAAGGCTCTGCAAGCCCTTCTTCATTCTGCGCCTAAAACGACTACTCTTCTTGATGGCAGAGTGGTAGCGGTTACGGAAGTGTCTGTAGGGAATAAGATCGCCGTCAGACCAGGAGAGCTCATTGCTCTTGATGGCAGGGTGACCAAGGGTAATTCTGCAGTGAATGAGGCGACTATCACGGGTGAACCTTTACCCAGAAATAAACAAGTTGGTGATGGAGTTTTTGCAGGGACACTCAATGAAAATGGTTACTTAGAAATTGAAGTAACCAAAGAGAGTAAAGATTCTACTTTTTCAAAGATTGTGCATTTAGTGGAACAGGCTCAGAAAGCAAAAGCTCCAAGTCAGGAATTCATCGATCGTTTTGCGAAGTTCTATACGCCGACAGTCGTTATAGTTGCTCTTTTAATAGCTATCTTCCCTCCTCTTTTATTGGGCGAATCATTTCTCATTTGGTTTACCAGAGCATTGGTATTACTAGTCATTGCTTGTCCTTGTGCCTTAGTTATTTCTACGCCCGTGGCGATTACTTCTGCCATTGGAGGCGCTTCTCGAAGGGGAGTCCTCATTAAAGGAGGTAAATACCTGGAGGAAATGAAGAAAGTGAAAGTCATTGCCTTTGATAAAACGGGTACTCTCACTATGGGAGAGCCTTATATCTCTGATGTCATTCCCTTTAATGGATTTACTGAAAAAGAAATTATTGAGGATGCTGCTGGGATAGAGCAATTTTCTTCGCACCCTCTTTCAAAAAGCATTCTGGAATATGCGAAAGAAAAGGGAATACTTTCTCATTCAATGACGAATTATGAGAATGTCGCAGGCAAAGGAGGGAAAGCTGTATGCACGATTTGTAGCAATCAACAGCATTGCGTGGGGAATCTTAAGCTCATGGATACTCATGGGGTTTCTACGCAAGAAATTACCGCACAAACAGAAAAATTAGAGAGAGAAGGAAAAACTATTGTACTCGTAAGTGTAAGCAACAGATTAATGGGAGTGATAGCTATATCTGACAAGGTAAGAGAGGAGTCTAAAGAAACCATTTTGAGGTTAAGTAATTTAGGAGTGAAATCTGTCATGCTGACAGGTGATAATCAACACACTGCTTCTTATGTAGCTAAAGATCTCGGCATTACAGAAGCTTACGGTTCGCTTCTCCCAGAAGACAAAGTAGCAAAAATAGAAACTCTAAAAAAAGAGTATACCTCCGTAGCTATGATTGGCGATGGAGTAAATGATGCACCCTCGCTTGCATTGGCAAATGTTGGTATAGCGATGGCTTCCAAGGGATCAGATGTGGCAATTGAGACGGCTGACATTGCTCTTATGAACGAAAACTTGCTGAATGTCGCTGACATAGTAAGTTTGAGCAAAAGAACGGTGCGAACAATTAAACAGAATATAACGGGGGCAATCTTAGCCAAGGTAATTTTCATGGTTTTAGCGGTATTTGGGATTTCAAACCTCAGTATAGCTATTGCGGCTGATACGGGCATGGCTCTTTTAGTGATCTTGAATAGTTTAAGACTTTTTCGGTTTCAGAATTATGTATAAAAATGATACAGACAAAATGAAGAGAGAAGATGATCTGGGAAGCCAGGATCAGGCAGAATATTCAGAGTTTCTGAGAGAGTGGAAGTATTCAGCTATCTGCATTGCGATTGGATTAGTAGTAATTATTGTGATTGGACTACTCTTTCACGGAAGTTAGTAGCAGTTGAGCCACTATGTAAGTTAAAAAAAGTGAACATGAAAAACAAAAAAATTCAAAAACCGATCTCTTTTAAACCGCTATACCTGGGCATAGCTATCATGCTTTCGGCATCAAGTTTTGTATATGCAGAAAGCATAACAAACCTTAGTGCTAAAAATGAGGAAAAAGAGCTGGAAAAAATTAATAAACAAATTGACGCATATCAAAAAATCCTGGAGTTAAAAGAAAAACAAGGAGACAATTTGGAAGGTCAAATTACCGGATTGCAGGCACAAACTGAATCATTGAGTTCGCAGATTAATCTGAACCAGGAGGAGCTTAATAGTTTGACTCAGGATATTGATCAATTACAATCTCGAATAAATGAAAAAAGCGTCCTCATAAACCAGCAGAAAAAAATCTTGTCTGAATTGCTCCGTACATATTATCAGGACTTTTCTCATAGTATTACTCCTGCCCTTTTAACTCAGGAAGAGACTATTAACTACTTAAATAATGCGAATTGGAATACAGATGTTAGTCAAAAGGTCAGTGAGCTTCTAGATTCTGTTCAGGGTTTGCGTGATAGCTTAGCTTCAGAGCAGAAGACTTTGGACGAAAAGAAGCAATCAGTGGATGATTTGCAGGAACAACTCAATGCAAGGAATGAATACTTGCAATCGTCTCAAGCAAGTAAGGAGCGTTTGCTTGGTCAAGTGAGTGCTGAGCAGGAAAAATACGAAGATCAAATTGATGATCTTGAAAAACAAAAAGAAGACTTGGAGCAAGAAATTTCAGATATTGAATCTGGGAAGATTAACCAGCTTGTTGGTTTGCCAAAAGGGAATGGGCAGTTATCATACCCGTTAAAAGATTTTCGCCTTACTCAAGGCTATGGAAAGACGGGATTTTCAGGAAACTATACATCTGGGATGCATAATGGCTTCGACTTAGCAGCTCCAAAAGGTACTACTGTTATGGCTGCTGCTGATGGAAAAGTAGTCGGAACTGGTGATTTGGGTGCTTTTGCTTATGGCAAATGGGTAACCATCAATCATGACAATGGATTAGTTACCCTGTATGCTCATATGTCTAAAATTAGTGTCAGTCCTGGAAAGACGGTAAAGAAAGGAGACAAGATAGGCGAGGTGGGGAGTACGGGATTTTCAACAGGTAGTCATGTACATTTCACCGTCTATGCATCCAAATCGTATGAAATCGTAAACTTTACCTCCGCAAAGGGAAAGAAGGGTCCAGTAGGAGCAAGCGTGAACCCTGGAAAATTCTTAAAGAAATAAAATTAGGTATTACTAAACTACTGGTCTAGAAAAGAGACATGACTGTGTCTTATAAGACATACCCTGTATCGCGTCTCATTTGTCTCAAAAGCCTGACCCGAGAACCCTAATTTACTATACTGCCAGTACCTCTAAGAAACCCCTCAACAGCCCCATACTTACAAGGTCTAGACCCGACTAGCCCGCCAAATCGTACTTTCAATTTCGCTGAATGTAAAACTTGGAGATGTTTTTTTGACGAAGTTTGAATGCATTTCGGACAAAATCCGCAGGATTTTGACGACTAATCGCACGTGCGGAGCGCGTGGTGGCTCGAAACTGCCTCGTACGCTCGTATCGTCCCGCCACTGCCTCGCAGAGCCTCGGCAACCCCGAAAGAAAGACACCCTTTCCACTTTCAAGAAAAATTTCACCCCCGTCAATTTTCATTTTTTACGAAATCGGAATATTGTGCCTCTGTGTACAATATTTGTAGAGGGTATTTTTCTCTTGACAGAATATGAGAAACATGGTATTTCTTGCATTACATTGAGAGACTTCTCTCGATGAGAAAAAGAATAACGTGTAGTTCTTTGACAGGAGATAAAGATGATGTCTGCGATGATGAGAAATCTGTTTTTTGATCCTGATGATCGGGATGCAATCATGCGCGAACGATGTGTACAAGATGAATATTCGCAACAGGTGGTGCAGTATTACGCGGTTCTTAAACGACGTCTTTGGGGTCGAATGACAGCCGAATACTTTCTCTTGTATACGCGTCGTTTCACCACACTGTGCCAAAGCGTGTATGGTGATATGGGTATGACACTGCGTGCCTATCGGACAGATACCATGGAGACTGTGGTACTAGGAGCGACACCTTGGCAAGTATCATGGGTGGATTATGACGTGAGCCAACTGGATGAACCAACGTTTCAGGAGATATTTGAACAATCATCGTCTGTGGCACTGACTATCAAGCCCGTGCAGACGGAATTGTCGCATTGTGCTACTGTCACGTGGATGCGCTCTTATCCTACCGAGCTTCGTTTTCGTGCTCAAGGAGGAGAGGTCTATGATGATCGTGGAAAATTTGTGCGTCAGGGGCTGTTAACATCACTTCTTTTCGCCCATATGTTTTGCGACTCATGGTTCGAGAAGTCGTATCCTTCTACGCTTTTTCTCACTGTTTATTATCCAGGCACTTATCCATTATTCAAGAAAAAATAAAACCAATCAGGCGTACGATATTTCGTGAACACAACGAAGTCCGTACGCCTTTTTTCTCGCTTGTATTTAAGGGGGGTTGGATACTCGATTCAAATATTAGTGAATTTGATGTATTGAGTGTTTTTTAGTGTATAATAAAGAAGTAGAAGTATCTTAAAAATTTCCCCCTTTATTTTTTCGTGAGAAGAATGAATATGTAAATGGACACTGTGTGGGAGATGTATAATGAATGCCATGGTACGACATGAGAGAGTTGGTTTTTCAGAATCATGTTTTATCAATCATCACGGACACTTGGTGTTTTCGTTGCGCGGTCTTGACTTCACTGGTGAAGAAGAGATACTGTACCTGGAAGGTCAGAGGTTTCGTGTCAGTGAGCAGGCCAAACAAATGTTTCGGAGCAAAAATTTTGATGGTTATGATCAGCATCATCGCCTTATCCACGATCGGGAATATCAGGTTGTCTTGGTACCCAACAAAGAAGTTCGTCAGCGTACGAGAGTTTCTCTGTGTGCATACGCGGAAACATTGGGATATAAACAGATAACGCGTGCTGGTATACATCCACGGATACGAGAAGCCTTATCCGATGAACAATTGACGGTGATGGATTTTTGGTATATTGCGGTTTTCCACCAACCTATTCGTATTGAAAATAACCGGCCGTATATTTTCGGATCTGGTCGTCATGGTGGTGGTCAGCGCATGGGTGCTGGTTGGGATTTTCCAAACGCAGCATGGAGTGTTGGTGGGGCCTGCGCATTTTATTTGAAACAAGAATAGGGGTATTGTATTGATTCAAAAATACTATCCGCATTGGTCAATGATCGTGCGGATTTTTTTATTGCTACATAAAAGGATGTGGTGTCGCAATGATCAGTATCATGATTTGTATTTTCAATGATTTCAAGCGTGCCAAACATAGGGTAAGGCGTATTGATTGATGATCGTCTTGCCCGTATCGGTGATAAAAATGGCAGGAATACGATAGGTATCTGCGAAAGCGCCCCCTGCCTCTGTGCCGGAAATAAAAATGGTTTTTGCGAGAATGTCTGCAGAAATGGTACTTGGCGCAATGACAGTGACAGTCAAGATATCGGATTGCGCACTGGTACCAGTGCGTGGATCAATAATATGATGCTTGGTAGTACCATTTTTTTGCCAATAACGCCTATTTTTTCCCGAGGTGGCAACAGCCATATCGCGGAGCATAAGCAAGAGGGTATTTTTGTTTGACGAAAGAGGATTTTCCAAATTAATAGCCCAGTAAGGATAGTTTTCTTTTTGATTGCTTCCAGCGACATAGATATCACCTCCGGCATCAATCAAGAAATTGTCAAAATGTGATGCGAGTAACAGGGCGATATGATCGACGATATAGCCTTTGCCGATACCTCCGATATCAATATGTAAATCACGCGGTTTGATGGCCTCGTGGGTCAGGGGATTGAGTTTGAGGTCGGTAAATTGGACCGGTGTTGCTGTCGATGTCATCAATGGTGACCCATGGTACCCAGCCTCCTCCAAATGGTCTAAAATACTTGGATCAAAAATACCGCCCGTTTGTTGAAAGTAGAATTGCGCGCATTGCAGAATACGAAGAAATTCAGTAGAGAGGGAAAAGCGCGTACTCTGATTGAATACCCAGAGATCATTATGACTTTTAAAACGGCTGTATTTTTTTTCGAACATTCGTATTTCCTGAAAAACAGTGTTGAGTACCTGATGAGCCTCTACTTTTTGTGATTCCATGAAAATAATCTCACATAAAATATCTGTGTTCATTATTTCTCGCCGAACGATTTTACGGATATGTTGCCAGTTATTCCGCATAAGCATTGCTATCGGGGTCAGTATGAGCCTGAAGCATCGTCCAGACGAAATCATTGTTACCCGGATAGAGATCGATGACATTGGGTACGCCATCGGCATCCGTATCGGTAAAATATTCTGATTGGGGAATCAATGGATCGGGATCAATGGCGTTGACAAGTGTATCACCATCGGTATCCCATCGGTAATCTTCTGGTGTCACGGTTACTGTTTCTTGTACGGGACGATATTCGATGACTTCTTGGATGACAAGAGTCGTCCGTGATTTCTTTTGGACAGCTGTTGTACGATCTTCCTCATCCTCCTCTTCCTCTTCTTCATCATTTTGCGCGAAGACGCTGGTAGCTGGTCCCCAGAATATGGAGGGCCCCATGGATAACGCTGTTATAAAAAAAATCACACATATGATGGTATTGAAAAACGTTCTATCAATGAAAAGGGAAGTTTTTTTGTTACCCATAGATATAATTAGGAACTCTTGGTTGTCGAAGATGACTTTGGCTTGGATTTGATGGTTGGTGCAACAGGCTGTTCAACGATTTTTTGTGTTACAATTGGCTTCATGACTGTTCGTGTCGTTGTCGTCTGGTTGTCCTTGATAAGCTCTGGCTGATTTTTAAGTAACTGTTCATATTGTGTGCGAGATTCTGACATGACTTGCTCCATACTTTTTTTCTGATTTTCTACAACCGTCAAGTATTCATAGCGAGCTCTTTCCGCTTCTACTTGTGCCAGCTCGATGTCTTGGCGTTCGCTTTTTGCTTTGGTTATTTGCCGTGCGTGCTCGATAAAGAGTACCGCAAATGTAGGACTGACAAAAGCGATGACGATAATCAAGAAAGGAAAAATTTTCGTTTTAAGTGTATGCATATAATAATATAAAGTATAATATATTCATCTCTTCTGTACAATGAATGAAAAAGACAAAAGTTTTCAGATAGCATGAAGAGCGGGTAAAATACACCTAATGTATATGGTGAGAAATTTTTTAGAAAATGAGATATCACCCAGGAGACCTCGCATGGGTATTGTTAGCCGACGCGATTATTCTGGGTGTTTTTCTTTATGATGAGTATCGTTTTAGTGCTTTTCATTGAGCAATCAGTTGCCGATAATGTAATGAAGAAATGGTTGTTGCTGGATATTCCTCAGAAAGCAGAAGTGTAATATAATCAAGACATCTTTGAAAAGAAAAAAAATAGTAACTTGATTAAGAAACAATAAACATATGGGACTGAAATTAAAACAAAAGGCGCCGGCGCTTATCTTATCAGATCAAAATGGTACACAACACACATTAAAGCAATATCTTGGTAAATGGGTTGTGTTGTATTTCTATCCCAAGGATGATACGCCAGGATGCACTGCGGAAGCCTGCAGTTTTCGTGATGGTTATGCTATGCTCAAACGGGCTTCTATCGTGGTATTGGGAGTATCAGCGGATTCGGTGAAGAAACACAGGAAATTCGCTGAGAAATATTCCCTTCCGTTTTCTTTATTATCCGATGAAGAAAAAATAACCGTGGAACGCTATGGTGTCTGGGTGCCGAAGAAATTTATGGGACGAGACTATATGGGGATTGCCCGGACCACATTTTTGATTGATCCAGCCGGAAAAATTGCCAAGATATATGAAAACGTCAAGCCAAATGACCATGCGATAGAGATATTGGAAGACATGAAAACGCTGATGGTATAGTCAAATGCCGACCATGAAGATCGTTTGTTGTTTTTTATGAGACAAAAAGAGTATAATGAAAGTGTTATAATTCATCAAGAGACTTTATGTTATTGCAAGAAAAAGTGGCTGTCGTAACGGGTGCACGTCATGGTATTGGCAAAGGCATCGCATTGGCATTAGCGCAAGAAGGTTGCCATATAGTGGTGGCAGATATTGATACCGCAGGTGCGATGGCAACGGCACATGAAGTGGAAAGTATTGGTGTCAAAGCTTTGGGCATTGGATGTGATGTGTCCTCTCAGTCAGCCGTTGCTTCTTTGTTCACACGAGCGATGGAGACATTTGGACACGTTGACATCGTCGTCAATAACGCTGGTGTTTATCCATCTGTTTCTTTTGCAGATATGCAAGAAAACGATTGGGACAAAGTAATCGACATCAATCTTAAGAGTGTATTTTTGTGTTCCAAGGAAGCGATCAAAGTTTTGCCAGAGAATGGCAGGATTATTAGTATTTCTTCTATTGCATCATTAGTTGGCTTTGATGGGCTGGCACATTACTGTGCTTCCAAAAGCGGGATTAACGGTTTGACACGCGCATTGGCTTTGGAGTTGGCATCGCGCCATATCACTGTCAATGCAGTGGCGCCCGGAATGATTGAGACTCCCGGCACGCAGGAGATGAATGATGCGGTATTAGCGCAAATGTTGACAGCTATTCCGCTTGGAAGGATGGGTCAATCAGATGATATTGCGGATGCCGTCGTGTTTTTGGCCTCAGAGAAAGCTCGTTATATCACTGGACAGGTTCTGGTCGTTGATGGTGGATGGATTTTGCGTTGAAAGTTTTCGGTTTGAAAAACTTTTCTTAACAGAAAAAGAGAAGATAATATTTTCACGGGGGGTAGCGAAATAGTGTGCGTTCAGGGAATCTAACTCATGCAGTTAACATCAATGATTTTTTTAGGAATTTTTTCTCGCAGATAGGTTACCTCGGTATACGTATCCGCCATCGGTATCGCAGTGAGAGCAACGCGGTCGAAAAGTAAACAAGGAATATTATGATAACAGAGAAAGATTTTCAATATTGGTTCAAGCCGAAACAATTTTGGAAGTGGTTTGCTTGTTATTACCCTGTTTCGCGCCGGGGATGGGGAGTGACGCTAGCACTTGTGGGTACCGGCGGATTACTCTTCGTGTGGATTGACCTACATACCAGTTCTTTGCTAAACACATTCATTAATTTTTTGCCTTGGGGCATTGTGTTGTTGGTAATTTTTGATGTTTTGTGTCTGCGGAAAGGAGAGTATCCGAATTGGTGGCGTCCACGCAGAAATCTCTATCGTCGTTTGCGCACACAGATACTGATGGCACACAAACTGCTTGATCCTTGGTCCATGCCACACTTCTTGTTTGGCATGGTCATGGCACTTTTTGCTATCGTCTTTTCCCTGTCACCCTTGTTTATATTTACGGTCATGCTTTCCCTTGCGATTTTTTGGGAATTTTTTGAATTGAGTGTGCGCTTGCCTGAGGCACCAGGAAATGGTCTCGTTGATATCGCGTTATCATTAATTGCTTTTGGTATCACAATTGCTCTTGTTGACCGTTCTGATCCGAACCCTCAACATCACGTGGCACTCTTTGTCGTGGCATTGTTGGTATATTTGACGGTTAATTTTTTTGCATGGCGCGCACGTTTTGAGCAAGATGAAGATTTTCAGGGATAAACAGACGGTATTTATGACTCAAAATGAAGCGTTGGCAATTTTGAAAACAGGTGTAAGTGTTTTTTTAACCGGAGAACCAGGATCGGGTAAATCACATACTGTACGTCAGTATGTGCAGTATCTGCATGAACGAAGTATTGATGTCGCTATTACCGCATCGACCGGTATCGCTGCTACGCATATCGGTGGGATGACCATCCATGCGTGGAGTGGCATTGGTATCAAAAACGCACTCACCAAAAGTGATGTACAGCGTATCAAGGAGTTACCGTATTATGCCAAACGTATCCGGAAAGCCAATGTTCTTATCATAGATGAGATTTCTATGTTGGATGGTAGAATATTGGCATTGGTAAATCGGGTGTGTCAAGAGGTGCGTGAATCTATGGAGCCTTTTGGTGGCCTACAAGTCGTGTTCGTGGGAGATTTTTTTCAATTGCCTCCGATTGCGCGACACGCAAAAAAAAATGAAGATGATTTGTGGTCACAAATATCCGAAGAAGAAAATCATCTGGAATTCGCATTTCAATCAGAGGCGTGGTTGGCATTGAATCCTACAATTTGTTATCTTACAGAACAGCACCGGCAAGATGACGCCGTTTTTCTTGAAGTATTGACAGCCATTCGCACCAATAGAATTACAGATGACCATGAGAGACATATTGTTGCACGCGTGCACGAGGAACAGGATATCGTTTTGAAAAATACACCGAAACTTTTTTCACACAATATCGATGTAGATCGAGTCAATGAAATGGCGTTGGAAAAATTACCTTCCAAAGCATGCGCATTTGCTATGGCACTTCGCGGTCCCAAAGCGATGACTGATGCGCTAAAAAAAGGCTGTCTCTCACCAGAATTATTGAAACTCAAGGAAGGAGCGACAATTATGTTTACGAAAAATAACCCACAGGGAAAATTTTTTAATGGGACTATTGGTAGGGTAGTTGCTTTTGATCAAGAGTCACATTTTCCTATTATTGAAACACGAAGTGGCGTGCGGATAACCGTGGAGCCGACAGATTGGAGCATGGAAGAAGGGGGTCAGGTGCGAGCACGGATCACACAATTACCACTTCGTCTTGCGTGGGCGATGACTATCCACAAAAGCCAAGGAATGAGTTTGGACACGGCAGTTATGGATTTGCGGCAAGTCTTTGAATTTGGTCAAGGCTATGTAGCGCTTTCACGCGTACGACGTTTTTCTGGACTTTTTCTTCTCGGATACAACCAACAATCACTGCGTGTGCATCCAATCATATTAGCCGAAGATATTTTTTTCCGCACACAATCAGACAAAGAAAGCATGCTATTAGAAGAGATGGGAGATCGAGAGCTTGCGCAACGGCAGGTAGATTTTATACAACGTTCTGGTGGCAAGGTAGTCAAACAAAAGAAACATGAAAAAATCAATAGTGATGATCATACTATTTCTCCACTACAAAAGATCCGTGCAAAACATCCCAATGCCTATCGCCCATGGAATATCATGGAAGATAAACGTCTGCAGAATCTTTTTGAGGAACACTTGGCATTGACGGATATTGCGCTGACACTTGGTCGTCAGCCAGGATCCATCCAGGCACGCCTTATCAAACTCGGTTTGATTGAGAAAGAATAAAACAAGTTATTTTTTCTATGAACACCTTAGCGGAATATGAGTAGAGCATTGGTGTATTATGTACCTTTGAAACAAACAAAAGCCCTCAATGCGGGAGAGCGGCTGAATCCCTTGAAAAAAAGTAACGGAAAAAATATATTTTTTCCCTGACAATCCAGGTGGGTTTCAATTTTGCGCATCTCCGTTCTGAAGGCTTTCATTTCGAGTATAGCATAATATGTGTATGAAGAAAACGAGTACGGTGAGCCCTATGATGTGATGCTCATTTTTATGTTTCAGAATGAAGGGAAATTTTCACTTCATTCTCTTACCGTGATATTGACGGTTATAGTAATTCTTGATACAATCACGACACGTTGTTTTTTGCATTCAGCCTTGTTTATGCGGGTATATAACAGGGTAAAAATGGGCCCTTAGCTTAGTTGGTAGAGCGCCGCATTTGCAATGCGGAGGTCGTCGGTTCGAATCCGACAGGGTCCACACCAGCCAATATTGAGTTTTTTGGATGTGCATGGTATCGTAGAAAATGGTTGTTTTTCAGTTTACAACCATGAGTATATTGTGGGCGATTAGCTCAGTTGGTTAGAGCGCGACACTGATAATGTCGAGGTCTCAAGTTCGAATCTTGAATCGCCCACCGAAATGCGGTATGATAGAAGAAAGTATGAAGCGGGGTAGAGCAGTCTGGCAGCTCGTCTGGCTCATAACCAGAAGGTCGGTGGTTCGAATCCACCCCCCGCAACAAACGGAATATGAGTGAGGTATAGTTGTGGAGAATCAATAAACTGTTTTGTCCGGGTGCCTGTGCGCTTTTTTGTTTTGACAATGTATGCCAGGGTAGCTCAGTTGGTTAGAGCACGGGACTCATAAGCCCGGGGTCGTGAGTTCGAATCTCACCCCTGGTACCAAGACTGAATAATAAGATAGAAAATGAAGTGACATTACGGGGGCGTAGCTCAGCTGGTTAGAGCGACTGCCTGTCACGCAGTAGGTCGCCGGTTCGAGTCCGGTCGCTCCCGCCAATTTTTTTGATCACTTGCTCTGTTGGTTTGATGTGGCGTGTCATAGGGTTTTTCTTTTGGTTATGAGGCACTTTTTAAAGCATATAGCACACTCTTATGGCAGAGGCTTTGGTCATCAAAAATGTTGGTAAAACCTATGCCACAGGCGTCCATGCATTGCAAGACGTGAGTCTTACTGTACAGGCAGGGGATTTTTTTGCACTTCTTGGACCAAATGGAGCAGGGAAAAGTACGCTCATCAATATCGTGTGTGGATTGGTTAATAAGTCAAATGGGACAGTTCATATTGAGGGATTGTCTCTTGATGATGATGCGCAAAAAGCCAAAATGCATGTCGGCGTTGTCCCACAAGAATTTAATTTTAGTATTTTTGACACGGTTATTGACATCATTGTTAATCAGGCTGGTTATTATGGTATCAGTCGGCATCATGCGCTTCCAAAGGCTGAAGCATTGTTGAAAAAGCTTAGTTTGTATGACAAGCGTCATGCTCAGGCTATTACTCTTTCTGGTGGCATGAAAAGGCGTCTGATGATTGCTCGTGCATTGGTTCATGAACCGACACTACTCATTCTTGATGAGCCGACTGCTGGGGTAGATATTGAGATTCGTCGTGAAATGTGGAAATTTTTGCGTGCTCTTAATAAATCGGGCACAACGATTATCCTAACCACGCATTATTTGGAAGAAGCTGAACAGTTGTGTAATCGTGTTGCTATTATGAATGCGGGTTACTTGGTGACGACAGGGTTTGTGCAAGAATTGTTGGGTACTATGGCGATGACGACTTTGGTATTTGACCTTGAAACACCGCTACCTGAAGCGACAGAAAAACTACTCGAAGATTTTGGAGTGCGCAAAGTGAATCAAGAAACTATCGAAATGACAGTTCATAAAGGGGAGTCCTTGACTGAAGCAATCATAGCTTTGAGTCGTCTTGATGTCCGTGTCCGAAGTGTGCGTAATAAGACCAATCGTCTGGAAGAATTCTTTCTTCAACAAATTAATGATCGACATAACATATGAATTGGCAACAAATGAGAGCCGCCTATATGACTATCGTGCGAAAAGAGTTTTTTCGGTTGTTTCGCGTGTGGGTGCAAACACTTTTACCGCCAGTTATCACTACTTCTCTCTATTTTCTCGTATTTGGTAAATTTATCGGGGCTCAAGTCGCGCCCATTCATGGAGTTGATTACATGACGTTTATTGTTCCGGGTATCATTATGATGGCGGTGATTACTCAGTCTTTCATGCATTCTGCATTTGGTTATTATTCTGCTAAGTTTCAGAAGTATCTGGAGGAGATTTTGGTATCGCCGACTCCATATTGGGTTATGATTCTCGGGTATGTGACCGGAGGTGTTTTGCGCGGATTGGTCACTGGCGCCCTATTGCTTGGTGTCGCATTCTTTTTTACACCGTTGCATATTGTGAGTCCGCTTCATTTGATTTTGTTTGCCTTGTTATCCGCGATCACTTTTTCACTTGCTGGACTCATCAATGCGGTTTTTGCCAAAGATTTTGATAGTATTTCTATTTTTCCAACGTTCGTTTTGACTCCACTGACGTATCTTGCGGGCACTTTTTATTCATTATCTATGTTGCCGAAAATCTGGAGCGATATATCACGCTGGAATCCGCTTTTGTATATGGTTAATGGATTTCGCTTCGGCTTAATTGGTGTGACGGACGTGAGTCTCTGGAGCGCATACGTTATTCTGAGTCTTTTTATCGTTGGATTGACAGTGTTGTTGTGGTACTTGTTTGCCAGTGGACGAGGTGTGCGGATGTAAAATTATTTGAAAGAGTATTATATCAACCATTTTTTTGCTTGCCATTTAATCGATTCAGTGCTATAATAGAAAAGCAGTAAGTTTTTCTCCCTGAAGTATATTCAGACACAAAACTTGGGTTGCCAATCCAGTTTCTTCGGTCAAATAGAATCAGTCGGTGAAGGTCGTCTTACGCAGTAATTTCAAGTGAAATTTGATATGGCAACCAAACTTTATGTTGGAGGTGTTTCCTACGGTTCTACCGAGGATAGTTTGCGCGATGCATTCGCTCAGGCAGGTAGTGTTGTTTCCACCAAAATCATCATGGACAAAATGACGGGTCGTTCACGTGGTTTTGCGTTTGTCGAGATGGGTTCGGATGACGAAGCTCAAAAGGCTATTACCCTTTGGAATGGTAAAGAACTTGATGGGCGTACGTTGACGGTAAACGAAGCTCGTCCGATGGAAGAGCGTGCTCCTCGCAGTGGGGGTGGCCGTGATTTTAACGGTGGTCACCAAAACGAAAGCCGTTGGTAACACTCGAAGATCATTCATCAGTAATGTGATGAATGATGATGAGACAAAAAAAAGAATTCCGATTATCGGAATTCTTTTTTGATTTTTCTGTGTCTGATGATTTACGGTTGGACTGGGGCACTCTCTGTTTCATTCTGCATAGAAACTGGAGGCATGGTATCAGAGTTTCCGTACTCAACATAATAACGAATATCGGCATTTTGTTTTTGATGAGCCAACCACTTATCCGCTTCAGTATTGAATTTTTGGCGTTTCAATTGTTCCCGCATTTGATTTCTCATTTCTTCAGTATCCGAGTCAGCAGGAATTAAACCGCTGTTTTTGGCGAGATATTGATCTAGCTCCTCATCGCTTACATTTACTGCATCGCCAAGGATTTTTTCGAGTTTTTTCTGTAGAAACATTTGTTCTTCCAGTTGTTCTTGAGTGATGCCTTGTTGTGCCAGCGCCATTTCCAGAGTAGCACCTTGACTCGAAATTTCAGTTTCCAGTTTCTTGATTTCTGTGTCTACGTCTGTTTGACTGACAACGATCCCTTGTTTGAGTGTAGCAGTATTAATCAGTTTTTTGGTAATCAGGATGTCTAGCGCTTGTGATCCAGAGGTTTTTTCCAATTCTCGAATGACACTGAGACGGCTGATAGGAGAACCATCAATACTCACGGCGACAAAGAGACCCCGATACCAGAAGATGAGCGCGAGGACTGCCAAAACGATAACACCTATGAATATTTTTTTCTGGTGTTTCTTACAATAAATACCGCATTTTTTGGGACAATATTTTTTGGAGATCATCTGAAATGTTCTTTTTGGTGTTTCTGACTTTGTTGTTGTTTCAGACGTATCCTGTGGGTTCATTTTTTCCATAAAAATGTTGATTAATAGATGATATTTTTTGACCTGTATTGTTGTGGCGAACTCTACATTAGTCTAGAACTTGTAACTACCGAGTATTATAATGCTTTTTCGAGGTTATGTCTAGAATGGGAGTTTGAGGAGATTGGGTTACCATTTTTGGCGAATACAACTTTTGGGCGAAAGAGCAATAATCGGTTCGAACTTGCCATTGCCTTTCTAAAAGAAGCCGACCAATCCGAAAAATACGCTCAACAAGAAAATCCCGAAAGGATTCGGGATTTTCTCAAAAAGATTGGTTCGAACTTCCGCATTGCCGGCCGCACTTTGTTTTTGGATTTCAAAAATGCCTTCAAAATTGCGAAAAAACACCATGCCGAGGTGCTTTGCGCCGAGGCTGTTTCTTACGATTTCACAAAAAGTGAAAATTGGCGGGCGTCATCGGTCTAGAACTTTGAGAAATCAAGCCGTTGAGGGATTTCTTAGGGGTCTTGGCCGACGAGCGGATTGAGGAGGTCGGGTCGCGATTTGAGGGGTAAAACGAGACAAATGAGACAACAGGACAGATTCTGTCTCATTCTACTATTTGAGACAGCGACGTGTCACATGAAATACTAGTACCCTACAATGACTCATCACTGCCAAGGAGGCACTCCTTTTATCTGCGATTCGTTCAATTTCCAGAGCCCATTTTCACGGACAAGCCGCCATTGCCCAGTAAATTCCTTCGTTATTAAAGTATACAGTTCATCACCGAAATCAGTGACGACAAAGGAGGCAGAAACTACGTTTGAATCAGCGGTGACTTCTACTTTTCTCAAAGTAATGAAGTAGGTTTGTTCAAATCCCATCTTCCAATTCTCAAAGGGAATTTTCTCCTTGCGTCCTACAGAATAGTACTCATATGCATCCTCCAGGAGACCCACCCCCAGCGTATCATAATACTTGGCCACTACTTCAGCCTGGTCACTGGGATAATTATTTTCAGTTTCCTCATTTGAGGCCAGTTTTCTTTGTTCAAGCATCTCCGCAATACGTGTTTCGATTTGCTCAGCTCGTATTGCAAATCCCATATTCTCCGCATTTCGCATGGACAAGGTGTTAATACCCACAACATTCCCACATGAATCCAGTAGTGGCCCTCCTGAATTCCCCGGATTGAGAGCGGCATCAATCTGAAAATATTGATTATTGTTGTAGGCGTCTATTGTGAGCGCAGAAATAATACCCTTGGTTATAGAAACCATTATTCCATCACCAGGAAACCCCATGGCATATACTTCGTCCAGTCGGCCTATCGGAGCCTTTCTCCAGTTAAGCGGGATCGACTGTAAACCATTTGCCTCCAGAAGAGCCAGGTCTCGGACAGTATCCGTTGCGATCACATTGGCATCCGCTGTTACACCGTATCTATCTTTGACTTTCAAATCTTTATTAAAACTCACGACATGATTATTTGTCAGAAAAAGATTAGGGGCGATCATAAACCCGCTCCCACTATTTTCACTGCCTTCTACAAAAACAACGCCTTCAATTGACTTGATGACACTCTCATTAGAGCAAAAAAATACTGATTCAATTTTTACCTGATGATAGAGAAACACTACAATTGCCACCAAAAGAATGACAGAAACGACGGAAACCTTTTGAAAATCAAGTCGCTGATCTTTCTTGCGAAATAGCTTTGTTATGTATCCAAAAAGAGTACCGATAGAAGAACCAATGTTTCCACTCTCATTGCCTAAAAAATCTTTCCCTGTAAACTCTATATAGAAAAACTTGGTCGCTACCGAAAGTACCCATCCGCTGGCAATCATCATGAGGCCTTGCATGACAAGACTGAAACTGCTTTCTGCTCCATAAAACCACAAGGAAAAAAGGAGGCCAGTGGCAGAATAATATACCCAATTATAATAAAAATCAGTCAATATTTTTTCTTTTTTAACCCAACGGATGATCAAATGGGATACAAAGACAGTAGGAATGGTTGGAATCAGAAAGAGAAAACACCAATCCCATGGATCCTCTATTATTTCGTCACCAGACAATTTAACCGAGGCGCATAGCAGGACAAGAATAAAAATCCAAAAATAGAAGATATAGCGAAGAGCTTTTAAGTCTTCTTTGTTTTGTTTCTTAAATTCTTCTGAGTGTATATCCTCAATCCCAGATTCTTCAAGTTCTTTATTCATATCGTCATTTTCTCATTAGAAAAAAATACTAGAATAGTAGCCGATAAAGATAACTAGCAAGATAATCCCTAATCAAATCGCTAATTTTTTCTTAAGATGATCCATCGCTCAAAAAGTTTTTCTACTTGTAATTCCATTATCATCATTGTGATGATAAAAAATAGAAGTAAAGGGTTAGTACCTTCATGTTATCTTCATTTTTCGATACAGCTGCAACATTTTTTGCAAACCTCAAAAATATGGAGTTAGCATCCTCTTGCGGAGGCGAACCTTCTGTGAGATAAACCTGGAAAGAACTATATTCCGCCTGTCTTTCATTGAACCGGTCTTCGATAAGAGACTTGATTTCATTCTCCTGAAAACCAATTTCACCTATAAGATGTGCTGTATCATTTATGGTTGATTTAAATATTCGATCCATGAATTTAGGTCTTTCCTCATGAACAAGACACTGCAAAGCATTACGGTCAACCATTGATCGATGAATCGTATACTTTGTCTTTACCCTCCAGAAGTGATGTCGCTACCCCTCCCGCCAGGAGGTTAATATATTTCGGAAGCATTAATAACACATGCTCTGCGTCTGTAGCATCTGCCCAAATAATTAGCTTTTCGTCAATACCAACACCTCCAGACGAAGCTGAAACATGATGGGGTATAGGATCCTCTGCTGGAACATCTACTGGTTCAGCAGGATCGTCACCCCACTCCTTCTTAGTTTCCAGACCGAACAAATTTTCGAAAAAGTTACTCATATGTACTAATTATATTTTAAACAATCATCCGTCCTTTTCTCTTTAGGGATAGGTATCGGCCTCTAGCGACGATTGGTTATATTCTCTATAATCTTCTGACCTATTTTCTTCTTATCTTCATTAGGGATTGTCGCAAAGGGTTGGTGGCCAGCTAGACCAAAAATTAACATAACTTTTTTCCCATTTGGAAGATTCATCTCATTTGTCTTAACCCTATATGGGCGCATCCTGTCTACAACATAGATAGTCTCCCACGATCCCGTAATGTTTAATTTTTCAATATATTTTCTTGCTACGGAGACAAGTACGATATCAGGCTGTAGTACAGAAATGAGCTGTTGCCACAAAGCGTATCCTGGACTTTCCAATGTAGATTTTTCTTGTTCGCTCAGGTGACTCCATGTTGGATCCGTAGCAAGGGGTGTACAAATATCAGTATGTAATACTACATTTTTTTCTGTGCCATAATAACTTGCCTCTAAACCGTTAAGTATCGGCTCATAACAATTAAACCATAGTCTGTAAGGATTTATTTTATAATAATCAGACAAGGATTGGATGTAATCACTGTGAATAATCTTATTATTAGGAGAAGTGCTCACTTTTGAAAACCTCGAGAAAGGACTGTCTGATGGAAATTCTGCATGAGAAGGATTAAGACCGACTGTAATGATGCGAAGAGATGAAGCAAGGTATTGAGCATAATTACCAAAGAACAGAATAGGAACGGATGGTTTCACAACAAAGGGCAAAGATTCAAATTTGAGATATTGATCCCACGCTTCATTTACAACTCCAATAAGATCATCATCTACTTGAGCCATATTTCTTGGAACTATTAATTCTATTTTCTATTAACTCTTTCAAAATCATTACTTCTTTATTCACTGCGGAGAGGGAGAGATTCGAACTCTCGAGGGTTTTTACACCCCGCCACGTTAGCAGTGTGGTGCCTTCAGCCACTCGGCCACCTCTCCAAAGGTTATATTGATAACACTTCCGACATTGTAACAATTTTTTGAGACAAAATCAAGACGCATTGATCTCCGCAAAGAGTAACATAGTCGGTCACGTACCGTGAAAGAGTTTTTTTAACGTGCTAAAACAATAGCAAAAACAGAATTTGCTCCAGCCTTTTTGAGGGCTTGCGCACATTGCTCAAGAGTGGCGCCAGTTGTTGCAACATCGTCTATGAGCCAAATACGTTTTCCTTGTACAGAGAGTCGATATTCTGACGGGATAGCAAAAGCATCCTGGAGATTGGCAAGACGTTCTGTTCGTGAATGCGTTTTCATCTGTGGTTTGGTATAACGGATACGTTGCAGAGCGTGAGTGATGACTGGCAGGGCATGATTGGGTGTAATGGTATCAGCGAGCACGTGTGTTAAGAGTGCGGATTGGTTGAAACCACGAAAGCGTAAGCGACGCACGTGTAGCGGAACAGGGATATAACAATCTGGTAATGCGAGGTCAGTCCTCAACACTTGTTCTGCCAACCAAATACCCAATGGTTCAGCTAACGTCGGGATACAGCGGTATTTGTAAGTATGAATAGCCCGTGACAGAATGGCATCGTGATAAAAAGAGCAAGCAAATAAACCATCTAATGCTTTGGATTTTGCGCAAGCGAAGCAGGTTTCACCGTGTGGCGTGATAGCACGTAGACAACTCGGGCAACGTTGTTTGAGGCGCAGAGCAACACGATTGAGACAGACGACACAACAATATGTTCCACGCTGATGACACGAAAGACAGCGTTGTGGGAAGAAGGTATCCAAGACAAGAATACCGATTTTTGAGATGAATACAGGAGGTGTTAGGCGCACAAAACAGTGTTATGTTTGAGAGACAAACGAAGTGATTTTTTCTTCGGCGCATCAATAAGTATTTCTGCAATACTCTTTTCGACAACGTCCTGGATAGTTTTACGGACGAGACGTGCACCTTGTTCTGGCGAGAAGCTCTGTTTGGCTAGATGACGAACGAGTGTCGTTGGATAGGTGAGCGTGATGGCTTGTTGTTTTAGGCGTTGGACAAGTATATCCAATTCTCGTTTTACGATAGCTTGAATAGTATCTTGATTGAGAGCGTTAAAGACGATAATATGATCTAATCTTGCCAGAAGTTCTGGACGCATATCTTTTTTGAGGTCGGTCAATACTTCTTGCTTGATAGTTTCAAAACGTGCCTGGACATCATTGGCACTCTGTTTATCAAAACCAATTTTGGTACTTTGCGTGAATGCGGTTGTTCCCACATTGGAAGTGAGAATGATAAGCGTGTTGCGAAAATTGATTTTCCGACCTTCAGCATCCGTCAACATGCCTTCATCGAGAATTTGAAGCAGGATATTGAAGACATCGGGATGTGCTTTTTCTATCTCATCGAAAAGAATGACTGAATATGGTTGTCGTCGGACGCGTTCGGTCAATTTGCCACCGTCGCCATAGCCGATATAGCCCGCTGGTGCACCCAATATCTGAGCGACACTGTGACGTTCCATGAATTCGCTCATGTCCAAACGAATGAGCGCTTGAGAGTTACCAAAGAATTCCTCCGCGATAATTTTGGCAGTCAGTGTTTTGCCAACCCCCGTCGGACCCAAAAAAAGAAAGGATCCCAAAGGTCGGTCTGGATTTGTAACGTTACCCAGAGAACGCGCCAGTGTTTGCTCAATAGCGGTGGTCGCCTCCGCTTGCCCGACCAGATATTGCTCCAGTGCGTTTCGTAAGTGGAGCAGTTTTTGGCGGGGAGTGGTATCGGATAATGTGAGAGAAGGTATGCGAGCGATATGAGCCACTGTCTTGAGAATGTGTTCTTTGGTAACGACGATGCGTTCGTTTTCTGGTTGGGCATGATATTTCGCCTTGATGCCAGATATTTTTTTCCGAAGATTTTTTTCTTGTTCATGCCAAATGGCGGCATCATCATATTGTTCCTCCCGAATAAGAGTATCTTTGTATGTTTGAGTGGTTGCATGTTCTCTCTCAAGCTCCATGAGTGTCTTGAGACTCTCGGGCATCGGACGTTGTTGTTTTGCCAATGCGGAAGCTTCATCGATAATATCCAGTGCCTTATCGGGTAGAAAGCGATCAGGAATGTAACGTACAGATAAATTACAGGCTAAATCGATAATATCGGAAGAAAGTGAGATATGATGAAAATCTTCGTAACTTTTCTTACTTTTGTAAAGGATTTCTTTCGCTTCTTCTAATGTGGGCTCGGCGATGTGTACGGATTGAAACCGTCGATCGAGTGCCGGATCTTTTTCAATATGTCGTTTATATTCCGCAAATGTGGTCGCACCGATGCACCGGATTTCTCCACGTGAAAGTGCGGGTTTGAGAATATTGGCAGCATCAAGTCCTCCACTCGTATTGCCCGCGCCAACCATTGTATGAATTTCATCAATGAAAAGAATGATATCAGGATTACGCATGGTTTCAGTCAAGATTTCTTTGAGGCGTGCTTCAAATTCGCCACGAAAATTGGTGCCAGCCACAACGAGTGTCAGATCAAGTGAGAGAATACGTTTATGAAGCAGGGTATGCGGAACATCTCCTGTAACAATTTTTTTTGCCAGTGCTGCGACGAGGGCTGTTTTACCGACGCCGGGTTCCCCTATGAGGAGGGGATTATTCTTTTGTTTGCGAGTGAGGATCTGAATGATGCGGTTGATTTCCGTTTGTCGTCCAATTAATGTGTCTTGTGTGAAAGCGGGGGATGTTGCCATATCCAAAGCATATTGATCCAGGAATGGTGTGGCAGTATGTTTGTGGGGTACAGTGTGAGTGAGTGGGCTTTCTGGCAAATCAAGCATTTTGGAGAGATGAGGAAATTGATCCAAGTTTAGATGTGATTTGAGTGTTGCGGTGGCCTTTTGGCGATTGATACGCATAGTGGTGAAAAGAGTATCGAGGTGAGAACTTTGGGTGGCAAAAAGAGCGTAGACCAAATGCTCGGTGCCGACATATGGATATTGGAAACGATGAGCGATTAGATATGCATGACGCAGGACTTCTTTGAGATCAGTTGATAAGGGGAGGGAGGGTGAAGTAGTCTGTTTTTTCGTGCGTGATCGTCCTGATCGTTTGGTCATGGAAAAGAGTGTCGTCAAAGATTCGGCTTGAAAACCGATATTTTCAAGCAAAAGGCTTCCTAAACTTGTTTCTTCAAGTAAGACACCCAAAAGTAAGTGCTCGGGTCGGACAGCATCACTGTGCGCGGAATGCGCGATGGTATCCGCTTCTTTGAGACTGTGGCGCGCGTGTTGCGTTAGTTTTTGGCTGAAATTTGTTGACATAGAGACAAAATAACGTATACTCATTGTATTTTCTTTTGCCACCTCTGTCAATGTAAAGTTTTGATTCTCTTCTCCTGTGCAATCAATCGTATTTGCGCTTATAGGATGTACTGTAAATTGTCAGAAGCTCGAAATATTTTTTTGGATGGTGGTTGTGAATAGATGTCATAATTCGTATGTCTTTTTGGCAAAGAGGAAAAAATATGTTATACTGAAAAAGTATAAAAATACAAACATATATTTTGCTTATGGTCTTCGGTTTTCGTAAAACACATTTCTTGGGTATTGATTTCGGTACGGCGTCCATCAAGGCGGTAGAGCTTTCTTTGCAAGGTGATCGTCCTGTTTTGGTAAACTATGGTCAGATTGGTTTGGCAGATTTGGAAAAAAAAGGTGCGTTACCGGGAACATCTTATGATGATGAGGTGAAACGTCATCTCAAAGCGTTGATGAAGGAAATGCATCCTAAAAGCCATACAGCTCATGTGGCAATGCCTGCTTTTACCGGATTGATTTCTTCGATTGAGTTCCCGGTAATGGGGGCTTCTGAATTACAAGAAGCGGTGCGTTTTGAAGCACACAAATACATCCCCTCAGCATTGGATGAAGTGGCATTGAGTTGGGAAGTGATGGATACGCAAGAGGCGCCAGACGGAACAAAAAAAATGGATGTGTTGTTGGTAGCAGCTTTGAACAAAGAAGTAGTACGATATGAAGAATATATAGCGAGCGTCGGCTTGTCTGTAGAGTTTCTGGAGCTTGAAACATTTTCTATCGCTCGTTCTGTCATTGGATCCGAGCAAAATTTATTTTTAGTGATTGATATTGGATCACGAGCGACCAATTTAATTCTGATTCAACATGGCACCGTGCGTATGAGTCGCAATGTAGATGTAGGCGGGAGAGATATTACGCGTGTTTTGGCAGAAAGTCTCAATATTACTCAAGATAGAGCTAAGATTATTAAAAAGAGTGGCAAAGATTTTCTACTTGCCCCCGAATCAGTTTTAATATTTCCTGGTTTGCAAACCATCGCCAGTGAAGCAGGGAGAATGCTCAGTGCGTATCAAGCAAAATATCCTGATATTCGTTGTCAAGAGGTCATTTTGTCAGGTGGATCAGCACAATTTTATGGTTTGACACAGTATTATGCCAATCTTTTGAATCTACCTGTTACTTTGAGTGACACCTGGAAAAATATTGATCACGATCCTCGTTTGACGCCAGTATTAGCTCAAAAAAGCACTTCTTTTTCTGTGGCTCTGGGAGCAGCTTTGCGAGGTATTGATATAATGCGACAAAAAAAGACCACTTCTCAGCAGAACAAATCTACAAGAAGTTTTTCATTCAAGGAATTGATGACAAAAAAATTATAAATGTGGTATACTAAAAAAAATAATAAAAAGTTAAAATATAAATTTTCTAATACATACGGTGATGGCTGGGATTAATCTTTCTTCGGTACCAAAAAATCAAAATCAATCACGCCGAGTATCTGATACAACTCTCGTGGTCATAGGTGCTATTTTTTTGGTGACTGTTATCGGGTTTGGTGGATTGCGTTGGTACCTCAAAACGCTTGATGACAAAATCGCTTTAATGGAAGTATCAGTGGGGGAAAATGCTGATATGCTTCAGGGACCGGCTGTTGATCGTGTGGCTCAATTTCAAGATCGTTTGACGCTTTTGTCAGCGCAACAAGCTAGTGACAACCTGAATGCCGAGATACAATTGCGACAGCTGGAAACTTTGATCCTTCCACAGGTAAAGCTAACGAAGTATCGATATGATAAAACGGAAAAGTTTATCACGATGACCGGTGAAACTGACACTTTGAAATCTGTGGCTCAGCAAATTATAAGTTTGAAATCGGATGCTCTGTTTTCGGGAGTCGTAGTGGAAACATTGGGCAATGCTGAGGGAGGACGAACCGTGTTTTCATTACGTGCTGATTTTTAAAGAGTTTATAATTTCTTTAGACAATATATTTGTATGAGGTTGAAAATACTCATCGCTCCGTTCTGCATTATCATGATTGCTATTTTGGCATTCGGTTATATCAAGCCAGATATAGAATCACTAGCCGTGAAAAAAGAAACACTGGCTATAAAGACCGCTCAATCTATGAATGTTTCCAATGTCGTTGAACATATCAATACCTTGAATCGTGAACTTGAGACTGCCTCTGACGCCGAGTCCTTCATGTATCGCTATTTACCAAAATCAGCGACTCAAGAACAGATGATTGACACATTTAATTTTTTGGCGACACAATCAGGTGTTGCTATCGTTGAAATAGCCTTACACCAGCCGATCAAAAATGATGTATCACCCAAGCCACTGCCGGATGCGTCTCCTGATGCCCTTTCAACACATTCGACAAATGTTATGCTTACGCCCTCTGTTCAACCTGTTTCGGTGGAAAATGTCGTTTTGACAGGCACTATTGCTGGCTCGTACGACAATATAAAAATATTCCTGGATCGTTTGACACATATTGAACGTTTCCAGAAAATGAGATTTTTTACTTTAGAATCTCTTTCTGCGAAATCAACTGAGACGCAACAGCCTCTTTCTCAGAGTCTGCGTACAACGATAGAAGTAGAGTATGGTTATTTGCCATCTGCATCGGTTGCATCTGCGCTTATGCTCCCTGTGTTTGCGCAATCTTCTTTTGATATGTCTCCAGTACAGACGTTCCGTTCACAAATAACCAATCCTATACCAGTGTTGGAAAAAGGAATAGCAGGAAAACCCAATCCATTTGAATGAAGGTGACAAGCATTTTTCTATGGAAGAAGCATTGACACAAACAAAGGATACTCAAGGAGCTGATGAATTGTCAGCTCTTTCCGCCCATGCCCAATCGATAGGGGTTTCTTTTTTGGCAGAACCACCGATAAAAATTGATAAAGAAATATTTTCGATTATATCGGAAGATACAGCGAAACGGTATAAGATGATTCCGTTTGCCAAAGAAAAAGATACGCTGTCCGTGGCTATGATTGATCCGCAGGATTTTGACGCCCTCAATATTTTGCGTTTTTTATCTGAAAAAGAGCACATTACTATTGATATTTATCTGACTTCGCAGAGTGTGTTTGATACGCTTGCCAAACATTACACCGGAACCGATATAGCTCTCAAAGAGGCTATTTATTCTCTCAAAAAAGATGCGGATGAAATCATGGAGACAACTGTGGAAAAAAAGAAGGATAAAGATGCGGAAGTGTTTCAGGACGCTCCTATTACCAAATTGGTAGAAGTTATTGTCAATCATGCATTGGATGGTCGAGCCAGTGATATCCACATAGAACCCGTTGATGGAAGTTTTCGAGTTCGTTTTCGTATTGATGGTATTTTGCGTTCTCAGCTCGTTTTCCCCTTGGAAGTGGGACGCGCGGTGATGGCGCGTATCAAAATTCTTGCCAATCTCAAAATTGATGAGAAACGTAAACCACAGGATGGGCGTTTCCGTTTTGAAGGAGAAAATGGTCACACGGTAGATTTACGTGTTTCCAGTTTGCCGGTGATTGATGGTGAAAAGGTGGTAATGCGTGTTTTGGATAAAAGTTCTAATCTTTCAGATTTGGACAAATTGGGTTTATGGGGACACAATCGTTCTGTGCTAGAGAGTCGGATTCGACAACCGTTTGGCATTATTTTGATTACCGGTCCGACGGGTTCAGGAAAATCAACCACGCTATATGCTTTTTTACAAATTCTCAATCAAGAGGAGAGAAATATCATTACTCTGGAAGATCCGGTAGAATATTATCTCGAAGGGATCAATCAAAGTCAGATTATGCCAGAAATTGGCTATACCTTCGCTAGTGGTTTGCGATCTATCTTGCGACAAGATCCAAATGTGATTATGGTTGGAGAGATTCGTGATGGTGAAACAGCTGAACTTACCATTCACGCAGCACTGACTGGTCACCTTGTTTTTTCTACCCTCCATACCAACGATGCTATCGGTTCGGTACCACGTTTGGTAGATATGGGGGTGGAGTCATTCTTACTCTCCTCATCATTGCAGGCAGTGGCTGCTCAACGATTAGTACGTCGGATTTGTGATAATTGTCGTGATGAGATTGTTTTGACTGACACGCAAAAACAAAATATCCGTACACTGTTTGACGCCTTGCCGGAAAAAGAGATTATGGATTATGGTCTTGATGCTAAACAACCGTTAATTTTTTTTCATGGTAAGGGTTGCGATCAATGCGGGCAGTCCGGCTATAAGGGACGTATCGCTATTTATGAAGTGATAGCAATTGATGATATGATGAGATCTGTTATTGCTGATATGAAAGGAAATGAAGCAGAGGTGCGGAAGGCGGCTTTTCATCAAGGTATGATTACCATGAAACAAGACGGGATTTTGAAGGCACTCAAGGGGATGACAACCTTGACGGAAGTGGAACGCGTGACAGAGGGAAAGCTCTTGGTGGACGCTGAATGAGAATGAACAGAGATACTGAGAGATTGTCATGAGTAGTGCGTAAAAAGTATGGTATACTGTGTTTGACAGAACAATTTATTTTTTGATGTTTGGTACTATTCTATGGAAGATGTCTTGCACGCCGAACAGCGTTTGAAAAATCTCTTACTGCTTGTCGGGCAACAAGGAGCATCAGATTTGCATTTGGTAGTTGGTCGCTATCCGACACTGCGGATTGACGGCAAATTGCGTCCTGTGACACAGGAAAAAGTGCTCACGCCTGCCGATACGAAAACCCTTTCGGATATCTTGTTAAGCGAAGACAAAAAACAGGAGTTGATTGCGGTCGGACAGACAGATTTTTCGTATAACTTTGAGGATCGTGTTCGATTTCGTACCAATATTTTTTTTCAGAAAGGATACGTCAGTGTCACGATGCGGTTCATTATGGATCGTTTGCGGAATTTGGAAGAATTAAATGTTCCGACTTCACTCTATGGTTTTGCACAATATTCGCAGGGATTGGTACTGATCACTGGACCTGTGGGGCATGGCAAATCCACTACGTTGGCGGCGATTATCGATTATATCAATCACAATTTGGAAAAACACATCATTACCATTGAAGATCCGATTGAATTCGTCTACAATCAGGATCGCTGTATCGTCAATCAGCGTGAAATCGGACGTGATGCCAAGAATTTTCCTGACGCCTTGCGAGGCGTATTCCGTGAAGATGCGAACGTGGTATTGTTGGGAGAATTGCGTGATTTGGAAACGATCAGTACTGCCATGACAGCTGCAGAGACAGGACACTTGATTTTTGCTACACTCCATACCAATGATAGCGTACAGACGATTGATCGTATTATTGACGTATTCCCTGCTCATCAACAAAATCAGATTCGTTCTCAGTTGGCAAGTGTTTTGTTGGGTGTGGTATCACAACGTTTGCTTCCCCGGTCGGGAGGTGGACGTATACCTGCCATCGAGATCATGCTCAAAAATCAGGCAGTAGAAAATCTGATTCGTGAAAATAAGATTCATCAATTAGATGCTGTGATTGAAACAGGCTTGAAAGAGGGAATGATGTCTCTGGATAGGTCGCTCGTAGATTTGGTGCGTCGAGGACTGGTATCTATCAATGATGCCTTTGTTTATGCCAAGAACCGGGATTATTTGCAAATGTTAATGAGTAAGGAATGATGTTTTTTGTATAAAAAATAAATAATGATTGATGTTAAATAAAGAAGAGTATGAAGTTTCTTTTCAAAGCAAAAGATAATGCGGGAAAAATTCGTGAAGGCACCGTAGAAGCGATTAGTTGGGAAGCAGCTGGACAGACGTTGCAAAAAAATTTACTGACCCCCCTGACTATTACCGAACAAAAAG
Source organism: Minisyncoccota bacterium (assembly GCA_051306005.1). GTDB lineage: Bacteria > Patescibacteriota > Minisyncoccia > Moranbacterales > UBA1568 > UBA1568. The sequence goes on from JBPPMJ010000003.1 coordinate 171,912, forward strand.
AAACAAATGTTTGGATACGAAGTTTTCAAAAAATATTTGAAGGAGCGAGCCAGAAAGAGTTAATGATATTTTTCCGTCAGCTTTCAACTTTGGTGGAGGCTCGCGTCCCTATTGTTTCCGCATTACGTACTATTGGAGACCAATCTGAAAATCGTTTTTTGCAGATCGTTATCAAAGAAATGAGTGATGACATTGAAGACGGCATGCCTTTTTCCGAGGCATTGGAGAAACAATCGGAAGTTTTTTCCACTCTGACTATCAATATGATTCGTGCGGGCGAGGTGTCAGGTAATCTCCAGACATCCATTGAATTTGTAACGTTGAGTATTGAGAAAAATTACGCTTTGACTTCTCGGATCAAAGGAGCGCTGTATTATCCAGCTTTTGTTTTGAGTGTGGCATTTATCGTCGGTTTTGTCGTGGTTACTTTTATTTTGCCTCGCATCACCGTATTGATCAAAGATATGCACGTACCTGTACCATGGTACACGGCGATGTTGATTTGGATTGGAGACTTTATGAGTGCTTATTGGTGGGGGGTGGCGGGCGTCATTATTGCTGCTGTCAGTGCGAGCGTGTATTACCTTCGAACTGAATCAGGGAAACTTGAATGGGAAATTGTGTTGTTGAAAATCCCAATCGTTGGCAAATTGATGCGTAATATTTATATCACGCGTTTTGCCGACAATCTTGGGGCGCTTCTTGAGAGCGGGATACCAGTTGTGCATTCCTTGAATATCGTGAGTGATGTCGTCGGTAATTCTGTTTTTCGAGAAATTATTTTGAAAGCCGCCGGAGAGGTGAAGGCTGGAGGCACTATGAGTGTATCTTTTTTGCGTACTACGGAAATGCCAGCCATCGTGGCGCAGATGATTCGTATCGGTGAAGAAACAGGCACATTATCCAAAGTCTTGAAAAGTGTTGGGCAATTTTATAATCAGGAAGTGGAGATGATGACCAAGAACATGACGAGCTTGATTGAACCAATCTTGATCGTGGCGCTCGGTATTGGTGTGGGAATTTTGGTGGTGGGAGTTTTGATGCCTATTTACAATATTGCTGGACAGTTGTAAAATAAAGGAAGGATTGCAACGAAGAGTTTCGGTTGCATTGAAAATATAAAAAATAAAAAAGAAAGAATATGAAGGAGGTGAGCGTGTGAAAGAAAAAAAGAGAACCCTAAGCTCATTCAGGTTTGTTGCGGATGAGTTGCTCGTTGCGTTGTGAAATGGAATGCCGTAAAGATAGCAGATCATTTATATAATCAATATTTAAAGTTATCAACTATGAAGCAAGTACTCAAGGGATTTACCCTTATTGAACTTTTGATCGTTATCGCGATCATCGGTATTCTCTCTTCTGTCGTGTTAGTCAGTTTGAGTAGTGCCCGTTCCAAGGCACAGGTGGCATCATTCAAAGCTGAAACAGCGGGTGCAGTTGCTGGTATGTTGCTCATGTGTGATGCCGGCAACATTACCTTGCCAGCAGACACCAACACGACTAACTGGCCGGCAGCGATTACTCAGTCTTGCGGTATGAGTGGCAGTGGTACTTTCAATTTAACGGCTGTGCCGACGAATGCTGGTATTACTTGCAGTGCCAATGTAACGAACACTGGTGTTACGTTCACTGGTGCAGGTTGTTAGCACCTGATTTTGTTTTTGGTGCGGACTATATTGGCAAAAAATCCCTTTTTGGGATTTTTTGCTTTTTATGATCAATGACTCTGATGTATTAGGATCAGTGGGGTGTGATGGAGAGCATTGTTTTCAGCAGTATGTTGATTTGAAACAATGTTGATTTCAAGGTAGACTGGATAAAAGAGTGAGAAACTAGTTGAATATGCATAATAAAAAGAGTGTTTTACCTCATAGACTCGGTAAGTCCATGCATGGTATGCGCAGTATTGTGGTTCTGCATGCTTGGTTGTGGAAGACGGCATCTTGTGTACGTGACTTTGTAGCGCGACATCTCTGGTGCAGACTTTTGTTGGTGTATCTTTTTTTCGTATTGATGTTTTCTTTTTATTTTTTTATTCCAAAATTTACTTCTCTTGATGATCAGTTTTTCAATATTCGTTTGGCACAACAGGTATCACAACGGGGGATAACGGCACTGTCTGCATTTGATGATCTCGCCTTTTCTGATACTGGCGCCTTTTTTTACAGCGTTTTGTTTTATTATCTGCTTATTCCTTTTACGTGGTTTCATCCATTAGAGCTTGGTATCAAGGTATTCGCTGTCATGGGTTTTTCTTTTACCATATCCACGCTCTATCTCTTTTTATCAAAAAATGGTTTTCGCTTGGCTTTTCTCTGGTTATTAACATTACTGAGTCTCAGTTTTTCAGTCGGCGATTATCACCATTTTCTTATGGCCCGTGCTTTTATCCTGGCACCAGGCGTGTTGGTGTTACTTCTTTTCTCTTTATCACGTCGTCGGTTCTTTTGGGTTGGTCTTTTATCATTTCTGTATTTTTTTCTCCATACGGCAACGGCTTTTTTACCGCTTATTTTGAGTATTGTGTATTCTGCTTTGAGCGCTCGTCATGATACACGTTCGGCTCGTAAAATCATGATGGCGAGTATTCTTGGATTGGGAAGCGCTGGCATTTTTGGATTTATCTTTTTGCCGGGATTTTTGCCTATGCTAGTCAATCTTTTTACGACACTTTTCGGCCTTATCATATCTTTTCAGTCAGGGCTAGATGTAGTAAAAATTGATGAAGGAATGGAAACATATCCCACTACGCTTTTTGATATTTTTTTGGCGAGACCATTTTTTACCAGTATGACCGTTATTTTTCTGACAGTTGAGTGTGCTCGATTGGTGCGCGCGCTGAAACGCACTATCGATTTTGAGGATACGCTGAAATTGACGTTATTCACCATGACCGCCTTGCTTCTTTTAGCTTCCTTTTTTACCAAGCGCGCCGTTGATTTTTTTCTGATATTCGGGCTTTTGTTTATCGCCTTTTCTCTCAAAGAAGTTTTTACGGTATACACGTTGAGAGACGCAAAAATGTATCTCTCTGGTCTTATCATAGCTCTGGTGGTTGCACTAAGCGCGCAGATATTGTTTTTGGCGGATACCATCGCTTCTGCTTCTCCTTATGCTGAGATACAGGGTGCTACCCGATGGATTCGTGATAATACGAAAGAAAATAGTATTGTGTTTAATCCGACCATCAATTTCTTTCCAACATTTTATTTTTATAACGCGGGATATAATCGCGTGATTATCGGATTAGAACCAAGAAATATGTATAAAGCAGATGCGCGTAAGTACTGGCTGTGGTATAATCTGTCAAATTATGGCATCGTGTGCGCAGAACAGGTGTGCGGTAAGCAACGGGCCTTACAAGATGCGATGCTTAAAGACCATTTTGCTGACTGGTATCAGGAAACAGGCGATGGGGTAGCTGACATCATTATTCATGAGTTTGGCACGGATATCATAATAACAAGCACCGCCTTCCCCGCTTTTACTGAGCTTTTGAAAAACAATCATCGGTTTGAAAAGGTCTATGAAACTCCAGTGACCAGCAGATATAGTGTTTATCGAATCATGGAAACAAAGTGATGTCTCTGTGAGGATTACTTGATAATTTCATATCTTGGTCACAAAGAATATCCCAATAAAAATCAGTAAAGATCCGAAAAGTTGTGTACTGCTTAATTGTTCTTTGAAGAAATAATGATTGGCAATAACGACCAAGATGATGGCGCTAGAATTGATAAATGTCGTGATGGTAGTGGAGCTGGAAGCAAGCTCTGGGATTTTGTAAAGAGCATTGTTGGTCATGATAAAAAGAAGTCTTGATCCAAAAGCGAGAATGGCGCCGAGGATGAAACGCCAATCAAAAATAATGTGTATAAGACGATAAAAACTGATGTCACCGGCAACGAAATCCCGATGACCGAGCAGTAAAATTGACGTGGTTGTGGTGAGGGAAAAAAGTATGGCCCAGAATATGACAATATGCATAAGAGTATTTAAAGAAATTTTTTGATGCAGGTATAATAGAATGTAAAGAAGCGGTTGGCGTATTTTAGGATGGGAGAACGTACTTCTGCGAAATCAATGGTTGGACTGAGAAATAAGAATAGTTCTTTGTCAGAAAGAATACGGCTTTTTTGTATACCCTTTCTTTGTTTGAGCAAACGAGGTAATGCTAGTATGTAGTCCATATCCGCCTTAAGTTTTTTGAAGAAATAGCCTTTGGATATCGCCTCACACAAGACACCGCACTCCATAATCAGAAAAGCGGGAAGAACAAGGCATTGAAGTCTGAATGAATAAAATTTCGTGAGAAAAAAAAGGCGATTGCGTTCCAAAAGATAAAATTTGGCGTTGTGCAATGATTTTTTTTGAAAATCATATTTGTGCCAAACTTTGGATTTTGCTGATACGATAATTTTGTATCCGAGCATTCGTGCGTGCCATCCGATATCTTGATCTTCAAGGTAGGCAAAATACGTAGTATCAAGCCTGATGACATCGGGATAATATTCTCTCTTGATAAAGAGACTTGACCCACTCGCGTAGGTTATTTCAACGTCTTCCGTAAACACATCTTTTTCCTGATAATGTCCGCAATAGCCAAAACCGAGAAAATGGATCTGATTGCCAAAAGAATTAATATAATTTGTTGGTCCATCGCTCCAGAGCAAGACTTTGGATTGAGCGAGCGCAATATCAGGAGAAGCATAAGCGGAACGGACAAGTTCCGTGAGCCAGTCTGGATCTGTTACGGTATCCGGATTCAAGAGTACTACCGCCTCAAAATCTTGGGAAAAAGCGTTGTTGATGGCAATATCGTATGCGCCAGCATAGCCGAGATTTTCTGGATTCCGTATGACTTCTATGGTCGGATAATTTTTTTGAATAAAATCAGCGGAGGTGTCTGTAGAAGCGTTATCAATGTAGGTTACTGTATAGTGAGGGTATGTCTGGAGACATACCGTATTGAGAGTATCACGCAATGTATCCTTGTGGTTGTAGCCCAATATGAGTACGGCAATACGTGGTTGATTCATAGTTTGGTTCCAATAAACAATAGATCGGGTTTGAGTATTTTTGTCAGAATATGGTTCATTGGATAATAATTAAACATACTGCTACTTTTTTCTATCAGTATTGTTTGAAAGTATGGTTGCATCATACTGGTGAATTGACGCAACGTCCATTCGTGGACATGTGTTTTGTCATAGAAGTATCTGTGTAGTATAAAATCAAGATTCGCTGTGGTGAGAGCAATGCGCCCACCTTTTTTGAGTAGACGTATACATTCATTGAGAAACTTTTGTTCATCACGCAGATGCTCAATGAGATTGATGGAAATCAAAATGTCAAATGATGCATCTTTGAAAGGGAGTGGTGTATTGAGATCATGTGCATGAAACGTACTTTCTGGATATTTCTGCTGTGCTGAAACGACCGACAAATCCAATCCGATGACATTTTTTGTGTTATTACTCAATGCATACGTATAATCACCGACACCGCAACCAAGATCAAGTATCGCATCGTCCGCTTGAGGAGCGATGATACGCATAATCTTTTTCATTTGCGGGTCAGTCAATGGATTGCGTCTATAAGGTTTGGCATAGAGCCTTTTGTGGTAAGTGTCGTAACTGGGTTGTGTGAATGGTTCGACATAGGAACAGGAAAGACACAAAGAATGATCTCGGCGTTCTGGGTTGATAAAGAAATATGGTTGATGACAGAGAGGGCAGAGCATAGGTCATTTTTTTTTGATTTTTGTTAATGCCTCTTTGCGGATTATTTCAGAAATATCGTGTTCAAGTCGCTCAAGGATGCTTAAAAATTTGAAAAGAATGATAAATGTAATCACGAAACCAATAAAAATCAGAGTATTGAGGTTTTCCCCGAGACCGAGGGCAAGAGATATTTCCCGAGCTGTTCCGGGGAAAACCGCAAAGAAAGCAACGAATCCCCAGATAATGAGTGTCATGCAAAATTTGAAGAAAGTCTGACCTCTTTCTCGTTGGATAAATTTTAGGATGCCGTTGCCGAGAAAGATCAGGGCGATGCAAATAAGAATGAGTTGAGAGAAAGTCATAGTGAAGCGTTAACTTGAGAGTATCATTTTTATCAGTGTTTTGAAGCCGTTCCAGGAATTCATTTTTTGTTTTTTCCCCAATGAATAGGCCGTGTAGCGTACTTGGATAGGGACTTCCGCGAATGTGAGTTTGTGATAGCGTATCTCTCGAATAATTTCACTGTCATATTCGTAGCGATCTGTTTTTGTATCAATCATGCGGAGTGCTTTGGTCGAATAGGCACGGAAGCCTGACTGGCTATCGGTTACCCAAAGACCATAGAGCATCCAGACAAAAATGTTACCGATATGATTATGGAGTATTTTATATCGAGGCATACCGTATGTATTTTTGAGACGGCTTCCCAAAACAACGTCATAGCCAGTGTGAATGAGTGTCAGCATGGCTGAAATATCGCTTGGGTCGTGTTGTCCATCACCATCCAACGTAATAACAGTACTAGCACCTAATTTCTTGGCAGCTTCGATGCCAGTCTTGACTGCGGCACCTTTTCCTCGGTTGATAAGATGTTTCAACACAACAACACCGGAAATTTGTTTGGCGATTTCTTCCGTATCATCAGTGCTCCCGTCATCGACTACGATAATATTTTGATAACCAAACAAACGTATTTCATCAATCACCGTGCGGATAACGCGACCCTCATTGTAGGCGGGAATAATAATCCACATAAATAAGTTTTGTATTCAAGATGTTCATCAATACCCGTGTGATACGTTACCCAGGATATATTTTCTCGTTGCAAAAGTATTGATGAATGACGCATCCTTACTCCTTTTAATATACTAGAAAAGGGGAAAAAGGTAAATTGATATGAGGTAAGGATTTATTGCTAAGAAAGTCAAACACACTTTTTCAGCCTTGACGCATGTGTTGTCACCGTGTGTCTTGATACGTAAACGTCTTTACTCTGCTTGCCATTATGTTACAATGTTTATGCGTAGTCATGGATACAAAAAACTGGTTAGTAAAGGTCTCTGGATATATTTTTTGTATAAACCTGTTTGATATTAATCACATGACGTTGTTTTAGAATTTAAAAAAAATATATGCCGTTTACACTTCTGTTGGCTTTTTTGGTGTTTGGTCTTATTATTGGAAGTTTTTTGAATGTCGTAGTGTGCCGTTTACACGATGCGGAGACACTCTTGGGGCGTTCATTGTGTAGGCACTGTCAGCATCAGATTCGTTGGTATGACAATATTCCGCTTATCAGTTTCATCTTATTGTGTGGAAAGTGTCGAGATTGTGCGAAACGGATTTCTTGGCAATATCCCGTCTTGGAATTATTAACTGGCATTTTGTTTGTTTTTTTTGGTTGGACATTTCTAGATAATGGTACTTTGATGGACTGGATACGGATAGGATGGTTGTTTGCTCTTATCAGTTGCTTTATAGTGATCGCCACGTATGATTTTCAATATATGGAAGTACCTATTAATGGTATCTTTTTGAGCGCTTTGTTGATTTATGGGTTTCTGGCATTTTCATTTTTGGTATATCAGCCTCTTTTTATTGCTTCTGACCTTTGGCTGGGTATTTTGGGAGGTATTGTTATAGGAAGTTTCTTTTTTCTTTTGGTATGGATGTCTCGTGAAACTTGGATGGGATGGGGAGATGTGTGGCTTGGTATAGTGGTTGGCTCTTTGGTCGGTTTACCTCTTATTCTGCCAATGCTGACCATAGCCTGTGGATTGGGTGCGATGACTGGCATATTCTCTGTTTTCTTTTATTCCAAAAGTCTCAAAAGTCAAATCCCCTTTGCCCCTTTTTTAATCATTGGAGCATTGGTAGTGTTATTGTTGGCTGAATTATTTCCGGATTTTTTTACATTGTACAATGGAGGGTTTTTTTGATAGAATAGAAGTAAATAAAAAAGACACATTATATTTATCGTATGTTCATGCTGACTCGATTTTTTATTTTTTTTAATAAACGAAAACAGCATTCTGGTTTTACATTGATAGAGCTTCTGATAGTGTTGGCTATCGTAAGTATTATGAGTGGAATTACTCTTGTGTTTTTGGGCAGTGGAAGACCAGAAAGAGCGGTGGAAACGAATGCTCAAGAAATAACGGCCGTCATCCATGAAGCACAAAACGCAGCACTGACTGGAAAAAAAATGACTGGTAACGGTATCCCACTTGATAATACCCCATGTTCTTTCGGAGTGGATTGGAACACCCCAAATACGTATCGGTTGCTCTATGCCTATAAGACGGGAGGAGGATCATGTGTCACCCCAATTGCTATCACTTCTTATGTGATTAAAAACGGAGTGACATTGAGTGGTAATAATGTTGTCATATTTGCTCTGCCTCATGCCACGTCTTCATTGTCTGCACCGACAACCATAAAATTGACAAAAGACTCTGTTTCAGCGGTTGTTTGTTTGTATCCTGATGGGCGTATCATGCAACAAGCTGGTTCGACATGCCCATAATTTTTAGCACAGATGAGTCTGATATGCTGTTTCAACAAGCGCGATATTTGAAAACAAGGGGATTACCTGGTTTTTCTATTGGTGAAGTTGTTTTATCGATGTTTATCCTGACAGCCGGATTACTTTCCATTTCCGCTTTGATGGCGAGTAGCATTCGAAACACCTTTGATATCAATGATACGGTGATTGCAACTGGATTGGCACAGGAAGGAATTGAGCTCGTAAAAAATAATCGGGATAATGATTTCATCATGGGAAGCAATGGATTCGCACACTTCAGTGCTGGAAAAAAACACTGCCGTATTGATATTGACAATGTTGTGACGGACGACCTTGATTGTACGGGAAACATATCTTCAGCTTCAAGCTATACTCTGACATACCAGAATGGTTTTTATAGGCATAATAATAGTGCATCCGAACGTTTTTCCCGCTATGTATATATCGATTATGATGCCAGTTCTCAGGACACCATTGTTCGCAGTTTTGTTTACTGGGGTGGTGGTACGAATGATACTTTTACGCCGTCGTCACCGATTGCGGATTGTGATGTTGTCAAAAAATGTGTCATGACAGAAACAACATTGACTGATTGGAAACAATAGAAAGTATTTTTATGCATTATATCAAAAGGAAACATCATTTTGGGTTCACGTTGATTGAAGTTGTTGTAGCGTTGTTTATTTTTTCTATTCTCATGATAGCGGTTTCCAGCATCTTTACGCAGTTTTTTGGTTCTTACAAAGAGGTGCAGGCAATGGCGAAAAATGTGGAAAATTCCCAATTTGTTCTGAATCGTATCGCCAAAGAGTTGCGAACAAGCACTGTGACTATTGCAGAGAGTTCACGGGTACGTTTTTATGACTATTCACAAGACATGTGTTTGGAATATCGCATCAATTCCGTTGCCAAAACTTTCACGGTAGCGCAGAAAGTTATTGCTCTTCCGGTTGATCCGTTCACGGATTGTGATAATTCCGGAGTGTGGGTTGGCCCGCAACCATTGATAAAAATTGACACACCATCCGGCGTGTTGCAGGGTTCTTTTTTGACGACTCAGTCTAGTAAAACTCCTCAAAGAATTGGTAAAGTGACCGCTTCACTATCTGTTCAAGAGAACGCTCAACATGTTTCTAATTTTCAAGTAACGGTGTCTTTGCGGGATTATGTCTATGTCGGTTTGCAATAAACCGGGTACTATGTTATGAAAGAATCTGTTGCGAGAGAATCTGCGAAGAAACGTATGTGTATTTTGGAGCACGAGGTGGAACGGCACCGTACATTGTATCATACGTACGACCAACCTGAGATTGCTGATGAAGTATACGACGCGCTCATGCGTGAGTTGCTTGATTTGGAACAAAAGTTCCCTGATTTGGCACATGCATCAAGCCCAACATCAAGGGTGGGAGGTACGCCACTCAAGTCTTTCCGTAAGGTACAGCATGTGATACGACAATGGTCTTTCGATGACGTGTTTGATGTTTATGAACTGCGTCGTTGGGATGATCGATTGCGTCGTTTGTTGCGCAAAAAAGGGATATTGACAGATATAGAATACGTTTGTGAACTGAAGATTGATGGTTTGAAAATCATTTTATCCTATGAACGAGGGGTTTTTGTGCGGGGAGCAACACGTGGAGATGGAGAAGTGGGAGAGGACGTGACAGAAAATTTGCGCACTATCCGTAGCATACCTTTACGTTTGTCGGAGCCGAAAGATCTCATAGTGGTTGGAGAAGCCTGGTTGTCTTTACAAGAACTGGAGCGCATCAATCATAAACGTGTGACGTCAGGCGAGGCGCCCTTTGCTAATCCGCGCAATGCTGCCGCAGGCGCTATCCGTCAATTGGATTCGCGGGTGACAGCAAATCGGAAACTTGATTCTTTTATTTACGATATTGAACGTATCGGTTCGGACTCACAATATATTACAGAGCAAGATGCTTTTCCCGCTACGCAAAGTACTGAGCTAGCATTGTTACAAAAACTTGGTTTTCAGGTAAACGCACATTTCCGTGTGTGTAAAACATTGGAAGAGATTGATGCGTATTATCATGAGTGGAATGAGAAGCGCCAAACACTTCCGTACGTTTTGGATGGTATTGTGATCAAAGTCAATGAGAAAAGTATGCAGGATGCGCTTGGATACACGGGAAAATCTCCCCGTTTCGGTGTTGCATACAAGTTTCCTGCTGAACAGGTCGTGACCATTGTGGAGGATGTGGCAGTGCAAATTGGTCGGACTGGCGCACTGACTCCTGTCGCACATCTGCGACCGGTACGTATTGCTGGATCGGTCGTGAGTCGAGCGACACTGCATAATTTTGATGAGATCAAACGTTTGGATGTACGCGTGGGCGATACGGTAGTACTACGCAAAGCGGGTGACATTATTCCGGAAATTGTTTTGGTACTCACTCATTTACGTCATGATACTGCCCAACCAATCATTGAACCAAATATATGTCCCGTTTGTGGCGGTAGAACACGACATTTAACAATGGGGAATGACGAAGTAAGTGCTACGTTGTATTGTCTCAATACTACCTGTTTTGCGGTTGAACGTGAACATATTATTCATTTTGTTTCCAAAAAAGGTTTTGATATTGTTGGTATGGGAGAAAAAGTCGTCGAATTATTGCTGAATGAGGGTTTGATTAAGAACGGGGGAGATATTTTTACATTGACGACTGGAGACCTGATACCTTTGGAGCGTTTTGCGGAAAAATCAGCGGAAAAATTGTTTGAGGCGATTCAGCACGCTAAGCGCATCTCATTGAAAAAATTTCTTTTCGCACTCGGTATTCGTTATATCGGTGAAGAAACCGCAGAATTGATAGCGTTGGCTGTGGCGCGTGGTGAGATATTTGGCAAGGATACTATACACAATCTGCGTGATATACTGGATCGATTTTCTCCATTACAGGCGACAGATTGGTTGCAAATCAAAGGTATTGGACAAAAGAGTGCCGAGAGTCTCGCGGAATGGTTTCAGATTCCCAATCATCAAGCCATGCTTCGTTTGTTGATGGAACAGGATGTGCAGGTTTTGATATCGCAAGAAAATACATTGATGGAGTTACCCTGGCAGGGAATGACGTTTGTTTTGACCGGAGAGATGTCTGCCTTTACAAGAGAAGAAGCTAAGGCTATGATTAAAGAAAAAGGCGGGTCTGTGGCATCGACAGTGAGTCACAAAACACGGTATGTTGTTGCGGGTAAAAATCCAGGAAATAAGCTTATACAGGCAGAAAAACTGAATATTCCGATTCTTTGGGAAGAGGCGTTTATTGCGCTTTTGAAATCGGCGTAAAGTTTAACAAAGTAGTATGTTTTTGCGAGAGGATAATGTTTTTCTGATGTAATACACGAGTATGTTGAATATTGAAGAAGTACGACACATCGCTCTTTTGGCCCGTATTGGTCTCAAAGAAAACGAGCAGGAGCAATATCAAAAAGATTTGTCCATAGTGCTGGATTTCTTTCGTCAACTGGAACAAGTATCGACTGATGAAATCATTCTTTCTGATGAGGTAGTCGGTTTCAGAGACGTGGCTCGTCATGATGATGTGGTGGATTGTGGTCCTGAACAAAGACGCATGTTACTTGCCAATGTGCCCGAGACTAAAAATGGATTCGTAAAAGTAAAATCAGTCTTTTGATATTTGTATCTTATGATTCGTGATTTGCATAATCGTTTACGGAATGGTGATGTTTCAGCAGTCACACTTACTGAACAATATTTGGAAACTATCGCTCAACAGGATAAGGAAATCGGGGCATATTTGACGGTGATGCGTGACCAAGCTCTGGAAATGGCTACCATTGTGGATGCGTCTTTGAAACGTGGTGATCCTATTGATTTGTTGGCGGGTATTCCCGGTGCTATCAAGGATAATCTGTGTATAATGGGTGTACGTACGACGGCCGGATCAAAAATTTTAGATAATTACATCGCTCCATATGATGCCACAGTCATTACACGTCTCAAAGCAAAAAGCGCTGTGATACTGGGAAAAACAAATATGGATGAATTTGCCATGGGATCATCCACAGAATCGAGCGCATATCAAAAAACCAAAAATCCCGTTGATACAACACGGGTACCAGGAGGATCCTCTGGGGGATCGGCAGCGGCAGTAGCCTCCGGAGAAGCGGTATGGTCACTGGGTTCGGATACGGGAGGATCTATTCGTCAACCAGCCTCTTTCTGCGGTATTGTGGGACTCAAACCTACATATGGACGCGTATCACGTTCGGGATTGATTGCAATGGCGTCCAGCTTGGATCAAATCGGCCCGTTTGGCAAAACGGTCGAAGATACGGCGATAGTATTCTCCCGTATCGCAGGAGCAGACATTTTGGATGCGACTACGGCCCCGATTCAAGCAGATAAACCATTTGAGGATTATCTGAATGGTGATATCACTGGTTTGCGCATTGGTATCCCTAAAGAATATTTTAATGAACATTTGAGTGCGGACATACGCACTGTTACAGACTCTGCTTTGATGCGTTTTCAAAAAATGGGCGCAACGCTTCATGAAATTTCTCTCCCTTATAGCGAATACGCTCTACCAGTATATTATATCTTAATGCCTTCAGAGGTGAGTTCCAATTTGGCACGTTTTGATGGCATTAAGTACGGACTACGTATCAATGATGAACATGATTCTTCGGTTGGGACAAGCGAGTTACTGGAAACGTATTTGGATACGCGTCGCCATGGTTTTGGTCGTGAGGTGAAGCGACGTATCATGTTGGGAACATATACACTGTCTGCAGGATATTATGATGCCTATTACAAGAAAGCACAGAAGGTGAGGGGATGTATCCGTCAGGATTTTCAAACAGCATTCCGTGATGTAGATGTTATTTTTTCTCCGACGACACCAGAGCCAGCCTTTCGTTTTGGCGAAAAAACAGAAGATCCACTAAAAATGTATTTATCAGATATTTATACGGTGACAGCTAATTTGGCTGGTGTTCCAGCGATTTCATTTCCTATTGGTTTCAAGAAAGATGGGGAGATTCATTTGCCTCTTGGTGGACAATTGATTGGCAAGTGGTTTGACGAAGAAACATTGTTGCGTACTGCTGATGCTTTTGAGCGTGATGTTGCGTCACCCGATAACCGAAAGATATAAAGAACAAAAATATGGATGTTGATGGAAGTGTTCTTATAATGACAATCTGGAACGATGTCGCTCAATTTTTTGAACACTCTTTTTTTATCAGTGCGTTGAAATTCTTTTTGTTTGTCTACGTTTCTGTGCTGGTGGTAGATATCATTCTTTTGCTTTTTTTTCGTGGAGTTTCTGGAGATTTGAAACAAACACTTTTTGGTACGGATCGTCCATTTGCTTCTCGCTCTTCATTGATTCGGCGTTGGGAAAAAATAGCAGATCGGCTGGATCAAGAAAATGTGTCTCAGTACAAGGTGGCTGTTTTGGAAGCAGATGCTTTTGCTGATGAAATGTTGGCGAGTATCGGTTACGTTGGCGGGACCATGGCTGAAAAATTATCTGGCATTCAGGAAGGGCATTTGGAATCCAAGCAAGCACTCTTGGATGCACATCACATACGCAATCGTGTTATTCGTGATAGGGATTTTATGCTTTCTCATGAGATGGCCAAGACGTGTCTGGATGCTTACCGCGCCTTTTTTGATGAGGTTGAATTATTATAAATACGAATTTCTTTTGGAACATGACAGATGTAGTGGTCGTAAAGTTGACAACCTGGCGTTTTCTTGGTACACTACAAAAGACATACAAAGCCCTCGGGGCTTTTTTTAAGAGGCGCCATTCGGTATGAGAAAAATGGTAAAATTTTTACGTGAAGCCCGTACTGAATTACTTTTGGTGAATTGGCCAACGCGCAAACAGATTCTTCACTACACGACTCTGGTGGTAGTTATCAGCTTGTCTGTTGCTTTTTTTCTCGGGAGTTTGGATTATCTTTTTAGTTCTGCTGTGGAAAGACTGCTTATAAAATAATTTTTTTGTTTATGGCCAAACAGAACCAACATCACGGACGATCATGGTATGTACTTCATACATATTCTGGTTATGAAGACAATGTGTCTCGTAACTTGAAACAGAGAATCGACTCCATGGATATGCAGGAACTTATTTTTGATGTCCTGGTACCTAAAGAAAAGAAAATAAAGATTAAAGCAGGGAAGCGCGTGGTTGTAGAGGAGCGAATCTATCCGGGATATGTCTTGGTGGATATGATGGTCACAGATGCGTCTTGGTATGTAGTACGCAACACCCCCAATGTGACTGGGTTTATTGGACTTGGTACGACGCCGACACCTGTTGATTCCAAAGAAATTGATGCGCTTAAGAAACGGATGGGTGTTGCGGAACCAAAATATAAGATTGACGTTCGTGTGGGTGATGCTGTAAAGATTGTGGATGGACCATTCAAGAATTTTGACGGAAAGATTCAGGAAATAGATGAAGAAAAAGGTAAGGTGAAGGCGCTGGTATCTATGTTTGGACGTGAAACACCAGTAGAGTTGGACTTTTTGCAAGTAAAAAAGGCATAACAGGATATGAATGAGTCGTGTGAGAGGAGAATGGAGTAAGTATTTTATTAATCCCGCGGTGTGAGACCATACAATAAAGTGTGTTTCATACCAGATGGAATCTACAAAAGTCTTATGGCAAAAGCAATTAAAACAGTTATTAAATTACAAATTCCTGCCACCAAGGCCAACCCAGCCCCACCAGTTGGTCCGGCACTTGGACAACATGGTTTGAATATCCAGGACTTTTGTAGTAAGTTTAATGAGGCTTCTAAAGATCGTGCAGGAGATATCGTACCAGTGGACATCACTGTCTATGAGGATCGAACTTTTGATTTTATTTTGAAAACATCGCCAGCTTCAGATTTATTGAAAAAAGCGGCTAATGTTGAGAAGGGTTCATCCAATCCATTGAAAGAAAAGAAGGGTACCGTCACGATGGCGCAAGTGCGTGATATCGCGGAAAAGAAAATGGTTGATTTGAACGCAAACGATGTTGAGTCAGCGATAAAGATTATTTTGGGTAGTGCGAGGTCAATGGGTATTCACGTGACACAATAACAAGATTATTCTAATGAGTGGGAGCTGTGAAGCGTTTGCACCACCACAATATACGTTATGAACAAAGGAAAGAATTACCGCAATGTCGCTGAACAATTGGAAGCTGACAAGGAGTACACTGTGGAGGAAGCAGTTGCTTTTTTACGTGGACATAAAACAGCGAAGTTTGATGAATCTGTCGAAGTACATATGCGTTTGGGCATTAATGCCAAAAAATCAGATGAGGGAGTGCGCGCCACAGTCATTTTACCGCAGGGTACTGGTCGTTCACAACGTGTTGCTGTTATTACGAGCGTCAAAGAAAAAGAGGCTAAAGATGCTGGAGCTGAGATTGTGGGCGGTGAGGATCTGATTGGAGAGATAAAAAATGGCATAATCGTACCTGGTCAGGTCTTTGATGTGTTGTTAGCGACACCGGAAATGATGCCAAAATTGGCCTTAGTGGCTAAAGTCTTGGGACCCAAAGGAATGATGCCTTCACCAAAGACCGAAACTGTTACCACTAAAATAAAAGAGGCGATTGAAATGTTGAAAAAAGGTAAAAAAGTGAGCTTTAAAAATGATGATAGTGGAAACATTCATCAGATGATTGGCAAGGTTTCTTTTACCACGGAAGCTTTGGTGGAAAATTATCGTACATTGCGCGAGGCGGTAGATCGTGCCAAACCAGAAACGATGAAAGGAAGATTAATCAAATCCATCACCATGTGTTCTACCATGGGTCCAAGCTTGAAGGTGAAACTTTAATTCTATGGTTCTCTCTGATCGTGACATTATCAAAGAAATCAAAGCGAAGGAGATTATATTGAAACCTTTTCATGTCGATTATGTGCAACCGGCGAGTGTAGATTTGCATTTAGATCGGCATTTTTTGGTGTTTGATACGACAAAAAACTTTGTTATTGATCCAAAGGTGATGTCCAAAAATCTCATGAAGCCTATTGTCATTAAAGATAATGAGGCTTTTATCTTGCATCCGCAAGAATTTGCGTTAGGCCTTATTTATGAGGAAACAGGTGTTTCAGATAAGCTGGTTGGTCGTCTGGAAGGCAAGAGCTCACTCGGACGCCTTGGCTTGATTATTCATACGACTGCCGGTTATTTGGACCCAGGAAATTCTTTGAAAATGACTCTGGAGCTTTTTAATGCTGGACGTCTTCCGATTAAGTTGTATCACAAGATGCCAATTGGACAAATGGCTTTTGAATATCTTTCTTCTCCTTGTATAAAACCATACGGTTCTCAGGGATTGAATAGTAAGTATTTTGGGGACAAAAAACCGGAAGCATCAAAAATGCATCTTAATTTTCTAGCAAAAAATCGAGCAGTGAAATGAAATGTTGTAACTGACAACGTTTTCATACATTGATATAATAAAGAAGGTCTTTATTGAATTATCTGCTAGAATATTTCTTTTTAGTAATGTTTCAGGGGAGGAATAGATTATGAAACAATACCTTGAACTCTTGCGCCATATTACTGACCATGGAACGATAAAGACCGATCGGACTGGAACCGGTACCAAGAGCGTCTTTGGGTATCAAATGCGTTTTGATTTAGCGGAAGGATTTCCTCTTTTAACAACAAAAAAAATGTTCGTCCGAGGAATTATCGAAGAATTAATCTGGTTCTTGCGAGGTGATTCCAATCTCCGATACTTAGCAGAGCATGATGTGCATATCTGGGATTCTTGGCCCTTCAAGGCTTATTTGGAACGCACTGGACAAGCAATACCATCCAGTGATTCTCTGGAATGGAGAAACGGTATGCGCATTTTCTTGGAACAGATAAAAACGAATGATGCCTTTGCTAAAAAATATGGTAATTTGGGACCGATTTATGGGTATCAGTGGCGTAGTTGGCCGACGCCTGATGGTCGGTATATCGATCAGATTAGCGATGTTATGAGGCAGATCAAAAGCACTCCTGATTCACGGCGGATGATTGTTTCGGCGTGGAATGTTGCGGATATTGATGAGATGGCCAAGGCGGGGTTGCCACCATGCCATTGTCTGTTTCAGTTTTATGTTGCCGATGACAAACTATCGTGCCAATTGTATCAGCGCAGTTGTGATACGTTTCTCGGTGTTCCATTCAATATTGCTTCGTATGCGTTGTTGACCATGATGATGGCACAGGTCTGTGATTTGAAAGTGGGGGAATTCGTGTGGACGGGTGGGGATGTTCATATCTACACTAATCATTTTGAACAAGTAACGCAACAACTATCTCGTGCTCCATTTCCATTGCCTACCATGAAGCTTAATCCTACTATTAAAGATATTTTTGCCTTTGAGGTGGGGGATTTTGTGTTGGAAAATTATCAGTTTCACGATGCTATCAGAGCCGAAGTAGCCGTTTAAAAAATAAAGAGATGTGTGTCCCGCTTGAGAGAAGCGGGATTTTTTTTGGAAAAAAAAGAGAAATAAGGTAAGATAACATTATGAGTACACTACGTATTAGTATGATTGTTGCCATGGCCAGGACTACGCGTGCTCTCGGCCAAGACAATCGATTGTTGTGGCATATTCCTGAAGATATGCAGTATTTCAAGAAATTGACAACAGGACATGTGGTTATTATGGGTGCCAAAACGTTTGTTTCTCTTGGAAAACCATTACCAAATCGTACTAATATTATATTGTCTCACAATTTATTATTCGAAGCGCCTGGGTGCATTGTGGTACATTCGGTAGAAGAAGCATTACATGAGGCGCGACAATATGAACAAGATGAGATATTTATTATCGGCGGAGCAAGTGTTTATGCGCAAATACTACCTTTTACTGACCGATTGTATTTGACGCTTGTGGAAGGTGAATATGTGGCGGATACTTTTTTTCCCGAATATGAACAAATATTCAACCATACACTGAGTGAGATACGGCAAGAGAATGAAAAGTATGTTTTCACATTTCTCGTTTTGGAAAGGATATAATTTTTTTAGTAAGCATGTTTGAATATATGCAAAAAATCATTGTTGGCTTAACTGGTGAAATCGCTTCTGGAAAGGATACGGCATCACGCTATATCGTAGAAAAACATAAGGCGCATTTGGTGCGTTTTTCACAGTCTTTGCGTGATATGCTGGACCGTATGTTTTTGGAACAAAATAGGGAAAATATGTCGGCACTATCTCTTCATATACGCCAGGCATTTGGGGAAGATATTTTGTCAAAAGTAGTACTAAAAGAATCAGAGATTAGCGATCGGTCTATGATAATCGTGGATGGTATTCGACGTGTATCAGATATCGTGCATTTGAAAGTGCAACATCATTTTTATTTCATCTATGTCGATGCTTCTCAGGAAACCAGATATCAGCGTTTGATTGGGCGGCGGCAAAACACGGATGATGCTACCAAGACATTGGCTCAATTTAAGCAGGATGCGCTTTTAGAGACAGAGCTGGAAATTGCCACACTCAGAGAGCGTGCCGATTTTATTATTAACAATAATGGAACACACGAGGAATTAAAGGTACAAATAGACGAAGTCATTGCACGGATATTGACACAAAATATTGATTGACTTTTGAGAGATATATAGTATGGCAGGAACACTCATTGTGGTGGATGGTACAGACGGATCAGGCAAAGCGACACAGGTACAGCTCTTGGTCGCGCGCTTACGGCAAGAGGGATATCGGGTGAAAACGCTTGATTTTCCACAGTATGAAAAAAACTTTTTTGGCACTTTTATCGGACAATGTTTGACTGGCGATTATGGTAATTTTGCTTCTCTTGATCCACGCATTGCCTCAATACTCTATGCTGTTGACCGTTTTGAATCCAAATCTGTGCTTGAACGATGGTTGCGTTTGGGGTATGTTGTTATTTTAGATCGTTACGTGAGTTCTAATCAGATTCATCAGGGAGGAAAGCTGAGCAATTCTCAGGAGCGCAAAAAATTTCTTTCTTGGCTTGATGCGATGGAGTTCGGTGTTTTCGGACTGCCGAGACCAAATATTATCCTGTATCTTGATGTGCCCCTTGCAATGACGAAAAAAATGTTACAAGACAAGACGCAAATCAAGAAGAGTGTGTATCTGAAAGGTGACAAAAAGGACGTGGTAGAAAGTGATGACCAGTATCTCGCCAATAGCCGTGCTAGTGCTTTACGTTTAGTGAAAAAACAAAACAAGTGGCTTCGTATAGATTGTACGAGAAGAGGAGTATTGCTTTCCCGTGAGGTCATTGCGGAAATAATTTGGCAGAAAGTAAAAAGTATCCTATGAACCTACTAGTGAAGAAAGTGTATCCCGATGCAAAGTTGCCGACGCGCGCGCATGCTGATGATGCCGGTTTGGATGTTTATACGTTGGAAGAATGTGTGCTGGCACCGATGGAACGTAGGGCTGTGAGTACAGGAATTGCACTTGCTATTCCGAGTGGCTTTGTCGGCCTACTTTGGGATAAATCTGGTGTCACTCTGAAGGCAGGAGTGAAAACAATGGGGGGTGTGATTGATGCGGGTTATCGTGGTGAAGTAAAGGTTATCATGATAAATTTGTCTAATGAACCGTACAATATAGAAAAAGGCGCCAAGATAGCGCAACTATTGATTCAAGAAGTTGCCTTATCGAAAATTTGCGAAGTAACCGATTTGGATGATACCATACGAGGAGAGCAGGGTTTTGGTAGTACTGGTTTATACTGAAATATTATGCAATATCAGGTCACGATCGGCATGGAAGTGCACGCAGAGTTAAAAACTCGATCCAAAATGTTTTGTGCGTGCAAGAATGGTTTGGGCATGGAAACAGAGCCAAACATGCATATTTGTCCAGTGTGTACGGCGCAACCCGGATCGTTACCGGTACCTAATCGTCAAGCAATTGAGATGGTTCAACGTGTCGGTTTGGCACTCGGTTGTACACTTCGTCTTTCGTCAAAATTTGATCGCAAGAACTATTTTTATCCAGATATTCCCAAGGGGTATCAAATTTCTCAGTATGATGAACCATTTTGCGAGCATGGCGTTTTGAATATAGGGGGACAAAATTTCCGTGTGACACGCATCCATTTGGAAGAAGACACCGGTAAATCAATACACCCGACAGGACAAGCCTATACGTTGGTGGATTTTAATCGTGCCGGTGTGCCACTTATGGAGCTGGTAACGGAACCAGATTTTTCAACCGGTAAGGACGCGCGTTTATTCTGTCAGAAATTACGTCAGATATTACGTTATCTGGATGTTTCCAATGCGGATATGGAAAAAGGTCAGATGCGTTGCGAAGTGAATATTTCTCTGTATCCCGAAGGGGCTGATCGTTTGTCTGGTACTAAAGTAGAAGTCAAGAATATCAATTCTTTCCGTTCAGTAGAACGAGCAATTGAATATGAAATTATTCGTCAAACTGGCGTATTGGAGGCAGGCGAACGGGTAGTGCAGGAAACGAGAGGATGGGATGAAGTCAAGAATATCACTGTTTCCCAACGCAAGAAAGAATCCGCACATGACTACCGTTATTTCCCAGAACCGGATATCCCACCATTTTTGTTTACATCCGAATATGAAGAGCGTTTGCGAGCTTCTTTACCAGAATTGCCCGATGCCAAATCTACGCGCTTTTTGAGAGAATATGCCTTGTCATCATCTGATGTAGCAATATTGACCGAGGACCATCTCCTGTCCGCGTATTTTGAGGCAGTAGCGAGTGAGTTAGCGGAAAAATCCGTTGCTCAAGAAATGCGGGCGCCACTTTCTCGGGCCATAAAACTGGCAGTAAATTATCTCTTGACCGAACTTCGAAAATATTTGGCAGACAATGGACAACGCATCGGAGATCTTACCATTACACCGGAAAATTATGCAGAATTCATCGGCATTGTAGCAGATGAGAAAATTAATTCCAGCGCCGCGCAAACGGTATTGGCTGAAATGTATCAAGGAGGTGACAATGACCCATCTCACATTATCGAGCGATTGAACCTATCCCAAGTCAATGATAGTGTGGAACTTGAAAATGTGATTGAAAAAGTCCTTTCTGCTAACGTAAAATCAGTGAGTGATTATCAGGCTGGTAAGAGTAACGCATTGCAATTTTTGATGGGACAGGTGATGGTAATGACGAAAGGCAAAGCAAATCCGAAAATTGTAATAGAGATACTACACCGGAAATTGATGCTGAAAAATAAGGATTGATTTGTTTTTTGTCATATGGAGGTGTGTTTTTGAGAATAATTTTTTTTAGAAATTTTGTTTGACAATTTCTAACGCTTGATTGGTATCGGTTATCCAATGAATATTGACACCCATTTTTTCCCAGCGTTTGATCCATGTAATTTGACGTTTGGCATAGTGTTTGATAGCACGGAGTAGCTCTGTTTCTAGGGTATCGCGTGAGATTTTTTGTTGCAGGTATTGTGCGCCAAAACGATACTCAAGACCCAACTCCTCCAATCGTTCCCAAGTGACGCCAATTGTTTGTAGTTGTGCCACCTCTGCAAGCATGCCATCATCGAGTCTTTTAGTGAGACGTTTGGCGATGCGATCCGCGAGAATTGGTTGAGGGGGATTGAGTGCTAAAATGAGAACAGATTGATTGATATTTGATGTGTTGTTATGCGCCAATGGTGGTGGAATATGCCCCAAAGCATCTTGTATTTCAAGCGCACGAATGAGTCGTACTTTGTTGTGTGCATCAATTGTTTGGGCGCGTTTTGCATTGAGAAGGGATAGCCTTTGAAAGAGCTCTGATGTTGAAAGTTGATTGAGTGTTTCTCGCAGTTTTGGATTAGGTGGTACAGATGGAAAAGCATGTTTTTCGAGGAGTGCCTGTATCCAAAACCCGGTTCCCCCACAGAGGATAGGGACTTTGTCCCGTGAACGAATGTCTTGTAGGATACGTTGCGCGTCTTGAATAAAGTGAGTGACATTATAGGAGTCATAAGGTTCTATGATACTCAAAAGATGATGAGGGACAATGGATTGTTCTTCAGGGGTGACCTTTCCTGTGCCGATATCCATGCCACGATAGATTTGTCGACTATCAGCAGAAATGATTTCACCATCGTAACGTTGTGCGATGACAAGAGCAAGAGCAGATTTTCCTGATGCCGTCGGCCCGATAATGACGAGTACTTTTCGGTTTTTTGTTAACATAATGTAGAAACGTGAAAGAAGCATTATAAAATCAGACAACAGAATCTATGCCTTCGATACTTTTGATTTGCGCGATCTGTTTTTCGGTTGGTGCCAGTGAGAAGGGTGTTTCTAGTGTGGTGTTTTGAATGCGTACGGAAACTTTGCGTGATCCTTGTGGTAGTGTTTTCAGGAATTGCGAAAGATGTTCAATGGTGCGTGTAGGCGCATCATGACGAATGGTCACGACAAGATGTGACGCCGTATAAATGTTTGGTGTTGATGTGTTATGAGAAGTGTGTGCGGTATATTGTTGACGAGTCACTTCCGCCCGTGCAAATTGATGTAATGTTTGGGGTGATATTTTTTCTAATCCTTCGGCAAGACACTTGAGTACGCCATCTTTGTGTGAGACACGCGCATTGACCAAGACTATTTCATCCTCAATCCATAACTCACCAGTGCGTTCTGCTGTTTTACCAAAGACCAATAATTCAATACGACCTGTCATATCTTCTAAATTAACAAAGTACATGATGCTTTGATTTTTGGTAATGACTTTGCGTACGCTCGCAATAATACCACCAAGCCGAACAGTTGCATTTTCTGGTTGTTTGTCGAGAGTATGAATGGGCGTCGTTATTTTTTGAAAATATTCTTGATACTCTGCCACAGGATGACCACTGACATAGAGCCCGAGTAATTCTTTTTCCCATCCAAGAGTTATCTTTTTTGTAGCTGGAATAGCTGGAACAAGCGTAATTTTTCCCGTCACGATAGTCAAATCACCAAAGAGACTATTTTGATGAGTTTCTGCAATTGATTTCAGGTTTTTGGAAAATTGGAGAATAGCATCTATACTGGCAAGGAGTTGGTTGCGTTCACCGAAGCCATCCAAAGCGCCGACCTTGATTAGGGCCTCCAGAGATTTTTTGTTCAAATCTTTGGTGTGCACGCGTTCGATGAATTGTTCCAAATTTGCATAGGGGCCACCACGTTTTCGTTCTGTGACAATATTCTTAGCAACAAGGTACCCCACATTTTTGATGGCATTAAGGCCAAAGCGGATATGAGTGTCGGTAGGTCCTTGGATGACTGAAAATTCCTCGAAACTGGTATTGATTGATGGAGGGAGCACTTCAGTCCCCATTTCTCTGGCCTCGCGGACTTCGATAGCAATTCTGTCGATATTGTCCTGATCAGATGTTAAGAGAGCTGCCATAAATGCGACAGGATAATGTGCTTTGAGATAGGCGGTCTGATATCCGACCAAAGCATAGCAGGCCGCATGTGAACGATTGAAGCCATACCCGGCGAATGGTTCGATAAATGCGAACACTTTTTTTCCAACCGCTTTCCCGACACCGGTTTTTTCACATCCATCAATGAATTTTTCCCGTTGCTCAGCGACGAGTTCTTTAATTTTTTTCCCCACTGCTTTACGTAATACGTCGGCTTCTCCGAGACTAAAACCAGCCAAATCTCGTGCAATCTGCATCAATTGTTCCTGATAGACGGCAACACCATATGTGTTTTCGAGAATTGGCTCAAGAATCGGATGTAGATACTTGATTTTTTTGGTACCACGTTTGCCAGCGATGAAATCGGGAATATATTCCATCGGTCCTGGACGATAGAGGGCGACCATTGCGATGATATCTTCAAAGACGGTCGGTTTCAATTGTTTGAGATAACGTTTCATACCAGAACTTTCCAATTGAAATACACCTGTGGTATGGGCATCTTGGAGCAGTTGAAACGTCAGCGCATCATCGAGAGGTATCTTTTCAATATCAATGATGACATCGTGTGTTTTCCGAACAATTCGTAGAGTATTTTGGATAATGGTCAGGTTTTTCAGACCAAGAAAATCCATTTTTAAGAGGCCGATTTTTTCGATAGCATTCATTTTAGTGGACGCCGGATATTGCGTGACTACGCCTTGGCGACTTCCAGAGATATTTTGTAATGGAGTGTATTCTGTGACTGGCTCCTTGGTAATCACAACACCACAGGCGTGCATAGAAGCATGACGCGCAAGCCCTTCGACTTTGAGCGCCACATCAATCAGTTTCTTAGCATCCGCATCGTCTGCGTACCATTGTTTGAATTCCTGAACTTCGTTCAAAGCCTTTTGAATCGATGTGAACATGGGGATCATTTTTGAAGTTTTGTCGCACAGGCTATACGGATATCCGAGCGCACGGCCAACATCTCGAATCGCTGCACGGGCTGCCATGGTGCCAAAAGTGATGATTTGCGCCACATGATCATTGCCATATTTTTCTCGGACATAATTGAGTACGTCATCACGTCGATTGTCCGCGAAGTCCATATCCACATCGGGCATCGAGATACGTTCAGGATTGAGAAAACGTTCGAAGAGGAGTTTGTATTTTATGGGATCCAAATCGGTGATGCCGGTAAGATAAGAGACGAAACTTCCGGCTGCCGATCCTCGTCCCGGACCAACCACCACGCCATTATTTTTTGCCCAATTAACGAAATCTTGCACAATGAGAAAATATGACGCAAAACCGGTTTTTTCAATAACACCCAATTCATAGTCCATGCGCGCTTGTTGTTCGGAGGTGATGCTTGTTTGTGGAAAACGTTTGGTAAGCCCCACTTTACAGAGATCACGCAAGAGTGTGTCCGCCGTTTTTCCCACAGGTAGAGGGAATTCTGGCAGGTGATTCTCTCCCATGTGAATGGTCAGTTGTATTCGTTCAGCAATTTTTTGAGTATTCGTGATAGCTTCAGGCACGTTTTTGAAAATTTCACTCATTTCTTCTTCCGAACGAAGAGACAGATCCAGGGTCATCATACTGAAACGTTCATGATCCGAGACTTTTTTGTTGTCACGGATACAGAGGAGGATGTCTTGAATGGGAGCATGTTCTTTTTTGATATAATGTACATCGGAAGTAGCTACCAACGGGATACCTGTTTCGCGGCTGATTTGGATAAGCCCTTGATTGGCGATCATCTGATTTTCATAAGCGATATTTGGCCCGAGCTCAAGATAGAAATTATTTTTCCCAAAAATGGTTTGATATTCTCGAGCTACCGCCTTGGCACGCTCATAGTTTCCGTAGATAATTTCAGAGGGTATTTCTCCTTGCAGGGATCC
The DNA here is from genome assembly GCA_051306005.1 of Minisyncoccota bacterium. GTDB lineage: Bacteria > Patescibacteriota > Minisyncoccia > Moranbacterales > UBA1568 > UBA1568. The sequence goes on from JBPPMJ010000003.1 coordinate 197,762, forward strand.
AGAGAGAGCAATCAATCCTTCACTGTATTTTTGAAGGAGTTCTTTGTCGGTACGCGCCTTATAATAAAAGCCGTCCAATTGCGCGACGGAAATAATTTTCATGAGATTTTTGTACCCTACTTCATTTTGTGCGAGTAGTACAATCTGATGCCGGCGTCTGTCTTCGGCAGTATTGTTTTTGCTGGTCAGATCTTTACAGACAAGCATTTCCGCGCCGAGAATAGGCTTGATGCCAAATTCTTTGGCTTTACTATAAAACTCAATTGCGCCATAGAGTGCGCTTGTGTCAGTGAGTGCGAGAGAAGTCATGCCAAATTCTTTGGCCTGCACCAAAAGCTCCTCAATTTTTGGGAGAGCAGTTAAGAGGCTGTAGTGAGAGTGGACGTGAAGGTGGGTGAACATGATTTGTGAGTGTTACAACCTAAATTGCAAATGCCATATTCATCTCAAAAATCTAAAAGAAAAACCGCATGAGAAGCGGAGTTGATGACGTGAGATTTGACATAATTATGTGTTCCTTCATAGTTCAGGATATACCGTCGGATTTTGCAGGGAAATTTATGATCTTATTGCTAGTATAGCAGAAAAAAAAGATCCATTCCATAACAGTGTCATGGAAGAGAATATGACTGGATCATCTTACTGCATGTGTTGACTGACTTTGCGTCGCAATTGGCTGAGGACATTTGCTTGTCCAGTCCAACCATATTCTCGCGATATCGCCAGAATATGTTCCGGTAAGAGTTCCAGAGAAACGGATACTTCCGCTGGTGTTTTACTGAGTATCTGCAGTTGTTCCCCTAAACGAGTAGGCCTCCCATCAAAAAACTGCAGGAACTCTTCGTAATCTCTGGCCCGAATATCGATCGTTTTGACACGTCCACTATCAACGGGTTTTTCCAGGGGTTGATCGCTATCAGGACATCCACGTATCTACACAGAGTAGATCGGAAACAACATGAAACCGCCATCAGGATAGTAACAATCCACGCCAATGACATTTGGTAGGAATCCGTAGCTACGCGAACGTTTACGGGCATCTATGCCAAAAAGAAATAGATCCACCATAAAGCCTCGTCTCGCCAGCCTCATTCCACGAGTATTTTTATTGATGCTCTCAATGAAGAACGTCAGGATCCTTCAAAAACCGTTACTGGTATTTGGGCATCAGTAATTTTTTTCAATGACCATCCGCGGATGGGACTGATTTTAATAATGCATCAAATTTTGCCTTGCGAGCGATCTCCCGCGCTCTTTTTGGCCCAAAAATGGATTTTGTGGTAGTAAGGAGAGATTTGATATGACTATTGCGCGCGTCGGGATATCATCTGATTTGTTGAAAGAACACATATCGAGACAATATCTCGACATTTCATAATACACTCTTTTTACAGAAATTTCAATGCATTATAATGTTGGTGAATCCTGAACCCATTGTCTCATCGTCTCTTTTTGGAGTAGGATGGTATCATACGCTTTCTTGCTTCTATGATGTGTATGCGTCCTGACAGAAAGGAGAAGTTATGAACAAGCACATTCTGGAATACTTGCAAGGAGTCATTTTGATGTTATCCCGGGTGCAGAAGTATACGTCGTAATATGAAAAATTCAGTAACCGGCTGAAAAAAGCATTTCACTACTTAACGCAGAATGAAGTCTTCGTTACTGTATTAAATAAAGGACATTAAATTTTAGAATTTTTGCCTGCGTTATGCAAGAAACAACGTTTAAGAAAGAGTTGAGTCTGCTGAATGGAACACCTGTTTTTATTGTGGGCGTGGATGAGGTGGGGCGGGGGCCATTGGCAGGACCAGTCGTGGCTACTGCGGCCTGCTATAAAGATGCGGGTTTCCATATTCCAGAAGGACTGGAGAAAGAATTTTCGCTTATCCGTGATTCCAAGAAACTTTCAGAGAAACAGCGTGAGAGAATATTTGGAATAATTTTGAAATATTTTTACACGGGTATCGGTATTGTTAATGCCGAAACAATTGATCGAGTAAATATTTTACAGGCGACATTCTTGGCGATGAAAAGCGCTGTCACGACATTGAAAAAACAGATGAAGCAAAACCAAGAGGCATTGACGAATGAGGAATTGTTACTTCTTGTGGATGGTAATCAAGAAATACCACATTGTTCGTATAGACAGGAATCCGTTGTTGGCGGAGATAGTATTGTGAAGTCTATCGCGGCGGCATCTATCGTTGCGAAAGTGACTCGAGATCAAATGATGGATGCGTACGACAAGCAATACCCTGGATATGGTTTTGTCCAGCATAAAGGGTATGGAACAGTGATGCATATGAATGCGTTACGTCGTTTGGGACCATCACCCATTCACCGTCTTTCATTTCGTCCTGTGTTACTTGCTTTACCCGAAAATGTTAATAAACGGTTTGCGAATGTGCTCCATCCAAAAAAACGTTGATCTAGGTGGTTTCAAACTTCTAACATAACGAGTTGATGAATCACTTCACCCGGTTTTATATAATTTGGCACAGCTCTTGGTCTATCATTCAATTGTCGTTGTACTCGTTTTAATTCACGTGACGGAACCTTGTCAGATTCCGTGTCTTAATGAAACGAGTATTTTGTGGCATATCTTGTCAAAAATGAGATAGGGTGTTAAAGTATCAATGTTAATAATTTTGTACTGATATGGCAAATCCAAAGCAAAGACATACGAGGCATCGTCGCGATCGGGCGCGCAAACAGTATGATGTAGCCCTGGTTAATACGACTGAATGTCCGCAATGCAAGGCTCAAAAATTAGCACATCGTGTGTGCCCAACGTGTGGTATCTACAAGGGTATGCAAATGGTTGATACTGCCCCCAAGCTCAAAAATTCCCAAAAAACCGTCAAATAGAAAGGTTGTTCTTATCTATTTCGTCCAAACTTTTCTTTGCTGAAAAAAACAAAATGGCAAATAGGCATCTTCAAAGATCAATAGCGATGCAATCTCTCTTCGAGTGGGATTTTCATGGTCAGCATGATGAGCATTCTCGCGCCATGTTGAAGCGCAATATTCGAGAATTTGCACCTGGTCTTGATGATATGGTTTTTGCGAGTCATTTGTTGGAAGGGACTTTACGAGAACGTAAGACCATCGATCGCTTGATTGAAAAATGTGCACCAGAATGGCCGTTGGATCAGGTGACGTTGGTGGATCGCAATATTTTGCGTCTTGGTATCTATGAGTTGATGTTTGGTAGTTATGATGAAGTACCGCCGAAAGTCGCTATTAATGAGGCCATTGAACTTGCGAAAACGTTTGGAAGTGACAGTAGTCCGCGTTTCGTAAATGGAGTCTTGGGGACGATTTATCGTGAAATGGGGGAACCGATGAAGAACGATATTTCCCAAAATCACCAGCATAATCTTGCGATAACCGCACAACACACAAAAGAGGCTCATGCAATCGTACAACAACGCACGCAACAAAAAATGACGAAAAAAACCGCTGTTTTAAACGAAAAAAATATCTAAATTACGCATTGTATCGATATTAAATTTCTATGATTGATATAGATCAACTGCAAATCAAACTTGGGATTACTATTCAAAATCCAGATTTATTTCACGAAGCCCTGACGCACCGATCATATTTGAATGAACACAAGGGTTATCCCTATTCTCATAACGAACGTCTGGAATTTTTGGGGGATGCGGTATTGGAGTTGATTGTAACTCGTTACCTTTTTGATCATTTTGATAATCCAGAAGGGGAGTTGACGAATTTTCGTGCTGCTTTGGTTAATGGCGAGATGCTTGGTATTATCGGACGCGAAATCGGGTTACAGGATTTCTTATTAATGAGCCGTGGAGAAGCCAAGGATACGGGTCGCGCGCGTGGATACTTGATTGCCAATGCGATGGAATCAGTCATTGGTGCCATTTATTTGGATCAAGAATATGATATGGCCCGGGATTTCGTCGAACGCTTTGTGCTGGTACGTCTGGATAGTGTCTTGACACAGGGACTTCATACTGATCCCAAAAGCCGTTTTCAGGAATTGGCACAGGAAAAAACCGGCATAACTCCAAGTTATCGAGTTTTGAAGGAATGGGGGCCCGACCATGATCGTCACTTTATCGCTGGCGTTTTTTTGGATGCAGAATTGATTGCCGAAGGTGAAGGGGCAGCGAAACAAGAGGCGCAGCGTGAAGCAGCCAAGCAGGCGCTTCTTAAAAAAGAGTGGGAATAAAGGTTTTTCTATGTATCTCAAAAAATTAGAAATCAACGGCTTCAAATCTTTTGCCAATAAAACCACACTGCATTTTTTGCCGGACTGTGACGTACCTATTCAAGATGATGCTTCAAATGTAGAGGTACCGATTGTGAAATGTGGCATTACAGCGATTGTCGGTCCTAATGGGTCTGGTAAGTCCAATGTGGCGGATGCTATACGTTGGGCTATCGGCGAACAATCTTTCAAGAATTTGCGAGGTAAAAAATCCGAAGATGTTATTTTTGCTGGCACTGACAAGAGATCGCGTCTGGGTATGGCCTCTGTAACATTATTTTTTGATAATTCTGATAAACGTATTCCCATCGAATTTGCCGAAGTGTCTGTGACTAGAAAAATTTATCGGAGCGGAGAAAGTGAATATCTGATTAATGGGGCTCGAGTTCGTTTATTGGATATTGTCGATTTGCTTGCCAGTGCCGGTATTGGTAAAGATAGCTATTGTGTTATTACGCAGGGTATGTCTGATGCCGTGCTGAATGCCACTTTGACCGAACGACGGGCTATTTTTGAGGATGCGGCTGGCGTCAAACAATACCAAATTGAGAAAGAACGCTCACTACGCAAACTGGAAAGCACGCGTACCAATCTCGTACGTGTAGACAGTTTGATAGTCGAGATTGAGCCACATTTGAAAAATTTACGTCGTCAAGCGGACAAAGCATCGCAGGGCAAGGAGATTGCTGAGAAATTACGTGCCAAACAACTGCTCCTGTATGGTTTTTTGTGGAATACTTTTCAGCGAGAACGAGGGACGTTGATGGGTGAGTGCGATCGTATCCAGCAAGAAGTATTTGACTTGGAAGTGACAGTCAATACATTGGAGCAAAAGGTAGCGGAATCATCAGCTGTGATGGAAGATCAGACGAAAGAAGAGGTTTTGCATAAAACACTGATGACAGCGCGTGATACGGCCAATCAATTGTTTCGTAATAGGAGTATTTTGGACGGAAAAATTGAAATTGAAAAAGCACGTCAAGAGAAGCGTGAAGTGGTGCGTATCATTCCAGTGGATTTGAAATATGTGCGTACGGCATTAGATGAAATTCGCCAACAACAAAGCTTACTAATTGAACGTCTCAAGAATGTTGAAAATCTTGAAGACATCCAGGATATCAGGGAGTTTTCTCAAGTGATTCAGCAAAAGTTGTACGATATCTACCAAAAAGCCGGTGAAGGAAGTGTTAAAGAGACACAAATATTGACATTACCTAATGATGAATTGCATCTGAGTAATGAACGCTTGAGGAGTTTTGTACAAGAAAAAGAAGCATATCAGAAGCAACTGGAAGAAATTCAAACGACGATAATTGAACATGAAAAAGCATTGACAACATTGCGTGAATTGACTCGTACTAGCCGTGAAACATTTTTCGCGACGGAAAGGAAATGGCGAGAAACTGGTGCTCGTTTAACGCACCTCAAAGATGTGCTCAATGAATCTAAAGTACGTTTGGCGCGCGTGGAAGTACGTGAAGAAGATTTGGTGGCCATAGTACGGGAAGAGCTTGTTTTGGATGTAAAGGATCTTTCGTATGATGGTATTACCCCAGTAGATAAAGAACAATTAGAACGTGAAATTGCGCGATTGAAGGTGGAAGTAGAGCATATTGGTACGATTGATCCCATGGTGATTGACGAATACCAAGAAACAGAACAACGCTTTAAATTTTTGACTCGTGAGTCGTTGGATCTCAAACAGGCGATGGAGTCTTTGTCTGTGGTTATAAAAGAAATGGATCAAAAAATAAATGGTGTTTTTACGGAAGCTTTTCATAAAATCAATGCCCAGTTTTCTGAATATTTCAAGATTATTTTTGGTGGCGGTAAGGCGCAACTTTCTTTGGTGAAAGTGCGCACGCATCAACAGATAACAGAAGACTTATCCGACCATGAACTATTGAAAATGGAAAAGGAAGAAAAAAACGATATCGGTATCGAGATTATTGCTTGCCCACCTGGTAAAAAAATAACTAATCTTTCGATGTTATCTGGCGGAGAGCGTTCTCTGACCTCTTTGGCACTTTTATTTGCTATTATTGCACATAACCCACCTCCTTTTGCGGTACTGGATGAAGTGGAGGCAGCTCTGGATGAAGCCAACTCTAAACGTTTTAGTGTGATGTTGCGTGAACTTTCATTACACACGCAATTCGTAGCAATCACGCATAACCGTGAAACAATGGCTCAGGCTGGTTTGTTGTACGGTGTGACGATGGCATCAGATGGAATATCTCAACTTTTGTCCATTCGTTTGGATCAGATAGGCAACAACGAAACATTGCTTCATTGATTGATTTAGCATGTTGGGCAGTTTGACAGGGTTTCGGGAATAAGGTAGAATAAAAAAAGTACTCTTTGAGAGAGGAGTGTTATTATCAGTATTACTGTTTATTTCCGTTTATGTTAGTTATTCGTTTCAATCGTACAGGCAAAAAGAACCATGCGTCTTTTCGAGTGGTATTGCAGGAGCATACCAAAGCACCCGGTAAACGTCACGTGGAAATTTTGGGAAGCTATGATCCGCACAAAAAAACCACCGTTTTGAAAAAAGAGCGTATTTTGCACTGGATTTCTCAGGGTGCCCAGTTATCACCAGTAGTGAATAATCTTTTGGTGCGCGAGGGCGTTATTGAGAAAAAGAAAATTATCAAAAAAATGCCAAGACCAGTCATCAAAGAAGTGACCGCCGATACGGAGATTGCCGTATCAGATTCTACCGCTGTCTCAGGGTAAACACATGTTTGACAGAAGAGTCCCTTTTTGATACAATGGAAAAAAGTACAATAGAATATCCGTAGATGTGAGGCATTTCCGTACCATTGGGTCGAACGTAGGTCCTCATGAGGAGAAAAGATAGACGATTATTGTAGAATAATCATCGTTCTATCGTTTGTTTGTCTACGGTATTCTCCGTAGATTTTTTATATCATCATAGCTATGCAGAATAGAGAACAAAAAACAGTACTTGTCACGGATGTAACACAAAAAATTCAGAATTCCAAGGCATTGGTATTTGCAAATTTCAAAGGTGTTTCCGTGAAGAGTATCACGAGTATTCGTAAGAGTTTGGCAGAGAGTGGTTCAACTTGGCAAGTGTTGAAAAAAACACTGCTCAATATTGCTCTCAAAGAAGCTGGCGTTACTGCTAATGTCCGTATATTGGACGGACAGATTGGGGTCGCCTTTTCTCAGGATGAAGTCATCGCTGCCAAAGTGTTGTCAGACTTTATCAAGGCTAACAAAGATATCCCATTGACAATAGAAGGAGGCACATTGGGCAAAGTTTCTCTTTCTATGCATGAGGTACAGGCTTTGGCGAAATTGCCAAGTCAGGATCAGTTACGGGCACAGTTGATTGGCACATTGCAAGCACCAATGAGTAGTTTTGTTCGTGTATTGCAAGGAAATTTGAGCGGATTAGTTCGTGTATTGAAAGCAGTCGAGGAGAAAAAAGCCATGTAAGAGTGTATTCAAGAAAATAATTTATTGTTGATATAATATTATGTCAGAAGAAAAAAAGGAAGTAATCGTGCCAGAGAAGTTTGAGAAAATCGTTAGTGATGTTGAGAAAATGAGTGTGTTGGATTTGTCCGAGCTTGTGAAGGTTTTAGAAGAAAAATTCGGTGTTTCTGCTGCTGCTCCCATGATGATGGGTGCAATGGCCACAACTCCTATCATAGAAGCTGTTGAGGAAAAGACAGATTTTGATGTAGAGTTGGTTGCTGCCGGAGATCAGAAGATTAATGTTATTAAAGCGGTACGTGAAATTACCGGTTTGGGCTTGAAGGAGGCAAAAGATTTGGTAGATGCTGCTCCAAAGGTCATCAAAGAAAAGATTGCCAAAGCTGACGCTGAGGGTTTCAAGAAAAAATTGGAAGAAGCGGGTGCCACTGTGACTTTGAAATAATTTTTTCATGGCACGTGAGGACACATCTTTTCTACAAAGGGTAGGTTTTTGACAAAAATTTTTGGAAGAGTACAATACGTTTGTTTTGTACTCTTCTTTTTTTGATGTTGATGACTTCTGTTTCATTGGTATATTTCGCATAAATGGGGCGTTACTTGTATTTGATTTCAGAGGAAAATAATTTTTTAAATACCTATATTTATGGGATTGGAAATGTTCTTGTCGATATTCATTTTGATGCTGATTTCCATCGGTACGTATTTTTTGGCACAGCGTTTACATGTGCCATATACAGTGTTATTAGTCTTTGTCGGTTCCTTGTTAGTACCTTTGACTCATGTGCCAGGTTTTGAATTTTTACGAGCCTTTTATCTGACACCCGAACTTTTGTTCTATATTTTCTTGCCGATTTTGATTTTCGAATCAGCATACAATATGCGAGTGCGAGAATTGATGCACAATATTTACGCCGTTTCATGGTTTTCAATTGGTAGCTTGATTATCTCTGCCATTTTTATTGCTGGAGCTCTCTTTTTTATTTTTCGTGCCTTGGGAATGGAAATTCCTTTTCTTGTCACCCTGCTTTTTGGTGCCTTGATTTCCGCGACGGATCCGGTAGCTGTTCTGGCACTATTCAAGGAATTTGGGGTGCCGCGTCGTCTCTCTTTTCTTTTTGAGGGAGAGAGTTTATTTAATGACGGTACTGCGTTGGCGCTCTTTTTGGTGATATTAGAAATTGCCTTGAAAGGATTTTCTGGTTTGGATACGCTCGCGGAAGGACTGTTTATGTTTACCACTATGGTCGTGGGGGGGATTATTTTTGGTATTGGTATGGGATTTTTATTTGCTAAGCTGATTGAAAAAGCTGGTAATAATGAACATATTGAAATTACACTGACACTCTTGGTTGCTCACCTGACATTTATTTTGTCAGAGGTGATTTCTAGTCATCTAGTAATTAGTGGGCAAAAAATTCACCTTTCTGCTATTATTGCGACCGTAATGGCTTCGATGGTGATAGGCAATTATGGTCGCTCCAAACTTTCCTCAAGTGTTGAACATTTTATGGAACGTTTTTGGAGTTACTTTGCTTTTTTAGCGAATTCTTTAGTTTTTATAACTATGGGATTGTTGTTTGCTGATTTACCTATTGATTTCCGACGTTTTATTATCCCAATATTGATTACGGTGCTGGTAGTGATGGCTGGACGTGCTTTATCAATTTATCCTGTGGCTGGCTGGCTCAATTTCAGGAAAAAAGAAAAAGAGATTCCACTTTCGTGGCAACATTTGTTAGCATGGGGGAGTTTACGGGGTGCTTTGGCAATTATTATGGTGCTTTTGATTCCTGATACGTTGTCTTTTCCTGAATGGCATTTTGAATTTACAATCAAGGAATTCATCACTGCCTTGACTATCGGGTGTATTTATTTCACACTTTTTGTCAAAGCTTTGACCATCGGATTGGCAATTCGTCATTTTCATTTGAACGATTTAACGGCAACGGAGAAAGCTGGGTATCATCAGAGTCGCGCGTTCATTTTTTCATACGGGCTGGAAAAATTGACTAGTTTTTTTGAAAAAGGTTACCTGAATGATGGTACTTATGCAAAAATCAAAAGTATTTCTCTAGAAAAGCGTGATAAAGAAACGCATGAATGTGAGGAGATTGTGGATCGACATGCCATCGATATGGATCAGGCACTTCGCGTATATGCATTAGGTATCGAAAAGCATTCTCTTGAGCTTTTATTGAGATACGGAGAAATTAATGAAGCAGTGTATAAAAGAATTTTGACTAAATTAGATATTCAATTGGATCGTGTGGAAGAAGGATTGGATCAGGTACACGCTTTGGATGAGGTATTTGCGCCTGATTGGTTTGAACAAATAGCGTATAGAATGCGTCAGATTTTTTGGTCGAAACCAACCGCCCATGACCTATTGAAAAATGAATATATGTACTATAGAGCACAAGAAATTATTGCTAGAAAAGTGATGAAAGCATTGAGTCAATTAGAACAACGTTTCCAAATTGCATCATCTCAATATCAAAGTGTCATCAAACACGTTATTGTTTCATATAAGCAGTTTTATGATGATGCACACGAACGTATGCTCGTGGTAATGGGACGTGACAGTGCATATCTGGCATCAGTCAACGAAATTTTTGGTAATCAGAGTATCGTCAAAGCGCATGCAGATGGATTGGCAGAGTTGAAACACAAGAATATGTTGTCCTCAAAATTAGCTATTTTATTGGAGGAAGAATTCTCTCAACAGTAATATAAAAGGCAATAACAGGCACATTATCAGACTTTACAGGGAATGGAAAGAAGCGTACAATAGAAAATAACTCGTAGCCTTGTTGAGAGGATATTTCCAAGCCATGTGATGCTTTATGCGAGGGAAACCAGCAGTGATTCAGATTCGCGGAGCGCGGGTCAATAATTTGAAAAACGTGAACGTGGATATTCCACGTGATGCACTGGTCGTGATTACCGGACTTTCCGGTTCCGGCAAGTCTTCTTTGGCGTTTGATGTATTGTTTGCTGAAGCAAATCGACGCTATGTCGAGTCGCTTTCTTCTTATGCACGCAATTTTTTGGATGGCTTTGACAAGCCGGATGTCGATGCGATACACAATTTGTCACCAGCTATTTCCATTGATCAAAAAAGTGTTTCACGAAGTCCGCGTTCGACGGTCGGTACGATGATTGAGGTTTATGATTATTTACGTATTTTGTTTGCCAAAGTGGGCGTACCGCATTGTCCGATGTGCGGAGAACGCTTGTGGCGTAAAAGTGCACATCAGATTTTGACAGAAATCCTCGCATTGCCAGATGAGACGCCATTAATTTTTGTTGCAGAAAGTCGCCTCTTAATGGAAGAGAAAAGTGAGCGGGACGTGCTTGCGCTTATCAATACCTGGGGTTATCCGCGTGTATTATTTCGTGGAGAATTATTGCCTATTGCTGATGCTATCTCACTTGCCTCTGTCACTGAAGTATCACCTATCGCGGTTGTGATAGATCGTATATCACTCAATTTGACCCGTCCAGATAAGGAGCGTCTTTTGGATTCTATACAGACTGCTTTTCGCGTTGGACAGGGTACTTTTACATTATGTATCGGAGAAAAAGATACACAATACCTCTATCATGAAGAATATCGATGTGAACCTTGTCAGATTCATTTACCGGAATTAACACCAAGTCACTTTTCTTTTAATAGTCCAGAAGGGGCGTGTGAGAAATGTTCCGGACTGGGCGTGACGTTGGAATTTGATTCTGATCTAGTTATACCCAATAAAAACCTCTCCTTGGTAGAGGGAGCCATTCGTCCGTGGAACAAGATGAACGGGGAACGTCATAATGGGCAGGGACCGATGCAGTTTTTACGAGAATTAGCTCGCCAGCATAAGTTTTCTCTTGATGTACCAATCAAAAAACTCTCTGCGAAACAGTATAATATTTTATTATACGGCACATCGGAACAAACAGAGACATTCCCTGGAGTACTGGCATTGTTGGAAAAAAAATATCGCGAGACAAAATCTGATCATACTCGTTCTGATATTGAGTCTTATATGTTGAAAAAAAAATGTCCTCAATGTCATGGGCGACGTCTGAAGCGCTTTGCGCTTGCGGTCACAGTGGATACATGGTCTCTGGATGCATTGGTACAGATGAATGTTCGACTTTTTCTTGAGACGATGGTTGGTCTTCAGAAGAAACTTTTACAGACGTGTGAACGTGATATGATCAATCCGTTGTTTCGGGAAATGATTATGAGAATGCAAGCAGTGGAAAAAGTTGGTTTGGGCTATCTTCAGCTTGCACGTAGCGCGGATACTCTTTCTGGCGGAGAAGCGCAACGTATTCGATTGTCCGTACAAATGAAATCAGGTCTTTCAGGGATTATTTATGTTTTGGATGAACCATCGGTAGGTTTACACAGTCGCGATACTGAAAAACTCATTCAGGCCCTTGAAGAGTTACGTTCTGCCAATAATTCATTAATTATTGTTGAACATGATATTTCTATTATGCGACGTGCTGACTACATCATCGATATGGGACCGGGCGCAGGGAGTGAGGGTGGAGAAGTGATGTTTGCTGGCACACCACGTGACTTGATGCGATCAAAATTTCTTACCGGCCAATATTTAGCCGAAAAACGTGTTGTTTTTGAACATAAAAAAACTCGTAGACCAAGCAAAAATACCCTTACCATTCATGGTGCCACGGAACATAATTTACGAAATATTGATGTCAAGATTCCGCTCGGTATGTTGGTTGCGGTTGCTGGGGTTTCAGGATCCGGGAAATCAAGTTTGGTGCGTGATATTTTATCGCGTTCATTATCTCGTCATTTTTATCGTTCCAAAGCTGAGCCGGGAGCACATACAAAAATCACAGGAATGGATTTGATTGATAAAGTCATTACCGTTAATCAGGATCCGATTGGTCGTACGCCACGTTCCAATGCAGCAACCTATACTGGTGTTTTTAGTTTGATTCGTGATTTGTTTGCTGGCACACCAGAAGCTGAACGTGAAAAGTATTTCGCAAGTCATTTTAGTTTCAATATGCGTGGAGGACGTTGTGAATCCTGTCAAGGTGGTGGTTTGCGCAAGATAGAAATGTATCTTTTGCCAGATGTCTATGTACCATGCGAAGTCTGCCAGGGAACCCGTTACAATATCAAGACGCTGGCTATTGAGTATCGGGGAATGAATATCGCTGATGTTTTACGTATGACTGTAAGCGAAGCACACCATTTCTTTCTGGATCAACCGATGATTGAGGAAAAATTACGCGTTTTGGAGGAAGTAGGCTTGGGCTATTTGGTGCTGGGACAGAGTGCTACCAATTTGTCGGGCGGAGAAGCACAGCGTATTAAGTTGGCGACGGAATTGGCACGTAAATCGACGGGAAAAACACTCTATATACTTGATGAACCGACTATTGGTTTGCATTTTGAGGATGTGCGATGCTTATTGGAAGTTTTAGAAGCATTGGTTGATAAAGGAAACAGTGTGTTGGTTGTAGAACACAATCTTGATGTTATACGTGCTTCAGATTGGGTACTGGAATTGGGTCCAGATGGAGGTGATGCTGGTGGAGAATTGATCTTTGCTGGACCACCAGAAAAATTGAAAAAATGCAAGAAAAGTTTCACGGCAAAATATTTATAATGACGGACACGTTCTATGGCTGGATACCGTTTAGGAAAAAATATTATTGCGACAGTTGCATATTATGATGTGATGGATATGCCACTGACCGCTTTTGAGATATGGAAACATTTGATGTACCACCAAACGCCCTCTCATACGGACATTCAAGCCAATACTTTAGCGGAAGTAATGACATTTCTTTGGTCAGAACAGGTATCAGATAAGATTCACCAACAGTACGGTTTTTATTTTCTTGTTGGGCGGGAGCATTTAGTCGAAAAACGTATTTTCCTGGAAAAGATTTCAGTGTCCAAACTTAAACGGATGCGTCGTCTGGCCCGTCTTCTGGTCTACGTGCCTTATGTGCGTATGTTGGGAGCAACAGGTAGTTTGGCCATGAAACATGGTACTCGTCGGAGTGATTGGGACATGTTTGTCGTACTTTGTTCTGGGAAGATTTGGACCGGGCGAACAATTCTCACTGGTTTTTTGCAGAGTATTGGTAAACGGCGTCATGGTAAAAAAATTCAGGATCGCGCTTGTTTGAATTATTTTGTGACAGACGATAACCTGGAAATTGGTACCAAAGATCTCTTTTCTTCTCATGAATACCGTTTCTTTATTCCTTTGATTGGGTTTGATGTTTTTCAGGTATTTGAGCTTAAGAATATATGGATGCGTCAATACCGTCCAAATTTTTCTTTGACGGTTCTTCCGAGTCTGTGGACATTACAGAAGGGGAAAGTCGCCATTATTGTCAGAAATGTTCTAGAACATGTTTTGAATAGAGTACATCTAGAGCACTGGCTCGCTACTTGGCAAGAGGATAAGATTCGACGCAACCCCAAAACACTCTTGCACGGGAGTTTGATTGAGACAAGTGAGAGAGCACTGATTTTTTTGCCTCGTCCACGCGGGCCACGTGTTTTTGCACAATTTAAAGAACGTTTACCACTTTGACGTTGTTAAAGGTAGAATGTGGTATAATACAAAAAAAGATACAAAATATGGATGAAAAAATAAACATTTGAATTATGCCAAAGTTTTTGTATACAGCGAAGAATATCGTGACAGGTGAAACATCGAGTGGCGAGATCAATGCGAAAGATGAACGTGATCTGGCACAAGATTTACGCGCACAAGGGTTTTTGTTAACATCGCATAAAGAACAGGCGGAACAAACGTCTCAATCACTACCGTTTTTAAATCGGTTTCTTTCTGTACCCCTCAAAGAAAAGATGGTCTTTACACGTAACCTGGCAGTCATGACATCGTCCGGATTGACGATGTCTCGTTCTATTCATAACTTAAGTGACCAAACGACCAATAAGCGTTTCAAAAAAATCTTATTAAGTGTTTATGATGATTTACAGGCTGGTGAGGAACTGGCTGGAGCATTGGCAAAATTTCCCGGTGTTTTCAATGAATTATTTGTGAATATGGTGGCAGTGGGTGAAATAAGTGGGAGCTTAGAAGAAATTTTAGAAATCTTGGCTCTCCAATTGGAAAAAGAGCATGATTTAGCGAGTAAAGTACGCGGGGCATTGATCTATCCCGCCGTGATTGTCGTCGCTATGATTGGAATCGCAGTTTTGATGTTGACGTATATTCTTCCAAAGCTTACGGGTGTTTTTCAAGATATGGATGTCAAATTACCCGCTTCTACTTTGTTTATTATGGCCATGAGTGATTTTTTGCGTAACCATGCTTTCTTGAGTGCTGGATTTGTGATTGTCCTGGTGGTTGGAGTGCGTGTATTTTCCAATACTGCCACAGGGAAGCGTTTTTTCAGTAATTTATATTTACGTTTACCTATAGTAGGAAAAATTGTTGTCAAAGTAAATTGTGCTCGTTTTGCCCGTATTTATAGTTCATTGCTCAAGAGCGGTGTCTCGGTCATCAAAGGATTGGATATCGTGTCTCGTACACTGACTAATGTTTGTTATAAGGACGCTTTGGCAGAAGCGATTGCCGAAGTTGAAAAGGGAGTGGATTTAAGTCACGTGACAAAAAAATATCCGCTTATCTTTCCTATTTTGGTGACTCAAATTATTGAAGTAGGAGAGGAGACGGGCAAGACGGATATGGTGTTGCAACGTTTGGCGGAGTTTTATGAGGAAGAAGTATCGCAGGTGACAAAAAATATGTCATCCATTATTGAACCAGTCCTGATGTTATTTATTGGTGGTGGCGTCGGTTTTTTCGCGGTGGCCATGTTGCAACCAATGTACAGTGTGATGAATAGTATTAAATAAACATTTTTTGCATACCATGCCTGCTTACTTGAAAAATCCTCAAGGCTTTACGCTGATTGAATCATTGGTACTTTTGTTTATTTTTGCCATTGTTTCTGTTACGTTTATGGAAACGTATACGAATGGTACGCGATTGATTCTGGAATCCAAAAATCGTTTTGGTGCCACCGCTTTGGCCAACCAGAAAATGGAAATCATCCATAGCATGGAATATGACAAGATAGCTACAACAGCAGGTATTCCGGCTGGTGATATTCCGGCGCTGGAAACATTGAGTATCAATGGAATTAAATATCAGATACGAACAACGGTTCAGTATGTGGATGATAGTTTTGATGGTACGGCTGGACAGGCGAGTGACCCGTCCGCTGATAAGATACCAAATGATTACAAGCGCGTTAATATTGCAGTGTCTTGGGGTACGGAAGGGGTCAATCAAGTAGTTACTTTGTCTACTGATTTGGTGCCTAAGGGTATAGAAACAGGTGGCACTGGTGGTGTACTATCTATCAATGTTGTTGATTCGGCTGGCGTCGGAGTAGAGGGTGCGGATGTGCATATTCAGAATAGCGTTGCTGGAATAGATACACAGGCGCAATCCGATGTTTTCGGTAATGTGATGTGGCCTGATTCACCAGTTGGTATGCAGAATTATATCGTGACTGTTTCGAAAAATGGGTATTATGCGACTCAGACGTACCCACCCTATCCGACGTCACCATACAACCCGATTGATGAACATGTTTCGGTTATAGCGTCAACCGTGAATCAAAAAACATTGACGATGGACCGATATGCAGATATGGAGTTCCACACCAAAGATTTCTTTGGCACAGCAATACCAAATATCAGTTTCACCTTGAAAGGTGGTAAGATGTTGGGTACCGATGTGGATCCGGATGCTCCTGATCCTACCATATATGAATTTTCGCAAAATTTGACTACTGATACGTCAGGACTCTACACACTTGAAAACCAGAGTTATGGGACCTATATCCTCACCTTTGTTGATCCTCAATACGTATTTTACAAAATGACACCTGAAGATGTTGTAGCGAATAGTTTCAGTGCCAAAGCAGGAGAGACGAACACACGAGATATCGTGTTGCTGGACTCACAGCAGGGATCACTTTGGGTGACGGTGCAGGATGTGGTAGATGACAACCCTATAGCCAATGCGCAGGTGACTCTGTCAGGACCTTCATTGGTAGATCCTCTGGTGGTGCAAACAGACCAATACGGTTTCGCGTATTTTCCTGAAACAGCTTTGCCATTGCCTGCCGACGCGTATACTTTAGAGGTGAGCTCCTCAGGTATGACGACTGACACTTCAACTGTAAATATTGATACGACTCTTGTAACTAAAACAGTCAAATTGTCTGTATAAAATCTATGAAGACGACTTTGAGGGCCATGACGTTAGTTGAAGTAGTGGTAGCTATTGCGATTATGTTGATTGCTATGGAAGGTTTCACACTTCTTTTTTTGAGAAGTTGGGATACGAACAAATATATCTTGGAGTCTGGCATGGCAGTAACGACCGCATCACGTGTGAATAACAAAATTATTAGTGAATTGCGTCGTGTTAGACAAGCTGACAACGGAGATTATGCTATAGAATCAGGATCAGATTTTGATTTGATAGTGTATCTAGATATTGATCATGACGGAGTGACGGAACGTGTCCATTATTTTTTGGATCAAGCGACTGACCAATTGAAGAAAGGAGTCACTGAACCATCAAATACTGTGCCCATCAGTTATTCACCGACCGATGATACAGTGACTGTACTGACGAATTATGTAGTGAATGATGATACGATGCCTCTGTTTACGTATTATAATAAGGATTATCCAGGTGACATAATCAACAATCCTCTTCCCTTCCCTTTGAGTGTTGACCAAGTATATCTGATTCGTGTCCATCTGTATGTGAATATCAATCCGGTACATGCTCCCGATAATATTAACATTGAATCTTTTGTCAATTTACGTAATCTCAATAATACGTAATTATGCGTCGTCTTTTCCCTCAATCTCTGAATGTAAAAGGATCTGCTTTGGCATACGGTCTTGTTATTATGACCATGATTACTATTGTCTTGACATCTATTGTCGGTTTTGTCGCTAGTCAGACAAAATTGTCTTTGAACAATCAATCTCGTGAACAAGCTCTACACATTGCTGAAACAGGCATTAATTTTTATCAATGGTATTTGGCACATGAAACAAGCGGTTTTACTGTTACTCAAATTGATGCTTTTTGGTCTACTCCTGGGGTGTATGGATTATCAGTTCCTTATACTAGTGTCTACAATGATAGTCTTGGTCATCCTATTGGTGAATATACTATTACTATTGAAGCACCAAAAAAGGGTTCGACAGTAGTGAAGGTACGTTCTGTTGGTTTTACCTATAAGAATCCTGATGCAAAACGTACTATCGATGTGCGTTTCCGTCGTCCATCTTGGAGTGAATATGCTTTTTTATCTAATGAGTTCAACCGTTTTTGGGATGATACGGATGTGTTTGGTAAAGTCCATGCAAATTTGGGAGTACGTTTTGATGGCGTGGCACATAATCTCGTGACGAGTAGCGTAGCCAGTGTAAATGATCCAAATCATAATGGTGGAAATGAATTTGGCGTACACACTCATGCCAATCAACCTCCTGCTAGTGGGGTCAGCGCTGGTTTTCAATCGGGAGAAGCGCCGCCAGCCAGTATAGCAAGCCGTCCAGATGTTTTTGCGGGAGGACGACAATTCCCTGTGGCTTCTGTTGATTTTAGTGGTATTTTGGGAGATTTAAATCATATGAAAATCGTTGCTCAAGCAGGTGAGAATGGAAGTCTTTATTTTGATAATGCGAAAGTAGGAAGGCATATTGTGTTAAAAAATAATGGTACCTTTGATATCCGTACTGTAGATAATCGCAATAACGTGACTAATGATATCCTTTCATATTATCAGGGCTGGTCAACATATACTATTCCGCAGGACGGTGTTATTTTTGTGGAAAACAATGCATGGGTGGATGGCACTATCAATAATAAGCATGTAACGATTGTGGCAGCGGATCTCTCTCTTGGTTCACTAAAAAATGTCTATATTCGAAATGATATCCGTTACACCAACTATAATTGTGACGATGTTTTGGGTATCATAGGACAAAATGATATAGAAATTACCGGTGGCAGCGAGCAAGATCTGCGGATTGATGGTGCTTTGTTGGCACAAAACGGCAGGGTGGGACGAGAGCATTATTTATTACCCTTCACCCAAAAAAGAGATGTGATTACAGTGTATGGCGCTATTGCAAGCAAACAACGTTATCGGTTTGCGTGGGGGCTAAACTTTGGTTACCAAGTAGAACACCTGTATTATGACAATAACCTCTTGTATTGTCCGCCACCATATTTTCCCGTTGGGACTGAATATAAGATGGATTCATGGGAGGAGAGTTGAATATGCTGTTTTCAAAAAAGTATAAATTATGGTACAATTGAAAAAAGATAAAAAAAACAATGAGTTTTCTTCAGAAAAAAATATTTGATCTTTTCCCCAGTGCTTTTGGGTTGGATTTGAGCGACCTTTCTATGAAGGCCGTTTGGTTGGATCGTTCTGGTCATCAGGATTCCATTATGAGTTTTGGATCTGTGTCTTTACCATTGGGCAGTGTTGTCGATGGTGAAATTATGGATGTCAAGGTGGTGACGGAGGCTATGATGAAGCTTCTTGAAACAGCGGGACCAAAAAAATTAAAGACACGACGTGTCGTGTGTTCTCTTCCTGAAACCAAGGCTTTCTTGCGAGTTATTTTTTTGCCTATTATGCATGAAAATGAAATGCATGAAGCAATAAAATGGGAAATTGAAGCGAATATCCCTTTGACTCTTGATCAGGTCTATTATGACTGGCAGATTTTGGATTTGCCGTTGACTCCTGAAAAAGACAAAATGAGCGTCTTGGTGGTGGCGGTGACACGGAGTAGTGTTGATCAATTTCAAGCCGTATTGGAATCCGCGGGACTGGAGGTATTGGGTCTTGAAACAGAGTCCATCGCTCAAGCACGCAGTTTATTGGCGGAAAAAAATAAGAATCGCACCACGTTGATAGTGGATATTGGCGATCGACGGACGAGTTTTTTAATTGCGATTGGCAGTACACCGTGTTTTACTTCCAGCGTTCCTCTTTCTTCGCAAATGATTACCGAGGCTATTGCCAAATCATTACATATTTCTTTTGAAGAAGCAGAAGCTATCAAAATCAAACATGGATTGGGGTCATTGGCGATGCAAAGTCCTGTGCTCAAAGCTATTTTGCCAGTATTGGAAAATATTTCCGTTGAAATTGAACGTTCCATTGATTTTTATCTCAGTAATTTAAAATATTCTGAAAATATTGAAGCAATTATTTTGTGTGGCGGTGGAGCAAATATGCAGGGACTTCTACCCTATTTTTCGCGTCGTTTGGGCCGTTTGATTGAATTTGGAAATCCATGGGTCAATGTATATCTCGGAAAACACTTACCTATTATTGATCGTAATCATTCCGTACAGTATTCCACTGCTATCGGTCTCGCTTTGCGAGGTATAGACGAATATGAAGACATTGCTTAATCTCCTGCCGGAGGACAAAAAAAGAGCCGCACAAAGTCGAATTCGCTTTCGTTTTTTCTTGTGGCAATTTTTTCTTTTGTTTGCGTTGGAAATTTTTTATCTTTCTATTCTCGGTAGTATTGTTTTTATTTTGGATGTACAATTGCGTGGTTTAAAACAGCAAGATATCAGCGCTCACTCGCAGTATGTTCCCGAACAGACACTGGGTACGTATCAGCAGAAATTTAAAGAAATCAATGGTATGGTAACTGTGATTAATGCTATTGACACACAGCACCTTTCGTTCACGGAAATTATTATATTATTAGAGGAGACGCTACCTACAACAGTGTTGATTGAAAACTTGACGACTCAGGATTATACAGTATTGTTATCTGGGAGAGCGGCAACCCGTGAGGACTTATTGATGTTTGAGACACGCCTGAAAGAATCCGCTTGTGTCGAGAAGGTGAATATTCCATTGTCAAATTTGTTCTCTCAGGAAAATATTGATTTTCAAATGGACATTACGCTCAAAAAAACTTGTCTTCAAAAGAAATCGTTATGACATTACCGAATAAAAAACAATCTCTATCTTATGGTATTTTGCTAGTACTTTTTTTGGCGATGTTTGGCTTGGCTTGGTATGTCATCATGCCATTACATGCGACATTAATGAAAAAAGCACGGGCTATGCAGGAATTTTATGCAGAGCGAGAAAATCAAGAACGACAGATCGCGAAATTACCACAATTGCAAGAACAGTATGAATATATTCTACAAAATGAAAAACAATTGGGTATCTTGATTACGGAGAGTGACGTTGTGCCCTTTATTCGTACAGTCGAAGAGTTGGCACGATCCATGAATGTACGTCTGAATATTACTTCCAAGGATAATGGAAAGTTGGTTACGGTTAAAAAAGCAATACCTCAGACACCGGCGCAAGACTTAACATCAGGGGATGAATTAGCATCAGACACTCCTTCGGACTTGGCGCCGGTTCCACGTTCAAAAAATACCGGTATACTTGATGCGCTTCCTTTTGATCAATATATCAATTTGGAGATGCGAGTCGAGGGAGAATATCGTAATGTTACATCTTTTTTAAAACAATTGGAGACATTGCCTATCGCTTTAGACGTCGTCAAAATAACAATCAACAAAAAATCCCATGAAGAAGAGAGGCTTCGTACACCGACACGAGTAACATCCAATCCTTTCGGTGTACTGGGTGACGGTGTCTCAAAACCTATTGCCACATCAGAAGTGGTACAAACATCAGATACGTCTGTTGTAGAGCCTAATCGTTTGGAAGCTTTGTTCGATGTCGTGGTTTATATCAAACACTAAAATTTATGCCCCCATTTTCCGTGTCATCATTTCTTAAAAGAAAAAAAACGGCTTTCGATCCGAGGGTTTTGTTTAAATTATTGTACCGATACTATAGAACGCTTTTTTTCATCTTTTTATGCATGCTTTGTGTGTTGGGAGGGTGGCAGTGGTATTATTGGTTGTATCAGTTTCGTTTAAGTGAAGTAGAAAAACAACAATATGTAGAAGAGCATTTTCGGGAAACCATATTTCAGGAGAAGGCCTTTCGAGCAATACTGGAAACATTGGCAGAGCGTCAGCGCCTTGCTGAAAAACAATTGAACATCCAACGCGATATTTTTGTGAGTGATAGCGTCCCCCCAAGGGTAGGCGAATAATGTCCGCCAACTCTTGACCAACAGTCTTTTTTTGGGTATGCTGTGTGCCTATGGATATGTTGACCCGCAGGGCACAATTTTTGCGTCTTTATCCTGATGTACCGGAATATCGCGTTCGTCAATTTGAGTTGGCACTTTTTGATGTACGTAAGAAATCTTTTACTGAGATTTCCAATATACCGTTGAAAATGAGGACGGTTCTGGATACAGAACTTGCATGGCTGACGCTTTCTCCTGTTCAGGTGTTTGAAAGTGTTAGAAAGGATACCTATAAGGCAGTCGTGGAATTGTCTGATAAGAAACGAGTGGAAACAGTATTGATGAAAAACGCGCGTGGCCATTGGACCATTTGTGTTTCTTCACAGGTTGGATGTGCTATGGCTTGCGGATTTTGTGCCACTGGAACCATGGGATTTACACGAAATTTGACAGCTGATGAAATAGTGGATCAGTATCGGTTTTGGAATATTTTTCTTGCACAACATTCAACACTTCCTGATCGTATCTCCAATATCGTGTTTATGGGTATGGGAGAACCATTGGCGAATTATGAGAGTGTAAAAGAAACTATACATCAGATATTGACCTATACGGATATTGGTCCGACACGTATTACTGTTTCTACAGTTGGACTCCTACCAATGTTACAAAAGATTTTGCAAGATTCTGAATGGCCAGCGGTGCGTTTGGCAGTTTCTTTACATAGTGCCAAGAGCGATACTCGAAAACAGATGATGCCGACATCTTTTGATGGATTTTTAGATCAATTGATAGAGTGGACACGAGAATATTTTATGGCACATGAGAGCCGTCGTCATCATTTGACTTTTGAATATGTTATGTTGTCCAATATCAATGATACAGAGATACATGCTAAGGCACTGATTGACTTTGCTCGTCGTGTAGGCAATGTACGCATTAATCTCATTCCATACAATTTTACAGGGAGTATATACAGAGATAGTCTGCCGGCAGATTTTGCTCGTTTTCAACAACAACTTGTTGGTGCCGGTATTACCGTGACTCGTCGGCGAACGATGGGGGACGATATTTCAGCCGCGTGCGGACAACTCGTGGTTGAGAAAAAAACACTCTAACATATTATATTACAGGGTATGCCAAAACAAACATATTTTATCAAAACATTTGGGTGTCAACAAAACACAGCTGATTCTGAGCGTATTGCTAGTTATTATCAATCACGTGGCTTGGCACCTGCGCAAGATATGATATCATCTGATGTGCTCGTCCTCAATACATGCGTCATCCGCGATCGTGCCGAAGAGAAAGTGTATGGGATGGTACGAAGCTTGCGTACCCGCCTAGCAGGAAAGGCTCCACGGATTGTGGTGACTGGTTGTCTGATTGGTGCGGCATCACGTGTGCCTGGAGGTACATTGATGAAACGCCTTATAACGCGTTTACCAGATGTAGAATTTCTTCCTATTGAAGAAGTGGGATTTGAATATGTGCCAAAACGAGTGAAGGGCAAAATGGCCTCCATCATTATTTCCAATGGTTGTAATAATTATTGTGCCTTCTGTATTGTGCCTTTTTCGCGAGGCAAGGAACGTTCTCGTGCTTTTGCTGATATTATTACAGAGGTACAACAAGCAGTTGCTAATGGATATGTCGAGGTGACACTATTGGGACAAAACGTTAATTCGTATGGTGCGGATTTTCTTGTGGACAAGATCGCAGAAAATGAAGTCTACGTGTTGCCTGATGGCACAACCGTCAAACCAGTTATGGTGAAGCATCTTAACCGTCATCGTATTCCGACACTGTTTCCTTATCTTTTAGAGCAAGTCGCAGGGATTTCCAGATTGATCAAAGTGTCTTTCATCTCTTCCAATCCATGGGATTTTTCTGATGAATTGATTGAAGTGATTGCTCGCCATGAGAATATCGATCGTACGATCCATCTGCCAGTACAGTCGGGGAGTGATGCTGTACTCAAGCGGATGAATCGTTGGTATACCCGCGACGAATATCTCGCACTCATTGAAAAAATTCGCTTACGAATTCCATCTGTCCGTTTTACAACTGATGTCATTGTTGGTTTTCCTGGTGAGACTGAGGCGGAGTTTCAGGAAACAGTTGATTTGGTGAAGCAAGTTGATTTTGTGAAAACATTCATTGCCTGGTATTCGCCCCGCCATGGCACTTCAGCTCTCAAAAATATGACTGATGATATTTCTATCGAAGAAAAACAGCGTCGGTATCATATGTTGGACGCAGTATCTTTCAAAGGAAAAAAGAAAAATATGTAGCATGCTCACACGATGTCATTTGATGGTATAATGATGGTAGTTCGGTGCGTGCATCCTGGATGATGATCAATGCTTTTGAAAACAATATGCTCAAAAAACCCATAACGCTTATTTCTTGGAATGTCAACGGAATCCGTGCCGTACATCGCAAGGGTTTTTTTACGCCGTTTATTGAACAGTATCAGCCCGATATCTTGTGTCTGCAAGAGACCAAAGCACAGCAGGGGCAGGCAGAAATAGATTTACCAGAATACGAGGAATATTGGAACTCCGCTGTCAAAAAAGGCTATTCTGGCACGGCTATATTTACCAAAACTAAACCACTGGCTATTTTTAATGATTTTCCAGAGGATATAGTACGACGCTTTGCATTGATAGCGGACAGCTATGGGGATCCGTGTTCCGAAGGGCGGGTACTGACGCTTGAGTACCATGATTTCTTTATCGTCACAGTCTATGTTCCCAATGCCAAAAGTAATCTCGGTCGTTTGGCACTTCGGCACGCACAATGGGACCCGGCTTTTTTGGCTTATTGCAAACAATTAGAAACGAAAAAACCGGTGATTTTTTGTGGAGATCTGAACGTCGCTCACACACCAGATGACCTCGCTAATCCCAAACAAAATGAAGGGCAGGCTGGCTATACGAATGAAGAACGGGCTGGTTTTCAGAATTTCATTGTAGCCGGCTTTGTGGATACCTTTCGGATGTTTCATCAGGGTAGCGGACAGTATAGTTGGTGGTCACACTTTGCCAATTCTCGCGCGCGCAATGTTGGTTGGCGTATTGATTACTTCCTCGTCAGCCAGATACTCAAGCCGAATATTCAGGATGCGTTTATTTTGCCGGAGGTACTCGGCTCCGATCATTGTCCCGTTGGTATCGTACTTCGTTAGATGTTTCGTATGCGTGATAATTACATACCACTTGCAGAACGAATGCGTCCAAAAACGCTTGCTGATTTTGTTGGACAAGAAAAGGTTTTCGGTGAGGGTTCATTTTTACGCGGTGCGGTGGTACGAGGCAGTATATCATCGCTTATTCTGTGGGGGCCGCCGGGTAGCGGAAAAACGACCTTAGCACGGTTGCTCTCCTCTGAATTGTCAGCGGAGAGTCTCCAATTGTCCGCCGTGACGAGCGGCAAGAAAGATTTGCAGAATGTGATTGCGCAGGCAAAAGCAAATCACGCGCATCAAAAACAAACGATTTTGTTTTTGGACGAAATACATCGGTGGAATAAGGCACAACAGGACGCATTGCTACCATTTGTGGAGTCCGGCGTGTTGACGCTTATCGGTACGACGACGGAAAATCCAAGTTTTGAAGTCAATCCCGCGCTTCTTTCGCGAACACGCGTCATCGTGCTTACAGAGCATAACCAAGAAACACTGCGGAAACTTCTGCGTCAAGCAATTGAGACGGATGATACTCTTCGTACTCATCAAACGACTGCCAGTGATGATGCGCTGGTATTTATTGCCAGACTTTCAGGCGGTGACGCACGTCAGGCATTGAATATCCTGGAATCTGTTGCTGCCCAAACGCCAACTATCACTATTGAACAAGTAGAAAAAATCACGACTCGTTCGCATCTTCTCTATGACAAGGATGGGGAACGTCATTATACTATCATTTCCGCGCTCCATAAATCCCTTCGTGGTAATGATGCCGATGCCGGACTCTATTGGCTAGGGCGAATGCTTGAAGCTGGGGAGGATCCGCTTTATATCGCACGCCGATTGGTGCGTTTCGCATCAGAGGATGTCGGACTAGCAAATTCGTTTGCGCTTCCGCAGGCAGTGGCGGTTTTTCAAGCCTGTCAGGTGCTTGGGATGCCGGAGTGTGAAGTGCACTTGGCACAAGCAGTTGTGTATCTTGCCAAATCCAAGAAATCTAACGCACTGTATATCGCTTACGGAAAAGTCAAAGAAGATGTGCATGTCACCGCCAATGAATCAGTGCCACTCCATCTGCGCAACGCTTCGACCAAGCTGATGCGGTCTCTCAATTATGGTAAAGGGTACAAATATACGCCGGAGTATAAGGATCCCGCAGAAGCGAAACAAGAGTATTTGCCAGCATCCCTCAAAGGACGACAATACATTCGTGTTGATGACACGACACCGGATATTCAAGAAAAATCATGAAATCAACCTACACAAGCGCATTTTTTTGTGAGAAAACAAGAATATTGAGAATAAAAAATTATGTTGAGCGATGTTACATAACTGATTATGTAGTTTTGTGAAATTTTTTCCGGTGCGTGAGTGATGATGCGCGGAGTCGGTGATGGACGAGCGGGGAGAGTGTAGCGTGACATCCGTGTCAAAATATGCTAAAATAGCAGATGATATTTGAATGAATAACCGTATGGCTATGCGTATCAAAATTGAGAAAAGAAGCGCGGAGTGGTGGCAGAAAAAGGGAACGATGGGGGTGGCGTTGGTGACAGAGGGTCAAGACGGTATCGTGCGTGAGACAGATGGTCGATCGGTTTTAGAAGTAGTTATCGGTGAGCGCGCAAAAATGACGCGACGGGCATTGATATTGCTTATTCGACGTATCGTGCGTGAAGCGTTAGCCAAGAAGTATGCAAAGATCGCAGTAGATTTTTCTTTGTTTCGTTTTGAACATCTTCAGATGGAAGATACGGATTTGGCGGAGCTTTTGGCAGTCAATGCGCGAATGGCAGACTATGCGTTTCGTGATTTTGTTACCAAGCCCAAAGAGGGTTGGCCGAGTATTGCAGAGATAATTTTTGCCAATGTCACCGAAAAAATCATACAGACAAAAGTGACGGAAGGCGTGCGTCGAGGGATCATCATCGGTGAAGAGGTTAATCGCGCGCGTCATATTGCGACAATGTCTGGTGGCGCTATGACACCGGTGATTTTGGCACGTCATGCCAAAGATGCTGTCAAGGGTTTACCAGTGCGATGTACGATACTTGATGAAGCAGAGATGAAACGTCTCAAGATGGGTGGAGTGCTCGGTGTGGGCAAGGGATCGGATGAGCCGTCACGTTTTATCGTGTTAGAATATTTCGGAGCGGTCAACAAGAAAGCAAAACCGATTGTATTGATTGGTAAAGGTGTGACGTTTGATACGGGCGGTATCAACCTCAAGCCGAGCGGATATATTCTCGGGATGAATATGGATATGTCAGGCGGAGCGTCGGTCATTCACGCATTGACGATCGCCGCGCGTCTCAAGTTTAAGAAAAATATCATTGCGCTCATTCCGGCAGTAGAAAATATGCCTTCTGGATCAAGTTATCGTCCGGGAGATATTTTGCATTCGATGTCTGGTAAAACGATTGAAGTATTGGATACTGATGCCGAAGGGCGTATCATCTTGGCAGATGCTTTGCACTATGCGAAGAAATACAAGCCAGCGCTTGTCGTGGATGTCGCGACACTTACGGGAGCAGCGATGGTGGCATTGGGAGAGCGGGCAACGGCACTCTTTACCGAAGATGAAAATCTGGAATTGCGTATCCGTCATTTAGGAGAAGAAAGTGGAGACTACGTATGGCCTCTTCCTCTCTGGGAAGAATACGATGCGGAAATCAAGGGAACATTTGGCGATGTAGCAAATATCGGAAATACACGTTATGGTGGAGCGATTACCGCGGCAATGTTTCTTCGTCAATTTGTGGACAAGGCATATCCGTGGGTGCACCTCGATATCGCACCGCGTATGACGACACTCGCTGATGAATTTCTTGCGAAAGGATCCGCTGGCGCGCCAGTACGTTTGCTGGTGAAACTTTTGGAGAAATACTCATAAGAGAAATGAAAAGAATCTTTCGTCGAAAAAGTGACCGATGGAGAATCGAATAAAGGAAAAAGAATAATTGGAGGCCTTTTTCCATGCGTTCTCTTTAAAATGGCTTGAAATAGCCATTTTTTTGTGTCAAAAAAGTGTATAACTGGCGTGTTGACGAATGCCAGTAAAGTGGAGTAAAATGGTGACTAGTGGTATATAAGTGGGTAAAAGTGGGGAATAAGAAAATACTATGTTCATCGGAGAATACGCACATACGATTGATCCCAAAAAGCGTCTCGCGCTTCCTTCAAAGTTTCGCGGAGAATTGGGAAGCAAAGTCGTGGTGACGCGTGGACTCGACAATTGTTTGTTTGTGTATCCCATGAAGGTATGGGAGGACATCGCAACCAAGCTCGGCACATTGCCGGTTGGTGAAGCGGGGACACGGAGTTTCATCCGTATCATGCTTGCGGGGGCGACGGATGTGGATCTTGATAGTCAAGGACGAATATTGCTTCCGGAATATTTGAAAGCGGATGGCGGTTTGAAAAAAGATGTGACAATTGTTGGGTTGTTCAATCGTTTGGAAATCTGGGACACAGTGAAGTGGAACAAATACAAAGTACAAGCAGAAAAGAATACCGGAAAAATTGCGGAGGATCTCGGAAAACTCGGCGTGTATTAGTGTTTTTGAAAGGGCACGAATCATTCAAAAATCAAAATATCGGTACAAGAAGATTTGCATTTATATTTTGACGGTTGAATTACGGATATGAAAGTAACGAAACATCAGTCAGTTCTTTTGCAAGAAGCGGTTGATGCGCTTCATCTGAAGCCTGGTGCCGCCGTCGTCGATGCGACGCTTGGTGGCGGTGGACATATGCGAGAGATATTGCGCCGTGTATTGCCAGGCGGTCGAGTGATCGCTGTTGATGCCGATACCGAAGCGATTGCTCGTGTGCGATCTTCTGCCGTGTCAGATGAGATGGTACGAGACGCGCTCGCCGATCAATCACTGGTGCTCGTGCATGGGAATTATTCCCACCTGGGAGGGGTGCTGGAGCAGGAGGGATACAAATCGGTTGATGCTATTCTCGCCGATCTCGGATTTTCTTCAGACCAGATTGAGGATGCGGAACGGGGATTGAGTTTTCTCCATGCCGGACCACTTGATATGCGTTTGGATCAAGGGACGAAACTTACCGCCTATACCATCGTCAATACATGGACACCTGAGAAGATTGCGCAGGTACTTCGTGAGTATGGTGATGAGCATGAAGCATGGCGTATCGCCTGCGCTATTGAAAAAGCGCGTGACATACAACCTCTTGCGACGACGCATCAATTGCGTGATGTGGTAGAAGCAGTCTATCCCAAAGGCAAGCGACGACAAATGCGTATTCACCCGGCCACCAAGACGTTTCAAGCGCTTCGTATCGCTGTCAATCAGGAGTTCGAGCATTTGGAGACGTTTCTGGCGGAAGCAGTGACGCATTTGAAGGTTGGTGGACGTCTGGCAATCATCACGTTTCATTCAGGAGAAGATGCGCGCGTTAAGCAGTTTTTCAAAAACAAAGCGCAAGGCTGTATCTGTCCTCCGGAGTTCCCCGTCTGTCGTTGTTATCGCACACCAGAAATCCGTCTTATTAACAAAAAACCGTTGACAGCACCATCGACGGAAATCACACAAAATCCACGTGCTCGTAGCGCCAAACTCCGCATTATTGAAAAACTTTAACACCAGAAGTTTCATCAAAAAAATATAAAAATGCCTATGTCACTCTGCCATCGTCAATTGAAAATTCACACTTCTTCTGCATCTCAGAGACTAGCACAGAATCGTCTTATCGGTTCTGTGCATATGTACGTTGTGCTTTTGGGATTGACGGTATTTGTGTCTGGCGGATATTATTTGTTTGCTGTCAACCAAACGGCCGTACAAGGGTATCATTTGCGTGCTTTGGAAAAAGAATTGACAGCTCTGAAACAGCAAAATTCGGAATTGAAAATTAGTGAAGCAGATTTGCGGTCGTTATATCGGATTGAGGCATCAGAAGAGGCTTTGAATATGCAAAAACCAGAAACAACAGTGTATTTAGACTTGCGTGGACCAGTGGCGTTGAAATAAGTCAAAGAGGGACAATTCATGCATCATCAGGATATACGTATGCACAATGATTTGTTCATTCGATCGAAGATCAAACAAAAAGTTATCGTACCGGGCATCACTAACATTCGGATGCGTTTTTTATTTGGAAGTATTATTTTCACGGGCGTTGCTTTGGGATTGCGCTTGTATTTTATTCAGGTCATCAATCATGAGAAGTGGACTGCTATTGCGGCCAATCAGCATAACGCATCTCAAGAATTGCTGGCGGATCGAGGAGAAATTTACATGCAAGATGGTGGCGGGCGATATCCTTTGGCAGTGAATCGAGAATATAGTCTAGTATATGTTGTCCCAAAGGAGGTGATTGACAAAGACCATGTTACTTTGGAATTGGCACGTATCTTAGGAGTGGACACTGATGTTATTCTGGCAAAATTGAATATGTCAAACGATCCTTTTGAAATCGTGAAAAAACGTCTCACTGATGATGAAGTGCGCCAGATCAAAGAAGCGAAGCTCAAGGGCGTGGCTTTTCTTCCTGAAAAATATCGGTACTATCCGGCTGGTGAATTGGCATCTCAGGTAATCGGATTTTCAACGTTGGGTGAAAGGGGGAATACGGGGAAATACGGTTTAGAATCTTCGCAAAATGAGCGATTACAGGGTTCCATTGGTGCGGTAACGCAAGAAAAAGATGCGGCGGGTCGGTGGATTCCACTGTCTGATAGACGTTTGTCGGCACCGAAAAACGGTGAAAGTTTGATATTGACGTTGGATCGGGTCATTCAATATGAAACAGAAAAAATTCTTGCCGAGTCTATTAAGGCATATGATGCGGATAGCGCACATGCTATCGTCATGAATCCACATACTGGAGCGATTCTTGCCATGGCTTCCCAACCCCAATTTGATCCGAATAATTATGCACAAGTGGAAGACTATGGAGTATTTCTTAATCCGGCTATTAGTTTTTCATATGAGCCGGGATCTATTATGAAACCCATTACGATGGCGATTGGTCTGGAAGAAAAAAAAGTTTCACCAATGTCTGAATACGTGGATACAGGGGTAGTCCATGAAGCGGGATATGCTATTCGTAATGCCGAAAACAAAGTGTATGGCAAAAGTACTATGACCAATGTCTTAGAACAGTCGATAAATACAGGAGTGATTTTTGTGGAGCAACAAGTAGGTAATGCGTTGTTCAAAGAATATTTTGAACGTTTCGGTTTTGGACAGAATACTGATGTAGCACTGCCAGCTGAATTACCTGGTAATATTCGCAATTTGCAAAATATACGCTCCAACCTTTCGTTTTATACTGCTTCTTTCGGTCAGGGAGTGTCAGTGACGCCTCTTCAGATGGTGACTGCTTATGCCGTGCTTGCGAATGGCGGGATTTTATACAAACCGCAAATAATTGATCGTGTCATACACGCAGACGGTACCGAAGAAAAAATTCAGCCTGAAGTAATACGTCGTGTATTACAAAAAGAAACGAGTGAGCAAATAGGGAAAATGTTGCGCAGTGTCGTTGTCAATGGACATGGAAAACGAGCTGATGTACCGGGGTACCTTGTGGGTGGAAAAACAGGAACAGCACAAATAGCGAAAAGCGATGCCAAGGGTTATGAGGATGGAATGTCTATTGGTTCTTTTGTGGGCTACGCTCCTCTCAATGACCCTCAATTTGTTGTGTTGGTAAAATTGGATAACCCAAAAAGTGTGGAGTGGGCAGAATCGAGTGCTGCGCCGACGTTTGGTAAAATCATGAGATTTCTGTTAGAGTACGCCAAGATCAAGCCAACCGAGGAAATTGTCAAACCTTAATATTCTTGTATGCGAGTGAATAAACGAAAAATCATTGAGCGTATCTTGAAAAGTCTCGCTCGGAGAATTATCCGTAAATATCAGCCATTGATTATTGGTATAACCGGATCGGTAGGCAAGAGCACGACCAAAGAAGCAGTGGCATTGGTATTGTCGCAGGCCTATGCCGTTCGCAAAACAGAAGGGAATTATAATAATGAAATTGGTATTCCATTGACCATTCTTGGCGTTCATAGTGGCGGGTCTTCCTGGCTTGGATGGCTGGGAATTATTGCCACGGGCATCCGACTTTTATTGATCCGTGTCCAATATCCTGAAGTGTTGGTTTTGGAAATGGGCATTGATCGACCTGGTGATATGACAACACTGATGAGTTTTGTTCCAGTCAACATCGGTATTGTGACACAAGTATCATCCAGTCATTTAGAATTTTTCGGTTCTTTGGGTGCTATTGCCAAAGAAAAGGGAAAATTAATTACGCATTTACCCGAGGATGGGTTTGCTATTTTGAATGCGGATGACAAGCGTGTGGTGCAAATGCGAAACAAAACGCGTGCCAAAACGATGACCTATGGCTTTGATACTACTGCAGAAGTGCGTGCGGATCATATTTTGTTTCATCGCGATGTAAAACATTTAGAAGGACTTAGTTTCAAGCTGAATTATGAAGGTAAATCCATGCCAGTACGCTTACCACACATTGTAGCGGAACATCATATTCATGCAGTTTTGTCGGCTATTGCTGTCGGTGTGGCACTTCGTATGAATTTGGTAGACATCACATCTGCTTTGGAAGCGTTGGTGTCAATGCCAGGACGATTACGCGCGTTGCCAGGACGAGACAATATGGTACTTCTGGATGATACCTACAATGCCTCACCTGCTTCTATGCGTGCAGGATTGGCCACGTTACACACATTATTGGCACCTCGGAAAGTGGTGATTTTTGGTGATATGTTGGAGTTGGGTACGGATACCGAAAAAGATCATGCGGATTTGGCAGAAGATGTAATCACTTCTGGTGCGACATTAGTTGTGCTTATCGGTGCACATATGCGATACTTATACGAACGATTATTGACACTTGAGTTTCCGCGTCGGCAGATTTTTTGGTTGGCGGATCCTGTGGGAGCGGAGAGATTTTGTGCGGAGATGGTACGCGCAGAGGACCTTGTTTTTATCAAGGGATCGCAGGGTATGCGTTTGGAACGAATAACTGCCACTCTTTTGGCTGATCCGATGCAGGCAAACGCGTTACTCTGTCGTCAATCCCCCGAATGGCGTCGGAAGCCTTTTGTCGCACCGAGTGAGTGGCGAGAAAAAGAGGCGAGTATAGAATAATTACACAGTATGGATATTATTTCAATATTTTTTATCGTGATCGGACTAGCGCTCTTTGAAGCGGTGAGTGGTTTTGACAATGCGGTCATCAATGCCGAAATCTTGTCTACCATGGGACGTCGGGCGCGACGTTTCTTTTTGACGTGGGGTATTTTCTTTGCCGTGTTTGTCGTGCGTGGAGTTCTACCATGGCTTATCGTTTTTTTAACTGTGCCACATATGGGGTTATGGGGATCATTTACGGCAACTTTTTCTGATGATCCGAGTGTCACACAAGCGATTCAGGCGACGGCGCCATTGTTGCTGATGGGCGGTGGAGTTTTTATGTTTTTTTTATTTATACATTGGTTGTTTTTGGAACAAAAATATCAGGGATTTCGTTGGGAGGCATTTTTTCTAAGACAAGCAGCGTGGTTTTATGCAGTGGTATCTGTATTACTGCTCATTATTGTTTGGTATGCTATGGCACTGGATGCAATGTTGGCTTTTGGTGCCGTAGTCGGATCGACCGCTTTCTTTATCACGCATGGTTTTCGTCAGCATGCGGAAATGATGGAGAAACGCCTGATGAGCGGAGGTATGTCTGATATTAGTAAAGTACTTTTTCTGGAAGTTATTGATATGAGTTTTTCTATTGATGGTGTATTAGGAGCTTTTGCTTTTACCCTCTCGGTGCCATTAATCTTATTGGGCAATGGAATTGGAGCGGTGGTGGTGCGTCAGTTGACGATTTCCAATATTGAACGTGTTAAACGGTATGTTTTGCTCAAGAATGGGGCCATGTATTCCATTCTGTTTCTAGGTATCGTGATGGTTTCTGAAGCTTTTGGTGTCCATGTTCCAGAATGGATTTCGCCATTGGTGACGATTGTTTTGATTGGATATTTTTTCTGGCAATCCCAAAAAACGGTTTTAAGTGAACAAGACATCTTGCGCGTTTGAGGAGTAAGAGGTATGATAAAGGTGTAGAAATGAATGTTCATTTTTATAGAATATAATTCGTACTATGTGAAGCATATGACAGAAGCAATGATAGAAAATACGCAGGATCGGGATTTTGTGGAATACGTTGTCAAGATGCTCGTGGATCATCCTGAATCGGTCAAAGTAGAACGAAAGATAGATGAGATGGGGGTATTAATCACTTTGGATGTACATTCGAGTGATATGGGTATGGTTATTGGACGTGAAGGCATGACTGCCAAAGCTTTGCGTACGTTACTTCGTGTCATTGGCGCTCGCAATAGTGCGCGTGTCAATTTGAAAATCAATGAACCAGAGGGTTCGGATCGTCGTCCACGTGAAGTGCGTGAATCAGAAGTGTCGCCGATATTCTCTTCTGTTCCAGAAGAAAAACAGGTGGCAGAAAAGAAAACTTTGGATGATGTGATGAATGACATTCAAATCTAATTATCACATTATTCCTGATTACAGAAAGAATCGTCTGAAATGGCGGTTTTTTCTCTTTATGTGACACGGTGTGATATACTAACAGAAACTATATATTGTCGGATTTATGATGCAGGTCCTTGCAACAGACATAGCCGGAGTATTCATTATTGAGCCAGATTTTTTTACGGATACCCGTGGAGTTTTTTGGGAAAGTTATCACGCTGAACGATACGCAGAACAGGGCATAACGGAGTTGTTTGTACAAGATAATGTTTCTGTTTCACATTACGGCGTATTGCGTGGACTACATTATCAGACCCCACCTTTTGCTCAGGGAAAGCTTGTACAAGTATTGGCAGGCAAAGTACTGGATGTGGCAGTGGATATTCGTTTTGGTTCGCCAACATTTGGTAAGTATGTATCCATTGAGTTGTCTGGAGACAATCGGCGACAGTTGTGGATACCCGTAGGTTTTGCACATGGTTTTGTAACGTTGAGCGATGAAACGATATTTTCCTATAAGTGTACGAATGTTTATTCCAAAGAGCATGATCGTGGAGTTCGTTTCAATGATCCGGTAATCGGTATCGCCTGGGGTATTGCTGATCCAGTCGTTTCGGAAAAGGATGCGTCTCAGCCTTTGTTGGCGGATATCCCAAAAGAATATGTGTTTACGGCAAATGATTGACGATGAATCTGTCGGAGGTATCTTACTCAATATTTTTCAGTGCAATCATTTTTTTTATTTGTATTTTGATGTGCTGTTATGAAAATATTGGTTACAGGAGGCGCGGGATTTATCGGTTCAAATTTTGTGTACCATATATTACGAACCTACCCGACATACTCTGTCGTTACAGTAGATGCGTTGACGTATGCGGGCAATTTAGCAAATTTGCAGGATCTGGAAAATGATCATCGGCATCGTTTTATCAAAGGTGATATTACAAATCGGGAATTGATGAACAGCATAGTAGCGGAATGTGATGCAGTGGTGCATTTCGCCGCTGAATCGCATGTGGATCGTTCTATCTTGGATGCTGGTATTTTTGTTACTACCAATGTACTGGGTACCCAAGTGCTCTTGGATGCTGTCAAAAAATACAACAAACGGTTTCACCATGTTTCTACGGACGAGGTGTTTGGTTCATTGGGTATTGAGGACGAACCATTTTCAGAGACGACGCCATATGATCCGCGTAGTCCGTATAGCGCGTCCAAGGCAGGCTCTGATCATTTGGTGCGGGCTTATTTTCATACGCACGGCATATCGGCTACTCTTTCTAATTGTTCCAACAATTATGGTCCGTATTTATTTCCCGAAAAATTGATTTCTTTGGCGATTACCAATATTTTGGAAGGCAAAAAGGTACCGGTTTATGGCGATGGTTTACAAATTCGTGATTGGCTGTACGTGGAGGATCACTGTTTGGCCATTGATGTCATATTGCACCATGGTCGTATCGGAGAAACCTATTGTGTCGGAGGAGACGGAGAACGTGAGAATATTTGGAT
The DNA here is from genome assembly GCA_051306005.1 of Minisyncoccota bacterium. Classification (GTDB taxonomy): domain Bacteria; phylum Patescibacteriota; class Minisyncoccia; order Moranbacterales; family UBA1568; genus UBA1568. The sequence goes on from JBPPMJ010000003.1 coordinate 233,899, forward strand.
TGTCAAAAAATTACTTGAAATATTGGGGAAAACCGAGGAAGAAATCACGTATGTGCAGGACAGACCGGGACATGATCGACGCTATGCTATCAATCATGCCAAAATAACGCAAGAATTAGGTTGGACACCGACTGTTTCTTTGGAGGAAGGGTTACGTCGGACGGTTGCTTGGTATCAAGCTAACCGTGATTGGTGGCAAACCATCAAAAGTGGTGAGTATCAATCATACTATGATGTCCAGTATCGACAACGAATGGAAGTGAAATCAGTATAAAAATGTTTAACAAAGCAAGAGAAGGGTCCGGAACAATAAATTGATCCAATAAAATTGATAGGTGTATGGAACAAAAAAAAGTACTGATAGTAGGGGCGCAGGGAATGTTGGGACAGGCATTGGTGCAGATATATAATCAGGACGCTTCTTTTGTCGTGACGGCGTGGGATAAAGATGAAATCGATGTTACGAATTTCGCTCTCTTTGAGGCACGGTTGCGCGTATTGCGACCGAATATCATCCTCAATACGGTAGCATACAATGCGGTTGATGCCTGTGAAACGGATGAGACAGAATATGCCAAGGCGCTTACGCTCAATCGAGACGTACCACATTTTCTGGCGCGTCAGTCGGCGGAATTGGATTATGTGTTAGTACATTATTCTACGGACTATGTTTTTGATGGTGCTTTGAAAGAAAGTGAAACTGTATCGGGATGTTGTGGCGGTGGTTGTTGCGGGAAGCGGTCCGCATCTGCGGGGACGGGTAAACTCGGTTATACTGAAGATGCGCTTCCGCAACCTCTTTCACGTTATGGTATGAGCAAGTTGGCCGGAGAACAAGCGGTGACGAGTCTGGCTCAACGTTATTATGTCATTCGTCTTTCCAAGTTATTCGGCGCTCCTGGTATTTCAGCCCAAGCCAAACGAAGTTTTTTTGCCGTAATGTTGGATGCGGGACGGACCAAGGGTACAGTGCAGGCAGTCAATGATGAAAAAAGTTGTTTTACGTATGCTCCTGACTTGGCGCACGCAACTAAGGATTTGATAGAATCTGGTGATGCTTGGGGACTGTATCATTTGCCGAATAGCGGTGGAGTGACTTGGTATGAAGCGGTACAAGAGTTGTATCGACAAGCAGGAATAAGCACAATGGTAACACCCGTGGATGCGGAAGCATTTCCACGCCCAGCCAAACGTCCGCATTATTCGGTATTGCTCAATACCAAACGCCCGGCACTGCGCCCGTATCAAGAAGCCTTGACGGATTATCTGCGGAGTATAGCGACCGAAAAAAGCTAACTATTCATTTGTTGTGTTTATGTCATTGGCACACTTAAAAAAGCAGGATCCAGTAGTATTTGCCATGATTAAAGGTGAGATGCGTCGTCAACGAGAAGGTTTGGAAATGATTGCCTCTGAAAATTACGTTTCTTTTGCTGTTTTGGAAGCACTCGGCACAGTATTGACCAACAAATACGCCGAAGGATATCCAGGGAAACGTTATTATGGCGGACAAGAATTTACGGATGCGATTGAATGCCTTGCGATTGAACGTGCCAAAAAATTATTCAATGCGGATCACGTCAATGTTCAACCGCTTTCAGGAGCACCTGCCAATTTGGCGGTGTATTCAGCTTTACTCAAGCCCGGAGATACTATTTTGGGAATGGATTTGTCACATGGTGGACACTTGACACATGGACATCCCGTGACTTTTTCCGCGCATATCTATCGTTTCATCGGATACAAGACTGAGGCAGATGGTACTCTTGATTATAAAAAATTAGAAGCCCTTGCAAAAAAAGAGAAACCGAAACTTATTTTGGCTGGTTTTTCTGCATACACGCGTCAGTTGGATTATGCACGATTTTCTGAGATTGCCAAAAAAGTCGGCGCTTATACGATGATGGATATGGCGCATATCGCAGGTCTTGTTGCGGGAAAGGTTGTGCCCAATCCTGTGCCGTATTTCGATATTGTAACAACCACAACGCACAAGACACTGCGCGGTCCGCGCGGGGGAATGATTTTGTGCAAACAAGCATTCGCATCGGCAGTAGATAAAGCGGTTTTTCCCGGATTGCAAGGTGGTCCACATATGAACAACATCACTGCTAAAGCGGTGGCGTTTGGTGAGGCTTTGCAACCGACATTTCGGGCTTATGCCAAGCAAGTGTTGAAAAACGCCAAAGTCTTGGAAACAGAAATGATTCAGCGAGGGTATAGGGTCTTGTTTGGTGGGACGGAAAATCATATGATTTTGGTGGATGTGTTCGCATCTCTTGGGATTTCTGGTAAAATAGCAGAGCAAACACTGGACACTATCGGTATTACGATCAACAAAAATATGATACCGGATGACCCGCGTCCGCCATTCGATCCTTCTGGTATTCGTATCGGCGTACCGGCCATCACGACACGCGGTATGAAAGAAAAAGAAGTACGGGCGTTGGTTGCTATCATCGATACCGCATTGCGTCAGCATAGTGATATCGCAACGCTGGTGACATTGCGCAGAGAAGTCAAGAAACTTTGTCGAGCATTCACACTTTTATCCATCAAATAACGTATATGAAAGGAATTATTTTGGCAGGAGGGACAGGGACACGATTGTTACCCTTGACTGCTATCACTTCCAAGCAATTATTGCCGGTCTATGATCGTCCGATGATTTTCTACCCCTTGGACACTTTGATTAAAGCCGATATCAAAGATATTCTTATTATCGTATCCCCAGATCACTCCGGACATTTCTTGAATCTTTTGGGTTCGTTGTTTCGTGGCTTTGGTATCAATATTTCTTTTGTCGTTCAAAAATCACCACGTGGTCTGGCGGAAGCATTTATTTTGGCCGAAGATTTCTTGGATGGTGAGTCATCTACACTGATACTTGGTGATAATATTTTTGAAGATGATTTTTTTGAAGCTATTCAGACATTTGAACGGGGCGGGCGTATTTTTGCCAAAGAAGTGTCTGATCCGGAGCGTTTCGGGGTAGTGGAATTTACGCCAGATCATACAGTGCTTTCTATTGAGGAAAAGCCTCTGTATCCCAAGAGTCATTTTGCCATTCCCGGTATTTATATTTTTGACAATGCTGTCGTGGAAATCGCAAAAAGACTTCAGCCATCAGAACGTGGAGAATTGGAAATCACGGATCTGCATAAATATTATCTCGACAAACAGTTGTTGGACGTGCGTATTGTTGAAGGAGCATGGTTTGACACGGGGACACATGAGTCGCTGTTTGAAGCGGGTGCATATGCGCGTGAACATCACCTCGGTGAACATTGCTCACCGATAGTCAATAACGCAATTCGTGATTTCAGTGCCGAGTTCAAACAACTGGTTTCACTAAAAAAATAATCATTCTATGTATACTCAGATTCCTCGAAAAATCAAGAAAGCTATTTTGCCGGTGGCTGGTTTTGGAACACGTTTTTTACCGGCGACCAAGGCCCAGCCCAAAGAAATGTTGCCAGTGGTGGATAAACCCGTTGTGCAGTATTTGGTGGAAGAAGCGGTGGCTTCCGGTATCGAAGAAATTATTTTTGTCACGGGGCGTGGTAAGCGTGCCATCGAAGATCATTTTGACGTGTCGTATGAGTTGGAAGACACATTGGTGGAAAAAAACAAACACGAGCTCCTTGAAACGGTGCAAAAAATTTCTGGTTTGGCTAAGTTCTCATATGTGCGCCAACCAGTGCCACTCGGCGACGGACATGCGCTTCTGCAGGCGGCACACTTGGTGGACGATGATGAATCAGTACTGGTGATTTTTGGAGACTGTATTTATGACAGTACTGTACCGGCATCGCGACAATTAATAGAAGCGTATGAACAGTATCAGGCGCCAATTATCGGGTTGTCAGAAGTGATGCTAGAAGATGTGTCAAAATTTGGCGTTATCGGAGGGGATAAATTGAATGATATTGATTGGCTGGTACGCAATATTGTCGAAAAACCTAAACCGGAAGAAGCTCCGAGTCGTTGTGTAGCTGTCGGTAAATACATCGTGACACGCGAAGTGTTTGAAGTGTTGGCGACGATTAACCATGGTAAATCGGGAGAAATTCGTCTGGCAGATGCTTTTGAGTTAATGCTGGAAAAGAAGATGCCGATTTATGGACGAATGTTGGATGGGGTCTGGCTTGATACAGGGGACAAATTCAATTTTTTGTGTGCTACCATTCATCTAGGATTGCAACATCCAGAAATTGGAGAGCGTGTGCGTGAGTATCTACGAAAACTTGTTCTGTAAATCGTAATGTTACGCTATGTACTGGATATATATTGCTTTGTTCATTCTCATTCTCTTGACACCCAAGATAGTGCACAATGGAACCGCGTTTTTTCGTGAAGAAGATATTGAAGCGTTACTTATCTTTTGTTTTGGAACATTCGGGTTTTTATTGTATCTGGCCAAAGAAAAAGCGTTAATCCGTGTTTTTCAGGAAAAAATGCATTTGCAAAAGCGTGCGACATTAATTACCAAAGATCTCTCGGATTCCTATTCCTATATTGGCGAAATGAATCGTAAGATAGATATATTGAAAGAAGTGATGTTTCATCTGCCAAAAGAAACATCAGATTTGCTTGATAATGGTCATTTGGAGGCCTTTCAGTCTATTTTGACGGCAGCGCAAACATTAGCAAAAACGGACAAGGTATCTTTGCGTTTTGTGGATGCGATACACAAAACGACACTGAAAATATACGAGCCTGATCATACGGTGGAATTTGCTGTTTTTGAAGCGCCAATGATGTTGGCATCCAAAAAAACATTTTGGGAAGAAAATGGATATTGTATTGTACGGTCACCATTGCGAGTCAAGGGGGCCTTGGCGTATATTATTTTTGCCAAAACTAATAATCACACCGATGATATTGATGTATTCAAAATTCTTGCTTCGCAAGCTCTCTTGTTGTTTTCTGTCGACAAATATGGTAGTGAAGAAAAGGACAATGAGATAATTTCCAAAAAAAAATAAGCCTGTATGCGCATTGGGATTGATGCCCGTTTTTATGGGTCGGTCGGCAAAGGGCTGGGTCGCTATACGGAAAAACTGATTGCGCATCTGGATGTGCTGAACGATGGAAATGAGTACGTGATTTTTTTGGGGCGAGACAATTTTGATGAGTACACACCAAAAAATCCACGTTTTTCCAAAGTGTTCGTTAGCTTTAAATGGTATGGTTTTGCGGAACAGTTTTTATTTCCTTGGGTGTTGTTGCGATACCATCTTGACGTGATGCATTTTACACATTTCAATGTACCTTTCTGGTATCCAAAAAAATTCATCGTCACCATTCACGATTTGATTTTACTACGGTATCCGACACGCAGAAATACGACCCGTCCGATTATTCTGTATACGTTGAAATTTTATGCGTATCGTTTTGTCATTGCCAGAGCAATTATGCGAGCGCAACACATTATCGCAGTCTCACGATTTACTGCTGATGATATCATATCGCACTATCCGATGGCACGCGATAAAATAAGTATCACCTATGAGTCCGCCGATAATTTTTGTTATTGGTGCCCACCTGTGGAAACCGTACCTTTTCTGGCATCAATCGGGCTTACGGAGGATACCAAAAACACACAAAAAGCAACATCGCATGCTATAATTAAATCGTATGTTTTGTATGTTGGTAATGCGTATCCGCACAAAAATTTAGAACTCCTTGTGCAAACAGCTGTTCTTTTTCCGAACAGTATATTTGTTTTTGTGGGCAAGGAGGATTATTTTTTTCTTCAGTTGCAACAATCGGCACGTCAACATAATGTTTCAAATGTTTTGTTTACCGGTTTTGTGGACGATAAACATTTGAGTATTTTGTATCGTTTTGCTCGTTGTTATATCTTCCCATCTTTCTACGAAGGCTTTGGACTCCCACCGCTTGAGGCGATGACCTATGGACTGCCAGTTTTGGCTTCCAATCAAGGATCATTGCCGGAGATATTGGGTGACTCAGCGTATTATTTTTCCCCAGATCAAGTGACTTCATTGCAATCCGTTCTAACGGAGGTGCTTGACTCAGTGGCTGTTCGTCATCGGTTGACCGCTTTGGGCTATGCGCAGTGTGCTCGATATAGTTGGCAGAGTATGGCGCAAAAAACTGCTGAGCTCTATAATGTCAGTACGTGAAATAAAAAAAATAAAAAATGTTCGCGTATGTCTTTGCCGTCTCATCAAGGACGACCACGTCATATATCTGATATTCGCCCTACGCCTCGTCCCCAAAGTGTCGCGTCTGTTTCGTTTGTCTCACCACCTGCGCATCATACAGATCCATTGTTTGAAGATGTGTTGTCTCAGGTACGGCAACGGTATCTGATTCCAGAGCCCAAACCCAAACCCAAACCCAAATCCAAATCCTTGATAGCGCTTCAGTTTCAATCACGTTTTTGGTGGTGGATTGTTGTTGTAATCTTCGTGTTAATGTTTGGAGCGGTGGGATTGTCTGCTTTCAAATTATGGACAGGAAAACAGGAATTATTGCAGAATGGCGAGTCCGGATATCAAGATATCCTTTTAGCGGTTGAGAATATTGAAACAGAACATTTTGACAGCTCGCTTCAGCATTTTCAGGATGCATACATCACTTTTGCACGTTCTGCAGATGAGATTGCGTTGTGGGGTGGAGGACCATTGCTCAATATCGCCCGTTTTATTCCGGGAGTCTCACAAGTTGCCTCTGGAAAATATGCTTTTGAGGCTGGCAAGCACTTTGCTGCTGCCGGTATTCCGTTGTCACAAGTAGCTACAGAACTTTCTCAATCCAAAGATACTTATCCAACAGGCAGTAACATTTCTTTGTTGGAATTTATGGCGCGCATCCGTCAGCCTTTACAATCAGCATTGAGAGAACTGGAAGCTGGTAATACGGCACTGCAGAAAATCACGTTAAGTGATTTACCGGAAGAAAAACATGATATATTTCTCAAAATGCGTACGGATTTACCCGTTTTGATTTCTCTGATCAAGCAATTTGAACAACATGAAGTGTTGATGGAAGAATTATTGGGCGGACACGGGCCACGAAAATATCTTTTTTTGTTTCAAAATAATCATGAATTGCGTCCGACAGGCGGATTTATCGGGAGTTATGCACTCTTGGATGTGAATGATGGCAAGGTGCGTCAATTTTTTGTGGACGGTATTTTTAATCCAGATGGTCAACTCAAAGAAAATATTGTTCCTCCAAAACCGATTCAGAAAGTCAGTGCCGCCTGGAGCTTGCACGATAGTAATTGGTTTCCTGATTTTCCGACCTCTGCCGAAAAAGCTATTTTTTTCTATGAAAAGACTGGTGGACCGACTGTGGACGGAGTAATAACACTGACACCGACAGTGATGCAAAAATTATTGTCTGTCATCGGACCAATAACCATGCCACAATATGGCTTGACTGTGGATGCGAATAATTTCATTCCGATTATTCAGGAACAAGTAGAAGAAAAATATGATAAAGAAGAAAACCAGCCAAAAAAAGTGTTGGCTGACCTCTCCGTATTACTTTTGGAAAAAGTTTTTTCTACGCAGGACAAGGAGACGCTGTATGGCATAGCGGAAGCACTCGTAGAGGGATTGAATGAAAAACACATTTTACTCTATACGCGTCATGCGGAAACACAGGCTTTTATCGATGAAGCGGGTTGGTCTGGCCGTTTGTTACCAACATCCAAAGACTTCTTGTCGGTAGTGCATACCAATATCAATGGATACAAAACAGATGGTGTCATCGATGAAACGATAAAACATCGAGCAGAAATCGACACGGATGGATCCATTGTGGATACAGTGACCATTACACGTACACATCGAGGAGGGCAAACACCGTATGATTGGTGGAATCGGGTGAACGCCGATTATATGCGTGTGTATGTGCCGGCTGGATCGGAACTTTTGTCTGCAAAAGGAGGGACGTGGGAATTTCCTGAAGCACCTTTGGATTATGATGCACTTGGTTTTCGACGTGATGATGATGTACAGCAGGAAGAAAAAAATACACGTATTGATGAAAAGAGTGGCACGCGCATTTCACAAGAAGCAGGCAAGACCGTTTTTGGTAGTTGGGTATATGTGAGTCCTCAAGAATCCGTGATGGTTGAATATCGTTACCGCTTGCCTTTTACGCTCAATGTGTCAAATATTCAGTCTGGTGATGTCGATGCCTATTCTCTTCTGCATCAAAAGCAATCTGGTTCACCTGGGAGCACATTTTTTTCATCCGTCATTTTTCCTGATACTATTCAGCCGATTTGGCAATTGAACGGAAATCTGTTACCGTACGGACGAGAATGGCATCTAGAAACAAACCTCAAAACGGACGTTTTTACCGGTCTTGTTTTTGGCATCGCTAAAAAATAGTATGTTGAATAGATATGTAAAGACTATAACAATATGGAGTCGCTCTCCAAGTCAAACCATTGGCGGGGCGGCTTTTTTGATCGCATCGGCTGGTATTGTCAGTCGTCTCCTCGGATTTTTTCGTGATAGGGTTTTTGCATCGTCTTTTGGCGCTGGTGATGTATTGGACGCCTATTACGCAGCATTTCGTATCCCTGATACCTTGTACAGCTTTTTGGTGTTGGGATCATTATCTGTTGCTCTTATTCCAGTCTTTACAGAGTATATGACCGCCAAAAAAGAACAAGAAGCGTGGCAACTGGTTTCCGGATTGCTGAGCGCCTTGTTACTGATTTTGGGAGTCGTGTCTTTGATAGGGATGATATTTACGCCGATAATGATTCGTGTTATGGTGCCAGGATTTTCCGTTGAGAAACAAGAGTTGGTAGTGACGCTCACTAGAATTATGTTGCTGAGTCCAATTTTTCTTGCCATCAGCGCACTTTTTGGCAGTGTCCTTGTTTCTTTTAAACATTTTCTCGCGTATTCTTTGGCACCTATTGTGTACAATATCGGAATTATTGTTGGTGCCATTTTGTTGGTGCCATTTTTTGGTTCGGTCGGCTTGGCATGGGGCGTCGTTTTGGGCTCTATCCTGCATATGATGATTCAGTATCCGTCGTTTCGTCGTTCCGGTTTTCGATATACGCTGGCATTACCTCTGATATGGCGGGAAAAATCAGTGCGTCGGGTGATCAAGCTTATGATACCACGTTCTCTCGGGATGGGTATCAATCAGATTAGTTTTTTGGTGGTAACATTTTTTGCTTCAACTTTGGTTTCTGGTAGTTTGTCGGCTTTTACGTTAGCAAACAATATTCAAAGTGTTCCGCTGGGTTTGTTTGGCATCGCTTTTTCCATTGCGGTTTTTCCATCACTGAGTTTGCTGGTTGCAGAGAAAAAAGAAAAAGATTTTTTCCGTGTTTTTACCGCTTCGGCAAGACGCATTGTTTTTTTTGTCCTGCCTATTAGCATCTTTATGATTATTTTTCGTGCCCAATTTGTGCGTGTTATTTTGGGATCAGGCTCTTTCAACTGGGAAGATACGATTGTTACGTTTGAGATATTGAAATTTCTGGCCATGAGTCTTTTTGCACAAAGTCTCATACCGTTATTCGCGCGAGCATTCTTTGCGTTTCAAAACACCATGACACCACTGTATATCGCCATGGTGAGTGAGGCGGTACATGTTTTGCTTATCGCTCTTTTGTTACCGAAATACGGCGTTTTCAGTTTGGCTATCGCCTTTTCATTGAGCACCACGCTCAATTTCTTGTTGTTGTATGCGATGTTACGCAAGCAACTTTCCACTTGGAATGATCGACTTTTTACTTGGCCTCTGATCAAAGTATTGATCGCGTCAGGTCTTGCGGGTGGAGTTGCACAGTTTTCCAAATCCGTATTCGCTTTGACCACTAATGAATTGGATACATTTATTGAAGTATTTCTCCAGCTTGTGACCGGACTCACAATCGGTGGCGTCACTTTTATTCTGTTGTGTCATTGGTTCAAAATAGAAGAATTGTCGATGATCAAACGTTTCTTTTTATGCAAAGTGTTACGTTACCCTGAAACGGCCGTTTTGGCGGAAGACCATCCCGAACGCGGGGATTGGTAAAAGAGATAAGTGTATTGTATGTAATCTTCCCTTGCTTTTCATAGAATTTTCCTTTACCGTTGATCATATGGCTTCTTATCAAGATAACATCCGCAATTTTTGCATCATCGCGCATATTGATCATGGGAAATCAACCTTGGCTGATCGTCTTTTGGAATTGACGAAAACGGTGGAGATGCGCAAGATGAAAGAACAGCTTTTGGATCAAATGGATCTTGAACGTGAACGAGGAATTACGATTAAGCTTCAACCAGTTCAGATGCATTCTATATATAACGGTGTGACGTATACACTTAACCTGATTGATACGCCCGGCCACGTTGATTTTCATTATGAAGTCTCACGCTCATTGGCAGCGGTCGAAGGAGCGATTCTCTTGGTAGATGCAACCAAGGGAGTACAGGCACAGACACTTGCCAACCTCTATCTGGCTATCGGGCAGGGTTTGGAGGTCATTCCTGTTATCAACAAAATTGATCTTCCGAATGCCGAAGTGGAAAAAACAAAAAAAGAAATTGTGCATATTTTGGGTTGTGCCGAAGAAGACATTCTCTTGGCTTCTGGCAAAACAGGCATCGGGGTACAAGAAGTGCTGGAACGGGTCATTGAACGCGTACCTGCTCCGCAGGGTAACGTTGATCAACCATTGCGTGCTTTGATATTTGATTCCGTTTACAATGTATATAAGGGTGTGGTTGCATATGTCAAAATTGTTGACGGAACAGTGAAGCGCGATGATCTGTTGCATATGCTCGGAACGACCAAAGAAGGTATGACCGTCGAGGTAGGTCTTTTTAGACCAAGTCTCGTACCAACCGATTGTTTGCGTGCTGGCGATATCGGATATATCGCAACCGGATTGAAGGAAGTGGGACATTGTCGTGTTGGGGATACTATCATTCATAAACCAAAAGAGCGTGAAACGATTACTCTCAAACGCTTGCCGGGATACAAAGAAATAAAGCCCGCAGTCTATGCAAGTTTTTATCCAGTGGATGGGGATGAGTATACGTTGATGCGTGATGGGTTGGACAAATTGAAGCTCAATGATGCAGCGTTTACTTTCGAGCCGGAGAGCAATCAGGCACTGGGACGAGGATTTCGTTGTGGTTTTTTGGGTTTGCTTCATCTGGAAATTATTCAGGCGCGATTGGAACGTGAGTTTGGGATGGCACCTACCATTACGACACCATCCGTCGTATATGAATTGCAGGTACGCGGTGAAATGGAGCGTCGATCGTTGTATTCACCAACCGATATGCCAGACCCATCTATCATTGAGGCGATTTATGAGCCCTATGTCACACTTTCTATTGTCGTTCCTAGTGAATATTTGGGCAATGTAATGAGTTTGGCGCAATCCATTCGTTCTGAATATCGCAATACTGAATATATTGATGCCGAACGCGCTCTCTTGACTTTTGAAGCACCGCTTATGGATGTTATCACTAATTTTCATGATGATTTGAAAAGTGTTTCTTCAGGCTATGCTTCTATGAATTATGAACCTATTGGTTATCGGTCAAGTGACGTGGTCAAGTTGGATATCATGGTGGCAGGGGAGCCGATTGATGCTTTCGCGCGTATGATTCCACGTCGTGACGCTCAGTCAGAAGGCAGACGAGTGGTGGAAAAATTAAAAGAGGTCATTCCACGTCAGAATTTTTCTGTGGCTATTCAAGCAAGTATTGGTGGCAAGGTGATTGCCCGAGAAACCATTTCCGCTTATCGCAAAGACGTGACTGGTAAATTATACGGAGGCGATTTTTCTCGTAAGAAAAAACTGCTTGAAAAACAGAAAAAAGGGAAAAAGAAAATGCGTGATATGGGAAAAGTATCTATTCCGAGCAGTGCCTTTTTGGCGGTGTTGAGGAAATAAGTCAGCTAATGCCGTTGAATGAACCTCCTTATTTTTCTCTTTTTTGAAATCGTGCTATATTATTAATAATAGTAATAATTTTTTTATATGCTTTTATCAGTGTACTTTGGTCATTGGTAAAGGTGAAATATGTTTATGGCACTTGAATTGACGCAAGAGAATTTTGAACAAGAAGTATTGCAGAGCGACAAGCCAGTTTTGGTAGATTTTTGGGCACCATGGTGCGGACCGTGTCAAATGATGGGACCGGTGATTGATCAATTATCGACTGAAATAATATCTGCCAAAATCGGCAAGCTCAATGTGGATGAGCATCCCGGTATTGCGCAGACATATGGTGTCATGTCTATTCCGTCACTCAAGATTTTCAAAGAAGGGAAAGTGGTTAAGGAGTTTGTCGGTGTTCAACAAAAAGAGAAATTGCAAAGTGAATTGGAGAGCATTTAATTGCAACCTAACTTCTATGAAAATCCATAAAGAAAGAATTGACTTGGAGAGTAAATCTCAAATTCAATTTATTGATCTCACTGATCAGGTACAAGAAATTATTGATCGTTCCGGTGTTCGCGAAGGGCAAGTGCTGGTGTATGTACCTCACACTACAATGAGTGTGATTGTCAATCATAATGAACCAATGCTGTTGCAAGATTTCATGCGAATCTTGTACAAAATCGCGCCGGTAGACGACCAATATTCCCATGATCTTTTTGAATTACGTCGCAAAACATCTTCCGATGGAAGGAGTAACGGTCATTCACACTGCAAATCTATCTTACTGGGTAACAGTGAGACTATCCCCATAGAAAAAGGTAAACTTCTCATTACCGAACGACAGAGTATTTTTGCGGTTGAGTTTGATGGCGCACGCAAACGCGATATCCGTATTCAGGTAATTGGTCTCTAACTGTTTGATTTTTATGAGCAGTGGATGGATAGAGTTGTTGATTCGTAATGGCTATTTGAAATCGGATCAGATTATCCAAGCATTTTACAGTATAACACGTGCTGATTTTGTTCCGTCTGAGTTTGAAGAACAGGCGGAAGCTGATATTGCTTTGCCGATTGGTTTTGGACAGACGATTTCACAGCCGACCATTGTAGCGATTATGCTTGAATTGCTGGCTCCTCTGTCGGGTCAAAAGATGATGGATATTGGTAGTGGTTCTGGATGGACCAGCGCGCTTTTGGGTAATATCACTGGAAAATCAGGCAAGGTGGCAGCTTTAGAAGTTTTGCCAGAATTATATGAAATGACCAAGCGCAACGTAGAAAAGTTTGGTATGGTGAGCGCGGGTATCGTGGAATGCGCTATTGCCGATGGTCATAATGGATACGATGCGCATGCACCATATGATCGTATTTTGGTATCAGCAGCAGCCGACGAAGTACCCAGTGCTTTGAAAGAACAGTTAGTATTGGGAGGAAAAATGGTAATTCCTATTCACAATCATCTGGTCTATCTGGAGAAACGCGGTGAAAATGATTTCTACAAAGAAGAATTTCCGGGCTTTACTTTTGTGCCATTGATTCAAAAATCAGTTTAATAGCTTTCTCTGTGCGTACCTTTCTTTTGATCGCTACCATATTATCACTCTTGACCTCCGGGGTCTTTTTGTATTTTTCTTTTGAGATAAAAAATGGTCGCGGTATTACTACTCAAGAACAACGATTTGTTCTAGAACAAGGAGAAGATATGTTTTCGGTGGCAAAACGTCTCCAAGAAACGGGCATCATTTCCTCTCGCTATGCGCTGTTGTGGCAATTGGTACGCGAAGGAAAAACAAAGCAACTGGTTGCCGGTACCTATGCTTTACGCGGTGATTTTTCCGTCGCAGAGATTATTATGATTATCACCAAAGGTATGGTCGTACCACGAGATATCAAAATCACCTTTCCTGAGGGTTGGGATGCGCGTCAAATGGCAGAACGTTTGACCGCTCATTCCTTACCGGGATCAGCTTTTCTGGCGTTGGTGGAAAAACCGAAAGAAGAATGGCGAGAACGATTTATTTTTTTGCATAATATTCCTCAAAACGCATCTTTAGAAGGGTTTCTTTTTCCTGATACCTATTTTTTCTATCCACAAACTTCTGCTGAGGCGATTATAGAAAAAATGTTGGAAAATTTTGATACCAAGGTGGATACAACATTGAAAAATGAAGCGATCAAGAGACATGGTGATTTTTTTTCCGCATTGATTTTAGCGAGTATTGTTGAAAATGAGGTGCGGTCAGCGGAAGATCGTGCGTTGGTCAGTGACCTGTTTTTGCGTCGTCTCGCTAGTGGACAGGCTTTGGAAAGCGATGCGACGGTCAAATATATATTAGGTATCGACAAAATTCAGCATACTTTTGCGGAAACACGCACGGCATCCCCATACAATACTTATATCCATTCAGGGTTACCGCCCGGACCGATTGGCAATCCAGGGCTCGTGTCTTTGCGTAGTGCCATCTATCCGCAAGTCAATCCCTACTTCTACTTTTTGAGTGATCCAAAGACAGGTGAAACAGTGTTTTCTATCACGTATGAAGAACATTTGCGAAATAAGGTATCACACGGATTATAAGAATTACTGGCATGAGAATCGCATTGGTACATGATTACTTGGTACAGTATGGGGGAGCGGAACGAGTTTTGGAGGCGTTTACGGAAATGTTTCCGTACGCACCGATTTATACGTTGCTCTATGACCGTGAGGCGATGCACGGTGTTTTTTCGGACAAACGTATTTATACATCTTTCTTACAACGCCTGCCATTTGCTAGAAAACAACATCGTTTTTTCCCGCCGTTGATGCCGTTGGCCATCGAGCAATTTGATTTTACGCCCTATGACATCGTACTGTCAGATTCTTCGAGCTATGCCAAGGGTATCATTACTCGTCCAGAAACTTTACACATTTGTTATATGCATACTCCAATGCGTTATGCGTGGGATGATTGCCAAAAATACACGCAAGATTTCGGTTTTCCTGCGTTTATTCGCACACTCGTTCCATTTTTTATGAGTCCGATACGTCTTTGGGACAAAGCAAGTGCCGATCGGGTGGACATTTTCTTGTCCAATTCTGATTTTGTCGGCAAGCGTATTCAAAAATATTATCGGAAAAACTCTCTTGTCATTCATCCACCAGTCAATGTGGAAAGATTTTATATCGCTCAAACAACTCAGCCGTATTTTTTGATGGTGGGACGTCTCATTGCCTATAAACGTCATGACATCGCCATTCAAGCCTTCAATCATTTGAAATTACCGCTCAAAATTATCGGACGTGGACCAGAAATGGAACGTCTCAAGAAAATGGCTGGTCCGACTATTGAATTTCTCGGACGTGTACCAGAAACTGATTTGCCTCGTTACTATGCAGAATGTCGCGGTTTTGTTTTTCCGCAGGAAGAAGATTTTGGCATCGTTGCTATTGAAGCGATGGCGTCCGGTCGTCCTTTAATCGCCTATCGTGGTGGAGATATCGTGGAACATTTGGAAGAAACAAAAATGGGTGTTTTCTTTGACGTACAGACAC
This sequence comes from Minisyncoccota bacterium, assembly GCA_051306005.1. Lineage (GTDB taxonomy): Bacteria > Patescibacteriota > Minisyncoccia > Moranbacterales > UBA1568 > UBA1568. The sequence goes on from JBPPMJ010000003.1 coordinate 249,339, forward strand.
CAGAAGCTATTGTACAGGCCGTTCAACAATTTGAGACCATGCAGTATGATGCGACGTATATCCGATCACGCGCGCTGTCCTTTGACAAAGAGCGATTTAAGGCTACAATACAAGACATCATTGAAAAGAGTTTGGCGCAACACCTGCAAGCTCGTCAGATTGTTCCGTTATCACATTGATCACATCATCAACCTATGGAACTCAAAGAATACTTCCGCATTTTCAGAGAACAATCCGTCATCTTTTGGGGGATAACTATCGCTATTGTGGCGATAGCATTGGTGTGGTATATCAATCAGCCGATACGTTATCAAGCAACCTTGTTGCTCAATATCGGACGTACTGGTACACAAGATACTCAAGACTATACGTATGATAGTTTCTATCGTCTGCAGGCAGATGAGCGCTTTGCGGATACGGTGGTACGTTGGCTCAGTGCTCCACGTATCGTAGAAGATATTTATCAGTCAACGGCAGTGGAGGTTTCCTCAAACACCCCTTTTGTCGCCAAACGACTCTCCTCACAAGTTATTGAAGTTACGTATAGCAATGCCAACGTTCAACCCCTGAAAGATATCGCCATGAATATGACGACTGTTCTCAATCAGTATGCTGTCACACTCAATCAGGGAAACCAAGAAACGAATTGGTTTGTGATTATCGGAAGTGAGCCGGTTATTACCGATGCACGCATTTCTTTGCCTCTCACATTTGCTGTTGCGGTGGTCTGCGGACTTTTCTTTGGATTTTGGGGAACACTCTTTCGTCACTACTGGCAGACAGACAGTAAATAATAAGAGAGACAAGTGTAGTCAAAAGCAAAACAAAGTACAAAGACGATACAGAAAAGATTTACTCAGCATGTACGGATTATGCGCATAGGGATTGATGTACGATGTTTGGCAGAAGGCAAACATACCGGAGTGGAAGAATATACCATTGCGTTGCTTCAGGATTTGTTTCGGCTGGATCACAAAAACGAATATATTCTTTTTTTCAATGCATGGAAGCGGACAGCACCAGATTTTCAGTGGGCGACTCAGCACCCTCATGTTACTTTGAAAACCTTTCATTTTCCCAACAAACTCCTGAATATGGCGTTGTGGTATGTGCGTTTCCCCAAGCTTGATCGTTTGCTGGGAGGTGTAGACGTGTTTTTTTTACCCAATTTGAACTTTGTGGCGTTGTCGGCACGCACGAAATTGGTCGTAACCGCTCATGATCTTTCCTTTGAATTATTTCCAGAGACTTTTTCATGGAAACGGCGTTTTTGGCACTTTCTGATTGATTTTCGTCGTTTGGTGCGCAGAGCCGATCAGGTTATCGCCGTGTCTCAATCTACCAAGGATGACGTGATAACATACTATGCAATAGCTTCCGAGAAAGTAAGCGTGATTCCGAGCGGTATAGACAATCGCTTTCACCCGATGAGTCGCAATGATACAGAGCTGGTTCGGGTTCAAGAAAAATATCATTTACCCTATCGTTGTATTTTGGCGTTGGCGACACTCGAACCACGCAAGAATATCATCGCTTTGTTGCGCAGTTATGAGGCGCTCCGTCGTCTCAACAATCCTGTATTGGATAAATACGCTCTCGTTATCGCCGGCACACCTGGTTGGAAAGACAAAGAAATCTTGCAAGAAATAGAACAATCTCCCTATCGGAAAAATATTGTGTTGCCTGGTTTCATCGCCGATGCAGACAAGACAGCGCTCTACAATCTGGCAAGCGTCTTTGTATACCCTTCTCTGTATGAAGGATTTGGCTTCCCTCCTTTGGAAGCGATGGCATGCGGAGTGCCAGTGATTGCGTCACACTCTTCATCTTTACCAGAAGTGGTGGGGGATGCCGGTGTTTTGATTGATCCCTATCAGCCCGATGAGCTTTTGCAGGCTTTGCAACAAGTATTGTTGTTTCCGGAATTTGGTGAAACACTTCGACAAAGAGGCATCAACCGTGCCAAGCTTTTTTCTTGGAAAAAATCAGCGCAAGCGACACTGCATATTTTTCAGCATCTTATCATTCACAAATAAGGAGTTTGATTTTTCATTTTTTGTATTATACAATAGCAGTGGAGATAATATATCTTTGTGTAAATTGTTGTAAAAAATAATATGGCAAAAACAAAAAACCAGGGTATGGGGATAATGGCTTCCGTGGTCATTGTTTTTTTGGCATTCAGTTCTTTTCTGGGGATTTCAGCCATTGTCACACACAATAGATTGACTCTATTACCAAATTCTTGGGCAGATGATGAAAGAGATTCGGAAGAAGAAGATGAAGAAGAAGAAAATGAAGATTCGGAAGAGCCGGAAGAAAAAGAAGAAAATGAAGATTCAAAAAAGCAAGAAGAAACCAAGAAAAAGAATGATGAACAGAGAAGAGAGCAGGAGAAAAAAGATGCGGAAAGAAAGTTGGAGTCTCAAAAGAAGGTAGCCGAAAAAATATACGAGAAAGAAGATGAAGGAGAGGAATATGAAGACGATGAAGTCAAAGATGACACTGAATCGGAAGATGTACCGGAGAGCGAACACGGTATGTATCAAGAAAAGGACAAGACTCTTTTGAAATTACGTCAGGATATAGTGGAAGCCCAAAAGCATCTTTTGGAAAAACAGAAGGAGGGTACGGATACTTCATCGGCTTTGACACGTCTGAACTTGGCAGAGTCTGATTTGGAAAAAATAAGCATCGCTTTTGATACCAACAATTTGGAAGAAGCCAAAATGTTGACCAAGCAGGTTAAGAGGACAACTCACTCTGTTCAAGAGGATTTGCACGATACCAAAAAAATTGCTGAAGAGATATCCAAAGTAGAAAAGCGCTTTGCTCAAGTAGCTGAAAAAATAGTCATACTGAATGATTTGCACGGCGATACGACTCTCTTCAAAAATCAACTTTCTTATTTGCAAGCAGATTTTTCTTTTTTTACGACTTTGTTGAGTATGTATCCCGATACGGTAACCCGTGATACAATCAGAGTCTTTGAAAAACGCGTGCAACGTTTGCAAAGTTTGATAGAAGCAAATATCATCGTTTTAGGAGGAGATGATGACATATTGAAGCATTACGATGATGAGGCAGATGAGCTTTTCAAGGATATGGAATATGTCGCAGATTTTGTAGATGGGGATGACAATAATGTTTCCCACCAAGTGAGGGGCATAGCAACCGAACAAAAAATCGATTCCGTGATTCTGAAACAAAAATTGGCAGAAGCGAATTCGCGCAGTGCTTTGACCAAGACTTTGTTTGGTCCCGAAAGTGATGCTCTCGCTGTATTGAGTACCCAGGCGACGGCGATTGATAATCGGGCGACCACATTAGAAAATGTTGCCACTCAAATGACGGATCCCGCTGTCAAAGAAATCTTGATGAGTCAGGTATCAGTGTTGCGCAGTGAAGCCACCAAGTTACAGGCCTATATCACTGCTGAAAATAACACGTTTAATTTCGCTCACTGGTTTGCGAAGCTTTTCTAGGACACCATCCAATTCTAGCTTGACATTTATGCAAAAAAGTGCTATTATAAAAAGCTACTTTTGACTGGTTCAAAAGTATGACAAAATGGTTCTTTGAACATATGATGATTTTCTTGGGAGGATATATCCATGAAACTGAAGCATTGCGTCATCGCCTCTGTTGCAACCGTGACCTGCTGGACGTCCGATGTCCACGCTGATGAAGAAACTCCTCAAAAAGAGGAATCCTGGTTTTCGGGTTCATTACAAACCACGCGTTACGGTCAGGATTATCAACCGTGGGAAGTATATGGCGAGGGGGAATTGACAGAGAAGCTTTCTGGGACCGTGGATATCATTACCGCACACGGGTACACAGAAGTGACAGCTGGTCTGGCCTACTATATTACACCGAATTTTGAAGTCGGCTTGAGTGTCGGTGGGGCACGGTATCTATCCGATACAGACAACAATGAAAGTATCCATCGGACGATTGCGGGGTTTGTCTATCTGGCAACAGACAAGACGGTTACCGAAGTGACCGTGGAGCATTATGCGGATGATACCAATCCCTGGTACTACCAAGCATACACAGAGTATGCTATCAGCGATGATGTCATGGTCGGTGTATACGGAGAGAAAGGTCCAGGTATCGGTCCGCGCGTCAGTTGGTCTCCAGGAGAACACGTCAGTCTCTGGATGGCGGTTCCGCTTGTTGATAGTGATACGGAAACATCAATGGTCGGTGGTATACGGATCACTTTCTAAGAAGCAACTTTGTCCATCAGACAACCAACCTGTGTTCGCATGTTCGAATACAGGTTGTTTTTTTGCGCGTTTTTATGATATACTTTCAGAGTAGCGTTATTATATCGTTATGGATAAGAAATCAAAATTATTCTTCTTGATTTTTTTCCTGATTCTTACGGGAACAATCATGGTGACGTACTATCGGTATGTCGTGTTACATGACTACATAATTCAAGGAAGGTCAGAGTGTGATCCCTTTACCGAAGCCTGTTTCCTGTCTGTTTGTGACTCTGCGTCTGGTGAAGAATGTGCCAACAACACAGAAGAAGACACCACCTATTATAAATTACAACAACGGAATGCTAAAAACATTCCGTTTTGTTATTCTCAGGACGAAAATTGCGATATGTGGACTTGTTCTCCTGATGAAAAAGATTGTTATGTTACTTTGTGCGATGAGACGACGGCACTAGCAGAAGACACCTCATGCAATGACCCCGTGTCTTACACTGCAGAGCATCCTCCTGAAGAAATGCTCGCAGAAGAAGATACAGAAAACCAAGAGGACTCAGTATCGGCAGAGACGGAATATTATGAGAGTAAAGATTTTTCTTTTGGTATTACGTACCCCGTTGAATGGATGCGGGCGGAGATGTCTGAGGCACGTGGTGATACGGATCGTGGAATACTGTTGTTGGAACAAACAGAAGAAACGGTGGATGCAGATTCTGCTTTGATAACCATCATCTTTACGCCCGATATCACTCAAGTAACCCATACTTCACCAGACGCTCCACAAGATATCATTGAATACGGACAAGACCCGATGTTTACCGCCGTCCGTCCCATAACCTTCAACGGAGAGACAGCATTTATCGGGACACTTTCTGCCGATGCAAGTCAGAAAATCATTGTTATCAAGCACAAGCAACATATCTATCAAATCCGTTATGACGGTTTGGGTGATCACATGGCTGAAATTGATACCGCTATTCAGTCCTTTGTTTTCCTCGATACCCAATCAGCGGAGAAACTTGTCAATACGTCGATCGAAGCGCATTGACGATGACAACGATGTCAATACATTCTTGGATAATGGCACCGGAGAGAGGGGAAATATAGCCGAGAGATGCCAGAAGCATGCCAAATACTGAGAGCCCTATACCAATGATGATACTTTGTAGCGCGACGGTATATGAACGGCGTCCGATATGGATAGCATCACGGATGAGCCATGCATCTCGTCCAAAAATAGCAACGTCCGCTGCCTCAATTGAAGCGCTATTCTCTGTTCCGGAGAAAACAATACCGATATCCGCCAGTGCGAGTGCTGGCGCGTCGTTCATCCCGTCACCCACCATCCCGACTAATTTTCCTTCTGCCTGATGACGTTGGATGAGAGCAGTTTTGGTCTCTGGACGGCAGTCAGCGTAGATTGGCAATTTGAACGGACCAAATATCCGTTCCGCATTGACCTTTCTGTCACCGGTCAAGATGCCGAGCGTGTAACCTCGTTCTTGTAGGTACGTGAACAATTCATCGGCATCGGACTTGAGAATATCATCAAAAAAGAAACGAGCGATCAGGCGGGATTCATGATGAAGGTCAACATTCAGATCAACCACGATACCACTTTCGGTGTTGTCTTGAGCGCGGATGATACGATATGATGTACCATTGACCGTTCCAAAAATACCTTCGCCCATTTTCTCTGTAACATTCTGAGCATCCGGAATATCTGTCAAGGACACTGTAAAAGCTTTATTGAACGCTTTGGCGATGGGATGAAACGAATAGCGCTCCAGGGCAACGGCGATAGCGAGTGCGTCATCTTGGGAGTAGGTATGATCATGGACTATTATTTTTTTGAGATGAGGTTCTCCGAGAGTGAGTGTCCCCGTTTTATCAAAGAAAAATGTTTTGGTTTTTGCGAGAAGCTCCAGAACAAACGGACTTTTGATAATGATATTTTTGCGCGCAGCTTTGTTGAGTCCGCCGATAAAACTCACGGGTACAGCGATAAGGAGGGGACACGGTGTCGCAATGACCAGGACTGCGAGAAAACGTTGCCAGTCATTCGTAACCCCATAAGCTCCAATGGCGAGTGCCAACGCAAAGAAAGTAAAGAAAAAATTATAACGTTCCGCCAAACGTACCATTGGTGAAGGGTGTTGTTTCCCTTCCTCTACCAACGACAAAATTTTGCGATATCCAGAACTCTCAAAATTACCTATGACTTCTATCTGCAGAGCCTCACCGACATTAATAGATCCACTTTGTAGAATAGATTTTTCTCGATAAGTGACCGGCTCTATCTCTCCCGTCAAATTGGCTTCGTTGAGAATGGCCCGTTTGGATATGAGTTTTCCCTCAAAAGCCAACATTTCTTGGGGACGGATTATCAAAACATCACCATTATTGACGGATTGAATGGGCATTTCAATTGTATTGTCACCCCGTTGCACCAAAACTTTTTTGGGAATATTGGCAAAGAGACCACGCAGGGTTTTTTCGGCATGACTCGAGCCGTATTTTTCAAGTCCGGCACTGACCGCTATCATGAGAGAAATAACAGCCCCAGCCAAGATAGCATCCAACCAGAGTGCCGTGATGAGCGTGAGAAAAGCGAGGTAGTCCAAGTTCCATTTGTTCATCCTGATCCGTTCGTAGGATTCACCCAAGAGTTGCACGATGCCAATGAGAATGGCAATACCATAAAACCATGAGATACCCGACACAAATGCAGTGAGAATACTTATACAGACCAATAAAGGGAAGCGAAATTCCCGACTACGCACAATATCCAACAAACTAATCATATAAGAAAGACACCAAAAGATTATATTGTCTATTGTATCAGAAAATACGTTAAAAAAATGCAAAAATGCAAAAAATAAGGTACAATAGACAGATGATGAACAAAGATATTGCCATTTCAGTCAAAAACGTCAGCAAGGCCTTTCGTATACCTCACGAGAAAGTGAGTAGTGTTCGTGGTGCAGTTGTTTCGGCATTCAATAGAAATAGGGGCTATGAAGAATTCCAAGCCCTTGACGATGTTTCTTTTGAAGTGAAGAAAGGGGAATTCTTTGGCATCATTGGACGCAATGGAAGCGGTAAAAGCACGCTTCTGAAGGTCCTTGCCAGCATCTATCAAGCAGATAGTGGAAAAGTACAGATAAGCGGTCTCATATCGCCATTTTTGGAGCTCGGAATAGGTTTCAATCCCGAACTCTCTGGCAGGGACAATGTCTATCTGAACGCCACCGTGCTGGGAATGACTAAAAAGCAGATTGATGAGAAATTTGATGCTATCGTAGCATTTTCCGAGCTGGAGCGCTTCATTGATCAGAAATTGAAGAATTATAGCAGTGGGATGCAGGTCCGTCTCGCTTTCTCCGTCTCCATCTACGCGAATCGCGATATACTGCTTATGGACGAGGTACTGGCTGTGGGGGACAGCAATTTTCAGAGTAAGTGTTTGGAGGAATTTGCCAAATATCGAGATATGGGGCGGACCGTCATCATCGTCACTCATGACATCTCTGTCGTACAGAGGTATTGTGATCGAGCGATGCTCCTCCGCAATGGAAAGATCCTGAAAATCGGAAAAGCTGAAGAAGTGGGCAACGCCTATGTCTATGAGAATATGAGCGACGAAGAACGACGGATGGTAGATGAACAGAAACAAAAATTGGAAAACGCCGAGAAGAATCTGAAAAATTTGAGAGGCAAAGAACTCGTGAGGGAAAAGCAGAGAATCGCGGAAGAAAAGAAGAAGCTCGAAGAAGAACGCAAAAACAAAGTCGCCGAAATAACGAAAGTAGAATTTTTGGACAAAAATGGGAATATAAAGAATGTTTTTGAAACAGGGGACGATATTACGGCTAGGATATACTACTCAGCAAAAAAGAAAATAGAAAAACCAGTGTTTGGAGTCGCTATTCATACCTCTGAAGGAATTCTTATTACTGGACCAAATACCAAAACATCGAATGTTAATATAGATTATGTTGAGAGTGATAGTTATATAGATTTTATAATTTTAGGCAATAAACTTTTTACAGGTAACTATAGATTTACGGCAGCGATTTTTAATTGGGAATGTATAATACCATTTGACTTTAAGGATAGGGCATATGTCTTTAAGGTCGTTTCTCAAGAAGAAAATCAGAATGGTTTAATGAAAATGGATGTGCTATGGAAAAAATAAACGAAGAGCAATTGAGAAGAGATATGGTTTTTCATTTATATGGAAGATTTTCTTTTATTAAGGAAATAATCAATAAAAACCGTATTGCAAATGAAAAACTAAAAATACTGGATGTGGGTGGTCGCGGAAACTTGTTGAAGCAGTTTTTTCCTAACGACGCTGTTTTTTATTTAGATCCATTTATTGATTCTACTGATGAGAACTTCATCAAGGGAGATGGTTGTGCCATGCCTCTTGAAAATGAGAGCTTTGATTGGGTAGTTTCTACGGATGTATTTGAACATATACCACAGGAAAAACGAGAAGATTTTTTAAACGAGAAGATTCGCATTGCAAAACGAGGTGTTATCTTGGTAGCGCCATTCTATACGCCTGAGGTTGCGCAAGCAGAAATAAATGCCAACGAAAATTATAAATTACTCCATAATGGAGATGATCATATCTGGCTACGAGAGCATATAGAAAATGGACTTCCTGATCCAGTGAATTTTGAACAATCCCTGAAGAATAAGAATCTTCCATTTCAAAAATTACATAACAATAGATTGTTCTTATGGCAAACCCTTTTAGGTATTGAGTTTCTAATTGATGAAAATCATACCGAGAATACAAATAGGTATTTTGAAGATTTTAATTATTTTTACAATACTGAAGTAGCTCCATATGATAATCAGGAACCATCGTATAGAAAAATATATTTTATCAAAAAAGACAAAGTTTTACAGAATATTGAAGTAACCAGTAAAACACTTGATGATAAGTTATTTTTAAAGGCAATTAAGAATGGGATAGATGTAGTTAATAGAATTTATCTTGAGAATAGAGTATCTAGAGATCAAGAAATACTGAAATGTAATGAGACTATCAATCAAAAAGATCAAGAACTTACTTTGGTTAAGTCATCAAAGTTTTGGAGAATAAGAGATTATTATATTAAGATTAAAAATTTTTGGCATGGATAAAAGTTTTTATTGAATATTTATGAAATATCAAGAGAGTAAGTTGGCTCATGCGTATCTTGATGGTTTATGTGGTTTGGAGATTGGGGGAAGCGCACATAACTCATTTGGCCTCAATACCAGGAATGTTGATTATTCCGCTAGTACGAGTACGGCATTTAAACAAGAAGAAGTAGTGATGTGTGGTGATTTAATGCATGTAGATATTGTCGCTCCTGGGGATAATATACTCGTTCCTGATGAGAGTGAAGACTTTATTATAAACTCACATGTCATAGAGCACTTTCCCGATCCCATTAAGGCACTGAAAGAATGGTATCGAATTGTAAAGCGAGGCGGTTACATCTATATTATTGCTCCACACAAAGAAAGAACATTTGATAAGAATCGATCGAGAACAACACTTCAGGAACTTATTGAAAGACATGAATCTACTGAAATTTCTAAAGTAGATCCCCATGTACACTACTCCGTTTGGATAACGGAAGATTTAGTGGAATTAATTACGTATCTTGGCTGGAAAATCTCGTTTGTTCAAGATATTGATGATAAAGTTGGCAATGGTTTTGTTGTTGTTATACAAAAAAATACACAGAGTAATTTAAATATTGATATAGATCTTCATTTGAAGCGTGATTTATTCGAGTATTCAGATATTTTATTTAAAGATGCTAAAAGTATTGAAAAAATAATAGGCAGAATTATAGCTGATTCTAAAAAACAACATGTGATGGAAAATTCAAAATTTTGGAAATTGCGAGGTATGTATTTATCTTTCAAGGAATTTTTTATTGCAAATAGAAAAGATAAACCAAAATTTAGAGGGAAGAATATTTAGTAAATAATGAGATAGCTATGTCTAAAAAACGTCACGCACAAATAAAAGAAGTGAAACGGCTTTGCAAAAAAGCAGTTACTGTTTTTAAAGAACAAGGAATGGGTATTTTATTCGAACGAACTAAATTTGAAATCTCCAGACGACTATTCATAATAAAAACTGAGGGTGAAAAAACAAGAAAAACAAGTATCATACCTGTTCGAGAATTAATGCGAAATAAATTCATCAATACTCGACCCATTGATAATATAAGAGTAAAAAGAGGTTCTTTTCGCTTAAATATTGTTACTGATAGTTTACAAAAAGACAGTCTCTTCGGAGGAGTTGCTACGTCTTTGGTTTTAGCCACGCTTTTTGTAAATAAATATGATATGCCCTTGCGAATTATTACAAGGACAACTGGAGCAAATTCAAAAGCGTATATAACCTTTTTAGAGTTGATGAAAATAAAAAAACCAAAAGAAGTGGAGTTTTTTTCGGATTATGACTCAATGTACACAAAAAGTAACTTCAAGCTTGAGGTCTCTGAGATGGATATTTTTCTTGCTACATCTTGGTGGACAGCTGAAGCTGTGCGAAGCGTTAATTTAAGGGAGAAATTTTTCTATATCCTGCAAGAGGTTGAAACTTTCTTTTATCCAAATGGTGATGAACAATACCGCTGTGAAAGTATATTGAAGAGTCATGATATACATTTTATTCTTAATTCTAAATTGCTCAGTGATTATTATAAGAACAATAATTTTGAACAAGTAAACAACAACAGTGTATATTTTGAGCCAGCTTTTCCGATTACCATTTATTCACCGTATAGAGTTGTATCAAAACAGAAATCTAAATATAAATTATTTTTTTATTCAAGACCAAATAATACTAGAAATCTTTATTTCACGGGTTTGAGGATCCTTGATGAGGCTCTATTGAGAGGAATTATACAATCAGATGAATGGGAAATTTGTTTTGCTGGAGCGTCTGTTGATAATATTGAATTTTCAACAGGTGTAAAACCAGTAATGTGTGGCCATATGAAATGGGAAGAATATGTTGATTTTCTTAAAACAGTGGATCTTGCTTTCTGTTTAATGTTTACTCCACACCCAAGCTATCCGCCCTTGGACGTTGCTAGTTCAGGAGGGATTGTTCTTACTAATAAGTTTGCCAATAAGAAAACTCTTGATAATTACTCTAAGAATATTATCTGTGAAGATTTAGATATCGAGTCTATGATGAGAGGGTTTAAAAGAGCCGTCATTTTGGCAAAGAATCATGAAATAAGAACAAAAAATTATACAGAAAATACTATAGATAAAGATTGGAATGCCACGTTTGAGCATGTCTTTGATTTTATGAATAACAAAAAATAGAATAATCTTGTTATGTATAATTTTGAAAATTCTAAAATTACTCAAGAAGTTAATCCGTGGAATACAAGAATTGAAAAGAGGTTATCAATTCTTGTAAATAATTCTTCGCGAAAAAAGGTTGTTTATATTTATGAGGCAGCTGATACGAGTACATTTCGGTATAGGGCATATAATATGTGCCAATCATTATCCTATAGTAATAAGTACGAGGGGGTGTTCTTTTTTGAAGAAGAATTGGATATTATTTTTCAGTATCTTGATTATGCAAGTATAGTTATTTTTGTAAGGACTCGTTGGTCTGAATCAGTGGCTAATTTCTTTTATATAGTTAAGAAAAGGGGAATACCAACGCTTTTTGACTCTGACGACTTGGTATTTGACCTTGAGTCATTGCCATTGCTCATGAACACCTTGGGGATAGACTTGAGTCGATCTGAGAATTATAGCCACTGGTTTTCTTATGTATCACGCTTATGGCTCATGGGGAGTATGTGCGATGGATACATCGGGACAAATGAATTTTTAAAAAATAGGATGGAAACTATTTTTAATAAGCCCGCATTTGTGGTGAATAATTTTCTTAATAACGAGCAGTTAGAGGCATCTATGGAGATTTTTAATAAAAAGAAAAGCCTGACAAATTCGGAACCATTTACAATAGGGTACTTTAGCGGATCACCTTCTCATGTCAATGACTTTAAAAAAGTGGCGTCTGAAATAAAGGATCTCATGGATACATATGATGACATCCAATTAAGTGTTACTGGTTTTATGGAATTTCCAAGCTATCTAAAAGAGCATATTAAGTCTGGAAGGATTACATATACGAGCCTTGTGGATTTTTTGACACTACAGGTAAAGATAGCGAGTGTGGATGTTAATATCGTACCACTTGTGGTCAATGAATTTACTAACTGTAAATCAGAGCTGAAATTTTTTGAAGCTGCGATTGTAGGCACTGTTACTTGTGCGTCACCAATTTATTCTTACAAAGATAGTATCCAGGATAATAAAACTGGGTTTTTGTGTATGGATGGTGAGTGGTTTGTGGCGATTGAGAATATCTATAAAAAAAGAATAAGCGATGATATGGTGGCATTAGCGAATGAGTATTGTTTAGAACGGTATTCTCCAAATAAATCAGCCCAGATTCTAGAAGATATTTTTGATATTATTTTATCAAAAATACTAATAATGAGAGATAACTGAAAGCTTCTGATTCGAATAACTCTAACGATAGACTGTAAAATCTGATATCGTAAACTCCTCAGCTCGGTCTGTCGGGTCGATTCTTAGCTCAATGAGTTTTTGTCCCAACTTTTTCTCGAGAAGATCAAAATTAATGAGCACATGATCAGATTTTGTATTATCTGCGTATTTTTCGCTATACCAACCAATTGCAGGCTCACTTGCGAAGGAATAGTAGAGCCTGGCAAGTCCTGTTCTTCCTGATATGTTAAATTTTAAGCCCTTAAGCCCATCAGTATTAATGATGATTTGTGCGAATCGTTTGATGTTGAGATTAAAGTGTTATGATCACTTTCTTGGATATTGATAGTATTCTTCTCTGGTAACGTAAAGGAGATAGTCAAAAATTGTATAGAAGTGTCCGCCTGTTTTTCTATTATAAAATCTGTATTTCGATAAATCCGACGCCACCAGTTACGAGGATATTCATAGAACGTGTGAGAAAAAAATATCGTTATCATCAATTGTATTTTCCTCGCCAATCATTCAAGCGGATTTTGAGGAGAGCAAAAAACATATTGATAGGGTCTCGGAGGATACTCACATTGGTATTGCGAAGGTCTCGAAGAATAGTGACTGGGAGCGTGGTGATACGAGTGTGTAATCGTCGCGCGAGAAATATCAGCTCGGCGTCAAAGGCAAAACGCTGAACGGTGATTTTGGAAAAGAGTGCTAGCGCTGTTTCACGGCGGAAAAGCTTGAAACCACACTGTGTATCGGGATATCGCACGTTGTTGAGGATGAGCGCTTGGAGCAGGTAGAAACCTCTGGCAAAAATAATCCGATACCAGGAAATGGGTTCATGAAATTTGGATCCACCGATGAGTCGTGAGGCAATAACCATGTCTGATGTATCCAGAGCCGTGAGGAAACGGCCGAGTTCGGTGATGGCGATGGTGAGATCGGCATCCAAAAAGAGGATAGGATCGTACTGTGAAGCGAGGACACCAGCTTTGACGGCAGAGCCTTTGCCTTGATTGACGGGAAAAGTGATGAGTACCAACGGGATTTCCGCGTGTTCTTTTTGGAGTTTTTTGACAATTTGATGAGTATGGTCTGGACTGCCATCGACGACAACGATGATTTCATAGCGGTCAAAGTGAGCGGTCAGGTAGCGTGCCACAATCAGGATGTTGGTCGTGATGACGTCCGCTTCCTTGTAACAGGGGAGAATAACGGAGATTTCAGGATAGGTCATAGAAGGGATAGTAAGAAATACAGGTATAGTATAGCATATCAAGAGATGGCTTTGCAGTTGTCTATTGGGGGTGAGTACGGTATACTGGAGGCATGTTTAATTTAATAGGTATTTTAGTATATGGAATCGACGAGTCCATTTTTATCCGTTATTGTGCCGTTATACAATGAGGCTGGTAATGTGATTGAGTTGCATCGTAAAATTCACACGGCGATGCAAAAAATAGGGAAGTCTTTTGAAATTATTTTTATTGATGATGGTTCGACGGATACGACATTTGAAGAGACACGGAACCTCTCTCCGCTCACATTGATTGTGTTTCGCAAGAATTTTGGACAGACAGCGGCTTTTGATGCGGGTATCAAACAGGCGCAAGGGAATATTATTATCACGCTGGATGGTGATTTACAGAATGATCCGGCGGATATTCCGTTGTTGCTTGCCAAGATGGACGAGGGATATGACATCGTGTCTGGTTGGCGCTATAAGCGTCAAGATCCTTTGAGCAAGAAAATCCCGTCACGTATTGCCAATATTTTGCGTAAAATGCTCATTCACGATAATATTCATGATTCAGGGTGCAGTCTCAAAGCCTATAAGCGAGAATGTTTCCGCGATGTGGATCTGTTTGGTGAGATGCATCGTTTCATTCCTGCTATTTTGCAATTGGATGGCTATCGGGTTGGCGAGGTCAAGGTCTCTCATCATCCGCGTGTGCACGGTGTGACCAAGTACAATTGGAAACGCGGGTTCAAAGGTTTGGTGGATATGATTTCCATCTGGTTTTGGCGCAAGTATTCGTATCGTCCTTTGCATCTCTTTGGCGCGAGTGGCATATTGCTCTCCAGTATCGGTGGATTGATACTGCTTTGGATGATTGTAGAAAAGTTTTATTTCAATGCGTCTCTTGCGGATCGGATTTGGCCGTTGATCGGCATTTTCTTTCTCTTGGTGGGTATGCAACTTTTTGTTTCGGGTCTTTTGGCGGATATCGCTGTCCGAAGCTATTATCAAGTGCATCAACGGATGAATTATACGATTCGTGAGACACGAAAACAATAAACAAGAATAAAATTTATGAAATTGGCGTTTATCGGTACGGGGTATGTGGGATTGGTATCGGGAGTATGTATGGCAGAGTTGGGACATACGGTCATCTGCGCTGATAGAGACAAGAACAAAATTGCAAAACTGAAGAAGGGTGTGATGCCGATTTATGAATTGGGATTGGAGGAGCTTGTTGCCAAAAATGTCTCTGAAGGACGCTTATCTTTTACAACGTCGGTCGGTAAAGCAATCAAGTATGTTGATGTTGTATTTAGCGCAGTTGGAACGCCCGAAGATCCCAAGACTGGCAAAGCGGATATGCAATATGTCATTGCGGTGGCCAATATGTTTGCCAAGCATCTCAATGGATACAAAATTCTTGTTAATAAGTCTACAGTGCCAGTGGGGACGGCGGATCAGTGTCGGGATATCATCTTGCACACGGGTAATAGTAAGTATGAGTTTGATGTGGTGTCCAATCCAGAATTTTTGCGCGAGGGGGCAGCGATCAAGGATTTTCTCAATCCTGATCGTGTCGTTGTTGGCGTATCATCTGATCGTGCCAGAGTGATCATGGAAAAAATTTATCGACCGATTACTCGTTCTGGCCGTCCAGTCATCGTGACCGATATCCGTAGTGCCGAATTGATCAAGTATGCTTCCAATGCTTTTCTTGCTACCAAGATTGCGTTTATCAATGAGATTGCTAATTTCTGTGAGAAGGCAGGTGCCAATGTAAAAGAAGTGGCACGGGGCATGGGAGCGGACAGTCGTATCGGGTCGCGTTTTCTCTATGCTGGTATCGGGTACGGTGGGTCGTGTTTCCCCAAGGATGTCCAGGCGTTGTTGCAAACCGGCAAAGAATACGGACATGAGTTTCAAATTATTCAGGCGGTGGATCGTTCCAATGATATGCAAAAGATGCTTCCGATGAATTTTTTGAAGGGACACTTCAAGCGTTTAAAAGGTAAGACAATCGCAGTGTGGGGATTGTCGTTCAAACCGCGGACTGATGATGTACGTGAAGCACCAGCTTTGTATGTCATCACGTCTCTTCTCAAGGCAGGCGCTCATGTCCAAGTATTTGATCCTGTGGCGATGGAAAGTTTTTGTCGTGTCTTGCCAGACAAGCGTATTCAATATATGCAGAGTGCATACGAGGCGGTCCAGGATGCATCGGCATTGCTTGTGATGACCGAATGGGATGAGTTTCGTACGATAGAGTATGCGGAACTTTTGTCACGGATGCGAGAGCGAGTCATTATTGATGGACGCAACATCTTTGAACGACGTGAAGCCGAGGCAGAAGGCTTCCTCTATTTTGGCATCGGCACATAGGATACGTTGTTATCGAGAAAGTGTGCAACTGATGTAATCACCCAAATAAATGTCAGATTGGCTATAAGTGTCTATGAAAATCTTGTTTCTCAATTATGAATATCCTCCGCTCGGAGGTGGTGCAGGTAATGCGACGGAGTATCTGCTTAGAGAATATGCTTTGATGCCTGATATGGAAGTGCACCTTGTTACGTCATCGGTGGATGACGCATATCATCAGACTGTGATAGGCGGACAGGTGACAGTGCATACGGTGCCGATTGGCAAAAATCCGAAGACACTTCATTTTCAGTCTACCAAAGATTTACTCCGTTATTCTTGGGCAGGGTATCATTTGGCGCAGACGTTGTTGCGAGAAGGCAATTTTGATATCATACATGCGTTTTTTGGCATACCATGTGGGGTGCAGGCGTATTTGCTGGGTCGACGTTTCCGCATACCTTATATTGTTTCTTTGCGTGGTGCGGATGTGCCTGGTTTCAGTGAACGATTCAGTTCTCTGGAGTTTGTTTTACGCCCGCTTATTCGGTTTGTCTGGCGTAGAGCCAGTGCGGTTGTGGCAGTCAGCCAGGGGATGCAGGCATTGGCACGAGAGACGAGTCCCAATCAGGAGATGAGTGTTATTCCCAATGGTATTGATATACGGGATTTCATCATGAGTCCTGGGAGTACGGATGGTGTCTTGCGTCTCATTTCTACATCACGTCTGACTCCGCGTAAGGGATTGCACTACTTGATAACCGCGATCAAGATATTGCGTGAACAATACGCGATAACGGCGGTAGAAGTACTTTGTATCGGTGATGGACACGAGCGTGCTCAGTTGGAACGACAGGCGCGAGAGATGGGGACGGCGGAGCAGATACGCTTCATCGGACGTGTTCCACATACGCAATTGGGAGAGTGGTATGCGCAGGCGGATGTTTTTGTTCTGCCTTCTCTGAATGAGGGGATGAGCAACGCGATGTTGGAAGCTCTTGCGTCTGGTTTGCCACTGCTTGTGACTCGGACTGGCGGTGCCGAAGAAGTGCTGGAGGAAGGAAAAAATGGTTTTGCCTTGGAAATGCACTCAGCGCAATCTATTGCTGATCAGGTGAAGCGTCTCATAGGTGATCCCGTACTTCGTCGACAGATGGCACAGGCGAGTCGTGCCAAAGCAGAAACATTGACCTGGCAATGTGTCGCGCGCGCCTATCGTGCACAGTATGAGATGGCCATCATACCAGTAGCTCAAGAGTCATCATCTACTCCCGTATGAGATATTTTTTAATGCGTTATCGTCAAACATTGCTTCGACTTTTCAAAGTGTTGATAAGTGTGGGGTTGGTGATGTGGTTGGTCGGAAGGGTGGATTGGAGCGAAGTTGGTCGGCAATTGCAAAGTATTAATGGATGGTGGTTGGGTTGGTATGTTGTTTTTCAGTTATCGGGTAATGTCATTTCTACGTGCAAGTGGCAAATCATCTCTGGTTTCAAGGGTATACACTTTACTCTGTACGAGGGTTTCTTTGCGTATTTGACTGGAGCATTCATCAATAATTTTTTGCCATCCACTATTGGTGGTGATGCGTATCGTGCGTCATGGCTCGCTCGTCGTACTCACATGCGCACATCTGCTTTTTCTACGGTACTTTTTGATCGTTTGAGCGGATTGTGGACCACGTCATTGTTTGCTTTATTCCTCAGCCCTTGGCTCTATTGGGTCAGTGGTGGTAACGCACCATTTTTTATCGCCGTTTCTCTGTTAATCGGATTTTTTGTGATCAATGTGTTGTTGGTGTTTCTGTGTTATCAGCAGTGGTTTCGGGTTTTGTTTGGGTTTCTTCCTTGGAACAACGTGCGTCATTTGTTGGAAGAGGTTATTTTTTATACTAAAAAACATATTTTGTGGTCCATCATCCGCTGGTCCGTGTTGTTTATAGTCGTCGGTATCGGGTTATCCAATTTGATGCTTTTTTGGGCTCTGGGAAGTAACATCCACCCCGTATCTTTTCTGAGTATTATTTTTTTGGTAACTATTGTTTCCGCCATCCCGCTCTCCATCAATAATATTGGTATCAAAGAGTGGGCGTACGTAACTTTTTTTGGTTTGGTGGGCATCTCGGTGGAAACCGCTATCACAGTCGCGCTCCTCTCGCGTTTTCTTCAGATGGTCATCTCTTTCATCGCGCTCCCTCGGTATCTGAGAAAGGAAAATGGGGTAGTATAGTGTGCGTTTCTAGGGAGAATGATTTTTCAATAGGTCAGGCATCCTTGTGGAAAAGTGGCACTTGGTTCAGGCAGGTCAGTGATCTCGAATGTAGCACCAAGCGTGCCGAAAGGAATCAAATCGTTGTCTTCTTCCAACCTGTATTCGTTGATGAAAAGGTGATTGAATCCGACAGGTATTGTTTTTTGTTTCCCTCTCATATAACATCCGCGGTATCCGTATTCTGCCGAAAGTACATAGTACATTGATTTGACGTGATGACTTTCTCCGGAAATAAGTATTGGAGTCGTCGGTACGAATTTTTGATTGGCTGTTTTGGCGATCGCTCTTAATTGTCCGAGTGTCACCTTTGCTTCGGTGCCAAACCGTAGATCACGACTGCTTTCCTCTGCTGATACTTGAGAGACTGCCAGTTCACGGAGATATTTCGTGGTTGCTTGAAGGTTGAGAAGAATCAAAGCGGTACCGATAAATATTGCGGTATATTTCAGCCGTGGTTGGTGGCTGGTGTTTAGAATACGTTCAATGGCGAGACCGAAAAATATGAAAAGAGGCGGTATGAGACCGAGATAGAAACGAGTTTCTATCTCATACGCCACCAGTATCGTGACAAGAAAGAAACCACCAAACCATAGCCCGATGAATGAGAGCGCCTTTTTCTGACGCGGAACCACGATGGATTTCCAGTGGCGATAGTTTGAGATAATTATAAAACTGAATAAGATCATACTTGCAATGGAATAGGGGAGTGCTTCTTGGCATTCTTGGTCACATTTAACAGAAAGACCACGCGTCAGTATCATGTCGGTGTTTTGTTGTCCGGTAGTGATGAGCCAGATGATGCGACTTCCCTGCTGATATGCGCGGATCGTTTTTTCGTACCAAGCGTGCTTGGTATCTTGATATTTCTCGCTAGTAGTTGCTGAGAGAAACATCTTTGTGTTAGATCCATTTGTTTGCCACTCATAGACAAAGAGTGGGGCTTGGAGGGTTATTACTATCATCATGGAAATAATAATTTCTCTAAGACGAAGTTCTTTTGAAAAAATTTGAAAGAGTATTAGTCCTATGCCGAGGCCGAGTATCGCCACCATATGTAGCTGTGCAATGATACCTAAGGATATGGCAGCTGCGATGAGAAGCCATCGTCGTTCGTTACCATTTTTCTCTATGGCACTAAGAAAAAACCAAGAAAACATAGTTGTGAAGAACGGCAGACTGTTTGGGTTCCATGCGAAACGGGAAAATGTTACCAACAAGAGAGAAATACTTGCCATTGTCGTAAGCCACAAAGACACGGGGACGGAAAGGAATCGCCGAAGAAGCAAAAAAAGGAATGGTATGGTAAGAATACCGAATAGTAGATCCGGATAGGCGAAGCTTTCCGGCGTACCGCCGAACAGTTTACCTGAAACATACTGGAAATAATAGGAAATCGGTCCGAGTCGAAACCCTGTACTGCCAGCTTCTGAACCAAGGAGTGGCAATGATATGATACCGTTAATCATCGCCTGTTCCATGATAAGTGCGTCACGTGCCTGGTCAGATTTGAAAACAAGCCAATCGCTATGGTGTATGGTCCGTAATCCGATACCGACAAGAGAGATGGCAATGAGAACGAGAAAGGAATATTTCACGCGCCATTTTTCCATATAATTTTTGATGGACATATTGTTATTTCGCTACTATCTGAGCACGCGTAAAAAAAGAAACGCCAGTCAGAATCTAAAAAGCGCTGACTTCTCGGTCCATATTTTTTTCAGGACTGTCGGTGATGATGCCGATTTTACATTGTTTTTGCTGAGACGAAAACGTCAAGAGGGTAAAACGTCCGAAGCGCTCTTCTTGTAAGACAGTATAGCAAAACTTGTATTCGGCTAAACGTTTTTCTTTTACAGTGTTTTCAGTAATGACAAAGACGATTGAATTTTCACTTACTTCTTCTTTGGGAGAAAAATCTGCTACTATCACTTCTTGTTTACTGATGAGGTATTCTATGGAACGTTTGAATTCAAACGGAGCAATGAAAAGCTTTTTGTCGGGTTCGTTATAGCGCGTTTTGATGATTGATTCAGTAATGCGTTTGGCTTCACCCAGACTGATGCCACCGTAGGTGCTGTCCTTGGCAGTGTAATCATCCAAATCATAGCTTTGCATATAGGCACGGAGGTTGCCTGCAATCACTATGAGGAAGAAGAGGGTGATGAGGGTGACAGCGATACGTGTATGTTGACGCAAATGCGTGAAGAGGTATTCTGCCATCAACCCGAGAAACAGAAATGGTAGAAAGAACACGACAATGAAAAATCGGACACTAAGCTCTTCGGCGATAGGAAGAAACAAAACAAACAGGAGTCCGGTTGTAGCCGTGGTCAGCCACAAGAAATGTTGTTTGTGTTGGAGCGTTTTACGTTGGAGGCGTTGAATGGTGAGCCATGTGCCAAGCGTGAAGAATGTAATGCCAAAGACAAAAAGGAGTATCTCGCCTTTGTCTTTACTGGCGATGAGTTTGTAGGGTTTGAACCAATTTTTTTGTGGCTCGATACCAGTCAAGGCATACGTATTGCCAATGAGAAAGAAGTGTACATCCGAGAGGATATTTTGTGTTATTGATACGTTTTTTTCAGTTTTCTTTTCGGTACCAGCGAAAAAAGAAGCGATGTTGGTACCGTGATTTTGGATATCAAAAATAAAGAAAGGGGTATGACTGAGAATAGTGATACCTATGGTCAATATTATTGGACGCCACGCAATGTTTTTGTGTTGAAAAAAGAGGCATCCCTGGCTCATGACAAAGAGTATCGGCATCAACAAAAAAAGGGTAGTGTGGAGTTGCATCCCGATACCCATGATGACACCGAGCAGTCCAAAGTGAAAAAGACGATGACGAGCATCAGGGACAAGAGTGCGTTGGAGCAAAATGAGAAAGGCGAAGAGAAAGAAGGGAATGAGATTTGGATTCCATGCAAAGCGTGAGTAACGGATGTTGTAGAACGAAAGTGCGTAGAGCAGTGAAAGTCCCAGTGTGAGGAACGGTGAAAAAAATAAACGGAAAAAAATAAAGAAGAGGCCGATGGAGGCAATACTTGCCAATGGCACGATGAGTGCCATTCCTGCTGGTGTATGACCGAACAGTAAGGCGGAACCATATTCCAAATAATAGAATGCTGGACCGAGATGAAAAGTGGTACCGCCGGCCTTGGGGCCCAAGAGTGGAAAGTTGCCTGTGAACATTTGATCGATGACTTTGGCATCACGTACTTGATCAGCGTTGAAACGTGTCAAATATTCAAAATTGTTGAGGCGCATAAAAGCACCGATACAGAGGATACTGAGTAAAAGAAGCGTGATATGATGCCGATGAATCCAGAGAATAGCTGAAGTGTTTTTGATGTGAGAAGAGCTATTTTTTTTCATAGACATATCAGGTTCAGAGTACGGTTTATATTTCTTGGAAAATTTTGCTATTGCCGAAATGGAATAACAGCGATGAAATTGTCAGGACGATTATTGATATGGATCGACCAAACAGATTTTTCTCGTAGCTGATCGAAATAATAATCGCTGTCTTTGGCGGGCTGAGGATTGTTTTCCAAGAGAAAACGGTTGCTTACCTTGATGGCGCCACGCTTGGAAATGACGAAGTAATCCGGGGTGACACGGGCAAGGTCTATGTGCCGTGACTTGAGACACTTGCCGACGAAAAATCGGCAGACGGTGTCGCTGTTGGACCAGATAATCAAACGCTCGGCATCGGGTAGGCTATTAAGGTACTGTGCCGACTCATAAGAGCCGTGTCCCCAGGAATCATGGATGGAAAGTGTTTGTGGTAAGAGAAAATTGGTATAGCTAAAATAGAATGGGCGGGAGATGAAAGCCAATGTACCCATAACCAAAAGCAAAAGAAATGCTATTCTCATAAATATACTGGATGCATTGATGCGCTTGGCAAACAAGTCCGTCAATATTACGGCAGAGAGTATTGCGATGAGCGGGTAGAGAAGAATGATATAGCGAACGTTGGTCACTACTTGAGCATACTGAGCAGATATGAGATACAAGAGGATGAATGAGATCATGGTAACAATGATAGCGCCGGCCGTATCGGAAACTTTACGCAACAGGATTTGAGTAAAGGCACAGAGAAACAGAAAGAGTACAAGAGGGGAGACGGAGAAAATTAAAGGAGTGGCTTCCATTAAAAACAACTGAAACGTGGTATGAAGAGAGTCGTCTTTTCTATCCAAAATCGGCTTGAAGTTGAATTCTTTTGGCTCATTGGCATAGGCTTGATCGCGTAGGGAGCTAACGGGCGATAGGCGTTCACCGCTCCAGACATTGATGAGAAGAAGGGTAATGAGTAGAAGAAAGAGTGATGATATGATAGTTAATATCCAATGGCGTTTGTTGGCTAACCAGCCGAGACCTATTCCGACTAAACGTTGAAATGATAGAAGAGTCAAAAGGAGTACAAAGGCACTACTGGCGATAACAAGAAAATTTTTGAGAGTGAGGAATTGAGAAATACCCTTGAAAAGATATTCTGGATGGAATAAAACAGCTGGAAGGAACACGGAAAAAATGACTAAAGAGATGAGAAAGATGCAGAAGATATCCACTAGGTAACGTAGAAGTTGTTTGGCAGTTATTTGTTTTGCCGTATCGGAATCTTGAAAGATGATGTGAGCAAGAAAAAAAAGTCCATAAAACAGGAAGAGAATGAAGGCGGTATATTTTGATAGAAGTGCAAAACCAGTCAGGATACCAGTGAGCCAAAGAAATGTGATTTTTTTTGTCCGTACAAGCGCCATATAGGCGCATATTGAGAGTCCGCCGAAAATCCAGAATACACTGTCTGGATTGATGATTTGGGACATACCGAGCAGGATAGGATTGAGAGCAATGAAGATAGTACTGAATAACGCAATTGGATAAGAGGCGAAGCCCAAGAATAGCAGTCGGAAAAAAAGAAAGAGCGAGAGCGTGGCAAAGATAAGTACTGGCAGACGGAATGTGAAGTTGGTCTGTTCGCTTTGCGCGATGTTGTAGGCTTCGAATAGCTTTTCTCCTTCCCCTGACTGAGGGATTTTTTCATTATTTTTCGGATGTGGCTCGAAGAGAAGTCCGATGCCAGAAATGAGAGCGACCGTGACTCCGGGTTTGTCGTTGATGTAGGTTTGCTCCCACTCTTGAGTTTTGATGGCACTCCAGTATTGCTCGATTCGACTATATTTCCAGAGATGTTCATCAGTCGTTTCAAATTTCCCTAAATGAAAAAAACCTAAAAAAAAGAAAACGATCATCGTGATAAGAAGAACAATATGAGAGAAGTGACGCTCTAACGTCAGCCGGTGAACGGATTTTGATTTGAAAGAGAGGGTTTGATTATGCATATAATTTTATGGTGTAAAAGAAAATATCTTCACAAATTGTCCGGGACGACCATTGATGTACACTTCAAAAACAGGATCATTCTGCTGATAGTAGGCATCAAAACGGATCAGTCCTTCGTCATTGAGAAGATAGGGGTTGACCATCATCCTTACTGTCCGACTTTCACGTCCGGTGGATATCACCACATAATCCAGTTCGGAGGAGGCAATTTCTGAAAAATTGAACCCGTCCAAGCACGTGCCGACGAAAAACTTGCAGACACCGCGTTTATCCGTCCAAATAGTAAGGTTTTTGGCATTGGGGATATGATTCAGATAATTTGCCGCCTCGTAACTGCCACTTCCCATATCCTTGATATCAATGGTGTAAGCATTTGGCAAAAGAGCTGACGAAAAACTGAGAGGAAATGGATTCAGCATCAAAACACTTATTCCTGAAACGGCAAGTAGCACCACTCCGACCAAAAAGTGTTGCTCCCATACTTTCAGAGCTGGCAGGACACGGATGAGATACTGCATCAGCCATGCCAGTCCGATGCCACCAACGATGCTCAAAAGCGGATACAGGATGATTTGGTAGCGGTTGATCAAGACCACCTGATTGACGGTTGCCCCGAGAAAAAAGAGGAGAATAAACAGAATGACGGCAAAAATAAAGCGATGTGTCCGGGTATTTTCACGGCGCCGATACCATGCAGAACCAAGAGCGATCATACAGCCTGCGAAAATGAGTGTCGGGATGCCAAAAAATAGAGGATAAAAATTCGTCAAAAAAATACTGGAAATTGCGCTAATTTCATAGGTGCTCTTGGGCGAAGCGAGGATATGCATAAAATCCATCCACCGCATTTGAAAAAAACTGTTGATCAGCACAAAGCCTATGATGCCCGCAAAGAGGATCAATATCGCGCTAAAAACGTACTCTTGGTATTGTTTCAGCTTGTCCATTACGAACGTACTGATACTGCGTTCACCCAAAAAATGCTGATCAAGCCAGATAAGAACAATAAAGACGAGAAACAGTGGCGCTACTTTTTCAAATGCCTGACTCAAAATCGTTCCGGTGATAAGATCAATCGGGCGCACCCACATAGCCGGCAACAAAAGATAGAATGTTGAAAGCCCAGTACCCAGCCAGATACCGAAAAAGTTCAGCTCGCGTTTGAAGTATTGGGTAAATGGCAGGGTATTATTTTGCGCGAAAAGATAGCGCACGATGATGTATCCGAAAAAGTATATAATGAGAAAGTTGGCGACGTATTTGGTGAGGAGCGCCAGTCCCAACAGGATGCCAGAAAAAATAAGCATTCGCAGTTGTCGTTTTTCCAAAAAGACGAGATATGCCAGAAAGGAGAGTGGCGCAAAAATCCATAATAACGAATCTGGAT
Source organism: Minisyncoccota bacterium (assembly GCA_051306005.1). Taxonomy (GTDB): domain Bacteria; phylum Patescibacteriota; class Minisyncoccia; order Moranbacterales; family UBA1568; genus UBA1568. The sequence continues at coordinate 274,747 of JBPPMJ010000003.1, forward strand.
TGACGATTTTGCTGATACCGATGAGCAGGGGGGAAAGCGCTATACTCGCATACGCGTACAGCGCCGTCCTGTTTCCCAAAAGAGGCACCAGAAAAAAATAGAAAAGCGGAAGCAGTATCGTGATAACGATCAATAGCGGAAGGCGGAACGCCAGATACATATCCCTGATGTCGGCTTGTTCATTGTTGGCAGAAAAGACGGCACGCGTATCACGATAGTCTTTTGGCGAGACAAAGAGCAGTCCCGGACCAGTCACCATTGTCAGTGTCACTCCGGGTTTGTCGCTCACATCTGTTTTCTCCCAATCCCCTTCGCTGAGGTTTTTCCAGAAACTACCGATGCGTCCTTCCAACCAGAGTGGTTCATCTACAGAAGCAAATTCCGTCAAACGCAAACATCCAAAACTAAAAAAAACAATGGTCAGAAGGAGTACCGCGAGCAGGTTGGCGGTACCGTATTTTTTGATAGCTGAAGCGAAAGGGGGTGGGATAAAAAACAAAATGACGGATTGAATGGTGAAACGCTCATACTGTGGTTGAATGACGGAAAGTGCCCAGTACACGAAAGCAGAGATACAATATATCCCAACACCGAACAAGGCTGGCGCAGGAGAGTGATGAGAGAATGACAGTCCAATGGTGAGTAGGATCGCCGAAGGAAGAAAAAAAACAAGCATTTCCTTGAGAACCATCGGCATCTGCCATTGTGTCCGGCGTCCAATGAGGATGAAACCAGAAAGAATAACGCATAAAAAAATAATATAAAAAACGTCAGCGTACCACATACTCCGAAAGACTTTGAAAAAGGGTGTCCGAACGAGATCTTGGAGAAGAAAAAGTCCTGCTGTTAGAAGCGTGACAACACTCCATACAAAAGGTGATCGTAAGAATGAGGGGATTGGCATAGGGGAAAAATTATTACTCAGTAATTTCCAAGCGTGATATCTTGTCAAAATCCTTAAAAAGACTATACTATGATGAGTGCTCACATCATAACGATGGCGGTTAGGAAACCGTTCTCTTTGTACAGTATAGCAAATTTTTTCTAAAAAAACAGTATGCCGTTGCCGAAGATAGGGAAGCCATCATATAGTACATATTTTTTGATAGCTATTATTGCCCTGGGCATTTTTTTGCGTTTTTTCTTTTTGACGGATTGGACGCACTTCGAACTTGATCAGGCGCGGGACGCAAGGGTGATCGATCTCGGGCTCAATGGGGATATCTTTGACCTGCCATTGCTTGGACCCAAGGCTGGAGGCACATTTTTACGCTTGGGACCGGGATTTTACTGGTTAGAATATATCGGGGCATTGTTATTCGGCGGTGCGGTCATCGGGAGTGTCGTCATGGTAGCACTGACTTCTGTCGCATCTATACCTCTTTTCTATCTTATTGTCAAACGGATTTTTGTTGCCCGTTTGGCACTGGGATTGACGCTACTTTCTGCCGTTTCCGTTTTTATGGTACTCTACGGACGTTTTGCATGGAATCCGAACCTTCTTCCCTTCTTTACTCTTTTGGGTTGCTACGGATTATTGCGGACAGTGGACAATAAAGAGGCTCACCGGGGACGCTGGCTGATGGTATCAGCATTGGCACTGGGCCTCGGTACTCAGATGCATTTTTTGGCATTTTTGGCTTTACCAACGATTGCGGTTGTATTTCTTCTCATAAAAAGACCGCGAATAGCGCTGAAATTCTGGCTGGGATCATTCGGTATCATCGCCTTCTTGTACCTCCCGATGGCGCTCAATGAGATCGCAACTGGCGGATTGAATACTCAGGAATTTTTAGGCGCTATTTCCGAAAAATCCACCAAAGAGGATCATTCATTGGTCGAAAAAGCCATCCGCAATGTCAGCGAATTTGGTTTGCAGGGTATCATCATCACCACCGGATTTGAAGGGGCAATGTTTCCCGTAGTTGTTATCGAAGACGGGGGCATCGAATATGCCTGTGATCGCAAATGTGATGACGGAAAATGGTACGGCCTTTTTGGCATTTTCATACTCGGACTGAGTCTGATAACACTTGGTTATAATCTGTGCGCCAAAAAAACCAGTCAGCGTACCGACGCCCTCCTTCTTTCTAGTTTGTGGTTTGGGGTGACATTTGTTTTGTTCTTGCCATTGGCGTACGGTGTCGCTCCACGATTTTTTCTATTGAACGCCCCACTCTTTTTTATTCTCTTGGGATTGTTGACAGAGTTTTGTGAAGGATGCGTGTCACGGAGAAAACGGTGGGGAAATTATGTCGGCGTGGCAGTGATAGCAATTTTTATCTCACTTAATAGCCTTTTCCTTATCCAGCGCTTTGATGAGTTGTCACATGCTGGAACAGAAAAAGTGGAAAGCAACCCGGATCGTATTTTGAAAGAACGAGTGCGCGTAACATTGAAGCAACAATTGGCTATCGTCGATTTTATGGAGCACCAATCAGTGCTCAACGGAAACGTGCCGGTGTATATGTTTAGCGAACCTCAGTATCGGCGCGCGTTGAAGTACCTAATGGAACAACGCGGTCTGGAAAATGACGTGTTGGGCTTTAGTGGAATATATAGACAGGGAGTCTCTTTTCTTATCATTCGTGCTTCATCCAATGTAGAAAGCGGGGTAGCAAAATATCTCGATATGTATACCGTCGGCAAAACTACGTCTTTTGGTACGTTGATAGCAATAGAACTTCACCCAAAACCCGAATCGATCACGGGAGAACGTCAAGATTTCTCCGTTCCGGAAGCCACCGGTTCCTCCAGCGCGCCTCCACGCTACACCACGCGGGAATTTTTGACACGAACATTTGGGGAAAAATCTCCTGCGAAGACAGATGATGAATCCACTGAAGAGTAACGTATGTTGTTACGTAACACATTGATCGCTGTTGGTACCGCTTGTTTTTTTATAGTGGTGATTTCGTTCAGCGCGCCGAATGCTCTGGCAACTAGCACCTACTATGTGAAGGATGGGGCAAGCGGGGACGGTTCGGAAGGTGATCCGTTCGGTTCGATCGTGGATGCCATTGATGAAATAAAGAAGAGTGGTGGTAAGAAAATCGTGCTTGCCAAAGGCTCATACGGCACGGCTTTCACGTTGCCTCAGGGGGTAGAGCTGATCGGTACGGGTAATGATTCCGTCATCACCGGAGCGATACGGATGGAAGACAACTCCAAACTCTCCAGGGTAACGGTCAAGGGCGGAGGGATACTGACTGCCAGAAAAGCCGATGTGTCTATCACCAAGGTCAAGGTTGATGGTGCGCTAGGAGTGGGTATCAAGGGAGAGGAGGGCAACGGTACCATTACCATCAAAGACAGTGTTATTAAAAATAATCGTAAGGGATTGTACTTGCAGAATGGCAATGAAATTCAGATGGAAAACTCGGAGGTAGTCAATAATAGGGAAGAAGGGATGGATATTCGAGAAAATGTTACCGGCACTATACGGAAAAACGAGATTCGTGATAATAATGAATCTGGTATCGAGATAGTGATCGGCAGTTCCGATTTGGTAATCCGTGACAACATCTTTTCTGACAATGGCTCGAGTGGTATTGCGACTCAGTTTTTTTCCAACAGTAAAAAAGTCGGTGACGTGAAGATTGACAATAACACCATTAAGGGGAATAAAAACTACGGCATCGATTGCAGGACCCCGCAGGGCGGATTGAATTCTGACTCGTATTTTCTCAGTTCCATTGCCGCCAAAGACAATAATTTTTCAAATAACGGACGAGCGGATATCGCCGGAAAATGCCGGATATTGACCGATGAGGAACGTGCCGAATTGATGAAAAAAGAGGACACTGAAACGCAAGAGAAAGAAGAAGTGTTGGAGCCGGAATCAAGAGAAATTTATACGGATGAAGCATTGATCCAACGTGTGGAAGAAAATACCGCTCTGCGACAAGCATACAGCGAACAACAGGAAGTCAAAGAATTAGCTCGCGTTGAAATGAGGCTCAAGAAAGTAGGGGAGTGGTTAGCGTATCTGAATAGCTCCACGGAAACCATTGCTGGTCGTTCTGCGCTTACCTGTTTCATCATTGGTCCGAATAATCGCCTGCAAAGGGCAGTCGCGATGGAAGTCTCGTCGGAAAGCGATGTTGTGGAACGATTGCGCTCCGAGAGTGCCTCGCTTAGATTTCCGTCAAACCGTCAGAAAGCTGATAAGACACTCGAAATCTACCGTGAAACGCTTGATACTATCGGATCTACTCTAGAAACACCGAGATGTAACGCATCTCTTTTTGGATGGCTGAATGCTCTCACTTTTGAAAAACGCCCCATGCATTTTCAGGTATCATCCGATGAACGCAATGCCCTCTCATTGTTTGAGGCACCCGATACGTTGAATCTTTTGTTTGTCGGAAACATCGGATATACGGCTAAAAATCGCTCAACGGTCTTCAAAAATAATGATCATTTCGCCTTTAGTGACATAAGAGAACGATTGCAATCGTATGATACAGTGATAGCCAACCTGGTATCACCGATTCTTGATGAACGAAAAGATCCGGCACCTGCTCAAAATACCGTGGCAACACTGCCATTGCCAGCACGTTTTTCCAGTGTTTTTGCCGTCAATAATCTTCGTCTGTTCCACCTGGGCCAATCGCTCTTATTCCGATCAAACAGGATCAAAGGCTATGAGATGACTCGTGATAATCTGCTTATCGGAACAGTAGAAACCTTCGGTGGTCTCCCAGAAACTGAAAGTCTCAAAACACTGGCAATCAAAGGTCATCCTTTGATACTGATGCAGTATATGGAATCCAAGGAATCAAAGAAGGAGAGTTTTTTGGATATGATCTCTCAGGCGAAGCAAGCTCATCAGATAGTCATCGTCTATATTGCCTATAATCCTCTGCTCTCAACAAAAATATCCGAGGAGCGGGCATCAATCGCACGAGCATTCACTGAGGCAGGCGCGACGCTCGTCATTGGAACAGGATTGAACAACATAGCATTTTCGTCTGAAACTGTTGGAACGAGTCGCATCTATCATTCTTTGGGAGATTTTTGGAACGAAATGCTTCCTTCAACCGATAAACCGGTAGGTGTGGCGGTCAGGCTTTCACTTGACGCATCCGGTCAACCAGCCTTTGAAGAAGAAAATATTTTTATTTCTCAAGAAGGAAAAATTATGATGGCAGAACATCAAGGTACCGAATAATTATTCATCAATTGACATAAATATGAAAAAATCAATCATGTACAAAGTACTTTTCCTTATTTTTGTACTTGGCGCTTTGTTGCGCTGGAGCTTTTTAGGCAATAATTCTTTTGTGTCTGATGAATTTTTGGATATCAATTCCAGTTATGGGTATGCCAAGACTGGTGAATGGCGTGCTTGGGACTTTAATTTTGATAAACCATCAGAAGTAAATCTCAATGTTTTGCGTGATGAACGAGCTTCGTTGTACAAATGGCAGGTGGCGCAACTTTTCAAATTTCTCCCTCCCACCGAAACAGTGGCTCGTTCCGTCAGTGTTTTGTGGGGCATCTTGTCAATAGGGGCGGTTTTCTGGTCCTCCTTGATACTGACACAACGCCGGGAAATTGCCCTTCTTTCGGCTCTTCTCTCTGCGATTTCCATAAGCGCTCTTGTGTTCAGTCGGACGCTACGGATGTACGCGATGTTCTTTCCATTGTATCTCACCAGTGCCACTGCATTCTTTCTTGCTTTGGAACGAAGGTATGCTGGAAATACCAGCTTCCTGAAAACAGCGCAAGAAAAAATCGGCATCCATATACCGTATGCTTTTTTTGGAAGCGTACTGTTTATCCTTTCACTTTTGACTCATCAATTAACTGGAACACTCGTGTTCGTGATTGGCATATATCTTGCCATTCGGGCTAGGCAAGAATACCGCTCGCGTCATACTTGGAAGACTAAATATGGCACTTTGTTGCTGATGGGAATCTTAGGAATAATAGGTGTTGCCCTTTTTCTTCCCCGTTACTTTGCTACTTTTTCGGCAGGTATCGTTTTCTTCGAAAATCATTATAGTTATATCGGCCATGCATTGCGAGACTTCGCGCATCCGCTCTTGGCTGTGTTGTTGATGGTGCTAGGTACCTGGTGGATTGCACGCCGTGAACAGCGTTCCAAGGAAGCATTGTGGATTGCCTTATCTTTTGGGATACCGGTGGTACTAGCAGTATGGTTTTGGAGTCGTAATGTTGGCGCGCAGTATATCTATTTTGCTCAATCATTTGCGATGATCCTGACAGCAGGGGGTATTTTTGGGGTATGGCGTTTGATATGTGAAAAATGGAACATTCATAACACCAAGATGACACTTTTGGTACTTGTTGTACTTTTTATGCTTGTGCCAAATTTCAGCTATTTTTTGCAAGAAAACAATACATATCATGAGACTTCATCTGGCAGTAATCCGAATTATCACAAAGTATTTAGTTATTTCAAGAAAAATAAATTAGATTCTGATGTACTTATCACACGCAATGGACGTAATTATTACTGGAGTAAAGCGCAAGTGCCAGTATATGACTTGGGTGATGAAGTGTCGCGCACTCGGCTGTCACAGGCTGATATTGAAAAACTGATGAGCGAGCACGCCAGTGGCTGGGTTATTCTTTCCGACAATGATTACACCTATGTCAGCAAGGGTGTCAAAGAGTTCTTGAATAAAAATTTAGTTCGTGTCAGCAATGAACAAGTACGTGGTTCCATAGACGTTTTCACTTGGGGGCATTGAGACGCGAAGATTTTTCTCAGATGATTATTGCAACGTTTTTTGTTTTTTTCTGAAAAGTTTGAGGAACGGAGCCATATCCTCAGTGCGAAGTTCACCGGATATTTTGAGGAAAACAAAATATAAAATAAACAAAAAGGCACCAGAAAAAAAGAAATTGAAAGTACCGTCAGGCAGAATAAATGACAGCATGGTAATAAAAAAAACAGCACAGCATGACAAAACAATGGTTTGTATGGAAAGAAAAACGTTGAAATGAAGTTTGGTATGGAATAGGATACCAAGCATCAGAAAAAAAGAAACAAGTGTGGTGGAAAGTGAGGCACCACTGATTCCCCACTTTGGAATGAGAAGAAAGTTGAGAATGATCATACCGATAAATCCGAAAAAAGTGAGACGCATCGGTATTTTGACTAGTCCCGCTCCATTGAGTGCAAAACTAAGCACATAAAAAACAGTCAGAAAGCCGACACCGACAGCAAAGATACTCATCGGTTGTACAGCTTGAGCATAGGCGCTTCCATAGAAGAGGTGGAGTATTTGTTTGGCATACACGATGAGTAATGTGACGAGTGGAAAAAGAAGTAAAACAAGTAAGCGCAGAGAGGTGTTGACGAGACTTTCAGTTTCTTTGTGTTTTCGCTCGGCGGTTGTTTTGGAAATAGCGGGGAGAAGAACAATGGTGAGGGCATAAAAGAGATAATATGGAATACGGCCGACAGTGATGGCAGCGCTGTAAATCCCGGTGAGATAATCATCCTTGAGGAGACTTTTCACGAAATATAAATCAAGTGTTGAGATGAGTTCGTAAAAAACCAGAAAAAAGGTCAGCGGTCCGGCATAGAGTAAAAGTGTTTTCCCTGAAAAGGCAACGGGTATCGTTTTTGGTTTTTTGGTCACGGCAAAGTAGCGGTGAGTGATAAAGATATCAGCGCATAACGCAATCAAAAACACAAAGAGGGGCGCGGCAATATATCCTGAGAGTGCGCCTTTGAGACCAAAAAAATAAGCGAAGAGAATAATAAAAAACACACGCCCAAGTGCGCGGAGAGTTTTGAGTATTGCTTGGAGTCTGAAAAAATGTAAGCCGGTAAAATAGTAGAAATAAAAAGATGCTGCCGCAAAAGCGGGGATAATGAGTGAGGAAAGTTGAAACAATGGTGTCAAAGTCATATCGGACAATGCCCACGCAATGAGTGGAGAAGCGAAAAAAAATACCACGGTAACACCAAACATCAGAAAAATCTGTAATTTTATCGCCTGACGCTTGATACCAAGGATACGTTCTGGCTCATTTTCAAAGACTTCGCTGAGGTATTTAGACATCGCTGTGGGAATACCATTGCCGATGAGAATAATAATCATCGTTGTGAGTGTCACGACTAGACTGAAACGTCCATAATCAGCTGGACCCAAGATACGTCCGACAAACGAATGGATGAAATAACCTGCAAGATTAAAAATAATTTCAGAGATTGTGAGCCACACGACCGCTTGTGAAAATTTTTTCATAATTGAAGAGTAGTAATGATATCTTGAAAAATACTTTCTTTGTGCTTGTTTGCATCAATAACTTTCAGGTGCCATGGGACTATTTTTTCTTGAAAGAGGACCTGTTTGGCGGTAAGGTATGAGAGACCTTGTTCCGGAGCATTGGCGCGCGTCATAATAACAGTTGGATCAATATCAAGATAAAAAGCAATATCCGGTCGTGGCAATAGGAAAGTAAGTATCCGTCCAATCATGTTTGTTCGTCGGTTATTAGAGAGATAGGTCAGATTGATAAGAGAATCATACAATGATCGATCTGAGAGTAGATAATCATAATTTTCTTTTCTGAGCCGATGAAGTAGAAGTCGAAAACGGAGTACATCAAAAAATAAAAACTTCTCTCTAAGCAAAATGCTCAACCAAGAAGCATGAGTGACCGCTTTTTCCGTACCAGGTTGAAAATTTTTCTTGTTGGTGAAAAAACGGGCAATTTTGTTGGCAGATGAAAAATCAACCGCATGAAAATATGCGACACGCTGATGATCATTTTCTAGTTTTTCCTTAAGAATGGTGAGTTGTGTGGACTTTCCTGATCCATCTACGCCTGAAAATGTAATGAAGCGCATAATTGAAAATCGGTAAAATCAATACATGATAACTGAAATAGGTTGTAAGGTAGCAATCGGTTTGACGATGTCATTGGCGGTGACACTTTCTATGACATCCTCGGCTCGTTTGTAGTGCGAAGAATCTTGTTCAATGACCTTGGAAGAATGTCCATTGTAAAGTTTGACACCGCGTGTCGCTAATTTGGTACGTAGCTCTTCCGTATTTTTAGGAATGATTGATTCAGTTGTTTTGTGGGCTTTGCCGGCACCATGATTGCAAGAATAGAAGCTTGATGTATTCCCATCGCGGCCAACGCACAGGTACGCCTCTGTGCTCATGGAAGTGGGAATAAAGGCCGGTTCGCCCGTCTCACCAAATAGCGGGTGGTGCGACATACGCTCAGGACCATAAGCACGACTGGTACCATTACGATGTACCCAGACTTCCTCGTCGTAATGTTTTTCTTGAGAAACGAGGATATGTGGCATATCATAGAGTAGGTCCGCTTCTACCGGTCGTCCCAGTACGGCTTCGGCCGTTTGAATGAAATTGTGTGTAATAGTTGCGCGATTAGCATGAGCAAAATTGGCACACGCATTGCGTGCTGACATGTAGAGAGTTCCATCGGCACCATTGCCTTCAAAGGCGATAAGCGCTTCTTCTTTGCCAAAATTAGAGAGGCGAATTTTTTGAGCAATCGCGCGAATGGTATGACGATAAGGAGTGCGCCACAGAAAACGTCCGATATTCATCAAAATGGCGGTAGAAAGGTGTTCACGTTTCTTGGCAGTGAACATATACATCGTATATTGTCCGAGGATACCTGATCCGCAATGTACCATCAACAAATATTGTCCCTTGCGAAGATTAAATTTTCGTGCCGTTTCCTCATCAAGAATATCTGATACTTTCATGAGATCGAGAAAATGATTGCCAGCAGCTCCTATAATACCAGAACGGAATTGTGCAAAAAAGAGGAAAAGCGGAGGAATGAAATGGAGAATGCTCTTACGTGTCGGCGGTACGGTAAAAAAATTGCCCTGATCAATACTGTTGAGTGCTTCATTTTTGGTTTTGATACCGAGAAAATCAATCAAAGGCTGAATACCAAGACGACAAATATCGATGATGATACGAAAAGGGAGTACCGTACCGATGTATTTTTTAGTCGGAATGGTTTTGATGGCAGATTGGAAAATACGATCAATTTCTTCTGGCGTGACATTGGTATCATCGAGATCGAGACGAACCAGGCGCATACCACAGGCTGGATCTGAATCATTGAGTTGTGGCAAGATATGATTTTTGGAAGTGACCGTAGTACCTGTGGCATTTTTTCGTCCTGGTTTGGAGTGTACATCCGCCATGGCTGCGATATGATGAAAAATGGCATCATTGCCAGCGACACTTTCTAGTTGATTCATAGTGGCTTGACCTGGCATCAGAGCGTCTTGTATATGAAACACAACAGGCACTTTCATTTTTTCGCTTTGCCATTCGTTTCTGTGTGGTGTGAGTTTTCGTATCATATTCGTGAAATACGTAATAATATGAATAATGTGAGGTAAGTATCAAAGCTGTTCATAAATATCTTCGTATTGTCTAGCGGTTTGTTCAAGATTGAAACACTTCTCGACGAAACGTCTGGCATTATATCCTATACGAACACCTTCTTTTGGATTCTTTTGTAAATACTTTAATGTTTCCAAGAGTTTTTGTGGCGAATTCTTGGGAATGGTAACACAGATATCAGGGTTTGCAAACTCCCGAAATTGTTCCAGATCGGAAAGAATGACCGGCTTGGCGCAAGCATAGGCCTCTATAATGACCAACGGTACATCAAACTTGCCCCGTAGGTTTTCGACGGGGAAAATAATGACATCAGCTGTATTATAAAGTGCTGGCATATCAGCGATAGTATCGGAAAAAGCAATGTATGCGAGGACACCCGCGTCAGCCAATTGTTTCTGTACCTCAGATTTTTTTTTGGCATCATCAGCATTTTTGACACGGCACGCAAAAACGAAACGCATATTAGATTGCGGATTGTTCGTGAAGTAATCAATAAAAGCGGTGGTGAGCATATCCGTTGCTCCAAGGCGCGCATATTCACCAGGATACATAACAATAAAATGTTGATCAGTACAACCCAGTTGAGAAAGGATATCTGTATTTTTTGTTTGTGGACTATAACGTTGAAGATCAATACCAGGATAAATGCGAGTGACATTGGTAAAACCGAGACACAATAATTTTTGTTTGGAGAGATCTGTGTATACTACGATATGATCTGCAAACAACAAGGCGTGTAATTCCGAAGCGGAATATAAATCATCACGTAATGTCGCTACGGTTTGTAAAGTTTTTCCATACGTTGGTTTGGCCAGATAACGAATGATGCGTGTATTTTGTTTAGTCGGGGTAAAGAGATAGTGCGTGACATCAAACTGTCCACGTACTTTGCGCAAATAACGAAACAATTCTACCTTAGATGTAAACGTAAAATGTCCTTTTGAAAAAATTGTTTCTTGATACGCGCTTTCAGATAAGCCGGTAAGTGGCGTTGTCGTCGTCATGAGAGTCAGACGATGTTGTTTAATTTTTGTTCCCAAAAAATATGCGAAATTTTTGGATGCCTCATCCCATGGGGGAATAAGCGGACGGGTCGCAAGAAGAATTTTTTTCTTTATTGATGCCATGTGTTTTTTCGTGAAAAAATTTTGAAGAAGTGGCGATATTTTGATTATCAACGATAGATTTCTTCAGTTCTCTGATCGCTCTGGACACGAATCGTGATATCAGCGTTTTGTGGTATTGAAGATGCAGGATGTATGATGACAGTCGCACCAGGCGTTATAGAGATGTTCTCTTGCGTTACTATTTTTTTATGAGCCAATATGGTGTAATTGAATTCCTTTTGTGGGCTGTGATTTTCAATATAAAACGATATGTCGGTATCATCATTTGGCGTTACAAAAGCTACAATCCACCAATTTTTTCCAGTATCTGGATTAAGTTCACGGCTATTCTGCCAAAACAGAAAAGCACTACCACTTATCAAAAAAACAATGATGATGAGTATAAGCCGATATTCGGTGAGAGTACGTGTCTGCAGTGTCAACATAGTTGAAATTAAAAAGAGTCTTAAAATTCAGTGAGACGTTTATAAATATGGATATCATCTGAAACGTAGACGCGAGAAAATTTTGATGATTTTTCAAATTGTTTCGAATCAAATTTCGGATTAATAATGACAAAATTAACTCCCAGTTCATTATAGCATTTTTCACCTTTTGGAGTGTTTGGGACGGAAATCATTAAAAACGTACATTGTTCACGAGATGGATTATCTTGGTAACGTTTGAAAAAACCGCGAGAGAGCGGATAGGCATAATCTTGCATAAAAAAAAGTTTTATCCAAGAATCAGCGACGATATAATTATGATCTTTGAGAATAATGGCATCCGATGGCACAGTCTGTGCTAAATAATGAGATGCAGAAAAGGTCTGTACCGTTGCGGGAGCCTTACTTGCTGGTAATAAGGATACACTGTTGTCAAACGAACCGTTGCTCATGACAAATAAAAACAGTATCCCACTTGTTAGTACAAAGAGATAGGAGGGAGAACGCAGAAGGTGCTTCTTAGATTGTGACAAAGCCAAGAAAGTCAGAGTGGCAAACGATGCGAGAATACCAAGCGGAAATGAAAGATAGGATCCGATGCGATTAGAAGGGATATCGATAAAGAGCCAGTGAGGAAAGAACGTCATCACGATCAAGATTCCGCTCCATCCTGCCAAAAAAGCGCCAGCATAGTTCATTTTTGGCATTATAAAAAGAAGGATGATCATACCTATTACACCGAGCGCTACCCGAGCCTGACCAATAGATTCACTAATCTGTAAAAATGAAAGTCCGGTTCGTGTCGTTTTGGTGGGTGTACCTAAAGCGGTGCCAAAGGAATCAATGGAGATATATGTTGGCATGGCGATAAACAAGAAAAACAAACAAGCAAAAACAAACATACTTAATGGGGCAGGAGAAATAAAAAGTTTCCACCAAGAGAGAAGGATATCGGTGATAATGGGAAGGCGAATAACAAGAAAAATAAATACCGAGGCGAGGAGAATAAATATGAGTATCAACATACTGAGATGATGCGTATAAGCAAGGGCAAAGGTAAAAAACATGCCCAGCGCCAAAAAATCAGAACGTTTCTCTTGAAAGGCACGCAAATACGTTAAAATAATAAGTGGAATAAAAAAGTTACCAAATATGTTTCCCACTACTCCGCCTGAGACGAATTTTGCCTGTGGCGACGCCAGGGTATACAGCGGACCAAAGAAAAACAACGTCACGAGTGCCACATTTGATGGTGTGAAAATTGATTTGAGCAATGAAGATGGTATAATCAAAGATTCTGCTAAGCGAAATGCGAGAACAAAAAGTGCTAATGTGCTGAATATATTGACAAACAACAAAAAAATTACCGGAAAAGCGGAAAAAAAATCTAGATGGGTAAAAATCTGTATGCCTGCAAAAGGTAAGTGTTCTCCGATGATAAAATCATCAATAGGTTGTGGAGCGGTCAATTGATAGTGTTCGTTTGCATCAGTTATGATTTCTTGTTTTTCGTATGTTGGGAGTGTGCCAGTTATGGTGATGTATTTGGCCCAATACATATGGTGCCCCAAATCAGTTGCTGTTGGAAGCACGGCATGAGCAAGAAAAAAAGTTTTAATCAAAATAGTGAGTCCTATTAGGAGTATGAAGAGAGTTTGTTGTCGGGCATTGAAAGGAATGTTGACAGTAGTTAACGGTAGTTGCGGTCTGTTTACATCAATTGGTCTGCAGTAACGATACAACAATTTGATAAGACCAAGACTTACCAGTACACTGATTGTGCCGAGCAAAATATTAGTCCGATTGAGTATGAAACCCACTGTTCCCAGAAAAATCATGAGAAAATCCAATAATCCGATGCTCAGGGCAAAAGAAAAGAGGAATGTTTCAAAAATGGATAAGGTGGTACGCCGTGGAAAAAAAATATGTAAAATAACCCATCCAGGAGCCATCAAAAGTCCACCAAGAGCAAGAAAAAACAGGCTAGTTTGAGAGATAAATTCCATACGAAAACACTACATATTTTTTTTTATAAACATTGCCAAGGCTTCGATATACAGACGAGAAATGATATTCCAATGATAGGTCATTTCTGTATAATGACGTGCACGATTTCCGAGTAATTTCCGTTCTTCTTCATTTTCAAAGAGTCTGATGATTTCTTGAATAAAAGACTCTGGATTTCCTGATTCCACCAAGAGACCATTTTCTTTATGACGAATGGCATCGCGCAAACCCTCTAAATCAGAAGCGATGACTGGACGACCACAAGCAGACGCTTCAATAACGGCGATGCCAAAACCTTCCATATCATGAGGAACCTTGATGTTCGGTTGAACAAAAACATCGATGGTATTGAGTAGTAAATTGCGTTCAGTATCACTGACCTTGCCAAGTAAATAAACACGATTTTGCAAAGCAGTTTCTCGGATAGCATTTTCAATCTGTTTTTTTTCCGGTCCATCACCCGCCAAAACGTAAAGTATTTTTTCGGGTAAATGTGGTAAAACAAAACGAATAAACCATTCCGCGCCCTTGCGTTTCGCAAGACGACCGCTCGTTAATAGAACAAATTTATCCGATAAGTTTTCGTGTAGAAAATCTGCAAGTTGATCTCGCGTGTACCGCCCTTGTACTGAGTCAGTGTCAATGCCATTATGCACGACCGTAATATTGTCTGCTGGAATGTGTTTGGCAATCGCTGATTGGCGCGTTTCCTCACTTACTGCGATCAGTCCGTCTAAGGCTGGGAGAAAATGCCCGACCCACCACAGCTGATAAAAAGGATTTTTGTAGAGAATATCGAGTCCATGAATGACGGAAACAACAGTTTTTTTGGGAAAAAAGAGTTTGATGATCCAACCGACAATAGCCAGTACACCGTCGCCCAAAAGAATGACATCATATCGACGAGCTTTCCATAGTGTTACTAATGTGACAAAGGGTAAAAACCAAAATAATGCTTTTTTGCCATGATGATTGGCAATAGTATCAGTAGGTTGCACACGTTTGAGCCAAAGAGAGAGCGCATAATTCTGATTTTCTATACCACCGGTAACTGGTGGATAGGCACGTGAAATAAAGAGGATACGCATAATTTATTTCTTGTAACGTTCTTTTTTGACCTGGTACATCAGATCTTCGGTTAATTGTCGACTGGATTTTATCATATCGGCAATAAAAGCAAAAATAAGCAATTGAATGCCGATGATAAAAAGTACACTAGAAGTAAGTAAGTAGTTGAGATAGGGCGTTACCTTGAGTCCGCTCGTGAAATATTGAATGAAGAAAAGTATGAAGCCGAGTACTGCCAAAAGAATAAGCAAGAAAGCCGGTGTACCAAAAAATTTCATTGGGCGGACATCACGTACCGCTTTCAAAATAATACGGAAACTGTTACTGACGTAGTTGAAAATACTTTTGACCACACGAGACTTACGTCCTGCAAAATAAGTAACTTCCACCGGCACCCACATTATTTTCAGATTTTTTCCTAGGGCATCAATAATGGTTTCTTGTGTATACGTGAAATCGCCTGGTAAATTGAGACGCAGTAATGCCTCACGGTTATAGGCACGAAAACCACAGGTCAAATCTTTGATTTTTACATTCATAAAACGACCGATAATGTATGCCGCGAAACGATTGAGAATATCCTTGACAATAGGGATGTCTTTGGCTTTCAAATGGTCAAAGCGATCAGCACTGACCATATCCACTTGATTTGCCAGGATAGGTGCGATTATTTTGATAATGTCTTGGGGGTCGAATTGTCCATCGGCATCTATATTGACCATGAGATCGGCACCATTTTCCAATGCGCGTTCCACTGCGTGACGAAAGGTTTTTCCGATTCCGCGATTGACTCCGTTGGAATAGACAAAATCTGCTCCTGCTTCTTGAGCGACAATATAAGTACGGTCTTTGGAGCCATCATCGATGACTTGTACGAGTACTTTACTAATGCCAGGTATTTGGCGCGGAATTCTTTGAATAGTGCTTGCGATCTTTTCTTCTTCATTATAGGCCGGTAAATTGACAATAAGACGCATACGCTTATTTTTTTTGAATTAAAAATTTTGGATTCACGCATTGAAAATCACAGGTTTCTTTGGCTCCATCAAGACCAGTTTTGAGAAGATCTTTTTGGCATTGTGTCAGATGCTCCTGGCACGTAGATTTACTTGCCTCAAAATAGCGTGTATTGATCTCGTAACCGAAATAGGGTAACGCAAAATAAGCAATAGTGATAACACCAGCCCCCCATACAATAAGTCGTAAAAGTCCCAAAATCATACATTAACGACCGATACCTCGATAGATTATGCCAGATTTTATGAATGCGTCTTTATCAAGGCAATTTTTACCATCCACGATAACTTTGATATTATATTTTTTGAGTAACACCGGTGTAATCAATTCCTTGAATTCACGATGATCGGTCGCCAAAATGAGCGCGTGTGATTTCTTGAGCAGAGTTTCCAAAGATTTGACAGTAGAATGACTTTTGACATGCGGATCAAAGGTCTCGATACGACACCAGTGTTGCTTGAGGTAAGTCATAATCTTGAGAGAAGGAGATTCCCGCAAATCATCAACATTGGCCTTGTAAGAAAGTCCGAGGATACCAATGACCGTACCATTCATCGGCATCTTGTTTTCATTGAGAGCATCCTGTAAACGTTCAACCGTATATTCAGGCATACCGTCATTGGTCTCAATAGCGAGTTTCAGAAATTGGTGATTGAAACCAGATTCCTTGGCACGTTCTACGAGATAGTGCGGATCGACTGGGATACAATGTCCGCCCACTCCACAGGAAGGATAATGTGCCATAAAGGCAAATGGTTTGGTTGCGGCGCCCTCAATAACGTCTTTGATGTCGATATCGAGTTTGTCAAATGAACGAGCAATCTCATTAACGAAAGCGATATTGATGTTGCGGAATGAATTTTCGAGAATTTTTACGGCTTCTGCTTCGCGAATAGTTTTCATAGGACGGACCTCAGCATCCACGATGGAACGGTAGAAATGCAGTGCCATTGCCAAGCCTTTTTTCTCAAATGAACCAACTACACGGGGAATATTGGTGACATTCCATCGCACATCACCAGGGTTGATGCGTTCTGGACAGTGTGCAATAAAAATATCTTTACCGACTGTAAAACCATGTTTCTGAAAAATAGGCAGGATGACTTCTTCGGAAACATGCGGATTGACGGTTGATTCCAAAATAACCAGAGCACCTTTTTTGGTATGGGTTGCGATAAGCTCTGTTGCATTAATAACCGCACTGAGATCAGGATGATGCGCCGTGTCTACTGGTGTCGGTACACAGATAATATGAATATCGGCAGAAACGATGTCCTTAGATTCACTGGTCGTCCTGAATGGATATTTTAAGAGATTTTCTTTGAGAAAATCGTCCTTGAAAATATGTTCGCCTTTTTTGAGCATGCTGATCTTGTTTTTGTCGATATCAAAACCGATAACCTCATAATTTTTTTCTTGGGCCCGAACTGCCAGAGGAAGCCCCACATAACCTAGCCCGACAATCGATACGATTTTTGGCATATACTTTTCCATAAAATAACACTTACTGGATAGAATTATCTCACCGCTTTTCTCATTATAGAGAAGAGGCTGTTTTTTAGCAAATCAAAAATGTCTTTTTATAGATTGATCGTGTATCTTTTTCTTGCCTTTTTTATTTATCCTTGACTTTGAGAGAATACTATGCCATTATATTATATCAGCAGAGATTTTTGTTGATAGTTTTGTTAACAATGTATGCAACATGATTGGTTCCATAATAGTCCGCCACATAAGGCAAAAACACCAAGGAGAAATGCGATGAATATGCTCAGTATTTTGTATCATCACTATATGGGCTTGATAATGCGCCATAAGTGGATATCTCTACAAAAAACCGAAACATCGCCGTTTGTACAACAACCTATTGTTTCCCTGCAGAATATTATTCGACGTACTACCCCTTATCAGGAGTTGTGTTGTGAAATCATTAACGCTTTGAAAAAAATCGATGACTTAGTCGTCGTCTGTCATGATCCTCTGGGGGCTGTCACTGGTGATGAATGTGAAAGGCAAAAACATGCCAACGCACAGCTGATTTTTGCGTTGGAACATGAACAAGTCTCACTCACTGAACTTTTGGAACTGGCAGATTTATTGTGGGAAATTGGTGTTTGGGTGGTAGAACCGTAAAGAAACGAGGAGGAATACTTATGTCAGTCACAACATTATCCGGTGAACGTCTACTGGCAATGGCACCACTGTGGGCAAAATTGCAGGATATTCAGAAAATTCATTGGGTTAATGGGTATATCAAAGAACTGCGTTTTTTGAGTGAATCACATGGCAATCGGGTGGTCCTTAAACTCGATAATGGCGCCTTGATTCTATTGGAGCATGGTGACGTGATCGATCACAGATTTGCTGTTGACAGCCATATCAAGGGATTTCTGGTGGAATATGAAGTTTACGAGTTAGGACGATTTTATTCCACCATCAATTTTTTTACATCACATGATTAAAATGATGTTGTGAACTTATGCAGTAGGGCAGTTTATACATAGTTATAGACTGCCCTTTTTTATGTGTATTTTCCGTAACTTTTCTCATAATGTCATTGTGCGGGAGTGGCACTTGAGTTGTTTGAGAAAAAATAGCATTCTTTTTTTTGTTGGCTTTATTTTTAGGAAAGAGTACAATTGATTTCATGAGAATTCTGAGACATTACTTGTGACAATATGTTCCTTACCGAGAAAATAGATCTGGCAATTAAAAAGGCGACTCTTTTGCATCAGGGACAGACGCGCAAGGGGAGTGAAACTCCTTATATCGTTCATCCGTATGCAGTCGCTTTCCTTTTAGCTCATCACACCAATGATGAGGATGTTATTATTGCCGGGCTCTTACACGATGTTTTGGAAGATGTGCCGACATATAGTGCTGATGATATGCGCAAAGATTTCGGAGAACGCGTGACCTCTATTGTCTTGGAGGTGACCGAAGTATTTACTAAAGCTGAACAGCAAGATCATGCACTTCGACGTGCTTCTTGGAAAATGCGCAAGGACAATTATCTGAATCGTTTGCAGACGGATAGCAAAGAAGCCTTGCTTGTCGTAATGGCGGATAAAATACATAATATACGTTCATTACTGCATATGTATCAGACATCCGATAGTAATCTGTCGCAGTATTTCAACGCGAACATTGATAACCTTCTTTGGTTTTATGGTGAAGTGGTGCGTATTACTCGGACTCGTTTGGATCACCCGCTAGTAGATGAGTTACAAAAAACTTTTGAAGAAGTGCGCGATACTCTCGTCCAAAAACGTATCTTTTGATATACTGATACCATATGCGTATTGGTATCAATGCTTCATTTTTACGCAAACCGGGTACCGGCATCGGTCAGGTAACCCTGTCTTTTTTGCGGACCCTGACCGAATTGCCTGAATATACCAAAGATCATCAGTGGATTCTTTATTGTGAGGCTGAGCCATCCCTGTCATTTGTATTGCCATCAAATTTTCAGGTTATAGTATTTCTACCGATGTGGAAACGGGATGATATATTGCGTAAAATATGGTGGGAACACCAGGTTGGCAAAAAAGCGATAAAGGATGGATGCGAGATATTTCTCAGTCTTTATCAGTCAGGGGTGCGGATGAGGGGGCATAGTACGCATGTGATGATTGTACATGATATTATTCCCAATCTTTTTCCGCTGTACCGTGGCAATATGCGACAAGCATACTATTGGAACACAGTCGAACGAGGTATTCTTTCCGCACATCACCTCGTTGCTGTTTCAGAACATACTAAAAATGATATTGTCCGCATCCTTGATGTTGTTTCTGATAACGTCAGTGTCGCTTATCCTGACGTATCCCCGATGTTTCGAACATTGCTTTCTCTTAATCAAAGAAAAATGGTTTTGCAAAAATATACCCTTCAAGCTGGTTATATTTATCATGGTGGGGGATTGGAAATTCGTAAAAATACCGCTCATGTCTTACATACGTATGCCAAACTTGTGTCTGAAACAACGAATGTAGATATTCCTCCATTGGTTATTTCTGGTAACATATTTTCTGTCAAAAATGCATTAGCGACTGATGTTGTCGGTCTTATACGGACATTGGGTATAGAACACCGTGTGCATCTTTTGGGTTTCGTACCAGCAGAAGATTTACCGGCACTTTATCAATCAGCCCTTTTTTTTGTTTACCCGTCATTGTATGAAGGTTTTGGACTGCCGGTTCTTGAAGCACTCAACAGTGGTGTGCCAGTCATTACGTCAAACGCCTCGGCTTTGCCAGAAGTCGGAGGAGACGCTGTTGTGTATGTGGATGCTGAGAATAGGGAAATGCTTGTCGAACAAATGAAGCGCTTGATAGGAGATACGGCTTTGCGTGCTGAATTGATGAGGCAAGGTCTTGTGCAGGCCCAAAAAT
Organism: Minisyncoccota bacterium; assembly: GCA_051306005.1. Taxonomy (GTDB): domain Bacteria; phylum Patescibacteriota; class Minisyncoccia; order Moranbacterales; family UBA1568; genus UBA1568. The sequence goes on from JBPPMJ010000003.1 coordinate 295,176, forward strand.
TCAATTGGCAATATTTTACGCTCCATATTCTCAAGACACTGATTCGCTAATTTTTTCTTTATGCTAGCATATACTGCCATCATTTCTTTACTTCCCCAATGGAATGCCAACAAGATTCGTTTGGTGTGTGCCAACATGGTCATTGGAATCTTACTTATCATTTGTTCTTTTTTTGGTGTTTTTCCGCTTGCTCCGATTAACTTTCTTTTCTTTTCATTCGTTTTGTTGTTGCTTGGTTTGTATCGGCCAGGTTGGTTTTTTTTGCTGATAGTTGGTATGTTGCCCTATGAAAGCATCAATATGGCTCCAGTGGGAATGATCTTCACGTTGCGACCATATCAGTGGTTGTTGTTTTTGTTTATTCCCGCTTTGTGTATCCGTCTTTTTTTTCGACGTTTTCCCGTTGAGACATTCCGTCCGCACCTTTTGGATATGCTCCCTACTTTTCTCATCATTGGATCATTCCTCTCAGCACTCACGAGTGAAAACGTTTCCCTAGCAATGAGACAGAGTGTTATTCTTTTGACTTTTTTGATGTTGTATTTTATGGGGCGTATTTTTGTTCGTTCTTATCAAGATATACGCATGATTTTACCCTTCATTCTCTCTTCGGGTGTGATTATTGCAATCTATGCCATCATTCAGAATAGTTTGTCGCTCTTTGGATATGCTAATTTGGCTGTTATGACCGGTAGACCAAACGCTGTTTTTACAGAAGCGGATTGGTTGGGAGGCTATCTTGCCGTCATTATCACTATCCTCACGTCTCTCATTATTATTCCAAAACCAGTGACACAAAATACGTCATTGCGCTGTACACGGAGTGTTCTGGCACTCCTTCTTTGGCTCTGTTTTACCGCACTCATTATCACGGTCAGTCGCAGTGCTTGGCTCGCCACCGTTGGCGCTCTTACTTTTTTGCTTCTTGTTACCTTTTGGCAAAGAGGAGGGCTTGGTGCCTGGTATTTCCATAACATGTATGTACTGAAAAGAATGTTTTTTTTGCAGAGTTTTATTACTGTACCGTTTTTGCTTGCCATGAGTGTGGTGATTATCTTTCATCTCACGCCGTTTGATTTGTTTGACAGGAGCAAAAGCGTGGTTTCTGGAGAGCAAAAAATTACTGTTTCTTGTCAACAGCCTGTCGTACTACCGGAAAAAATAAATTCGTTGGAAGAGTTGTCACTGTATCATTGTGGTCATATTCAATTGGAAAACAAGGATATTGAAATGCTAACTGGAAAATATGTCACGGAAGTAAAACGAGATGATCCCAATATCAATATCCGGCAAGATATTTATGCACGATCCTTCTCTCTTCTCAAAGAACATTGGGTGATGGGGATTGGTTTCGGTATTATCTCACAATATCTCGGAACTGATGGTCGTGGTGCTGGACTCAATGCCAGCAATCTCTTTTTGGAGGTTTGGTTGGGAGCAGGAATTATTGGATTTTTAGCATTCACGGCATTTTGGTTTTGGCTCGGTTTGTATTGGATATATCGTGGTATTATTGATGCGCCTCTTTTCGGTACAGCTCTCAGCGCGGTGTGGGTGGCGACAACATTGTTTAATGTCTTTAATTCAGGATTATTTTTGGGCTGGCTCTTTTTGTTAATGGCTTGCCTCATGATTTCATATTTTTCTTATGACCAACGTTAAACAGACTGTTGCTATTGATATCCGTTTACTCGGCAAGAAACGCACCGGCGATGAAATGGTTTTTTTTCATCTCACCAAAGAAGTTATCAAACTCAACACAGAGACTACAGACTATCATTTGTTGACCGATAGAGTTGATACTGCACAGCGACGCGCTTTGGCGGAACGATTGGAATGTAGCGATAATTCTGCAGTACAGATTGTTTCACTTAAAGCTCAAAATCGTTTTATTTGGAATATATGGGTTTTACCGTTGTATCTTTGGCGTCAACGTATCGATGTTCTGCATACACAATACATCATCCCTTTTTTTTATCCGAAACATACAAAAATTGTTGTTCATATACATGATATTTCTTTTCGTGTTTATCCAGAACTTATTCGTTGGACAGATCGTCTTTTCCTCTACCTGCTTATTCCTCGTTCGTTGCGTCGCGCGAAACGTATTTTGACTCCTTCACAATTTACAAAAAATGAAATAATACATTGGTACCATATTGCACCCCAAAAAATTGCCGTTATTCCAAATGCGGTTGGGGAGGAATTTATGCGATCTACCTCTCTGGTGCCGGAAGCCGTAGTGGCGCTGAAAACAAAATATCATTTACCAAAAAGATTTCTGATTGTTGTGGGAACGCTCCAGCCTCGCAAAAACATCCCGTTTCTCATCACAGCTTTCGCAAATTTTCAAATCAAAATCGGGCAATCACATCCGCAATGTGCCGATATAGGACTCGTTATTGTGGGGAATCCGCAGGCGCACCATACTGATCCGCGTATTCGTGAGGTTATTCATGAATATCACCTTGAGTCATTGATACATTTTCCCGGTTTTATTGAGACTCCTGACCTTCCACATGTTATTGGTATGGCGGAGGCACTCGTTTTCCCCTCTCTTTACGAAGGATTTGGTATCCCGCTTTTGGAGGCTATGAGCCAGGGAGTACCTATCATTTCCTCTAATATCGCCAGTTTACGAGAGGTGGCAGATGATGCCGCCCTCTATTTTGATCCTCAAAGCCTTGCTCGTTGTACGGAAATACTGTATACTCTTTTTATTAATCCAAAACAACGAGAAGAGCTTATACGGTGCGGAAAAAAGCGCCTTCAATTTTTTTCTTGGACAAAAAGCGCCATTCTTCTCTCCAATGAATACCATTCTTTAATATGAATTCAATGAACCAAGCAACATCCAAAAATAATTCTCCATCGATTCCACCAAAACGAAAACATCGCTGGTTACGTATTGTCTTGTTTTTCATCATTCTTTTGATGATTGCCAGTGGCGTTATTTTAGCAAAAACAGGTTTTGTTTTAAATCGCATTTCGGAAGGAAAGGCAGGTGTTTTTGAAAGTTTCTTGAAATCATTACCTGGGGTAAAGCAAACGCTTACGGGTGAATCGGAGGGAAGAATTAATATCCTTATTCTGGGAATGCGTGGTGAGGGAGTGGCGGGGGGAGGGTTACTTGCGGATACTATCATGGTACTTTCTGTGCATCTAAAACAAAATGAACAGGATACAACGCGTGCCTCTCTCGTTTCTATTCCACGTGATTTATATGTGCAGGTACCGGGACGCGCCGAACAACGCAAGATAAACGCCGTATACGTTCTCGGAGAAGAACGCGAATCACACAAAGGAGGCATTGAAGATATGCGTACCATCGTCGGTGACATTACTGGTTTAGAGATTCCTTATGCAATAACCATCAATTTTCAAGGTTTCAAGGATCTCGTCAATGCATTGGGAGGTATTTCTGTTACGCTTGACCACCCTTTTGAAGAAAGCATGCAATTCCGTGAGCCACATGTCTGTGATGGAAATGTCTTTACCATCCCTACCAATCCGCCACAATATGAGAATAAATATCATGTCCGTAAAGATGGTACACGGTATGTCGCTAAGAGTTATCCATTGTGCTACAATCCAAACCTTGAGTGTGGAGGAAGTTTTTTCTTGAATGTGGGTGTGAATATTTTAGATGGTGATAAAGCGTTGTGTTTCTCTCGTGCCCGTGTCACTTCCAATGATTTCGAACGCGCTAAGCGTCAACAACAAGTGATTGATAGTATCATGACCAAAGCGACATCTGTCGGTGTTCTCACGAGTTTTGATACGATTAACGGTATTCTGAACAGCCTAGGTGACAATGTACGCACCAATTTGGAAACTTGGGAATTGAAGCGCCTTTTCGACCTGTATCAACAAATAGGCGCTGATGTCAAATTGTCTCAAAAGGTGCTAGACACCTCTGAAAATGGGCTTTTGTATCATCCAGAAAACAGTGCGACAGAAGCCGGGTACATTCTTTTGCCACAAGGAGATAATTATGATCGTATTCATGAATTATTTCAAAATATTCTCAATCCCTAAAATATTGGCAGGGAAATGAAGACTGAACTTACTATAGCAATCAATGGTCACAAGAGTCCGGAATTACTCCGTCTTTGTCTCAGCTCCATTTTGGAGCATATGGCTGATACCGATATTTCTTACGAGGTTATCGTGACAGATAGTGAGACTGGAGAAGAGACTGAAACGTTGATGCGGGAAGAGTTTTCAAGCTTCCGTTTTTTTCCTTTTCAAGAAAATGTTGGCTTCAAAACGATGATCAATAGGTCTCTGCAAGAGGCGCAAGGACAATACATTTTTCTTATTAATAGTGATATCATTCTGACACAGAAAACATTACCGGGTTTATTGAGTTATCTCAAATCACATCCAGAAATCGGTATTCTGGGTCCAAAGCAATTGAATTTTAACGGAACATTACAACCAAGCTGTTTTCGTTTTTATCATCCTCTGACGATAGTGTATCGGCGTACTTGGCTTGGAAAATTGCCTTTTGCCAAACAACATATTGATTGGTTTGTTATGGCGGATTATGATAAACAGGTACCACGCGGTGTGGACTGGCTGATGGGTTCGGCATTACTCGTATCTCAGGATGCGGTACGGCGTGTTGGACCTATGGATCAGCGTTTTTTCATGTACATGGAAGATGTAGATTGGTGCCGACGTTTCTGGGAACAAGGCTTGCAAGTTGTGTATTATCCATATGTGTTTGTATATCATTATCATGGTAAAGCGAGCGCACGAGGAGGATTTCTCGGCTCACTTCTCTTTAATCGCTTGACCTGGTATCATATTAGAAGCGCTGTGCAATATTTTTGGAAGTATCGTCATAAACCATTGCCAGTCATTCGATAAACCTATTTTTTCTTATGGAAGAATCTCGTCAAATAGCACCAGAAATCACAGATGCAATGATCAACAAAAATGCAGAATACGAACGCGGTCATCGTATTTTCAAACGATCTATCACCGTTCTTTTTATAGTACTATTTCTTGGTGTGGTGTTTTTTGTAGGTTATGAGTATGGCAGGAAGTATGGTATCAATGTCTCGGAAAATCATGAGAAGATCTCTCAAAATGAGGCAATTTTGCTGAACAAGAACAGCCAAGATAAAACTATTGATTTCGCTTTATTTTGGAGAGTGTGGGGAATTTTGAAAGAAAAGTACGTTGATGGAGGCACGCTCGATGCCAATACACTTGTTTACGGGGCTATTGAGGGTATGCTGTCCGCAACGGGTGATCCCTATACTACATTCTTTGATCCGGCGGAAAATAAAGAGTTTCAAGAGGATATTTCCGGTGTTTTTGAGGGCATTGGGGCAGAGATGGGTATTAAGGATGATGTTCTGACTATTATAGCACCGCTTGAAGGTACTCCTGCTGAACAAGCTGGATTGATGGCGGACGACAAAATATTGACTATTGATGACAAAAGCACTACGAATATGTCAGTGGAACAAGCGGTTGGGTTGATTCGCGGTAAAAAAGGTACTGAAGTTAAATTGAACATCTTTCACATAGGCGATGAAGAGCCACATGATGTCTTGATTAAACGCGATGTTATTTTGGTAAAAAGCGTACGTTTTGAAATGAAAGAGAATGATATTGCTCTGATTCGCGTGAGTCGCTTCGGTGAAGATACTGAAAAAGCTTTTCGTACAGCTATCAAGCAAGCATTGGATGCTCATGCCCAAAAACTTATTTTGGATATGCGGAATAATCCGGGTGGTTTTCTGGATACGTCTGTTGAAATGGCAAGTCTTATGCTTCCGACTAAACAAATAGTCGTTATGGAAGAAGACGGTACCGGATCTAGAAAAGAACTGCGATCTCGTGGTGGTGATCAAGTCTCTCATCTCCCTACCGTTGTACTCATCAATGAAGGGAGTGCTAGTGCTTCAGAAATTTTGGCAGGTGCATTACGGGAAAACAGAGATAATGTGACCGTGATTGGTAAGAAATCATTTGGCAAAGGATCAGTACAAGAGCTTATTTCCCTTACCAAGGAAACATCTGTGAAAATTACCGTGGCACGCTGGCTGACACCCAAGGGTAATCAAATCAACAAGGTTGGTATCAGTCCGGATATTGAAGTCACATTGACTCGTGATGATTTGAACAATAAGCGTGATCCACAATTAGATAAGGCGCTGGAAGTTCTGAAAACCAAGTAAAAGTTGGAATATTGAAGCATCCTTTTGTTAGCACTTCATTGACGAGAGTGCTGGGATATGTTATGCTGTACTCAAACAGTAATCCAATTAAGAGTAAGTATATGCAAAAAATGAATGTACAGCCACTCGGAGAAAATATCTTGATTCAGCCAGAAAAGCCTGAACAAAAAACTGAAGCGGGGATTTATTTACCTGAGAGTGCCAGTCAAGAGCGCTCACAACTTGGCAAAGTGATGGCTATTGGAGACAGTGAGAAAATTCATGTTAAAATCGGACAAAGAGTTATTTTCCGCCGTTATGGCGGTGAAGAGGTAAAAATTGCTGGAACGGAATATCTCATCGCCAACCACAAGGACGTTTTGGCTATTGTCGACTAAAGAGTGGTTTACACCGAATATGAGACAGGATGAGTAGGTATACCTACTCATCCTGTTTTTTTATGGCTCCAGAATAAATCTTGATTCAGAAGTGAGATAATTGTTACCTCGCAGGGTACGCACTGAAAAGATACCTAGATCGAAAAGACGGACACCAGCTTGAAAAGAAGCCAAGTCATTCTCACCATAGACGATTATTTTTTTATTGGCTGGTATTTCCGTTACCCGTTTTTCTAATTCATTGAGTGGAATATTAAGTGCTCCCTGGATATGTTTTTTTGCGAATGCATCCGGATTTTGGACGTCAAGAAAGAAATATGGTATCAATCCTTCATTCTTGATTTTCTGATATTCTTCAAAAACAATGTAAGTGATTTTAGATTGATCAACAAATGAATTGGGATCACCAATAGTTACTGTCGGCAATTGTTTATTTTTCCAATTTTCGATACCACCTTTCAAAACAAAGTAAGATAATGATTTTTGACGAAAAATATTGTGTATTGCTTCAAGAATGTTGGCATTGTCATGAGGCAGTATGAGCACTACCGCTTCATCTGTATTCTTGGGTGGCGAAAAGGTATTGAGAGTCCCAAGGGTCATTGGACGAGCATGGGCAATATGCTCCGTTTGAAAAGATGCTTCATCTCGAACGTCAAGAAGAACGACTGTTTCGCCATTTTGTATTTTTTTGAGCAATACTTCCGCATCAATCCATGGAATATCCTCTGTTTTGGTTTCAGAGACGACCGGAAGGGTATTTTTTTCATTTTCCCCCCACATAAATGTTTTTCCAAGAAAATAACCACTGACCAAGAGAATAAGGACACCACCAAAAAAAAGAGTTTTTATATCCTGATTACTTCTTGGTGTTGGTGTCATATTTTATTGCAAGAAAGTGCCGATAAAATCAGGATTACCCAGAAGAAATTCTCGGATAGACATCCTATTTTTTCCTGCCAACTGTACTTCTTCCAAAAATATGATACCCGAGGTTGTTTGCACACCGATTTTGTCACTCAATTCAAAGACCTGACCAATAGGATGAGTGATTGTTTGAGTCATTTTTTGATATGAGATTTTGTGAAGTTTCAATCGTAATAGCTCTCCGTCTTTTTTCCAAAAAACAAAAATGCCAGGCCAAGAGGAGAGCGCACGGAAACGATTGTAAATAGAAAGAGCTTCATCGGTCCAAAGAATGTGTCCATCTTCACGTTCAATCAATTGACAAAGAGTTGCTTGATTGTTGTCCTGTTTTTTTGCTTCAATAGCATGTGTGATCCACAGGGGTATCGTCTCTAACAAAAGGGTTTCCGCCAAAGAAAGAATACGCGACATCAATTCTACTCGTGTCTCATCCTGATGAATGTGTAGGGATCGTTGAGCGAGGATATTACCCGTATCCATACCCTCATCCATAAGTATAATCGTTGCTCCGGTTTCTTCCGCACCTGTGAGGAGGGCGTTTTGTACCGGTGAAGCACCGCGCCACTTTGGGAGTAGAGAGGCATGAACATTGATACATCCAAAGCCAGGTATGCGCAGAACCGCAAGGGGGAGTATTTTTCCGTATGCAACTACGATGATAAGGTCTGGTTTCAAGGAAGCTATTTTTTGTATCACTTCTGCTGTGAATTTTTCTGGTTGTTCTACAAGAATATCATGCTGTATCGCTATTTTTTTCACTGCGCTTTGTTGTATTTCTTGTTTGCGTCCAATAGGTCGATCGGGTTTGGTAAAGACTGATACGATGTTATATTGTTGCGCTATAAGACTAGAAAGCAGGGAAGCAGAAAAATCTGGTGTACCCATGAAAACCACACGTATTTGAGGCGAAACTGAAAGGGAAGAATTACCGTGATGCTTATCCATCTGAGAAGGGATTGGTGTCGTTTTATATATGGGTAAATGAAAAATGTCTCGCAACGTTCTCATAGTGTTTCTCTATTCTGGTTAGAAGAATTTATTTTTGTTGCTTGGCGTGACGATTGATAATCAAAATGCCTTCCAGATGATCAATTTCATGTTGGATAACAACGGCTAAGAGTCCGGTGGCACGCAATTTTTTGGGCAATCCCTTTTCATTTTGATAGCGTACAGTCACTTCTTCGGAACGAATAATAGGGAAAAATTGTCCAGGTAAACTCAAACAACCCTCTTCAAAAACAATTTTTTCTTGAGAATAAGATGTGATCTCTGGGTTGATGAAATAAAAAACTTCACCCTCTACCTCGGCAACCGCCAAACGAAGCGACTGATTAATCTGAGGAGCTGCTAATCCTACACCGTTTTCTTGGTGCATTTTTTCTATCATTTTTGGTAACAATGCCTGAATCTCCGGATGGAGAGGATCTTTCACACGCTCTGTTTTTTGCAGTAAAATTTCAGTAGTGGCGCCGGTAACAAGTGGAAGCATACTATTCAAAGAAATGAAATGGGGTCAACGTCGATAGTGATTGTCTGATGATTTTTTTTTAAAAAAATACGTACTGGTTCTGGTAATGGTTTGTCTCTGGCGATACGTAGGAGAAGGGTATAGCCATATTTTTTGCGACTCGAACGACTTTTGACGGAACGAGGTATACTCAAACGATAATCAGTAGGCAATAGGGGTACCATCTCCTGATATATTTTTTGTGCTTTTATTTCTGCTTGAGTTTCAATGGTGTCATAACAGGTCAGGGCTATCAAGCGCGAAAACGGAGGATAGAAAAGAGCTGATCGTTCTTCCATGATATGTTGACTAAAGGCAGTTCCGTCCATCGTCGTTATTCGTTGCAAAAATGCGCTTTCCGGATGAAAAGTTTGCACGATCACGTTTTTGTGTGAAGGAACGACGTTTTTTGGATTAGTCTGCAATGTTGCTCGTGTCAATAAGTGAAAAAAATTTTCATCGGCACGAAAATCTGCAAACCCGAGAAGACTATCTGCATCAATGATACCGATAAAAGCAAGTTTTGGCAAGAGATGTGACTTGAGAATCATCTGTGTACCGATGAGAATATCCACCTTACTTTGTTGTGCTCTTTTGACAAATTGACGCACTTGCTTGAGTGTCTGAAGTGCCATACTGTCAACGCGCTCAACATGAGCATTGGCGAAGAGTTTTTTTGCTTCCCGTTCTACTTGTTCCGTGCCAAAACCGACATGTCGAAAAGAGAGGTGCCCACAAGCGGGACAGCTTGGGAAAGAGCCCGTTTTGTATGTACACCCTAAACAATGGAAAGAGCCATCTTTGAGTGCTGTCAAAGTGTGTCCAGATAGGGGACAACGTAGGATATGCTTACAATGTTCACAAACGGAAAAAGCATAAAGGCCTTGACGATGAATGTACAATAGCACTTGTTGCTTGTTGGATAATGCCGTTCGTGTTGCTTCTATGAGTGCCTGTGAGAGAGGAGAATAATTTTTATGATATCGTTCAAGACGCAGATTGACGATTTCTAGTTGCGATCCAAGAGCGTGTTGCATTCGCAGAGGAACAAACGGTGATAACTGATTTTCTTGTATTGCATTTCTACTGGATATGCTTGGCGTTCTGGAAGTTAAAACGAGCGTTGCTTGATGCAGTAATGCCAATTGATGAACTACTCGTTTGCTGTCATAGCGCGGGCTCATATCCCATTGTTTATAACTTTCATCTTGTTCCTCGGTCAATAAAATTAAACCAAGAGTATGGAATGGAGCAAAGAGTCCTTGGCGTGTCGCCAAGATAATACGTACCTCATCGGCACGAATCTTTTCCCATACCGAAAAATAGGCTCCTCGTGCCAACTGACTGGAGAGAACGGCGATTGTTTCTGTTGGAAAATGTTCGTGTAACATATTTTCCCATTCCGGAAGTAACATGATTTCCGGTACTAGTATCAAGACTTGTCGTTTTTTTATTGTTTGTCTGATTATGTGTTCAAATACTGATGATGTATCATCTAATGCCGATACATCCAGAAACCCTGGTGTCGTGAACGATAGGGCCTGATAGATCTTTAAGATCGATTTAGTCTGTGTGTTTGAGCGTGTCGGGAAATTTTTTGTATCGGATACTGGTGATATTTTTTTTACCAAACGAGTTCGTTGGGGGATGAAATGTTTGAGAGTTTTTCCCAAGGAAGTGAAATATTCTTCGCTAATATATTCTGCTAATTCCCTTTGTTTCTCTGTGACAAACTGTGGGGCCAATATTGCACCAACAAACTTCATCCATGGGGGTGCCTGGCCGGGGAGGGGGGCACAGGCGAATACCACCCCTTTGATAATTTGTTTACCAAAAGGAATGGAAACATATGCTCCTGGCAATATGGCTTCATGTGCCAGATAACTGAACAAGGGAGAGCGATTGAGCGGAAGAATCACTATTGGAGCAATTTCTAGACGATAGAGGGGTATTGATTTCATAATGTCATTGTATCAGATAGAAGTACATTCTTCCCAGTTTTTTGCGACATCTTGTTTCATGTTTTAGATGAGATGTTGATTTTTTGGCTCATATATGCTATTCATAAGATATGAATAAGACACGAAGACTTTTCGTTGGCATTCCTTTGTCCAAAGAATTGCGCAAAAGAATACAACGAACCCAGATGACTTGGCCAGCAGAGCCAGTGATTTTGACGGCGCCTGAAAATTTGCACGTGACCCTTTTCTTTTTGGGTTTTGTACATGAAGAAGATGTGGCTGATGTTTGTCAAAAAGTTGGAGAAGCCTGTGAAGATGTTGAAGCCTTTGAGCTTATTTTTAATACTATAAAATTGGTAGAGAATCCAGCAGATCCGAAGATGATTTGGTTGTCTGGAGCACCGAGCGAAATGCTCAAGAATTTGCAGGCTAAAATTGAGAAAATATTTTCTTCTTTCGTGATAGACAAGAAAAGTTACCGTCCACATGTAACACTGGCGAAAATCAAAAAATCAAAATGGCGATCTCTTGAAAATCCACCTCTCATTACTGAAACCGTCAATCTTATTGAAACTGTCGACACCGTAGCTGTTTTTGAAAGTTTGTCAATTGATGATAAACGTCGCTATGAACAGATAGACACATTTTCGCTTTTGTAAACCCTATGGAGATGCTTGGTATTCCCATTGATTGCTTGACACGCAAAGAGATTGTGGCAAACGTTCAGCAATTTTTATCTGAACCGATATTTCATCGTGTTACCACTATTAACCCTGAATTCCTTTTGGAAGCGGAAAAAAATATTGATTTTCGAACCGCTTTGTTGACGGCTGATATGCGTGTTGTAGATGGATTTGGTATCGTTTTTGTCGGATGGTTGTTGCGGTGGCAACACAGGAGACGTTTTACCGGTGTCGATCTTATGGAAGTAATTCTTCGTACCGCACAGGAAAAACAACTTTCTCTTTTTCTTGCTATCAACAAAGACGGACTGAGTTCTTACAGAGAAATACGCTCCGTTTTATTGAAACAATATCCAAATATAAATATACATGGCAAGGACATTGATCCAACAATGTGGAAAACACATTTGATCATTGATGATTCCATAGTCTTATGCAATTTCGGGGCACCGACGCAGGAAATTTTTCTTGATAATCTGAAAAATCAACATACTATCAGGCTTGCGATAGGTGTTGGTGGTGCGTTGGACTATCTGACCGGCAAACAAAAACGTGCGCCAAATATGTTGAGAATTGTCGGTTTGGAATGGTGTTGGCGTCTTATCCAACAGCCTAAACGCTGGAAGCGTATATGGTGTGCCGTGATTGTGTTTCCTTTTCGCGTTATCTCCACTACAATACATATATAATAAGGATTGTTCAGAAAATAATTATGTCTCATGCAACTTTTCCGATACGCGCACGTTTCGCCCCATCACCGACTGGTCTTTTACATGTTGGTGGTTTGCGGACTGCGTTGTATAATTATCTTTTTGTCAAGAAAAATGACGGTGATTTTTTATTACGTATTGAAGACACGGATCAACAACGCTTCGTACAGGGAGCCATTGAGGCACTTATTACCAGCCTTGATACGGCAGGAATAACGGCGAATGAGGGTGTTTATCTGGAACATGGAGTGGTCGGCCAAAGAGGCACATCCGGACCGTATATTCAATCAAAACGGTTGGATATCTATAAAAAACATGTAGATATGTTGATAGAAAATCGAAACGCGTATTACTGTTTTTGTAGTCACAAGCGCCTCATCAAATTACGTGAAGATCAAGCGAACAATAAACAGGCACCAAAATATGACAAACACTGTCTCTCTTTGAAAAAAGACGAGTGTATGAAAAAAATAAATGATGGTGAAGCATATGTAATCCGTCTGAATGTCCTTGCCGAGAGAGGGGATGTGATATTTGAAGATATCATTCGTGGACTGGTCACTATCAATGTACGAGATATTGACGATCAGGTGTTGTTGAAGTCTGATGGTTTTCCCACGTATCATCTGGCCAATGTCGTGGACGATCATTTGATGCATATCACACATGTAATTCGTGCCGAAGAATGGTTACCAAGTACTCCAAAACATATTTTGTTGTATGAAGCTTTTGGGTGGGAGATACCTGTGTACGCGCACTTGCCACTTCTCCTCAATGCTGATAAGAGTAAACTTTCCAAACGACAAGGAGATGTCGCGGTAGAAGAGTATCTCGCCAAGGGTTATTTGCAAGAAGCGCTCGTTAATTTTGTTGCCTTGCTTGGATGGAATCCTGGTGCGGGTAGTACCCAGGAAATTTTTACGATGGATGAATTAGTAGAAAAATTTGATCTCACACAGGTGCACAAAGCCGGAGCGATATTTGACCTGAAAAAATTAGATTGGATGAATGCGGAGTATATCAAGCGAATGACTATCAATGAACTTTACGAACGCGCGTGCGTATTCCTCGAAGCCAAAGATTTTTTTCTTGCTTGGCAAAAACGTCACTCGATGCTTGGCGAAGAAGCACAAACGGCATTTATGAAAAGAGTGCTCACAGTCGAGCAGGATCGTTTGGCCAAACTTTCGGATGTGGGAGAGAATAATCCGTTTTTCTTTTCCGATGATATCACATATAATGTAGCACTGCTTCACTGGAAACAAAATACGACAGATATGACGAAAGAGGCGCTTGCGAAAGCCGAATCTACACTTGCGAATGTGAACGATACTGATTGGGAAACAAGAAGAACATTAGAAACTATTTTGATGGCAACGGCAGGGGAACGAAGAGGGGATTTCCTCTGGCCACTGCGTGTCGCGCTCACTGGAGCGGAGCGTTCGCCGTCACCATTTGATGTCGCCTGGGTCTTGGGGAAGAGCGAAAGCTTGAAACGTATTCGAAGCGCCATTGCGTTCCTTACATAACAGGTATTGACCCGATGTTACCCGGCACTGTGTTTGGAAAAGAAAGAAATTTGCTTTTCACTCACTTCTCTGTCTGCCGACAAGCAGGTTTGGGTAATAAAGCACTTTTCGGTTGTGGTATACTGAAAGGTACTATGCACCAACAATACAAAAATTATCGTGCCGGTTTGCTCGTAACTCTCATCCTGTTGAATGGCGTTTTTTTTGCGGATTGGAGAACAAGTAGAAGAGTACAGGCCGCGCAAACAACCAAGGAGCAAGAAAAAGCTTTGGATCAAAAAGAAGATGAGCTGGATGCTATCAAGGCGAAAATCAAAGCCTACAACCAGATCATCAGCCTCAAAGAGCGCCAAGGATCGACACTTGCTGACCAGATCAATGCTCTCGAAGCGCAGGCCGGCAAACTAGAACTCGAGATCAATCTCAATAAGAAAAAATTAGATACGCTGGAGAATGATGTTGCCAGTCTCAATCGGCGTATAGTCGAAAAAGAATCACTGATCAACAGCCAAAAACAACTGCTTTCGGAACTGATGCGCACATACTACGATGGTTATTCTGGCAGTGTTTCCACACTTATTTTTTCGACGGATGAGACGCTTTCTTATCTGAACAATGAAGGGTGGACAAAGGAAGTGAACAGCAAGATCAGCGATATGCTGGATTCGGTCAAAACACTACGCGAAAGCCTGGTAGGAGAACGTGCTATCATTGAAGAAAAGAAGACCGAAACTGCCACGCTACATATGCAGTTGACCGAACGCAATGATTTCCTCGAAAGCGCGAAAGAAAATAAGGCCTATCTCCTCAATAAGACACAGGCTGAAGAAAAAAAATATGCAACTCTGGTAGATGACCTCGAGGAGCAACGTCGCGATATACAAAATGAAATTGAAAATATTGAAGCTGGTAAAGTGAGCTATTTGGTAGATCTTCCTAAAGGTAATGGACAGTTAGAATATCCTATCAAGACCCCTATAAAAAAATGTCCGTCAAAACCATGTATCACTCAAGGGTATGGAAAAACTAGCTATTCTGGCCATTATGCTTCCGGTATGCACAATGGTATCGATTTTGCTGATATTTCAGGATCGTCCATTTATGCTGCCGCAGACGGAAAAGTAATTGGAAAAGGCGATCTAAAAAATCTTGCCTATGGTCGTTGGCTCGCGATTGATCATGGAAATGGTTTGATAACACTCTATGCACATCTTAGCTCATTTACCGTAAATAAGGGTGATAAAGTCAATAAAGGGGAGACTATTGGCAAGATGGGAAGTACTGGAAATTCAACAGGATCTCATCTCCATTTCACTGTCTATGCTGCCAAATCTTATGAGGTAGTTCTTTACAAAGGTAAGTCTCTTCCAACTGGAGCCCCGACTAATCCCAGCAAATATCTTCGTTAATCTGCTTGTATGAAAAAAACAGAGTATCCTCTTCGTGTACGCTTTGCCAAAGATATTGTGGCAGAAGTAATTTTGCCTGATAAGCAGACTGGAAAAGTCGCTATTTTTGCTAGTGGTTTTCCTTCATCGCCAAACAAAAAAAGTCTTTTGCAATTTTTGGCTCGACAGGGATACGTCGCCATCTTTCCACGCTATCGTGGTACATGGGAAAGCGATGGTTTTTTTCTTGAACGTTCACCCGCGCAAGACATACGCGATGTCATTGATGATCTTACCAAAAATAAGGGCTTTATAAACATCGCCACGGGAGAATTCCAGAAAATAAAAGTATCTGCTATCCATCTCTTTGGCGCGTCATTCGGGGGATCGGCCGTGATACTGAATAGTCATCTGCCAATAGTAAAAAAGGTCATAGCTCTCGCACCTGTATTAGATTGGAGTATTGAAGGGGAGTCCGAACCATTCGTACCACATATTCGTTTTGTAAAAGAGGGATTTGGTGGTGCATATCGTGTGCGTCACCCGCAAGATTGGCACAAACTCATTCAAAGAGATTTCTATAACCCTATTGCCAATACACATACCATTGTTGGAAAAAAAATTTTTCTTTTACATTGTCTGGATGATACTATCGTCCCATACGAACCGATTATCAGTTTTGCCCAAAAAACAAGAGCGACGTATTTTTTGAAACCAAAGGGTGGGCATAGTATCAATATTACACACCTCTTTTTTTGGAAAAAGATTTCTGTATTTCTGGGTACCTAATACATACAATAAAGACAGCCATAGATCAGACACGCGTTTGGCTTTCTGTGAAGTACTTATCAAATACATGTCGCATAAGTTATATTATGCGACATGTTATGTATTGAATTGAAATACAAAAAAAGATATTTTTCAATAAAAAACCGGAAATGATGTACAAAGTACTTCTTTTCCGGTTTTGTGGCAGACATTGTTACTGCATACGGCGACTAGTGATTTTATTCTTCCCGTTTTGTTTTGATTCGCGGGCAAGATCATCTGCGAAACTGAGCGCAATCGATAATTCTTCTTGCGAAAGACTCCGATAACCTTTTTGCCATGGACCATGTAATGGCACCATTTTAGTTAATCCGATACTCACAGTCACTTCTGGCAATTTTTGTTGCTGATTGATACAAAGAGCGTTTCCTATCATAGAAACTATTTTTTCACAAAAAATATCAAGCATATTTTGTGCCGCTCCTAGACTGGTATATGGCAATACCACATTGAACTCATCCCCACCTACACGGGCGATGATATCGTTGTTTCTTTTAAATGTATCTTTCAGTGCCTTAGCTACCGTCTGAATAGCTACATCACCAACCCCATGGCCGTATCGATCATTGATTATTTTTAGACAATCAATGTCAATAAATGCCACACATATTGGCGGAGAAACATGCATAGTCGTCAAGGACCTTGTTATGCTATGCGCGACCAAATTCCATGTATATTCCAATCCCCTCCGATTCAAAACTTCAGTCAATAGATCAGTCATGGATTCTTCCTGAGCTTTCTTCAGGTGAGATTCTAACACATCAATGTACATCAGTGCACCATCCAATTCCTCCCCTGTTTCTTTCAGAATTTTCAAAACCTGTTCATAGGACTGACGTAGGTCTTCAAGAGTGATACCTGGATCCAAAACACCATCAAAATCAAGTAAATCATTAAATGATCGTGACATGTGAATTCTCCTTTGCCTTTGGTTGAATGTTGTTAATGAACAAAGTGCTTTGATATGATAACATAAAAATATTTATTTGTCAATATTTGTAAGCATTATTGTAGTAGAATTCATATTATTTAAGCTTAAAAAATGACTTTTTAGCTCAAATCTTTGGAAGAAGGTATAAACAATTTTACTACAAATATTAACAATAAATGATCCTGGTGTTACAATAAGAAGTGACCAACTCTCCACAATATTTTTTTAAGGTTTGGGTGTTATGCGTATTTCCTTTTCTGCCTTTGATACTTATCAAACCTGTCCTTTGAAATATAAGTTTCGACAGATAGACAAGATAAAAGAACCAAAATCTAAAGAAGCTGTTTTTGGAACATTGTTACATGCGGTTCTTCACTATATTCATACTCCCGCTATTTTGTCCCCTTCTGTTGAACAGGCCTTGGATTATTTTGCCAAAGGCTGGAACAGTGAAGTCTATGAAAACGAGATGGAAGAACGGGCAGCCTTTACTCAGGGCGTAACTATCATCCAGAACTATCTCGCACGCAACAAACCAGCAGACTACAACATCGTGGCCCTTGAAAGTCGTTTTGCGATAGAAATCGGTAATGACATTTCTGGTAAACACATTGTTTCTGGTATCATTGACCGCATCGACAAAACGGCAGATGGTTATGAGATCATAGACTACAAGACAACACGCAAAATGCCTTCTCAGGACAAAGTAGACAATGATATTCAACTCTCCATTTATCTCAAGGCATTCTTGGAACGATACCCGAAAGAAATGGCACATATAGACAAAATAACCGTCAGTCTCTATTATCTCAAACACGGTGTCAAACTTTCTTCCACACGCACTATGGAACAATTGGCGAATCTTGAAAAGACGTTTTTGGATGTTATCAAAGTGATTGAAGAAGAGCATTTTGAACCGATTCTCTCCCCTCTCTGTGATTGGTGCGGGTATCAGAAAATATGTCCTTTGTGGAAACATAAATTTACGGATACGCACATATTGGAAACGGATGATGTTAAACAGACCATTGAAGAGTATATTGATCTCAAAAATAATCTGGGAAAAGAAAAATTACGACTTGCCAAGCTTCAAGAGATTATTTTGCAATATATGGATCAAGAAGGTGTAGATCGTGTTTTCGATGACAACGGCATCATAGCCAAATCATTGCGTAAAACTTATAAATACGACGAGAAAGAACTGCGTGCCATTCTTGAGCCGTTAGACAAATGGGAGTCTGTACTCAAAGTGGATGGCATCGCACTTCGTAATGTTCTTGCTGTCCTCCCCTCCCCGACCCGTCAGGCCATCGAGACTGCCAAAATACTCGACAAGGAAAGTACTAATCTCTCTGTCAAGAAAAATAAAATTGAGGCAGATCAAGAGTTAAGCGAATCATAAGTAATCCCTCGTTTTTGTATTGTTTTTTCTTGCATAATAAAAACGGACTATCTTTTTTTCAAGACAGTCCGTGTTTAAATTCAATGAAGCACTTTGTGGTGACGTTGTGAAATATGAGTTATTTGACTATTCCATACGCCGGTTTTGATCTCCTTCAATGTCGTAGCAGGATATTGGTGAAAGAACAGGTGTAGTGCCTTGAGTATTTGCTCTATAACATCAACCAATGTGATATTGTTGAGCGCGTTACCCATGTCAGCTATATTCAATGTGGAAAAGATGATACCATGTATATCGTGTCGTACTGCTTCAACCAGACTTTGATATACTATGTCGCAAATGTTACGTTGATTTCCTTGTCGCAATAGTGCCAACAAATCAATGAACACTTCTCGTTCACCCAGCTCCACAACACTTGCAGTAGGAGTTTCGTACCGAATAACGATTACCTCTACAAGACTTGTCAAGCATGTCATACCCGAGATATAGTGCAGAGCAATACCTGTCGCGCCATCAAACATTCCATCACTGATTGTGGTTTGTACAACCGTAGATGGCACCTGGAGGACATCACCTTTGATGACTTGCATTTTCATCTCAGCCACCCTTGCGTTGAAGGTTTCAGTGAACCAGAAACTTGTTCTGATATTTTCTTCTTAGGACATCTGCCTTTTTTCACTCAACCGTACCATATATACCATGGTACGATATGTTTTAGCAACATATTCCGTTTGGATAGACAGTATGACATAGCCATCAGTAAGTTTTCGATTGATGGCTTCTACGGACCCTCGATTAGATAATGATCCGGACCAGATATGTCGGATGCGTTGTATGTCAATGTTGTGGGCTTGTGCCAAAACTGATACGAGCTTGCTTGATGAATCTGATGCATCCATAACGTCCCTCATGTATTGACGCATTAACTGTGAAGCATTTGACATGATAATGTATCCTTGTATTTGCAATTGGTAAGAGTACTACCTATCCATAACAACACACTTTTCCTTTTTTGTCCACCTCATATCATATTTCTGAATACCTCTTCATATATCACCTGTGTGTCAAAGCATTTATTACATGTAAGGTATAGGAATACGATTCAATCTGTTCAAATTCTTGTTTTGAGTATATCAAGAAACTACTGTCACGGCGATCTTAAATGTTTGCTGGATCCTATGGGACGATGTTGGAACTTATTTTAAACAAAAGTAGAGAACGGTAGTTACTAGTATCTGAATTATAATTACTAACAAAAGCTTCTTTGGATTCTCAAATGGTAAAAGAGAGTAAGTTAATAAGGAGAAAAGGTATAAAATTACTGTTGCTCCTGTAACTATGAGGAGGTTAGGGCCTTCGGGGTCGTTAAAAAAGAAAAACATGAGCCGAGAAATAACAAAAGAGGTGACAACTAAAACTAGTGATTGGATTTTTTTATATTCAAAGTGCATATTTGTGATTATAATAAAATGTCAGCTGTATCTCCTGAACAAAATCCCGATGTGGAATGAATCGTTTGCGTTTAAAAAAACAATCATATTTTCATTATACCATTTAATTATAATATATTTGTATTTGAAATCTTAATCTTAATAATGTTATTTTAAATCCCCCATTATTTTCTGCGCGATACGCTTTGCAAAATTTACTGGCACCGCATTGCCAATCATTTTGTACCCGTCGGCAATATCCTGATATTTAAAAATAAAATCATCAGGAAATGTTTGAATTCTTGCGCATTCTCGAACAGATAAACGGCGATATAATTTTTCTTTGCCGGGAACAAAGACCCTTTCGTTTTGACTTATAAATTTCATTTTTGGGGCTTGTGGATGAAGTGGGGCATGTCGTCCTCCTGCTTGAATAGTAAATGACGGTTCATCCCAAGACCGAACGCGGTTTCGCGACATATAAATTGTAGAAAATCCACCATTCATATATTCATGGTTTTGAATTTTTAACTCATCGCCATTTGTCTTATTCTTATCCTTGGCAGGTTTTGCTAAACGCAAATCGAAAATAGCATCTTTTAATACAGGTTTATATTTTTGTGGTTCTGGAAATTCAAATTTCTTTTTTAAATCCTTACGATATCCGATGATAATTATACGCAAACGATCTTGTGGAACATCATAATCATTCGCATTGAGCAACTTCTGGGATATTTCATACCCAGCATTTTCAAATTCCTTAATGATATTTGCGAATGCTTCCGAGTGCTTGGGATGAAGAATGCCCGAGACATTTTCAGCAAGAAAAAACTTTGGCTGCTTATCTTTCAAAAGGCGAATGTAATCATGGAAAAGTTGCCCGCGCTTATCGTTAATCCCACGCCCCGCGCCTGCTTCACTCCAGCTCTGGCAAGGTGGTCCACCGATAATTCCGTCCACTTGTGGTATTTCGCTAGATTGCACATCAACGATACTTCTCTTGTCCAATTTTGTATGAGGAAAATTATGCTCAAAAGTTTCCCAGATTGATTTGTCGTATTCATTAGCCCAAATAACACTAAACCCAGCTTTCTCAAAGCCGAGGTCAAGACCGCCCGCACCTGTAAATAATGATACTAATTTCATAGCTAATTTATAAACTTAATGAGCTTTGCATTTAACAACCTTGCAGGATTATTTGGAGCCTTAATCTCTACATCGTTAATTGTAAAACTATCTACTGAAATACTTTCTACCGCTTGTCTGTCTGATTCGGGAAAAGAGTTATACTTTTCTGTTAGAATTATTGCATTCACGGTAAGTTCGCTGTCCCTCTCAATATCTGTAATGTAATCAAAAACATGTAGAGGATTATCAATGCCCCACATACCACGAATTCGTAAATATGTAATTCCTAATGGATCAACTTTATTTACTCGCCCTAATTCTTTTGTCTCTGAAAACTCAACATTAGGCAAACTATTAACTCCTTCTGAAATTTTGTTTTTAATGCGCTCGTAAATATCTTTACTGGCCGCATAACAATTCCCATATACAAACCACAATGCTTTCAACTTATCCTGTTGCATTGCTCCTATAACATAAATTATATCTTTTTCTCGCCAATTTTCGCACTCACGACAGTCTTGGGTAATCATCGGACTATCAGAATACAGCTTGTCTTTTGGATATGAGCTATTGAGCGCAATTTGCGAGCCAATACTTTCAATCTTTTTAACCTCAATTGCATCTCCACCCGCAATTATCAAATCTGGCGGATTATTTTGATTTCCAATGTATGAAAACTTTTCGCTGTAAATTCTATTTTTTTCTGTTTCACTTTGAATATCAAAAGTGTTACAAAACAAATCTTTGACATACGCTTCTAGGGCTTCACCCATATTATTTGCACGATTTCTTCCGTTTGCTTGATAACGAGCAGAAATATCCGTTATCGGATTTTCTGTAAGATGTATCAATGCTTTTAGTATGTTTGTCATAATAATTATTTTGAAATTAAATCATCCACACTAACACCAAGAGCTTTGGCGATTTTTGAAAGGGTATCAATAGTCGGATTCTGACTACCCCCCGATTCTATCTTGATAATCGTGTTGTAGGTAACATCCGCCATTTTGGAGAGACGGTCTTGAGAAATACCGAGTTTTTGTCGGTATTTCTTTATGTTATTGGCGATTGTTGATTTTTTGCTTGCAGACATTGTAATATATTACTATAATTAGAGTAGTAGTTATCTATGGCTACCTAACTTATTACAATGATAGCAAAAAATAGACCAAAGGTAAATATGACTACGGCGAAGCAAAACCAAAAATTTCCCTTCCATTTCTTTTTCCGCTTCGCGGTGGAGCGGTTGGGGGAGGAAACGTGAGAAAAATGCAAGGAAATTTTTTGGTTTTTGCACACGCGAGTCCGCGAGCGTGTCCGAGGCGCATTGGTTCGCATCACCACGCAATCGGAGCGTACGGAGAGGTTTAGAGCCACCACGCGCTCCGCGCGTGCGATTAGTCAGCAGTCGGATTGTTTTGGCGAAAACGGCGATTCTATTTTTTGGCTGGGGTGCTAGGATTCGAACCTAGGATCATAGGACCAGAACCTATTGCCTTACCGCTTGGCCACACCCCATTATTCTATACAGTACGCGAAAATTGACGTCAAACAATAAGGCTTATATAAAGAACGATATTTATGCGTACTCTCTGTATTTTACACGAAAAAAAAAATTTTTCAAGTAAAAAAAGAACGCCGTAACCATCATGGTACATTACGGCGTTTGAGTGACGAATGAGAAAGTCGTATTTTTGTTTCTTCGACACTGGCGCTCAATTCTTCAAATAGATACTCATTTTGTTTTGCCAGAGGAATGATATAACGTTCTGTTTCCATATTTTTCCGTTTTTGGCGGCCAATGGAACAGGCAGAGAGAGTAATCTGATTATGCAGCCGGTCCCACAACTTCACACGAACAGCATCTTGCGATTCACTGAGACGGGCAAAGTATTTTTCTACGCTGTAGTTTCCTTTACCCCTCCCATACCACTTACGAGAACGTTTGATACTGCACCGATCAACCATCAGCGCGACACGTAGCGTGCTTATTTCTGCGACCGCTTCAAGAGGCCACTTTTTTGGAAATTCTTCCATGATATCGTGCAATAAGGCACCGGCTAACAATTCTACATCATCCACGTGTCCACAATAAACGGCACCGATGGCAAACACTCCATGCAAATGCGTGATGTATGCTTCACCGCTATCTCTGGCAATGTCACAAAACTCTTGTGTGACACATCTATTGACACGTTGTAAAAATTGTATCGATTTAGTGTCTAGATACTGTTCTAGATACTCAAACAAGGCGACAGTGTTGCCATAACGAGCAACAACCTGACGCACCCCTGTCAATGTGACTGATGCCGTCATGGTATTATCCTCCTCTTTATTGCAATAGTTGTTAAAAAGCTTGGAAAGCTACTGTATCTTAAAAAACCAATTTTGTCAAAAAAAATCTTAATCAATGGTTAGGTTTTCAGATAACGATGGATAGCGAGTGCGCTAGAAAAAACGCCCATACCAACACCGAACAACAGAATACTTCCGAAAATCGCGAAAAAATGTTGTAAATATAGACTGAGTATACTGTTTTGTAACAAGGCTCCCTGTGCTAGACGGTCTGCGCCATATGCCACTCCGAAAAGCGCTAGCATCGTCACCAAAGAGGCAACCAATCCATAGAGCACTCCCTCAAACACAAAAGGCATACGCACGTATATATTAGAAGCTCCAACCAGGCGCATGATTTCAAATTCTTGCCGGTGTGAATAGATAGTAATACGGATAGCATTGAACGTGATGAGAATAGAGAGCAGGACAAACAAACTACCCAAGAACAATCCGATTCGAGTGGTAATAGTGCTGATGCGGTCCAAACGTTCAAAAATCTTTTTGTTCTTATCGTAATTAATACGACTGATATCATTTTGAAAAGTAGAGTTTTTGATTTGCTCAACGATAAGTGGGTAATCCTCTTGACGTACTGCCTTGATGACGATTGAAGCTAAAAGAGGATTCTCACCAATTTCTTCAATCGCTTGGGCAATCACAGGATCATTGCCACTTTCTGCCAAAAATTGTTTGAGCGCATCCTCACGCGAAACATATGTGACCGAGCTAATTTCTTTGGTAAATTTTCTGAGTTCATCTTGAATGGTTACGATCCGTTCTTCCGGTACATCTGGATTGAACGAAATATTTACAGTGACTTTTTCACGCATATTTTTCAGAACAGACTGCGTCGCCAATCCCAGTAAAACAGATAAACTGATGATAAAAAGCGAAAGTGCCAAAATACTGATAGTCGTAAACGTCAGCCACCCGTTTCTACGAAAATTTTCTTTCCCCTCTTTGAATGTTCGCCAGAGCTTCAAGGTTTGCATAATAGTACGATGAAATTATTGTTGATAAAGATGTCTATTATATAGTATATTTACCCTTGACTTCATCACTGGTAATGCGACCATCTTTCAAAGTAATGACGCGTTTGCCGATTGCATCCACGACTCCTTTGTTGTGCGTTGCGAGAATAACAGTCGTACCCAACGCATTTATTTCCAATAATAACTGAATAATCTCATGTGAGGAAGCGGGGTCCAAGTTACCTGTCGGTTCATCAGCGATAATCACTTTTGGTCGATGAATCAAGGCACGTGCCAATGCGACTCGTTGCTGTTCACCGCCAGATAACTGACGCGGAAAAAGTGTTTGTTTCTTATCCAGACCCACGATTTCCAAAATTTCAGGCACTTCTTCGTTGATTTCAGCAGTCGTCCGACCATCTACTTCGAGAGCATAGGCGACATTTTCAAAAGTAGTTCGTTGTGGTAAAAGTTTGAAGTCCTGAAAAACAGTACCGATATTGCGTCGAAAAAAAGGAAGATGCTTGCGATTAATTTTTGTAATCGGACGTTCATTAAAATAAATTTCTCCGCTATTTGGTATTTCTTCAGCATAAATCAATTTGAGCAATGTTGATTTACCGGCACCGCTTGAGCCGATGAGAGAGACAAATTCTCCCGGATAAATAATACAATTAATGTTTTCCAACACCGCATTTTCTGGGGGAAATATTTTGGTAACGTTTTCAAAACGAATAATAGGTTGATTGTCCAGCATACATTTTTTATTAGTGCGAGATGTATTGATTATCTAATGAGAATGAAGATAACGCAACTCGCTTTGAATGAAACTTTCGAGATTACCGTCTAGTACACGATCTGCATTGGTTGTCTCTGTGCCTGTGCGATGATCTTTGACTAGCGTATATGGATGCAATATGTATGAACGGATTTGATTGCCCCATTCTGCGCTTTTGAACTCTCCACGTAGTTTTTGTTTTTCAATTTCTTGTTCTGCCAGATGTTTGGCAACGATTTTGGAACGTAACATCCGCATAGCCTCCTCTTTATTCTGTAATTGAGAACGTTCACTCTGACAGGCGGCAACTAATCCGGTGGGTATATGTGTGATACGAACGGCGCTTTCCGTCTTATTGACATTTTGACCCCCAGCACCAGATGCACGATAGGTATCAATACGCAATTCTTCCGATTTGATGAGAGCGACTTCAGTTTCTGTCACAACAGGAATGACTTCTACGGAAGCAAATGACGTCTGACGTAAACTCTTAGCATTGAACGGAGAGAGACGCACCATACGATGAATGCCTGCTTCACCACGTAAATAACCGTAAGCATACAGTCCAATGACTTCAATCGTGGCGCTTTTGATACCCGCTTCTCCTCCCCGTGACTCATCCAATAAACGTGTTCGCAAGTTGTTTTGCTCTGCATACCGCAAATACATCCGAAGGAGCATTTCTGCCCAATCTTGAGCATCTACCCCTCCAGCGCCACTCCGGAGTGTTATAAGGGCATTATGCGTGTCGTAGGGACCATTGAGAAAGGTTTTGAGCTCCCAATCAAGTAAAGACTGCTCCAAGATAACATATTCATCATTGAGTGCCTGGAGATCACCCGCTGATAAATCCGCTAAGGTAGACAGGTGTGACAAATCCTCAAGAGATATCTGTAAACGTTCTAGGGCAAGCTGTTCTTCTTGAAGCGCTTCCAACTCTTGCATCACCTGTCCAGCTGTTTGTGGATTATCCCAAAAATCCGCTCGCAGACTATCAGCGCGTAATTCTACGATACGTTGTTCCTTACGAGGAACGTCAAAGATGGTCCCGCAACTGCAGGAGTTTTTGTTGAAGAACTGCTATTTTCTCTTGTTCAGTATTCATACTTTAAGTATAACATATTTTGCAGATATCCAAAATATTCTCCTGCTTTTTACGGTTTGCCAAGGCTTGAATATTTTCTCGTTCTCCTTTACAATAGGAAAAGTTTCCAAAAGCCACCTTAGCTCAGTCGGTAGAGCGACGCACTCGTAACGCGTAGGTCTCCAGTTCGATTCTGGAAGGTGGCTCTCTCAATTCTAAAACAGCTTGTGCTTTTTATTAATGCGCAAGCTGTTTTGGTACTCTTTTCACCTTTACCTATTTATTCAGCTCTGTCTCAATCGCAGATTTGAGTGCATCATATCCTACGGCACCCGGCAGAAATGTACCGTTTACGAAAGTACCCGGTGTACCACTAATTGAGAAGCTTCCTGCTTCCAGTTGATCAGCCATCACCTTATCCTGATATTTTTTGAGGTCAAGACATTGGGCAAACGTCCGTCCATTCAATCCCAATCGCCAGGCATAATCTTTAAATTTTTGCACTCCAGTTGTCTTGCTCCATTCATCTTGTTTTGCAAACAAGTAATCGGAATAGACACGGAATTTTTCTTGTTCATCCGCGCACGATCCTGCTAATGCTGCATTTTCCGCTTGTGCATGCAAAGAAAGTGGCAAGTGTTTGTACACGAAAAAAATACGATTTTCATATTCTTTGAGTGCTCGATTGATATCGTTCTGAAACACCTTACAATATGGACACTGAAAATCCGAATACTCTATGATGGTTACTGGGGCATCTGGCGAACCAAATGTGATATCGGCATCACTCACTGTTGGAGATTTCAAATATTTTCCAGCACCCAGACCTATTTTATTCATATCAAAGAAGTATTTACTTTCTTCTTGGGTAAACAAACTGGATGCTTGAGCATAAAAAGCGGTTTTGGTAATAGTGTCGGAGAAAATAAACGCGGGAATAGAGGTAATCCCAAACTGTTCTATGAGATGTTTTCCAGTTTCTGAATCACTTTCAATGGGCACAGCTTCCAAGGTGGGTAATACACGACGCAACCATACGAGTGCTTCACTTGGATCACAGGTAGTACACGCATTTTCTGTTATCACTTGTACAGTGATTTTTGGATCAGTATATGCTACCCACGTCTTTCCGTTTGTTTCCAAGATCGCATGATTTTTCACAGCGTTACGAGAAAAACCATTCCCTGAAATCATTTGTACGAAATCTACCAAAAGACTGCCGACAAACAGACCGCCTAATACGATACTCATCGCCATTAAATTTTGATGCCTCTTTTTATCATTTTGACATTCTTTCCGATTTTCCGTTATCTCGTTTTCCATATACTTTCGATAATGAATTTGAATTATTGTCCGCAAGATTGTGTAGAGACACCGTTTTGGCCGATGCCCTTATCGCCCTGTTCTATCAACTTATTTTCCAAGGAATCGATATCATAAAATGTGTCTGCTGATGATAATGTATAATCCTGAAAACCTATCGTAACTGTTTCAATGGCCATCATTTTTACTCCGCATCCAACTAAAATGGCAAAGGTGAAAAAGATAATCAGATCAGTTCGTTTGTATGCTTGGCGTATCACAATTCGATCCAAAGACACCTCCAAGAAAACACGAACATCACGGAGTGCTGTGTTTTGATGCCACCGTTTATTCAAATGATTATATTGTTCGTGCACAAATACATGCATTTTTCCCCACACATTTACGCAATACTGTTTTCCTTTGGTTAAATATTGATACATAAATCTTGAAAAAAGATATCAAAGCACAATAACAGAGACTGCCGAAAAACGCAAGCGTATGCGCAAAGTGAAACCCATTTCAAAAAGATGTCATGTCATCTAAAACAGCGTCTAGGTCCTCTAGCGTCTTGTGTCCAAGTCCATCTGCCTTACAGGAAGGATCATGTAATTCTTGACGCGCTGTCTCTACTGCCAAAAATGGCTTGATACCTTTGACAATATTGTCATTGATTGCAATGTTTGGTCCCTCTGCGCAAAAACCAAAACAACGTGCTATAGGAAGCACTATTGCTTCTTCAGATGCAAAACCTGCCTTGAGATTGGCCAAAATTTGTGCGCTTCCGCGGGCAACGCATTTTCGATGCATGCATACTTTTATTGTTGCGCGAATATCTTTTTGAGACAAAACGGATGATGGTTCCATATATCTGCAGTATAGTTATGTGTGTGATGTGCTAGGCCAGAGGAGATGTAAAGCCTCTTCTCTTCCCTCCCCTGTTTTGGCAGAATAACGCACAACAGGGTATTCAGAAAATTCCAATTGTAATGCACGTATGTGACGTGCAGTTTCGTTGCGACTGCCTTTATCTGCCTTATTCGCAAGAATAATAATGTTCCGTCCGTATTCATTAAGCAACGCGAATGTTTGCCGGTCCGAGTCCTTGGCACCAATAGACGCATCAATGATAAGAACCGCACAAAAAAAATCTACTTCTTCAGCTCCCGCATACCAGGAGAGATGCTTTTCCAGTTTTGCTCGTATTGGTGCTGATCGTTTAGCATATCCATAGCCTGGCAAGTCTACCAGGTACCACTGATTATTTACAAGAAAATAATTGATTTCAGTAGTCCGACCTGCTGATGAACTTGAACGTGCCAATTTCTTCTGACGTGTCAAAGAATTGATAACGCTTGACTTTCCGACATTAGAACGTCCAAAAAAAGCAACGACAGGCAAAGAAAGTTGCGGTAATCCCTCTGATCCGATGACTCCCTTAATAAATTGTACTGATTGTATGGTTGGTAGTAATTGCGTCATAACACTGTCTCTATGCATAACATAGATCCCTATAAAAGTCCACCAAACAGACATCTGCATAGGTTCAGATACATCTGGTGTCCCCAAGTTCAATGAAGTAATCATTTGCTTGACAAAGACATATTTTTCTTATTAAATAAATTGGCATCATGTTTTTTTTGTTCTTTTTCAATCAACGTAAATACTGGAGGTTATGCTTATGTGTACGCATATTCACCCTACTGAGCTCTATAATAAAACCTCGCAACAACCTGGTGATATTCATGATATTCGTCAATTATATCTGCATCTTATGAATCGAGATCCGTTTATTAGAACGGCCAGTATGACACAAGAAGACATCAGCTCGTTTTTGTTTAAAGGATGTCAACTTGCTACGGCACGATGTGGCTATAATGGACGTATTATTGCCATGGCATCTCTTGTGCACGTATCCAGCATCATTCTACGTGAATCTCATGGATGGATTCAGGACATAGTCACTGATCCTGAGCATTGTCGCCAAGGATTAGCGCGGGAATTGCTTCAAAAGCTCATGATCTATGCTCGACAACACAGGGATGAATATAAGTATTTAGACCTGACTTGTTCTCCGGAACGAGTGGGAGCCAACGCGATGTATGAGAGTATGGGTTTTATACGAATGGGTACAGCGACATCTTACGATATCTCTGACACCAGACGTGGCACACATTATTACCGACTTTATTTGCATTAAAATAATTACCATAGGTGCTGGTTTTTTATTTGTCAACTTTCACAGAGAAAGAGTATAATCAACTTGCGAGGAATGGGGATGATTTTGAGAAAATTTGTATATACAAATATACACAACGCTCATTTTCTTATCTTTATCATCCCCTCCTCGCCTCCCTTCCACGAATCTACTGCGCGACGTCTTTACAAAAACTTTACTGGCATTATTTTATACTAAAATCATTAATTCAAGATTCGCACATTTTATCCATACGGCTATTCTGTGTTCACCTGTCCCTGTCCGCAATTGGAATTTTGACATAAAAAAACTCCATGCATATTGCACAGAAGTTTTCTCCTTTATTCGCAGTTTACTGACGGAAACGACTCTATGTATTAGCCCTTATTTCCCATGACACTTCTTATATTTTTTGCCACTTCCACAAAAACAGGGATCGTTACGGCCTGTCAATACAGCATTAGCGAGAGGTTTCTGAATATTTTCTTGTGCAGTATGATCTAGTTGCGACTCCTGGAATTGTGCGCCTGCTTCCTGTGCCCCCTGAAACTGCATATCCATACGTACAGGGTGTTGTGGCACTGCCGATGGACTCACTTTCAATATGGTTGTTAAATATGTTTTACGTACCGCATCCAATAAACCAAGAAATAAATTGTATGCTTCACGTTTGTACTCAATCAAAGGGTCACGCTGTCCATAACCACGCAAACCTATACCCTGACGTAAGTAATCGATTTCATCCAGATGGTTCATCCACAGTGTATCAAGAGAACGTAAATACAATGATTTTTGTACCTGATTCCAAACATCCTTTCCGATGGTAGTCTCTTTCTCGTTGTACAGTACCTTGGCCTGATCTATCAGATATTCTAGTATCATGTTTCTTTTTTCTGTTTCCTCTTTGGAACGATCATCACGAATAATCTCAAGACGTTTGAGACTTTTTTCGTTGTCCAGTTCAGAAAATATACCATTTACCTCTGTAACCATCTCTAAAATATTCCAATTAGCTTCTTCACCGGCACCATGAAAACTGATAATATGATCTAATTCTTCTGAAAGCAAGCGAAATGTCTCGTCGCGGAATAAGGTTAAACTGAGTACGGTTTTTCGTTTTCGATATACTACTTCTCGTTGCTTGTTCATCACATCATCATATTCCAAAATATGTTTTCGGGCATCAAAGTTAAAACCCTCGATTTTTGATTGGGCACTTTCGATGGTTTTGGAAATCAAGACGTTTTGAATGGGTTCATCTTCCGGTAACCCAAGAGATGTCATGAGACTTTTCATTTTATCTCCACCGAAACGACGCATCAGTTCATCTTCCAATGATACGAAAAATTGAGAGGTGCCAGGATCACCCTGGCGTCCAGCACGTCCACGTAACTGATTGTCAATACGTCGTGCTTCATGACGTTCAGTACCAAGAATATATAGTCCTCCTACTTCTCGCGCTCCTTCACCCAGCTTGATATCTGTACCACGACCGGCCATATTGGTCGCAATAGTCACTGCATTTCTTTGTCCGGCCTTGGCAACGATAGAAGCTTCACGTTCATGATTCTTAGCATTCAGGACTTCGTGCGGAACACCTTCGCGAGTGAGCAATGTACTCAAATATTCTGATTTTTCAATGGCAATTGTACCGATAAGTATCGGTTGTCCTGTTTGGTGGACCTCTTTGGTTTTCAAAGCAATGGCACGGAACTTTGCTTCTTCAGTTTTATAAATGACATCTGCCATATCCTTGCGAATCAGCGGTTGATTGGTCGGAATTTCCACCACGTCCAATTTGTATACTTTGGCAAGTTCTTCGGCAGAGGTGATAGCGGTACCGGTCATTCCGGATAACTTGGCATACAAACGGAAAAAGTTTTGAAACGTAATCGTAGCCAGTGTGCGGGATTCACGTTGAACAGCTACACCCTCTTTAGCTTCTAATGCTTGATGAAGACCCTCACTATATCGACGCCCAGGCATCAAACGGCCTGTGAAATCATCCACAATAATCACTTGTCCATCATTCACTACATAATCCCGATCGCGTTTGAAAATCACGTGTGCCTTCAGAGATTGTTCCAGATGATGCACATACTGTACATTGCCCGAGGCGTAAATATTGCCCATGCCGATAAGTTTTTCTGTCCGATTCATTCCTTCATCGGTCAAGGTTACCACTTTCATTTTTTCATCGACGACATAATCTGTATCTTGTTTCAATTGAGGTACAATACTAGCGAATTTTTCGTACAACTTGGTAGATTCATTATCGGGTGCCGAAATAATTAACGGTGTACGTGCTTCATCAATCAAAATAGAGTCCACTTCGTCGACAACGGCATATTGCAAATCACGCTGTGTCATTTCTGTCACATCAGACACCATGTTATCACGCAAATAGTCAAAACCGAACTCATTATTCGTACCGTATGTAATATCAGACTGATAGGCTTCTCGGCGGGTTATAGGTATCAGATTTTCCATTTCAACACTTACAGAATCAGTGTCTGTCACAGCGGATGTGTAGCGATAAGACACCCCTTGCCCCACAATACAGCTTGTGGTTAGTCCGAGAGCCTCATACACTTGTCCCATCCAATTACAATCACGTTTGGCAAGATAATCATTGACTGTCACCACATGCACCCCTTTCCCTTGAAGCGCATTGAGATAGATAGGAAGCGTGGACGTCAATGTCTTACCCTCACCGGTTTTCATCTCCGCAATTTTGCCATAATGCAAGACAATACCTCCCAATAATTGTACATCATAATGTCGTTCGCCGATGACGCGTTTAGCGACTTCACGTACCACTGCGTACGCTTCTGGCAAGATATCATTCAGCGTCACACCTTCTTCTGCAAGACGGTTTTTGAAAATTATAGATTTATTTTTCAAGGCTTCATCTGAGAGCGCAGACATCATTGCTTCCTGTGCATTTATTTGCTCCACTATCGGCAGAAATTTTTTGATCTCACGATCATTTGATCCAAAAATTTTTCCAAAGAATGACATAATTTTTCCTTTATATAAAACAAAAAGAGAAACAGGATACGGCCTCTGTCTCCCTATCCTCTCAAAGCATTCTATCAATATTCTCCCTTCTCGTCAAAGCGCAGACAAAAATCATAATGATTTATAACCGTGCCGACTTATCCACTACGATTTTCTTTTTGAACGAACGTTTTCCACGTAATGACAAATCGTGGTGTTTATTTTTTTGCTTGGTAATCTGCGCCTCCAATTCATCAATTACCATATCTGTCGATCCTTCCACACTGGCGGACGCTTCTTCAGCACGATACAATACTTCTGGAGTTTTGATCATAATTTCTACACGAAAATCCCCTTGTTTATTTTTAGTATTTACTTCTATTTCAAACTGACTGACAGGGTCTACCAGTTTCACCAATCGTTGCAATCGTTTCAAAATATAATCTTGTATCACGTAGTCCGTCTCTATCCCCCGAAATAAAAATCGTGTATTCATAGAAATGTATAGACTTGATAAATTATTCTCTATTCATTGTATCACACCTTTTATCTAAAACAGGCCTACAATTTTCTATAAATCCTTATACATATTCAATGTGTTCAAAAAGGTTGGGATAGCAAAAACAAGTCCGAGAAGCGGAAGCAAGAAAAAAACCAATGAAAGAATCATGGTCCAGAAAAAATATTTCCGTGTCTTTTCAACGGACACATATATTTTATCGATTTTTTGCTCTTGTTCTAAAAATTTTTGCAGAATGTTTTCATCCATAAAAATTGCGCTTATGTATTGAAGGCTCTCTCTTGAGTATAACACAGGCCAAACAATATACTCCATAATTTCACTACAAACGCATTCTGATACCCCTTAAAATCCAACATATTGTATTTCTTCTTGTAAACGTACATTTAACTCGTCGCGCACCCGCATTTTAATAAGACTCGCAAGCATAATGACATCTTCTGCTGTCGCTACCCCTGTATTGACAATATAATTCGGATGATGCGTGCTAATCATCGCACCACCAATGCTATGTCCACGCAAACCGACAGTATCAATCAACCAGCCAGCAGGCAACTTTCCATCTTTTGATGGCGATCCCGTATCTTTAGCAAATTCCCGTAACAATCGTTTATTCGTGATATAAGGATTGATAAAAAAAGATCCAGCACAAAAAGCATCCTGTGGATGTTTCGATTCACGGAGTGCGATTGTATCGTGTATCATTTTGGCTGATACTACTTTTTCACCTGATGCTAAGCGTAATTCCGCAGACAGAATGATAGAATCCGGATGTTGCTTGAAAAAACTTGTTCGATACCCAAAATGACATTCTTGTCGAGTATATTCCCGCATCATACCCGTGTGGCAATTTAGCACCCTCACTGACATGATATATTGACCGATTTCTGTGCCAAATGCTCCTGCGTTTCCGCGTATCGCACCGCCAAATGAACCAGGAATGCCTGCGAGACGTTCTATCCCAGTCAAATTGTGCTCTAGAGCGGTTTGCACGACATTTGTCAAAGAAGACCCCGCCCCACAAAGCATACGATTTTCTGATACACTGATAGCATCATCCAGCCACTGCACGATCAATCCTAGAAATCCCTTGTCTGAAAACAAGATATTGCTTCCGCCACCCAAAACATAAATCGGAATATTTTTCATTTCCGCATATTCAAACGCTTCTGACAATACTGATGGATCTTTGGTTGTCAGAAAATATCGTGCCATTCCTCCGATATGAAATGTTGTTAATGGTGCTAAATCTATATTCTCTTGAAGCCTGAGCATACTTTTGTGATTATTATTTTTTTGCTAAACGATGAGAAATCTCCCAAACATTTCCCGCACCCAGTGTGACGATGACGTCTTGATGTCCCATAGTTTTTTCCAAATCTGCGATACATTCTTCTATCGTTGATATATACTCTGCCTTACCAGGGACAAAACGATTGATGAGATCAACTAATTCTTGTGATGAGACACCTCCCTGTTCTTCACGCGCACTCCCATAAATATCCAGAACCTTCACTTCATCTGCTGCATCAAAACTTTGAGAAAACTCGCTCAATAAAGCCTTCGTACGCGTAAACGTATGAGGATGGAACACCGCGCGTATCCGGCGATCAGGATATAAGTCACGAAAAGTGCGTAAGGTAATCCGTATTTCTTCTGGATGATGAGCATAATCATCATAAATATGTGCTCCATAGCGTTCTCCCAAATATTCGAAACGTCGTTCTGTTCCAGTAAAACGCTGAAAAGCTTTATAAATACCTTCTTGGTCTTGTTTCAAAAAAAGTGCTAGTGCCAAAACCGCTGTAGCGTTTTGCGCGTTATGCAATCCTGCTAATTGCAATTGAAAAACACCCAGACTTTTTTCATCATTGAAAACCGAAAATGTTTGTCGGTATTTATCTGGCGTTTCAAGGAATGATGGAGGCACTGGCGTATAATCACGAATATGAAATTGTGCACCAGGTACCGATCCATAAGAAATTTTGTGGCACACGGCGGACTCTGCTACACGTACAACACTGGCCGAATCACTACAATACACCAACACGCCATGACGCGGAATACGAGCAACAAATGATTGAAATACCCGTTCATAGCTTTCTTGGTCTGGAAAAAAATCCGGATGATCCCAATCAACGCTGGTCAAAATAACAGAAAATGGCGTATAATTGGCTAATTTATTTTGATATTCATCAGCTTCAAGTACTAAATATTCTCCACTGCCGACCAGCGCATTTCCCTGCCAATCATGGATATGGCTTCCAATAATGGCAGATGGATCGGCCCCGACAGCGCGCAAAGTTTCTGCTAACAAAGCACTGGTTGTAGTTTTGCCGTGACTGCCACAAACTGCCAGAGTCAATTTTTCTCGAGAAAGCATACCCAGTGCCTCTGGATAACTCCACACAGGGATCCCACGCATATAAGCTTCTGCAAGTTCCACGTTCTTTTCACGACTATATGCCGTTGAATAGACCACTGCTTCGACGTCAGTGGGGATATTTGCACTAGAAAAATGTTCAGTATAGGCAATATCAAGCCGATGTAAAATATTATCAGTAAAAAAATGTTCCGCCACATCAGACCCCGTAATATGAATACCACGCGCCATCAAGAGTTCGGCAAGTGCTGTCATGCCAGCACCCTTGATACCTATCATGTGTACACTTTTTATGTCTCGCAATGATATGTCCATACTATAAAGAGTTTTGGATGTAATTTATCGATACAGCGGATTGATATGAAGCACGAGAGCAATAATACCATCTGCGATTACATCGGATGCATCTGGGTGATAAAATGCGCGCAACTTTTCAGCCATTGTCGCAGACAGTACTGGATTATTCATCAATTCTTCTATTTTTTGTAACAAAATATGCTCTCCTAAGTTTGCTTCTTCCAAAACCAGTGTGGCTCCAAGCTCAGCGACATCGTAGGCATTCATACGTTGTTCATGATTAGCTGCGCTCTCTAAAGGTACGAGAATCGTCGTCTTGCCAGTGGCTGCCAATTCTGCAATGGATCCAGCACCAGCTCGTGAAATCACTAATGTTGCCAATGCCAACGCATCTGCCATCGCTTCAACATCCAAAAAAGCAACCGGAACATAGCCACTCTCACCAATTTTCAAACCATATGCTTCCACAGAAGAGATAATATCCGCATAATGTGCATCTCCAGTCTGATGTAAAACCTGAATGTTTTTTTCTAACAAACTTGGCAAAATGCCCAACAAAGCCTTATTTAATATTTGTGCTCCCTGACTCCCTCCAAGCACCACAATTGTTGACTTGTTCGTCACTAGACCAAAACGAGACAAGCCACGCGCACTGTTGCCAGATAAAATCTCAGCCCGTACAGGATTACCAGTCAAAGCAGTTTTGTTAGGCGAAAAATACGCATGGGCACTCGGATAAGCAATAGCAACCCGCGATACAAAGTGTCCGAGGAAACGATTGGCACGCCCTGCAACAGCATCAGAATCATGAATCATAACCGGAATACGATACATCCAAGCAGCCAGTACTACTGGTACCGAGGCCGATCCCCCTTTGGAAAAAACAGCATCTGGCATAAAGACTAACAAATACCACAACGCTTGCAAGAAACCAATGGGCATTCTGAAGAGATCCACGACATTTTGTAGAGCAAAATATCTTCGCCATTTCCCTGTCACGATGTACTTCATAGGAATCTCAGCCGTATGCATTGCCGTTTCTTCGAAACGTCCGCGCGAGCCAATAAACAGAAGCTCCAAGTGTCCCGAGGAAGACGTACCTTCTGCAGACATTTTTTTGCGTAAGGATTGAGCAACGGCAATTAAAGGGAAGGTATGTCCTCCGGAAACACCACCCGTCAATACGACACGAGGAATATCAGACATAAAGAAATAGGCTAATGATTTTTCTTTAGTGTAGAATGCTTACTTATATTAAGCAAGATACCTATAGAAGCTAAAAGTACCGCCAGTGATGTACCGCCATAACTGATGAATGGCAATGGGATGCCAGTCAATGGAATAAGTCCGCTGATAGCAGACATATTGATAAGTGCCTGAAAAATAATCCAAGACAAGATACCAATCGCTGTCAGTCTACCAAACTCATCTGGTGCTCGGGATGCAATAATAGAGCTTCGCCAAGCAATAAAAAGAAAAAGAAATAATACTGATAACGTCCCCAATAATCCAAACTCTTCACCGAGAACAGCGAAAATGGAATCGGTGACAGGCTCCGGCAAGTAATTAAATTTCTGACGACTCTGTCCCAATCCAGATCCCCACATGCCTCCAACGCCGATTGCTATTAAAGCTTGTGTTATGTGGTATCCAGCACCTTGTGGATCATGATCTGGATTAATAAATACCAGAAAACGTTGCATTCGATAAGGAGCAATACGAATAAGTATACCCAAAGAAATTAGTCCACCAAAAAATAAAACGGAAAGATGTTTCAAGCTTGCTCCTGAAGTAAAAAAAATAGAGACTGAAATAAGAAAAATAAGAACAAGCGTACCCGTATCCGGTTGATTAATAATCAAAAAACTCACTACGGATAAAATTATAAAAAATGGCACGAACCCTTCGAATAAATCAGCTGTGTTTACCCGTCCCTTTTTGGCGAGCCACGCCGAAAGATACAAAATAATCGCTAGCTTCATTACCTCTGATGGTTGAAAGGCAATCGGTCCAAGCGCTACCCAACGTGTTGCTCCATAAACGGTCATCCCAACACCTGGAACAAAAACTAAAACCAACAGACTTAACGCAATAAAGAACAAAGGGGCTGAAAGATGTTTCCAAATCCGATAGTCTATCTTTTGAAAAATATACAATAATAACAATCCAATACCGAGACCGAATGATTGTTGTTTCAAAAAATAATACGGATCATCAAAACGCGATTGTCCATAAAACACTCCTGCGCTTGCAAGCATTAATAATCCAATGCCAAGCAGGATCAAAACAGCAATAAATAACTTTCTGTCAATCATGTTTGTTTCTTTATCATGAGTGGTTATTTTTTGTAAGAGAATGAGAAACATTGTTTTTTATACGTGAGTGTTCCCTTCTCCACTTGGCTATTTCCGCATGATGGCCAGACAATAATACTTCAGGAACACGCATCTCACGAAATATTTCCGGCTTGGTGTATTGCGGATGTTCGAGAACACCAATTTCCGTATGCGATTCATGTTCCGCACTGGCGCTGTTACCCAAGACGCCCGAAAGAAGGCGTGTCACTGTGTCTACCAATACCATCGCTGGTAATTCACCCCCAGTCAAAACATAGTCTCCGATAGATAACTCCTCATCGATGAAATGCGTCACGCGTTCATCTACACCTTCATATCTTCCGCATATCAAAATTAATCTGTCATACTTTGCCAAACGGCGTATGTCTGTCTGCGTGATAGTTTTCCCCTTAGCAGAGAACAATATTGTCCTCATAGTCCGTTTGCTACTCGTTTTCAATAGTACTGTATGATCGATGACCAATGGTTGAATATTTTTTACGAATTCCACTGCTTCTACCAATGGCTCAATTTTTAATACCATACCCGCCCCTCCACCATACGGCGTATCATCAACAGTCTTATGTCGATCATGTGCAAAATCACGTAAATGATGTGTCTCTATTAGAACCAATTGTTTCTCTTGTGCCCGCTTCAAAATGGACGTTTCAAAATAGGAGGTAAAACTTTCTGGAAAAAGAGAGATAATATCAAAACGCATACATCATTTTTGATTGAATTTCTTTGCTATCATTGTATCATACCTTTGCACAGTTAAAATAACTCACTGAAACATGAAAAAAACCTATAAATAGGGTAATTTTTTCATTAGTACACATGCAAGTTCGTCGTTAGCGTGCTTCTTCCATCACATCACTCAAAATCATATCTCGATGTAAAATGAAACTTTTTTCTCTCCGTTCACCGTTTTTCTGGATAAGAGTGACTGTTACTGGAACATCGTCTAGCCCAGCTTGTTTTTGTATTTTCAAATCATACCATTCACGCTCAAGTGTTTCTGGTAAATCGTATTCAAATGTCACTGTTTTTTCCGTTCCCAAAGGCACGTGTACCAAGACACCAAAATATTTTTTTTGTTCAAAAGTCCCGAAAACCGGTTCTTTAGCGCCTCCGATCACTTGTTTTAAATAACTGCCTGCAGGTACATAAATTCGTGTAAATGTCTGGTAGTCTTTGGTAAACCAATCGCGTTTTTCTGCTGTATGTTTATATGTCACCGCCAGCTTCGCTTTTGGTTTTTGTTGAGACAAATCTATCATGTACGCGTATGAACGTTTCACAAAATAATCGCTCTTGAAGGAATTGAGATTGGCATCGACAACAAACAAAAAATCATCTTGCCAGTGCTTATCAAAAGCCCCATCCCATTTTGCTAATACTACTTGTTCTTGTAGATATGGATCTCGGAAAAATAACTGAATGTCTTTCTGGTGCAAATCATCCAAGACAACTTGATACAACTCATATTTTTTGGACCAAGGCAACGCCTCAACACGCATTACGATCTCTCGTCCCAACACGCCCATCATAGATTTTCGCTCACCTGCTTCGACGCCCTGGGTTAAATACCCCTGTTCTACTTGATATTCCAAATCCAAAATCGCATTGTCTGGTCCGTACGTGCCAGGATAACCATCAAGTGTTACCGGCCCGGTCACTTTGAGGAATGACGTCAAAACATTCGTTGTGATAGCTATCACTCCATCAAAAGATTCACTGCCCTGGCCCATACGATAAAATTCTTCTGCCCATTTCACGTTTTCTGAAAAATCTGGCGAATAGTTTGAATCACGCAATTTCCATGAATCAATCTTCAGTGTTTCACGCATCGGATAAGGAGGTTCCACCGTAGATGGGATACGTCCATCAAAATTTCCCGTATCGTGGATCATAAAATCCACCATCTTTCCATCACGCACTTTCAAAATACCAAATGAGCCGATAAAACCTCCACCCGGACGGAGTTCCATATTATTTTGCAACAACACCAAGAACACTTTTTCTTGACCATTCGTGTCCAACAAAGCGTTTGCTAATATCATTACAACGCCTAAGTCAGTCTTGGCTTCTTCTTGCATTGGTACCAACCCCAATAGGCGCTGCATACTTGCCAAACCCTGATTTTTAATTTCCCAAAAAAGAAACCAGCCACTCAAAAAAACGACAGAAAAAATTACAAAAATAACCCAAAATTTATTCGAATACTGTTTCATAGATTCTCAATGTTTACAAGATAAGGAAGTCTCGATACTCTCAAACATACACTACTTATTCACCATCAGAAAGCAAAGCATTGAGACGATGTTTATATTCTGCAACCGTCGGCTCTTCCGTTTTTGATGTCATGGAGACAGACGCATCTTCTTTTGTACTCACAACCTTGGAAGCGATGGCATGCTCTCCGCGAGTAGGAAAACCCAACGACTCCCCTTGTGTATGAGAAAAGAGAGCATCTTCAGCGGAAATCGTTGATTCACTTCTTGGCATTATTGGTTCCGCGTTCACTGCTGTCTCCGGAACACTCACTGTTTCAAAATCAGAGATTGGTAAATTGGCAGGAGCAGGTGCCAATGTCATTTTTTTCTCTTCTTTTTTTGTCTGAATGGAAAGAATGTCCGGTCTATCTATACCTTCAAATGAGAGCATAGTCGGTTTTTGAGGAATGAATTTAATAGGATCAATCCACGGAACAGCCTCACCAATATGTGACAGCGCAGATTCTTCTTTGACTGAACGTTTTTTTATACGTTGGCGACAGTACTTGGTAGTAATAGATATTCGCGGTACCAAAAACAAAAATCCAAAAAATACACTGGTAATGACACCACCAGAGAGAATGCTCAATAAAATAAAACCGGGTACACTCGTGATAGTATATTTGACCAGCGGACCATCAATAATCCGCATATCGATATTTGTTTTGACGTCATAATAAAATCCAAGTGTCGTAAACAAGGTATGAGCTATCTGTGTAGCCAAATATTTCGCTTGTTCCGGCGTCTCACAAGAAACCCGAATAATCAATACGCCATTTTTCTCAGACTTTTCAACCGTGACAATATCATTCCAACGAGCTTTACGAATATCGGGATTCATCCCCACAAACATATCATTAATATCCTCATTATCCTGCAAAAGACGCTCATAGAAAGAAAGGGTATGTATCAACTCTGAAGCATTGTCAGTAATTTCCGGAGCAGTATTCTCCGCACCAATACGAGTCGTAATCAGAACAGAAACTTCAGCCTCATAACTGCGAAAGAAATCTAGCCACACAAGACCGGCAGATACTGTCACAAAGACAAAAGTAATCAAAAACGCCGAAAGAGATGATGTTCTTGGTTTCGGTATTCCCGAGTTATTTTTTTCTCTGTATGGCATAACGTTCTTTGATAAGACTATATTGAGAAATGGTTTCCGTATAAACTTCAAGCGTACGTTCAGCAATCGCATCCCAACTATAATGTGTCTGTATTCGTGCTTCTGCAGATTGTCCCAATACATTTACTTCGTCTGGACGATTCACAAAATACGCCAATTGTTTCTTTAAGGCCTCTATATTTTTACTTGGAAAAAAAGCACCTGTATTATTGACTGCTTCACGA
The DNA here is from genome assembly GCA_051306005.1 of Minisyncoccota bacterium. Taxonomy (GTDB): domain Bacteria; phylum Patescibacteriota; class Minisyncoccia; order Moranbacterales; family UBA1568; genus UBA1568. The sequence goes on from JBPPMJ010000003.1 coordinate 337,005, forward strand.
TTGGCTGAAATATCACTAACGAGAGGCATAAGACCATGCCCCATAGCTTCCAACAGTGCCAATGACAATCCCTCATCTTCAGACGGCTGAACGAAGAGGTACGCATGTGAAAACAATGCTTCCAAATTCTTACCAGTTTGTTCGCCAGTAAAAATGATATTCTGTCGACCACGTGCCAATAAATGCAAAAAATCCATATATTCGTCACTGTGTGCAGAAGATCCAACAATGACCAACTTAAAGTTATTCGGTAATTGGTTCGTGTCTTCCAACTCATTAAATGCTTTCATTAAATAGTGGATCCCTTTGTGCCCCACCAACCGACTGACAGACAGAATATAACGCTTTGGACGTATATCCCATTGATTCAGTACGGTGGTATCCGATTCAAAGGCAACGTCTGCGCCGTTAGGTATACAGACAAAAGTTTTACGATATTGTTTTTCGGCATATTGTTTCAATGTTTCACTAATAACAATAGTCTTGTTTGGCACCAAACATGTAATCTTTTCAGCACTGCGCAAACAAAAACGTGCGAAAACATTCCATTTTTGGTGCAAATAATCTTGGCTATGGAACGTAGCTATAACCCGCACGTCTGGACGAAATATTCGAAAAAATATTGAAAAAATGCTTGGGCCAATAGAGTGATAGTGCACCACGTCATACTTTTGAAACAATGCATGAATCGTTGCAAACAACGTATATGTTACCGTATCCAAATGTTTGGTTGAGAGACTGGGCGTGTGTATCAACGTCACGTTTTGATATGTTTTCAAAGCAGGACTAGTATAATGCGCACGCACATATACTGACACATCATTATCGGATTTCGCCAAACGCGTCGCCAGCTTTTCTACATGCTTTTCCACGCCTCCAGAAAGTGCAGGAATGCCTTTTTGTCCGATAAAAGCTATTTTCATAATAATATTCAAACAGAGTGATGCCCGTCTTTTTTCAAACGAAAGTTTCCTTTAAAAACCACGCATAATCAGAGAAACGGTACCAATAATATTTCCTTCAATACGGTTGCTATTTACCCCTGATTCATTGTAAAACAAGTGATCAAAAGTATTGAAACCAGCAGTGGCACGTGCAATTCTTGCAATGCCATAACGCCCATTATTCACAAATGATGCTTTTTTAAAGCCAATATTACCAGGTGTTCCGTAAGCGTTCACTTCAACACCTTCACGCTTATTGTTACGAAAACTGTTGCTCTTAGTCCAGATATCTGATCCATCCATGACAAATTTGGCACCACTGCCTCCATTCTCATTAAAACGATTATTTTCAATCCAGGCCTTCGTACCACCAGCTAAATCAATACCATCTCCAGCATTGGTAACAATATCGCTGTTGATGAGAACGATAAAACGTTTCTCAGCAAAAATACCTGCCTGACCGCTTCCCGAAATACGTACATCATCAATCAAAGCGCGATCTTTCTTCTCACGTGAACCTGATTCAATATGAATACCATCTCGTTTACTTTTTTTAATATGCACATCAAAAATATGTACCTTAGAATCTTCCAAGACGCGAATACCATGTCGACCGCCTTTGACGGTCACATGACTCAACTCAGTGCCATTTTTCATGGTAACACTCGGTTTATCATTATCATCGGATTCGATCGTGACTTTATCAGCATCTTCACTATCTCCAGTCACTTTAATATCTTTGGAAATCGTAATATTTTCTTTATATGTACCTTTTCGAACACGCACTTCAGTACCATCATCAGCATGCTTCAGGGCTTTTTCGATACTATGATACGGATGGGCCTTCGTTCCCTGTTCGTCACCATTGGCATCATTATCAACATAGAGTACGTCAGAGCCACCAAATACCAAAATCGGTGATACAAGCAATATCCCAAAAATAAAACTTGCGAACACCTGCTTAGAGAGCCAAAAATTTTTACCAAACATATATGCATGCAATAAAATATTTAACTAAGCATCATAGCAAATTTTTCATTTTTTGTCAATGCCACACTTTTCCAGTACAATAAAAAGCATATGTACCGCTAACAATGACGTTGTATACTGTTGCGTCATTCTTCATTATTAATACTCTGCATCTTATGTCACTGGAACATCTTTTCTCACCACGATCTATTGCTGTCATCGGCGCTTCCACGACATCTGGAAGTGTTGGTCATACCTTAACTGCCAATCTACTCGCCAATGGCTATGCTGGAACACTTTTTCTCGTTAATCCAAAGACTGATACGCTTTTTGACCGTCCTTGTTATCCAAACATTTCTGCCATACCTGAAACGGCTGATCTGGCGATTATCATCGTACCAGCGCTTCTTGTCATAACGGTTTTACAGGAATCTGCTCAAAAGGGTATTAAAAATATCATCATCATTTCTGCTGGTTTCAAAGAAAGTGATGAGGCAGGGAAAAGGCGGGAATTGGAAATCATCGCCATTGCCAAAGAATATGATCTAACGATTTTGGGACCAAACTGTCTTGGTTTTTTACGTCCTACCATTGGTCTCAACGCTTCTTTTGCTCCACGTCTGCCAAAAAAAGGCGAGATCGCTTTTTTCTCTCAGAGCGGTGCATTATGTACTGCTCTCTTGGATATTTGTGATCAAAATATCGGCTTTTCACATTTCATCAGTACTGGCAATAAGGCTGTTGTTGACGAAAATACACTACTCTCTTTTCTTGCTCAAGACAATACCATAAAATTGCTTGGTTTTTATTCTGAGGGTATTGAAAACAGCACGCGCTTTATTGAAACTGGACGTGCTTTATTGACTCGGGTCACCCCACTGCCAGTCATTGTTCTCAAGTCAGGCACTACTTCAGCTGGCACTCAAGCTTCTCGCTCACATACTGGTGCACTCGCTGGTAGTGATATCGCCTATGAGGCGCTCTTCAAACAGGCGCGCATGATTCGTGCCAAAAGCCTCGAGCATCTTTTAAATTTTCTCACCGTTTTTTCTAAAAATAACTTACCAAAAGGAAACCGCATCGGTATCGTCACCAACGCTGGAGGACTGGGTGTTTTGGCTGTAGATAATGCTTCTTTCCATGGTTTGGAGATGGCTGTTTTTGCACCAGAGACGGAGGCTAAATTACAAGGACTTCCTGTATCTGCCAATATTCACAATCCAGTCGATGTGTTGGGTGACGCATTGGCAGATCGTTATCGTCTTGCCATAGATACGTTGATTGATGCCGAAGAAGTAGATATGCTCCTCATCATTGTCACTCCGCAAAAAATGACACAGGCAAAAGAGACTGCTCAAGCTATTGTTGATGCCAAGCAACATTCCAATAAACCACTCGTAGCCGTATTCTCGGGTGCCACATCGTTATCTGAAGGAATCGATCTTCTTCAACATCATCAAGTAGCCACCCTTACGTATCCGGAGGCTGGTGCTGAAGCTTTGGCTGGTCTTGCCAAAATACAGACTTGGCGCCATAACGACTTCAGAACTCCATTTATCTTTGACCACATTGACACGCAAACAGTACGAGAAATTATTGATTCGGCCCGACAGCATAATCAAACTACTCTGTCCCCCACGCAAGTCTCGGCTATTCTGCGAGCTTATGGCTTCCCCGTTATTCAAGAAAAACTCGTGACTAGCGCCGAAGAAGCTTTGGCGGTAACCAAACATTTTGCTGTACCGACGGTTTTCAAAATTGTTTCTCCGGACATTATTCACAAATCAGATGTTGGTGGCGTCATACTTGATGTCTCTCCGGAATCCGGTGCTGATACGTATCAAAAGCTTATGACACAAGTGGCCACCAATGCCCCGACAGCATCTATTACCGGCATACTCATTGCAGAAATGATTTCTGCTGATTCTGGTCAAGAGATTATCTTAGGTCTGAAAAAAGAGCCAGGACTGGGAACACTTGTATTAACAGGTCTTGGAGGTATCTTTGTAGAAACATTTCAAGACATCGCGATGCGTTTCGCTCCCCTCACACAAGAAGATGCCCAAGAAATGCTCACCGAGCTTCGAAGCTATCCTCTGTTCACAGGAGTGCGCGGACAGACGGGCATTCATATTGCAACACTCGTCAATCTTATCGGTCGCTTGTCACAATTGGCAATAGATTTTCCAGAAATAGTCGAGTTGGATATCAATCCTGTTCTCGCCTTTGCGGAAACGGAAAAATTTCGTGTCATTGATGCTCGTATTGTCCTATCATCCTGATGTTTTTTAGAAAACATCATATTATTCATAGAAAAGCTTCAAAGAAAAAAGGCTAATGAAATATTTCATTAGCCTTTTGAGTACCTCATGTGGGAGGCATGTATTGCACACTCCGCAAAAAACGCAACAACTCTTCTTCATCCATGGTCACTTGGACAAGGCCTGTGCCACGGATAGTGTAATGATCTTTGTCTTCTATCCACACCACATACTCTGCAATCTCTGCAATTTCAGACGTGACGATCGACGTAGAACGCCAGCCTTCCAAATCTAACACTTTCACAATGCTCTGTAATTGCTGTTCTTGGGTGTTTTTTTCAATTAAAAACGTCACTTGATGATGATTGTTCATCAGACGTATTTCGTCAGACGCGGGAAATTCAATATCAATTGCCCGCAGAAATACGACAATGATCACGAAGATGACCAAGATTACTGCGAGGGTTATACAGAATGCTTTTTGCATTGTGTGAAAAAGCATTTCCCTACGCAATACTACTCTCTTTTTGTTGAAAACCGCCATGGAAACAGGCTGTTTTTTCATCGCGTATTACTCCTTTAGTAAACGATATTTAAAAATGTAAAAGTACTTTTTGACATAATAGCATAAATAATGATTTTAGTCAATAGCTATTCAACTTCACTATTATGGCACCCTCTCTCTTTATTTCTGTATCACCTGCGTATACATGGCTATCAACTGAGAAGTAAAAAAGGCTGGTTGAAGGTCGCTGACACTCTCCCGTGCTCGCTGACGAAGAATGGCAACAGGCAAAGAATCCAGAGAACGTATCGTATCCACCAATGCCTGTTCATCAGACGCAGGATACAATAAACCATTCACTCCATGCGTGATACGCTCCGTCATACCACCCTGATTGGCAGCAATGACCAAACATCCTGATTGCAAACTCTCAATCAGTGTATACGGAAAATTCTCATACCACTGAGAAGGAATCAATATCGCTTCAGCCCGCTGTTTCAAAGATTCCAATTCCACACCATATCGTACTCCAAAAAAAATCACTCTTTCTGTCAAATGATATGTCCGTACCAACGCTTCAAGAGATTTGCGTTCTGGTCCATCCCCAACAATCCAGAGTTTCACATCCGTATCGAGATGTGTCAGAACGCGCAATAACATATCAACACCTTTTTCTCTTGAAAGTCTCCCAAAGAAGAGTAATGTCTTTTTTTCTCGTATAGGAGGCATTGATATCAGTGAATTTCCAACAACAGGATTAGGTAATAAGCGTATTTGATCCGTGAATCCATGTTGCCGATATATATCAATCAAAAATTGACTAGGCGAAATAAAAACATCAACCTTCTTATAACTGCCAATACATCGATGTAACCACTGTTCAATGACACAAACAAGACTTTTGGTAAAAGAATCTTTAACACAACGATCCAGTAAACAACGAATTCCGGATCCATGATTCCATATCCTGCCTCGAACAAATAAACTGTAATTTGGTGAAATGAGCTTATAATCATGTAATGTCATCACAATAGGTACTTTTCTTTTTTTCAGTGCCCACAAAATAGATGGGGACAACTGATGATAAATATTATGCACATGGGCAACATCAGGTTGAAATTCCTTCAATAACACATCTAATTTACGCATTGCATCAATATTGAACCAAATTTTTCCTATCAGAGAAAAACGTCGAAATAATGAAATAGATTTCTCTTGATATTCAATATTTTCAATAAAGTACTTCTGCCATGGCGTCGAAACATTGGCTCGATGTTGCATAGAAAAAAAGGCCACAGAATGTCCTTGACCGATCAACATCTGAGCCATATCAAAATACGCTCGCTCAGCACCACCCTTCAAAAAATGATATTTATTGATGAGAAGAATCTTCATTGACTTTTATTAAAACTATGTTATTCTACTCTACATAAGATATTTATACAAGGTATGAAATTTCCGCATCCCCTTGGACGATTGATAGCCCTCATTTCTGAACACAGTCGTCAAAAAAAATATCAGCAATTTTTATCATTTTTTCAGCCAAACGAGCAGACTACTATTGTCGATATCGGCGTCAATACGACTGAATATTCTTCTGTGGATAATTTTCTTGAAAAACACTATCCTTATCCGCGCAACATCACGGCTGTTTCACAAAATGACCCGACATTTTTTCAACAACGTTATCCAGAGATTGCCATTATACAGGCCGATGGTCGTTTTCTTCCTTTTCCTGAAAATCATTTTGATATCGCTTATTCAAATGCCGTCATTGAGCATGTCGGAACACGTTCCGATCAAATCCTCTTTCTTCAAGAACTCTGGCGTGTCAGCAAGGCAGGATACCTCACAACACCCAACCGTCATTTCCCCATTGAAGTACATACGCGTATACCAATTCTTCATCTTATCCTACCCAAAAAATATTTTGAAATATTTCTCTGTTTTATCGGCAAAAAATGGGCGACAAATGGCTATATGGAACTTCTCTCGGAACATGATATACGCACACTGTTGAATCAGATGGACCTCCATGATTATATGCTTATCAAAAATCGTTTTTTTGGTTATCCGATGACTTTTACACTCCTATGGAAAAAGAATTGAATCTTGCTTCAGCTCATACGCTACACTCTATATTTTTCGGACTCGGATGCATAACTCTGGGTATCATATTAACATTGTTTTTTGGCATATCCCCATTTTTATCTTTCTTGGGGGCCATTGGACTTTGCATCCTCTTTCTCTCTCTTTTTAATCCTTTTTTGTTTTTACTTGCTCTGATCATCATCAGAATGTCACTGGATTATTCAGCGCAATACTTCTCTCTTACGTTCTTAGATTTTTCCTTTTCCTTATCACAAATTATTGGAATACTGATTGCCTGTTTCGGTAGTATGGTACTTATATATAGATACAAGGCGCTTCCCCAATTTCCTCTTTTCTTCCCCTTTCTTCTTATTTTTCTATGGGGATTATTAACACTGATATACTCTATCACCCCACAAAGAACAGCTCAAGAATTACTGCGCTTTTTTGATATTTTTACTCTCTCTTTTTTAGCCTTCTTGACTGTTAAAAGCAAAACTGACTTTCAAAAGATACTTTCTGCCTTTTTTCTTTCAACACTTGTACCAATTATTTTTGCATTGTATCAATTTATTTTTTCCATTGGTTTTCAAGATGAAAGCGTGACTGTACCGCGTATCTTTGGCACATTTAGCCACCCAAATGTTTTTAGTTTATATCTTTTTACGGTGATTGTTTTCGCTTTTCTTGCTTTAACCATCGAAAAAAAATCTCTTACGCGACGCATGCTCGTGACTTTACTCCTTATCGTTCTTATCCTAACATTACTTTTGACATTTGCTCGTGTCGCTTGGGTGACGCTGTTCTTTTTCGGCTTCTGTGTTGCGCTCTTTCGTTATCGTATGACGCTTATTCCCCTTATTCTTTTTCCTCTTATCCTCTTTGTTTTTTCGGAAACATTTCAAGCACGTATTCAAGGAAGTCTTACCGTAACTCCAGATAGCTCCATTGTTTGGAGACAAAATCTTTGGAGTGACGTCACTGCCAAATCCGTACAAGATGGCGGATTCTTATTTGGATCCGGTATGGATACGTTTTCTATTGTTTCAGAGAGTCTGCGTGGTACACGTCTGGGATCCAACGACCCTCATAATGATTTCGTAAAGTTTTTTGTTGAAGGCGGTTTGGTCGGAGTTATTGTTTACTGTATCTATTTACTTAGTATTCTTGTGCTTCTTATCTCTTACTATCGCCGAAACAAAACAGATATCTATTTCCACGTCACTTTTGGTATACTCATAATACTTTTTGTGAGTCTACAAATCGCCAGTCTTTCCGATAATGTCTTCAAAAATACACCGGTGCAATGGCTATTCTTTATAGCGCTTGGCAGTATTTTTGGTTTGTACAAAACAAAGTATACAAAAAATATATAAAAAGACCTCCAAGTTTTTTCTGCAATAGCAGAAAAAACTTGGAGGTTAAATCAATCTTTTATTTTCGATAGCAGAATTTTTTATAGTATTCTGCATATTTGGTAACCTCGTCCGCATTAGCAATGCGACCATCAGTTACAAATATAGAGGCCGTGTCCTGATGTGGCATCTGCGGACAGGAAAGTTGGACCCTGGCATTCTCCGGATGAGCAACCCATCCTACCTGTTTATCTCCGAGCACCAAGACTGGCACAAGAGCAAAAACAGCATTCTTGGTGGTTGCACCGGTACTGATTTCAACAGTAGCACTGCCGTCAGGTTCAATGGGGGCGCAGGCACGCGTCTCCCAGTCACTGCCAACACCTCTCCAGCACAGCTGGGTCTTTTTATACAATTGGTAGTTGGAAGCCACGGCGACCACGTGAACGACTCCTTTTCCAGAATCATCGGCCGTGTTCAAGCCGACTACCCCTTTTGGTGGTGTCTCGTTCAGATAGACCACTTTGATTTCTTTCAGGATCAAGGCAAACTGTCCTGGAGTACCTGGAACAATCTCCACCATGGATGATGATCCGCCTCCAACGCTGGCATGTACATTGTCGGGATGGAATTGTCCTGCCCACGTCAAGGCGGAAAAAAGGCAAAGAAACAAGATAGAGAATAGCGGTTTCATTTGAAACCCTCCTTTAAAACTATTGTTAAAAAACTCCTGTTTAATATTTCTATTAAACATTTCATTATACTCCTAAAACTTTATTTTGTCAACATTATGTATAGTGAACAATATATGTATCAGATTTCATAGTATGTGGTATACAGCAGTATAAAAAAAACGGCGAGAGATGTGTGTTCACATCTTCGCCGTCAAAATGTTTGCTACTGTTCATTCTCTTTTCTCGACTGCCAGGTCAGTACGTATCCATAAAGGACCGATACTCTTTTTATATTACTCTGGCGAGTAAGAAAGAAAACAAACATCTGATCACTTACAGTGTCGGCACCATGATGATGCCATGATGCAGATTTTCCACTTGTCCAGAACGATGGTTTTTACGAACGAGCTCGAAGCCACGCATTATATCAATCCACCATCCCCAAGCCTGTACCTTGTTACCCGACTTGAAGTCCTTGTCAAAACCAATGCCTACGCCCATGATACGATTGGCATCAGTCAATCCAATACGGAAACTCCCTGATTCCGCTGCCGGTTTTTCCAAGAAATATCCAAGCTGTGTGTACAATTCGAACCACTGTCCGGAGTACAGGTACTGCCGAACACCGAGGTTCAAGTAACTGTCAAGCTGAGAGAGGTCTTTCGTATCCTCAATAGGTTGACCCTGCCACGAATGCTCAGCATCAGTCGAAAACGGAAATAATAATACTCCAAACAACTGTGTTTCCGCCAACAACTTTTTGCCTGCCATACGCCTTTGATAGTTATTATAGGCAACAGAAGGGCCCGTGACACCAAACTCCCGATGACTCTTATAGTCTCCTTGTTTGAATTTTTCTTCCAAACTTCCAAAGAGCCACTTCATCTCTACATCCCAGCCTTGGTCCGCGATATACTCATATGCTGGTCCGATGGCCAATAGACCACCACTGTATTTGCCAAGACCCTGATTGACCAGACCTTCCCACCATGATGCCTGCATGCCGATGCCTACACCATGAGTGCCAGTTTTCCCCCGCCACGTGCAATATACAGCTGAAGAAAGGAACGTCGAGTGACTTTTATTGCCACCGTCATGTTCTGGCTCATACTCTTGCCCCAAGACTGATTTCAAATCTAGAGGACAATGTGACGACTCCTCCTCTTTCTCCTCTGCAATTGGCATCTGCACCTCGGGCACAATCAGTACCTCTGGCGCCACTTCAGTCACCACCACAGGAGGCGGTATCACAATAGGCTTGACCCTCCGCATAACTGCAATGTTACCGCACTTATAAGGCACGGCGATTTCGGTCCCATCGGAAAGCTGAATCACGAGGCCTAGCTCTTGTTGAGCTCCTTCTTCTGCTGTGCACAACCGCACATCCCGCAGAAGTTTTGGTTGCTTTCCAGACCCAAAGACCATATCGTACCGAGCATTGTCTGGTAACACCATGTTATACTCGGCAACTTCTTCAAAAAACACTTTCTGAATCAGCTCCTCTTTCATCGCTTGGCTGATTGGCAACACGGCGATGCCCTTTCGCATCCGCTCTTTGTCGAGCGACGGATTGAAAGGAGAAACTCCTAATGTCACACATTCCTTACGAGAGGCGATATGAGAGACCACTGACAGAGCACTGACCTTTTCTGGAACGGTCAAGACCTGTCCCACTCGAATGGAATTGCAATTTGTGAGGTTATTGACCGCACAGGCCGCTTTCCATTCTTTTCCAAAAAGCTCTTCCAGAGTATCTCCCGGCTTTACGACCACTGTAGTGGCATGAGCATGGAACACCCAGAGAGCGCACAAAACTCCTATGAGGAGTCTCCACACTTGTTGCATTTTCATCTGAACCTCCTGAGCCTACTGTGGCTCGCTGACATCGTATCATCTTTGAGCCACCTTTGAAGCGACTCACACATACGTATTCACAACGCCTGTTGAGTCAATGCATATCAAACACCCGATTCAGTGATAACAATCATGACTTGTGACTGTACGTACATTTTGAATAGCAGCCAGTGCCAAGGTAATCGTTACCAAGCCAGGTGTCACAGGAGCTGTCCCACAAGACACCAAGCGGTCTACAGGATGCTCTGCGCTAGTAAAGTTTCTCAATACTAGCAGTGTATCTGGCCTGCCGGAATACACCATGGAACCTATTCGTAGTCGTTGATTGAACAAAGACTCCAATTCATCGAAAAACAACTTTCCTGAAGGATCCTTCCTTTCCATACGCACAACTTGCGTCAGTGGTGATGGATGTTGCTGAAAAAATCCAGATGGGAGAGATTTCGTGATTGGCACGGTTATTTTTTCACCCATGGTAGTCATCATCCATGATGTGTCCATCGAAACGATGACCATGTTTTGCTTCGCAGGCTTCATGTCTGCTGGCAATAAGATGAAAAATCCAGTGAGCGCTGGGTTGATGATGGCATCAGCCATACCAACCAACCGTTCGTTTTGATAAAAAAGCGCGCGAAACACCAATTTTTCAATCGGCTTTCGCAACTTTTTACCATCCTCAAATGTTTTTATGTACGTACGCTTCGTATCCACCACCTCATCGCGCCAATAAGACGGCAATGGATCTGGTAACGAAACATATGCCACGTCTACGCCATCGAGAATTGAAACGTTGCCAGTAATAACCATTGTGTGCCATGGCTCCTGACGAGCGATTGATTCCTTTGGTTGCACACTAAATCCAGACTGAGTGCCCATCGTCGTGGTACAGCCAGACAAGAAAACACACAATACAATGAGCATCAACAATGATGTTCTCATGATTTTACTCCTCAAATTTCAAATTGTTAAAAAACTATCCCTACTCAGAAGAAAAAAATACTCCACTGAAAAGTCTTGTAACTTTTTCTTCTCAAAAGGCACGATAACAATTTTTTAAACTATCACAATGTATCATGCAATACAATGTTTTCATTTTTTTCCGAGATCTGTTTTTTGTAACGCGTCAAAATCCAAGATCCAGAAAAAAACAATCCCGCAAAAAATCCAGCCAAGGCTGTAGCAAACATCATACTGACGGTAGGATTTTGTATATTAATAGGACCAGACAAAATACGTACTTCTACACTATTCACATCACCACCCCGAAACAGTGCGTTTTTTTGTGTCAATACTTCTGAAATAGCGGTTACAATACGAGTCGCCTCTCGCTCACTTGTATGCTTCACAGTGACACTGATAATTCCAAGCTCTAAACTTTTTTGTACCTGTACCATTTTATCCCACGTTTTTAAACGATCTGTTTTATCAAAAGGCAAAAATTCATTATTCACTTTGCCAGTCTCAATAACCGTATTAATAAATTTTTCACTATATAATGCTTCACTCAAAACTTTACCAAGATATTCGGAAGACTTGAATTGTGTATAAAAGTCTTGTCCCTGACTATTGCTTTGAACAATCAAAAAATCCATACGTGATTGGAATGACTTCTCTATGATAATCAATCCAGTAAAACTTATTAGTGCACCAAAAATACCAAATAAAATCATGGTATAAATATTTCTTCGTAAAAAAGATACTAGTAAACGTGCGTTCATAAACAATACACTAAAGTTATTAATAACTCAGTATGATACCAGATAAATGATTATTTGTCAATATAAAGTACCTAATGGTGTAAAGATAAGCTTTATTTATGCTAAAAAAGCTCTTATTATTCAAAAATATGCCCAGAAAATGCAAGGATTCTATTCATATGAATACCAATAAAAAAAGAGAGAGATGGATACCCATCTTTCTCTTTTTTGCATCACATAATTACGTTTCATTTCAAGTCTCTCAACCTTACATTGAGAAAAAAAGACTGCCAAACTTTTGAAATAATCCAAAAACACTGAAATCTCGAATAGTAATAATTAGCATTAATAGCAATAAAAGCATAAAACCAATTTGATGAATCATGTTTTCTGTGCTTCTACTGATAGGCTTTCCTTTGATTTTTTCAATCAACACAAACAGAATACGACCACCATCCAAAGCCGGTATTGGTAATATATTGATAATGGCTAGATTGATAGAAAGCAAAGCGGCAAACTGCAGAACATAGGCAAGACCAAGATCACTCATCTGCTTGGTTAGATACACGATACCAACCGGGCCAGTCACATCGACTGCGGTGCCTGATTCCAATTGCAACAGACCAAGAATCATTGTTCCGAAGGCTGCCAAAATAGCCACAGTAATGTTATATGTCGTGAGAAAACCTTGATAGATCGCTTGATACCACGGATACGCCACTATGGCTGTTTCTGAAAAAGAAATACCCAAACTTCCTTCATTGGCAGGATATTCAGTACGCGGAATACCAGTCAAAGTCATTTCCTTATCAAGGCGCTTGATACGCATATCCAAAGACTGACCCCTGTGCTTCATAATGATATCACTTATCTGTTGCAAAGATGTAATATCCTCTCCAGCGATCATCACCACTTCATCTCCCAACTGCAATCCCATCATTTCAGCTGGAGTATTCTTCTTTACTTCCAAGATCTGAATTTTAGCATCGGGATATTGAGCACGTTCAGAAGAATCAATAGGTTGTGACAATCCCAGAGTCAAAACAATAGAAACAAGAACCCATGCCAACAACATATTCATCACAACCCCTGCCCCCAATACCTTGACTCGCACCCATGCCGATTGATGCGCAAAACTATCAATATCCGTATTCTGCCCATCTTCACCTTTGATTCTGACAAATCCGCCCAACGGTAACCAGTTGAATGAATAGACGGTATGTGGTCCATCACTATTCTTCGCCCCCCACACAATGCGCCATTTCCCCACCTGTCTATCCCGATATAATCCAACAAAACGAGGCGGAAAACCAAAGCCAAACTCATCTACCTTAATGCCATTGCGTCGAGCCACGACGAAATGTCCCAATTCATGCACAAGTACCAATAATCCCAATAAAACAATGAAAATCAGCGCAGTCAGCATATGGGTATTTCTTTATAGCGATAAATTACAACGTCATAATTTCTTCTTCTTTCTTTTTACGCATCATTTCCAATGTTTGATTGTATTCATCAACAACCTTCTGAAGCTCTTCTTTCCCTTGAAACTTATCATCTTCGGCTATTTCTCCGGCATGTTCCTTATCTTGAATAGTTTTCCATATTTCCTCTCGAATAGAACGTAAAGCGATACGTGCATCTTCCGTACGGTTATTGAGTGTTTTGACCAATTCCCTCCTTCTGTCTTCGGTCAACGCCGGCAAAGTGATACGAATAGATTGACCATCATTGCTCGGATTGAGACCTAAATCAGATTCACGAATAGCAGATTCAATAGCTATTAATCCATCCTTGTCCCAAGGTTGAATCAAAATTTGACGAGCTTCAGGGATATTGATACTCGCCATCTGTTGCAGTGGTGTCTTGACGCCATAATAATCCACTGGCAAGTTCTCTACTAAACCGGGATTGGCGCGACCCGTACGAATCTTGGCAGATTCCATCGAAAAATGTTCTACTGCGGCATCAAAATCTTTTTTCTTTTCCGACAACAAGGCTTTTATCATACAATTCCTTTAACGATAAATATATTTTTAGTATACCTCATATCTTTCTCTCTGTGAACCATGCACATTTCTGATGAACATGCTGATTCAGTACTTACGCAGTGTAAAATATAACGTATTCGGATGAGAAGGTATGTAAGTAAGAAAGCTCACACCACGATCAATATCCAATTTCGTCGTTGACCAGCGCAAACCTCCATCAACAGAACGATAAAAAGCCTGACCTGCAATATAAACGATTTCATTAGATTGTGTAGGATGAATAGCAATCGCACGCACTGGAAATTTTTTGGAACTTTCGATAATATCCAATGCTTCCCAACTTAGTCCATTGTCGCGACTTCGAAAAATTCCTTTTTTAGCCCCTGCATACATCGTGCCCGATACAGAAGGATCCAGGGCAACTGTTGTCATGCCATCTGGTGTTCCTCCATACTTTGATCCCAATGTTCGTGTTGATTGAGTGGTAGATCGAACATTTTCCGGTGTTCCCTGTAATTTTTCTACTCCTCTATTCCAAGTGTTGCCTCCATCCATGGAAATGCTCACGCCTTGATTTGGAACAAACAAAATAATTTTTTGTGCATTTCCTTTTTCAAAGAGTATTTTAGTCACTGGTCCATATGCTACGCCAATATTATCCCACGTCGCTCCTCCATTGATACTTTTCATCAAAGCACCAGAACTACTCCCAACATAAACAACATCTGTGATGTCTGGACTGACACTGACAGCTGTTATAACCACATCTTTACCGGGTTCGGTGTAAGTTTCTTTCCAATTTTTTCCTGCGTCATCAGAACGATACAACTTGGCAACACCATCATAAACACCACTAGCATAGATTTGCTCACTCATCTCCCGTCCCAATGCCACGCCATAATTCTTGAGTGGTGGAAAAATTACCTGTTCCCAACGTTCACCTCCATTCATCGTTTTGAACAACCCATTTCCAAGCGTACCCATATATATCATGTCAGGATTCTTTTCATCCACCACAAATGATACAATATCTGCAGAAGATATCTTGCGCGTCTCATCAACCATAATTTTTGACACAAATGTTTGTCCGCTATCAAAGGATTTCCATACACTCCCACTGGAAGCACTAGTCTTCAAAGGAAGATTGATACTGCATCCAGACAATAATAATAAAGACATCCCTACGAACATTGTCTTTCCAAAATACATAAATTGTCTCAAATGAGGAATTATCATAGTATAGTATAGCACAAAAACGTATGCTAATACCTTACACTATGAAGATAGCAGATAGGTATACATACTACTCCACCATGCTATCAGACTTGACTCTTTCGCTGATATTCATTAAAATAAGCACTGTTATCCTTTCAAAAAATATCTTCTGGATACTGGGAGTCAGTACTTTGAATAAATTTGAAAAGATACAGCTCGGGTCGTTAGCTCAGTTGGTAGAGCAGTGGCCTTTTAAGCCAACGGTCGCAGGTTCGAATCCTGCACGACCCACCAAAATCTGACTTTCAGAAAATTGACCGACTTTTTCGTTGGTGGTAGCAAAGCGCCACCCGAGCGTTTTTCCCCGACAAATCTGCTCGGCGTGGTGAGCCACGCCTCGCGGTTGGCCAAGACGAGATTCGAGTCAGCTAGTCCGCTTTTGTTCAATCCGCGCCATTTGTTCTTTCAGCGACTTCTTTTCGGAAAGGAGTTTTGCTTTTTCTGTGCGGTAAATTTCCCGCTCAATATCCTGTTCCAAATAGCCGTCAAGAAGTCGCTGGAGTTTTGTTTGTATGGTGCGGATTCTTGTTTCTGATTCCTGAACAAAAGCGGTTGTGGCTTGAGTTTTGATTTCTTGGTAGTGGTAATAGACATACTCGTGTACATTGCCGTTCTTTTGCTTTTTCACCTTGTATTCGCCAAGTTATCATCATTCGGCATGAGGCGCAGGAAAGCAGACCGCAAAACGCTCGCGGTTCATTCTTTTGTTTATGGTGCGGACGGCCTCGCTGTTGCAAAACCTCCTGCGCCTTGTCAAAAATTTTCTTTGAGACGACTGGTTGGTGCTTGCTCTCGTGGATTTCACCGCCATAGCGTCTGTCTCAGTGGAGTCGCTTGCCGTTTTTGGAATGGATACCGAATTGTGCCAAAAAGTTTGAGATGTCTTCAAGTCGGCTTCCATTTTTTGCGTACAGCTTAAAAGCCTTGCGAATGAGTGGGGTGCGTTTCTTGTCCACGACCACCGTTTTTGTCCGCACATCGTTGATGTATCCGATTAGGGCAAGACAGAGATACTCTCCGTGCCTCACTTTTTGGCACAATCCACGCTTGCTTGGTACTCTCGGCAAGCGAATCCACATAGTATTTGCTTTGCCCAAAAGCGATTTTCTGAAAGTCAGATTTTGGTGTGTCTTTACAGTTTAGCTCAAACTCATTTTATTCGAAATTCCTGATCGAAACCAGACCGCGGAATTCCCACACACACCTCTCCGCCGTGTTTTTGTGGGGACGGGACGGAATTTTTGGCGGACGGAAACTACACAGTCGCTTCTACGTTCTGTCTATTTTCAAAACGTACAAAATAGAAATCTTCGTCGCCAAGATAAGCTGGCAATTTTTCGTTTTTCGTCAAATGAAAACCCTTACTTCCAAACCATTTTCTAATTCGTTCGTTCATGAGCAAAGCATAGGAAGTACTTGCCCGTGCTTCCGCTTCAATAGGTACGCCATATGCAGAAGCGATATCAAGAACCCTCTCCATCATTTTACGAGCAATCGGTGATCCTCTAAATTTTGGCATAACTACCATATCGTACACATGAGCAACTCGCTCGCCACTTTGCACTTCAGATTCTTCTGGCAAAACTAAAAGATATCCAGCCACTTCTTGGCCTTGACGAACCACGAAACTTGAAGCGGCTCCGGGTATTTCTAAATCTCTCTGTTTTTGTAATATTTCTGCAATATACGCCTTGCCTTGTGCCATGCCTTCGGGATAAGCTTCTGCTTCCATTTTTGCGATGAGCTCCGCATCTCTTTCCGAGAGATTTGCAAATGTTACTACTTTATCCATTGACTCAACACCACGACGTTTAGGAAGGTCGTAAATCTGTGAACCAGTGGCATCGGAATAAGAAAGACGGGTTTTTGCTTGATAATGATTTTGTTCCAATTTTCCTCCAGGCGGGATTAAATCAGAATAACCTGTGCCAACCTTTACTGGCTTACTGGTATATTCCGTCCAAAAAGTCTCATATACATTCGAAAGCAACGACGAAAGATTTTTGTAGTTATTAGCGACTTCGATGTTATCTAGCACAACGACATCTTCATCTATTTCTCTGTCGCGAGAATCAACCACAACCGATTGCGCAATAATTCTCCCGTTGTATTTAATCGTAAAGTATTGAGTGGAATGATTGAACATATAATCGTCATTGTTAGAAGCACCGAACGGCATACAACAATCAGTGTAATTGCCACATACCCATCCTTCGGGGTCGGATTTGGCATGTATCTGCGCTTCAACAATCGGCCCAACATCAACCTGTTGCTCGCGAAGTAGCCGGATTACATCTTCCTCTAAATCTGTTGGCACTGAATTGAGCAAATCAAGCGCAGTCATTTTCTTTTCACCGAGTTCTCTACCTTTTACTAACTGATTCAAAGAGTGGAATAATCCTTTTGAGTCTTTTGCTGTTCCTCTAATCTTTTGTTTATGAGAACCTAAGCCCTCGCGTAATGCTTCAGTGAGTGTTCGTCCAGCAAAGGTTCTTGAGTGGGGGGTAAATGGCTGTTCCTTGTCTAGCTTTCCTTCAATTAAATCTTGAAAATCAGCTCGTCTACGCATTGATTCAAGTGCCGCAAGATTAAATCCTGGGGCTGATGTAATTTCTAATAATTCCGGTGGGAATTTTGAGAGATCAATATTTGATTCAATCGCGAAAATGCGTTTTTTGAGCTCACGTAACGATTGGACGGGACCACTGCTTTGCAGAGGATCACTTTCTTTGTCGTATCTCGGCAAGAGATTAACGAATTCTTGATTATCGTCCATCGTTTCAATACTCAAAAGAATGGACTTCGCATCTCCGGCCTCAAGTTTCTGAATGTTAGGGCTCCACAGAAGTACATCGTGCCAATTCGCAATACGCCCGTCTGCTTCGCGAGTTGTATTGAAGCGCAAGAGATAATTTTGCATTGTGACACCACCGACATGCTCTGCGGCACCTTTATACCAGCCACGTACTTCTTCCGTTTGGGTTCCAAGACAAATGCGAAAATCCAAATCTTGTTTTCTTTTCGGTGTTTCTTTGAAAACTTTATCCCATTCTTTACCCTCGTTGCTTGCACGCCATTCGGCATATTTTGTTAAACCATTCGGGTCGAGCAAAACATAATCGCTCGCGTATTCGTAATAAAGATTTATTTCTTCCGGTGAAACTGCCTTGCGCCAATCGACCGGCCAATCTTCGGTAGCAAATTCAAGATCGTTTTTAACTTGTCCGTCGATTACTCCTTCAAGATAACGCTGTTTATCATATGCCAAAGCCACACCACGAATATCATTCCCTTGTTCTAACACTTGAATAATAAGACCGAGTGTCGCAGGTTTTCCTTTACCTTTCTGCTCTCCATAACGATCCTCGGAACCTTGCCCCAAGAGAGCAACAATTAAGTTCTTTTGTTTTTTCAGGTACTCATTTAACTTTTCTTTGGAGACATCAGCTTTGGTCAAATCATATCTATCCCAATTCACATATTGATCGTGCCAATAAAAACGGTTTTCTTCTGTGCGATTTGGATTTTGCATCCAAACTTGTTTAGCTAACCAATACATCCGCTTGCCTTCTTGGAATTGGTCTCTCGCGCCCCGCACACCCAAAAGTTCAAGCCAATGCTTGTCTTCTGCTTTCGCACCGAGCTTCGCTCGTGCTTGCTCAATTTGTGTTTTATTTCTTTCTGCCAAATATCGCCACAGGCCGGAACGCTCCAGCGTATTTGCCTGATGAAGTTGTTTTTTAAGTTGATCCGGTTCAAATTTAGAAATGTCGTATTTCATGATTTTGAGCGTTTCAAAGCCAGTCATTTGTTCTGATACATTTCTTTCATCTGCCCCTAAAACTTGTTGAGCGCGTTCTACGCCAACAATTTTAATAAAATCGTAGAGTTGGTGGTCTGGGTAAAAGTAGGGACTACCACGACCTCTTTTAGAACGCGCACGATCAAATAATTCTTCTGCTTGTGGGTCATTTTCCACTGCCCTTACTGCAAGGATCGCTTTGACTCCCGAGCGCGCCTCTGAAATAACCGATGCCCTGTCTAAGCTACCACCAATTCCAATAATCACTGGCTTTCGATAAAAATCAGAGTAAACAAAATCAAGCGAAACACCTTCTTTTTCTTGTTCTGTTGGCTCTCTAAGTAATCTGTTTAATCTTGATGCATTTTGATCAAATGACTGATAATCTTTTTCAGGATCATCGCTCACAAAACCATACTTTTTTGCGATCTTATCAAAATTAAAATGTAAATGATCCCTAACTTTGCGAGTAGGTACTGCACCGAGCACCAACGCCTTATCTTTCGGGTTTTTCGCAAGGCGTCTTGCGAGACTTTGCGCTGATTGTTCTTGTGCCTGCTTTGCTACTGCTCGGTGTTGCTCATAATCAAGATATTCCACGCCCAGCTCTTGTTTCGCGGTTTCGTAAAGCTCTCTCTGGATATTTTCAAAATCTGTATTAGAAATAGCTGAAAGATTTTCCTTAATTCTTTCTATTTGTTGTTTTGCTGTTTGGATAAATGGAGTGGCATTGGTAATATTGCCCTCGTCCATTTTCTTTTCTTCTTCATTCCAAACTCGCATACCGAAGTCATTGACGCACAGATAGCGATTTTTTGATTTGAGATAATATCTATGAGGAATACTTCCGCCAGATCGTCCCGTTTCTCTTTTTGAGTCCACCCTTATACTTTCTTTTGCATATGCGAGAACAAGTAAATCGCTTGCGCTAACATCGGCTTGTCTGCCTTCGGGATAATATTCATCAGTTTGAAAAATTGCTGGTTTGCCGTCTTGTTCGCGAATGTAATAATTTGCCCCAAGTAATCCTATGTCTTTATTAGTGAGATCAAGGCTTTGTATTAACTCAGCATAATCTTGCTCTTGCAAAAGCATAGCTGGTAGTAATATTTCAAAATTTCTACCAACAAAACTTTCAATTTCTTTTTCTACTTCCTCATGGTTGAGTGGTTGTTCTGATCTTTCAACCTCAAAAATATCAGCAAGTTCAGCGTGCATACCCTCCTTGCTTTTTGGCGAAGCCAAATACTCGGTAATTCCTTCTTCAATTTTTTGCTTCGCTTGATTCTTTGAAAATTGTTCTGGTGTTGAAAAATTTTCTCGCATATATTTAAAAAGTTAATCCATTTTTAAAAAAAAGTATGCTACCCACTATGATTCGGTGCAAGAATCACCTCTTTTCCAACAAAAGATCGCAAAACATCTGGCACAATGACACTTCCATCAGCTTGTTGATAGTTCTCCAAAATAGCGATGAAAATTCGCGGACTCGGCAGTGCTGTGTTATTCATCATATACACATATTGACGTTCTCCCGTTTTGGTATTTTTGTATTTCACATTAAGACGCCGTGATTGCCAATCCAAGAAGTTCGAAGCGGATCCCGTCTCACCATAACGATTCATACCTGGCATCCACGCCTCCAGATCAAAGGCGCGATACTTACCCGCACTCATATCCCCGGTACAAATTTGTAATTTTCGATAAGGTAACCCTAACTCACGATGCATTTCCTCGGAAATATCAATCATCTCATCCTGCAGACGATTCGCACTATCAATATCCGCAGAGGTCAATACCACTTGCTCTACTTTCATAAATTCATGTACACGATACATCCCCTTGGTATCTTTGCCATATGAACCTATTTCATTGCGATAACATTGACTAAAGCCGGCTAAACGAATGGGCAATACGCCTTCTTCCAACACTTCCCCAGAATAATATGCCAACAATGACGGTTCTGCTGTTCCGACCAAAAACTTGGCTTCTTTGGCAGGACTACCATCAGAATCAATATCCCGATTTGCAACCTGGTAAATCTCATCGATAGTACTGTCATATTCCTTTCCATTGAAATATCCGCTCCCAAATAACGGTCCACCCTTGATCAACGTAGGTGGTATCATCGGTTGATATCCTTTGGCTACCATTTTCTGGAGAGCATACATCATAATACCCATCACCAAGAGTGTTCCCTCATTTTTCAGATAATATCCCCGATAACCAGATACTTTGGCGCCACGTTCCATATCCAAAATATTCAATATTTTTCCAATTTCTAAATGCGTTCGTGGCATGAAATTAAAAATGGGTAACGTACCAAATTTCCCTATCTCAATATTATCTGCATCTGTCTGACCAATCGGTGTATCAGGTGA
The DNA here is from genome assembly GCA_051306005.1 of Minisyncoccota bacterium. GTDB lineage: Bacteria > Patescibacteriota > Minisyncoccia > Moranbacterales > UBA1568 > UBA1568. The sequence continues at coordinate 358,804 of JBPPMJ010000003.1, forward strand.
TACGATATTTGGCACACGTGCCATCAGTGCCTCATATTCTGTCTGTACCTTGTACAAAGATGGTTCTTTATTATCAATAGCTGATTTGATATCTTTGGCTTTCCCGATAATTTCCGACCGTTCTTCGTCTGTCTGTGCCTGTTGCATCAAGCTGTTGATATCATTTTTAAGCGACTTTAATTCTTCTACTTCCTGCAAAAGCGCGCTACGTTCTCGATCTTTCGTCAACAAATCTTCTACGCGAAAATCAAGACGTTTAGCCCTTGCTACCTCGGCGATCTTTTCCTGATTTTCACGAATAAACTGAATATCCAACATACGCAACGTTTTTATAAAAAATCGCTTTAACTTTATGGTGGATGATACTGGATTCGAACCAGTGACCCCTGCAATGTGAATGCAGTACTCTAACCAGCTGAGCTAATCATCCTTCATTTCGTGCTTTCATCGGAGGAAAAATCACGGTTTCACGAATAGAGCGATTCATAAGAATCGCAAAGAATCGCTCGCTCATTCCAAAACCAAATGCTGGCGGCATCCCATATTCCAATGCTTCCAAAAAATCTTCATCTAACATCATCCCCTCTTTGTCTCCCGCGTCCCGCAACCGCATCTGCTCCTCAAAACGTTGGCGTTGATCAATCGGATCATTCAATTCAGCAAAGCCATTGCCCAGTTCGCTTTTGACAGCAATCGGCTGAAAACGCAATGTGCGACGTGGGTTGTTTGGATCAAGCTTAGCTAATGGTGATACTTCTATCGGGTGTCCAACTAAAAAACAGGGCTGTATCAATTTTTGACGTACTGTTTTTTTATATAACGTATCAATCATTCGTCCTTTTCCATAAGAAGTTTCATAAGAAATGCCGAGTCCATCAGCTTTCTGCTTAAGTGTCGCAACATCGATATCTTGTGATAAATCAAGACCCGTTTCTTTCTGAAATTCAGTGAAATAATCAACATGTGGAAAATCAACATTCCAATGAATAGTCTCGCCATCATATTCTGTTTGCATTGTCTCACCAATCACAGAACGTACAATTTCTTTGTATAAAGCCTCTACCACTGCCATACCTTGTTCAAGATCCATATAGGCGACATAAAATTCCATGTGATCAAATTCCTGCAAATGCTCACGATCAACACCTTCATTGCGAAAAACTCGTCCGATTTCAAAGATGCGTTCATACCCGCCTATCAAAAGACGTTTGAGTGCCAATTCTAATGAAATACGTAAATAAAAATCCTGATCCAAAGCGTTGTGATGCGTCTTAAATGGTTCCGCTTCCGCTCCTCCTGGAATATGTTCCAAAACAGGTGTCTGTATTTCTAAAAAATTTTCCCGTGTTAAAAATTGACGTATCGTCTGCCAAAAAATATTTTTCTTACGAAACAATGCCCGTGTTTCCACGTTAACTAGAAGATCTAGATATCGTTGACGCAACAACGTTTCCTCATTCTTCAATCCATAAAAATCTGTCGGAATGGGGCGCAGAGACTTTCCTAAAATCTTCCAGTCCCGCACTTCCACCGTTTTTTCGGATTTCTTGGTTAAAAATACCGTACCCGTTACAGATATAAAATCACCATTTTCAATCGTATCCACAAACACACGCATCTTATCCGCACCCAACACTCCTTCTGACAAAAAAATCTGTATGCGTGCTGACCCGTCCTCTATATGTGCAAATCCGATTTTCCCCATCATACGGGAAGACCGAACACGTCCCACTATTTTGACCGATCGATTTTCAGTTTCCAGAATCTCGAAATCATCCAATACAGATTGATTCGTGTGAGTGCGATCTGTTTTTTCCGGATATACGGTACCAAAAACATCGATCAAGCGTTGAAGCTTATCATGTTTCGTCGCAACAATGTCATCTCGCAAAGTTTCACTCATAGATACCTATCCATTGTAAACATTTTTTTCCAAAAAAACAATGACCGGCTTCAGAAAAGTCCAGTCATGTGTAATAATATCTTCTTTCTTATCAACCACTCTATTTACTGAATAGACAGGATTTCATATTTAACCTTATTAACGGGTGTGGAAACTTCCACTTTGTCACCCTTGCGCTTGCCAATAAAGGCCTTTCCCAAAGGAGATTCATTGGAAATTTTTCCAACTGTCGGATCCACCTCATTGGACCCAACAATTTCAAATAGTATTTCCTTTTTATTGACATTGACAGTCACTTTGGAGCCGATACCTACCACGGAAGAGCTCGTTTGTTTCGTTGCCACCACCGAATCCTTGAGCATTGCTTCTAACTCTGCGATACGACTTTCGTTCTCGTTTTGTTGATGCTTCGCTTCACTATACTCGGCATTTTCAGAAAGATCGCCCTGTTCCTTGGCTTCCTTGATGGCATCAGCAATTGTTTGACGCATTTTTCCCCTACGCTCTTCCAATTCACTCTGAAGCTTCTTCAATCCCTCTTCCGTAAAAATTCGTGCCATTGCCTTGATATTTAAAAAATAAAAAATATTTTTGACCTTCTAACCTGTTCGCTCTATTTCCGATAAAAAGAAAGAGGATAGCCAGAAAGTGCTCCTATCATAGCAAAATATACCGTCTTGTCAACTAAGGCTATTATTTACCTTTTCAGTGGCTGTTTTCTTGGATAATCTCAGGACGCGAAAAATACCATTCATACACATCTTTGGTCACTGGTACCGCATTATATCCTTCTTCTCCTTGTCCTTCGACCAAAACAATCATTGCCAAACTTGGATTTTTATATGGGGCAAAAGAAACAAACCAACCATGCGTTTTGTTTGCAGTTCCGAATTGAGCCGTTCCCGTTTTACCCGCTATCTCCACAGAAAGATTTTTCAAAGACTGGGCAGTTCCATGAGAATCCATAATCGTCGCACGCATTCCTTCACGGACAATCTGTAAAATATCAGGATTCACAATATTTGTTCGTACTTGATCTTCGCCAATGGTCGTAACAGCTCCATCTGTAGAGCGTACTTGCGAAACAAGATGTGGAACATACAACGTGCCTCCGTTAGCTATGGTTGCGATAGAATTCAAGATCTGAATAGGGGTCGCGGTCACAAAGCCCTGTCCAATAGAAGCATGATAATCATCTCCAATATACCAACGCTCACCAAGAGTTTCGCGCTTCCACACAGGGTCAGGAATAAATCCACTCGCTTCACCGGGAATATCAATGCCTGTCTTACTTCCATATCCAAACAAATTTTCATATCGTTTCATGCGTTCCATACCAAGTCCGGTAATATTGCCATATCCACCCCCAACAGAATAAAAAAACACATCGCTTGATACCGCAATCGCTCGTCTGACATCTGTAAAACCATGTACTTTCCAATCACCAAAGAAAAAGTTTCCCACACTGATTCCTCCACGACTTTCAATCTGCGTATTCTCATTGATAACGCCTTCCGCTAATCCAGCTGTTGCCAATACAGGTTTGATAGTAGAACCAGGCGGATACTCGCCTGCCACCGCACGATTAAAAAGTGGTAATGTTGGATCTTGAATCAATTTCTGATACTCTGAAACTTTGATATTTCCCGCAAAAAGATTATTATCAAAACTCGGTAAACTCACTAATGCACGAATAGCACCATTGCGTGGATCAATCGCGATTGCCACTGCCTGTTTCAATTCTTGTTTGTTCAACAAATCCTGCAATCTATCAAAAAGTTTTTTTTGTAGTTCAGCGTCAACATTCAAAATAATATCGCTACCCGCTGTTGGCATAATCATACCAAGCTCCTTCGTTATGCGTCCGAAAGCATCCACTTCTGCCTGTTGGTATCCATGTTCCCCACGTAATGCTGTATCATAACTTTTTTCAATTCCCTGCTTTCCAATAGTATCTGTGAGTAAATAATCTTGGTGTAATTCTAATTCTTCTTTGCGTATCTTCCCCTCATAACCCAATATATGGGAAAAAATAAGACTATCAACATAACGACGCTTTGTGGTATGATACAAACTCACACCTGGTAAATCATTTGCCCGACTGAGAAACAAAAGAAGCTCTTCCTGAGTCACGTGTTCTTTAAGAAATATCGGCTGTAATGATTGATAATCTAATTTCTGAAATATCTCATTGAGTACCTCCTCATCTATGATAAATGTGGCTAACAACAAACGTCGTATCGTCTCTTGACGCGCAAAGTCTTGAGGCACATCAACAGGCGTAATGACAGCATCCATACTGGGAGTATTGTACACCAATTGTGTACCAAAACGATCATAGATAATACCGCGAGGAGCGGGAATAACCAAAGATCGAACACTATTACGTTCTGCCGTTTCCCGATACAAGGAACCCTGTATGACATTTAATTGCACTACACGCCCCGCCAATACAACAAACAAGATGATGGAAAGAATCCAATAAAAGCGCATAGGTGATCTCCGTAGAGACCATTCGATTTTTGTTATATCACTTTCTGTAATAGTCAAAACAGCGTCGTCGATTTCCATTCCACGTTTCTTCATAAAAAAAATCTTTTTTTGAAACAAGCGCATACGAATTTTCTATGATCTAGTACGTAAAACGTCCCGTTGAGTGATTCTTTCAATAATCTGTTCGAAATATTTGATAGAAGCATACGCACAGAAAAATAGTGGAATGCCAGCACCAAAAAATAATGTCACATGATACCAAGACAAAGCAGAGAAGGTGATCATGATAAGCGTCCACATATCAACATTCCCGTTCAATCCCCAGAATAATGCATCAAAAATCATATAACCGATTGCTGAAAAACCAGAGAATAAAGCATACGTTACCATACCAAAACCATAGTGCTCCACCAATAATCGTCGTGACAAAAAACTTGTAGCATAAGCCAAAAGTATAGCATACAATAATAAAGTGCTTGGTCGCCCATTGGCAACAATATCAAAAATCAAAGCAATGGGTATAAGTGAAAAGAGGACCTGTGGAAACCCGCGTATCAATGTCCACGCCACAATTATCATAATCAAAAGGAATGGAGATCCAATCCCCTGAAATAAAATATCAAAAAAAGAAAATTCAAGAAATACAAGGAGTAAGATGAAAAAAAATCTTGCGAAAAAAATTGTCATAACTTACCGAGCATTCATAATAACAAACACGTACCGTAAATGATCGAATTTCAATGGCGAAATCAAAGGCGCCTGCTGAAAAAGATGGTCATTCGAGAGACGAGCTTCCTGCAGAGTGCCGATAAGGAGTCCTTTTGGCATATCTCCACCCAAACCAGATGTAACGACGGTATCCCCAATTTTCAAAACGTCTTCTTGTAATACCATTCCAAAGGATAACCCAAGACCATACGCACCATTCACAATACCTTGAGCCAACGTATTGAGAGTAATCCCGCTTATCAAGCTCTCTGGATTAGAAATTAACATAATACGTGCATTAGATGGAAAAACTTCTACCACCTTGCCTACCAAAACACCGGCATCGACAATAACAGCCATCCCTTGGCGAATACCGTTCAATGATCCCTGATTAATGGAAATCCAATTACCTAAACCAGAAACATCCCGTCCAATAATTTCTGCTGATTTTAATTCAAAGCGTTCTCTTGGTAAAAGATTTAATTGCTGACGTAACATTTCATTTTCTTGCAAAATATCCTGAACATTGACACGCTCACTAAGCAAGTGCGTATATTCTTTTTCCAAACGCTCATTTTCACGTTTCAAATCACCAATAGAAGTGAAAAAACGTACTGTATCCACTGCCTCAAAAGCAGTAACAGATAAAATTTTCTGAATAGGCAAGGTGAGTGTCATAATCGACGCCTGCAAAGGCGCAATCATCCATGCGGGTACCCACACAACAAATAGCCACGCTAACAAAAAGAGGATGCTTGCGCGAAACAATTTCGTCTGCCTGATTTTTCTTCTTACCGCCATAGGCATTCCTCTGTGCACATATCTTATCAAACACTTTTTTATGAACTAGCTATGATCCCAAAGGAGTATCTGTTTCCTTTTCAATCAGAACCTCCTTGAGATGATCCATATCATCCAATACAATACCAGTACCTCGTACAACCGCTGTCAAGGGATCCTCCATCAAACGGACAGGGATACCAGTCTGGTTGGCAATAATTTTGTCCAGACCACGAATAAGACTACCTCCACCAGCAAGAATAATTCCCCGATGCATAATATCCGACAAAAGCTCTGGCGGAGTCTCTTCAACAATCGTTTTGATATTATTCATAATAATACGAATGGAACGCGACAATGCCTCGCAGATATGTTCATCGGTCACCATAACCTGTTTGGGCAAACCAGAAACCAAATCGCGACCACGTAATGAAAATGTCAAACGTTCACGCTGTGGATAGGCGCTCCCGATAGCGATTTTTGCCTCTTCTGCTGTTTTCTCACCAATCAAAAGATTGAACTCGTCTCGACTGTATCGTACGATATCTTCATTCATTTCATCACCAGCCACACGTAAACTCCGCGATAAAACAACTCCGCCCAACGAGATGACTGCAATTTCAGTTGTTCCTCCACCGATATCAACCACCATATTCCCCGTTGCATCAATAACTGGCAAACGTGCTCCAATGGCTGCTGCCATCGGTTCATCAATCAAAAATACCTGTCGCGCACCGGCATTCTGTGCCGCTTCCATAACAGCGCGTTTTTCCACCTCTGTTACTCCAGAAGGAATACCAATCAATACACGTGGTCGTCGAAAAAAAGAAAAACTTTCCGCCGAAACCTTGTTAATAAAATAACGCAACATTTGTTCAGTTACTTCGAAATCACTGACTACGCCGTCTACTAAAGGACGCATAGCAACAATATGACTAGGTGTCTTACCCACCATTTTTTTAGCTTCACGCCCAATAGCTAGTATTTGCCCTGTTCGTTGATTAATTGCCACGACAGAAGGCTCATTTATGACGATACCTTTACCCTTTACATAGACCAGTGTATTAGCTGTACCCAAATCAATACCGATATCTTGTGTTAAATGTCCAAAAAACCGCTCAACAATGCCTTTTTGGATATTTTTGAAAAAACGTTGGATGCTGAACATAATAAAAACACAGAAAAAATAGGATATTCTTCATTCTAAATCATTTCTCAAAAATACTCCAGCTTGCATGCTATCAGAAAAAATCCAAGAACCTGCAGTCAATCATGATTCATGTTACGCGAAAAAAAACATACGGAGAAACATTCTCAACTCCATTTTTTGTTTTAATACTTTCGAGGCACGTATTCACATTGGTCAATACTATACTCAGTATCTTACTGATCTATGAGACACAACTGGCCATCATTCCTCTATTTTTTTTATCCTTCTTTCACTGATAATTGTATGCCAAGCTCCGCGAGTTGTATCGGGGTCACTTCTGATGGCGCTTCCATCATCAGATCTTTTCCTTCACCGGTTTTAGCAAATGCAATGACCTCTCGAATATTAGGCTCATTCTGCAAAATCATCATCAAGCGATCAAAACCGAATGCTATCCCGCCATGTGGCGGTGTACCGAACGCCAATGCCTGCAGAATATGCCCAAAATTTTCCTCTATTTTTTCCGAAGGGTATCCCATTATTTCAAAGACTTTGCGTAGTGTCATTGGAGTATGATTGCGTATACCACCACCGCCAACTTCATAGCCATTCAAAACCATGTCATATTGGGCAGCGACTATATTCTCGATATTTTTCTCTGCCAGCATGTCCTCTAGACACTCCTCTTTTGGCGCGGAAAATGGATTGTGGGTGAATGTCCATTGTCCGTCATCAGTCTTTTCAAAAAACGGAAAATCTATAACCCAACAAAATGCCAACAGATTCGGATTGTTCTTATCTGTTCGCAAATCCGGCTTATCCGATTGGTACTGTTCCATCGCTTCTTGATAGGTCAAACGAGGAAAAGGTACTGCCTGTATTTCTTTTTCCGGATAAACAGTCTTGACTAATTCAATAATCATTTGTTCATTCAAGCGCATCATTTCTTCCTGCGTCACAAAACTCATTTCTATGTCAACTTGGGTAAATTCCGGCTGACGATCGCCCCGAGTATCTTCATCACGAAAACATCGAGCGATCTGAAAATATTTTTCAAAACCGGCAGACATCAAAAGTTGTTTGTATTGCTGAGGCGATTGTGGCAAAGCATAAAATTTTCCCTGCTCCAAACGGGACGGTACGATAAAATCACGGGATCCCTCTGGCGTTGATTTGGTCATATAGGGCGTTTCCACTTCCACAAAACCTTCACGTGTATAAAACGAACGGATACACTGGGTAACCAGATGCCGATTGCGGATATTCTTCTGCATCCGCGGACGACGCAAGTCGAGGTACCGATACTTAAGACGAATTTCCTCATTTATCTCCTTCCCATCGGAGGCAACATCAAATGGTGGTGTTATCGCTTCGTTTAAAACCTTGATTTCCAACACTTCAATTTCAATGGTGCCGTTCAGTTGTTCCGTATTGACGAGTTTTTCCGGACGTGGATTGACGATTCCTGTCACCTGTATGACCCATTCGGAACGCAATGCTTGAGCGAAAATATGCGCCTCGGAATGATTGGGCAAAATAACCATCTGTACTTTGCCACTCATATCCCGCAAATCAATGAATATCAATTTTCCATGATCCCTCCTCACATCTACCCAGCCAGACAGCATCACAATTTCCCCGATATGCGCCGAGACTTCAGTAATCAATATGCGCTTCATCGCTTCCATATACATCATCACAATAGCTTAAACAGTATCTCTAGCATACCAAAAAATAGAGATACGAACAAGGGAACCCTTTGTTTACTCGATAAATCTGTCCGTTTGCTGTGGCAAATAATATTTAGATATCCTCCACGCACCAAAAGACACGGAAGGTACATCATTGCTCATACATTAGAAATGAAAAACAAAAAAATTACTGCTGTTTTTTGAAAAAATCATTCACTGCGTATGTCAACTCGCTTGGAGTAATCTTGGTCTTGAGAAATGAACGGTCGACAAGTCCTGACGTCTCCAAGGCTTTCATCGACTCATCTTCCAAAGACGCAGAAAAAACAAAAATTGGTATAGATTTTTTCTCCTCAATTTCCTTCAACCGACGGACGATTTCTCGTCCATCCATACCTGGCATCATCACATCAGAAATAATCATATCATAATTCCCTTTCAATGCCTCTTCCAAACCCGATATTCCTTCCGGCTTACTCACCACTTCATACCCCTCATCACTCAAACGCTTGCCAAACATCTCTACAAAAACAACTTCATCTTCAATAAATAAGATACGTTTTCCTAATTTCGGACGATCTGTCGGGTCCATATTTTGACGAATTATATTTTTTTTCTGCTCTTTCCATTGATGTAAGAAACGATTGACCTCTTCAACAACTTCCGAAGGAGAAAACTCCGTCTTGGAAATAAAGCCATTTGCGCCAAGATTGAGACATTCTTCACGGTCTTCAGTGCTACTCAAATTACTGAACACGATGATTTTCAAATCTTTCGAATACTTGTCATTGGCACGCAATTCCCGCAACACATCCATACCACTAATCTCTGGTATGACAAGATCCAACAAGATCACATCGAACGCCTGCGTCAATACTGACTCCAAGACCGCTTTACCAGATGTCACATTGGTCACCTCAAACCCAGAAGTAGAAAACTTTTTTTTATAAATTTCCACAATAAACGGATCGTCTTCAACTAATAATATTTTTATCATATATGAAACAACTCCAAATTATAAAAAGACATGTCACAACAACGGACTGTTGTTAGTATACACAAAAAAAGACAAAGTATCAATCCTCTGTGCAAATTGCAGACCCGTTTCATGAAGAATGATTCTAGACACGACCGTCATTTTGTCTGTCTGTCCACATTCTTTGAAATATGCCACAAATCAAATAACTTGATTTTTGATTGCTCTACGGAGTCAATAATAAAGCGCAGACATAATTCGAGTGTAACATACTTTATAGAAGATACAGCTTGAATATATGAAACTTGTCCTGTTTTACTATCTGCAGCATTATACTCAGTAAGAAGTCTTCGGTGTTCATGAAAATATCTTTTAGCAAGTGAATGAGATTCACTGATCTTAACTATTGCGAAAATTCCCCTACTTCCCCAACCCTTCAAAAGAAGCCTGATCGGAGGTGCCGGCCTTGATTTTGGGATTACTGAAAGGTAGTTCGACGATGAAACGAGAGCCTTTTCCCGGACCATCAGATTCGATATGAATATGTCCGCCATGCGCCGCGATGAAGTTCTTGCCGACGAAGAGTCCGAGTCCCGTACCAGAGACCACCATCTTGGTAGTTTCATTGCTCCGGCTGAATTTCTCAAACAGTTTTTTCTTATTTACTTGCAAAAAACATCTAAATAAATTCCTGTCCAATAAATTCAAACAACGGTTTCATATTCTGCCACATTTCCCCAATAAAAAAAGTCTCGACTGTCATTGTGACAACCGGAGTGAAACCCTTTGTGCTATTTTTTCTGAACAATTGTGAGTCCATCACTTATAGGGAGCATACACATATCAACTCGACTGTCCTTATGAATCTTTTGATTGAGATCATGCACTGCCTGTGTCACCTCGTCCTTTTGTTCGTCCAATACCTTCCCATGTCTGAATACATTGTCTACGAGTATGACCCCACCTTGACGGATCAATTGCAGACAATATTCATAATACATATCATGATTTATCTTATCTGCATCAATAAACGCTATATCGAAATAGTTTTCTTTCTTCTCTTGATGTAACAATGTGTCTAAAGTTTCCTTTGCCTCGCCAACCCTCAAACTGATTTTCTTTTCCACTTCAACCTTCTTCCAATACTGTTTTGCTATATCTGTCCATTCTCTGTTTTTATCACAAGTAATCACCTCGCCATTCGACGACATCGCTTGCGCAACAGCAAGTGTGCTATATCCAGTAAAAGTACCTATTTCAAGGTAACGAGAACAGTTAGTAAGTCTTACTAAAAATGACATAAACTGACCCTGCTCAGGAGAAATTTGGAAATCACCCATAGGGTGATTTTTCATCTGCAATCTCAAAGATGCTAATATATCACTCTCTCTCAAAGAGACAGAGTGATAATAATCATACGATTTTACATCCATAAATATCGTTTTGCTCGACATATCGGAAATATTCTTTACCCAAAAAATTATAATCGCCCGTGAGTTTCAGATTTTTTGTAAATTGATTTGAGATCGTAGATTATAGAATTTTCCTTTCCAAATGATTTTATCTTTTGGATTCCTAATTCAGCGAATTGGTTATGCATAACAGCAATGACAATACCGTCATATGAACCTTCTTCTGGATTTTCTACAAGATCAATATCATATATTTTCTTCATTTCAGTTGGATTCGCAACAGGATCATAGACATCAACAATGATATTATATCCTTCAAGTGCTTTTTTGATATCCAACGGACGGGCATTACGAATATCAGGACAGTTCTCTTTGAAAGTTGTTCCCATAAGCAACACTTTCGAACCAGGAATACCGAGGTTGTTCCTCGACATAAGTTGAGCAATTTCGTTGGCTACATAGAACCCCATCCCGTCATTTATCGTTCGTGTAGCTTTCAAGATACCCATATTGTGCCCAACCGATTGAGCTTTATGAACGAGATAGTATGGATCCACACCAATACAATGTCCACCAACAAGGCCAGGAACGAACGGCAACGCATTCCACTTTGTTTTCATTGCATCCGTTACTTCTTTTGTATCGATATCAAGTTTATTAAGTAAGATAGCCACCTCATTCATAAAACCGATATTCACATCCCTCTGTGCATTTTCAATCACTTTGCAAGCTTCCGCTGCTTCTAAACTACTCACGCGATGTGTCCCTGCTGTAATAATTTCTTTATACAAAGTATCGACGAAATCAGCAGTTTCTTCATTGGATCCAGATGTAACTTTTTTAATATCTGCGAGTTTCAGTGTATCTGCAGGAGAAATGCGTTCTGGGCTATACCCAACAAAAAAATCTTCATTAAATTTCAGTCCTGATCCTTCTTCAATCGCTGGGACACAGATTTCTCGTGTCGCACCAGGATAAACCGTGGACTCATAGATAATAACATCTCCTTCAGCAACATATCTTCCTACTGAGCTACTCGCATTTATTAGGGCAGTAAAATCAGGGACGTTAAATTCATTAACAGGGGTTGGGAGAGCAAGGATATAGACGTTAGCTGAAACAATATCACTTTCTTTATCTGTAAAAATAAGTTTTTCAGTCTCAATGAGATCATTTTTTGATGTTTCTCGTGTCCTATCATATCCGCTCTTGAGCTCACTTATACGATCATGACTAATATCAAATCCAATAACGCTGAATTTCTTACTGAAAGCGAGTGCTAATGGTAATCCTACATAACCAAGACCAACAACTGCAATCTTCGTTTTTTCCAAAGTTCTCATATTTTTTTACTCTTTAATGAATTATACATATTACAAATTGCAACGCCAGCTTCTTCTTTATACAGATAATCTTCAACACAAAGATTCTCAAGTGGATAAGGATGGAACTCTCCATCAACAGTAAAGCCTTCTGTATCTATATACACAATATTTAATCCCTTCTTCCTTGCAGATTCCTGTGTTTTTCTTCTATCAGCATGAAGCCCAAAAACAAATAGTGACTTTACTCGAGGGTGAAAAATAAATTTTGGAGCGATATGAGCCTCTTCAAATCGTCTAATAAACTTCTCTTTCAGTCCGACCTTGCTCGGCATCAAATCGAAATTATTATTTATTACCTCACCAACAAAATATCCTTCATCATACATTTTCCGTAGTGTCTGGTAAAAAACTCCAGGCCTTTTCTTAAATGCTGTTTTAAACATTCTGGTCAACACTGGAAGATAGTCTTCGGTATCAAATAACATTCTGTCCAACAGCGTGTCATCACGGGGGTTAAAAATAAATTTTTTCGTCTTGAAATCTTCAGTAACCGAATAAGCATCATGTAAAAAATGAAGTGGCGGTATACCGCTTTCAATAGATGGGCCACACCCCAACTCAACTTGTGCTGGCAAAAGACTCCTCAATAATTCCTCTGAATAGGGTATGGATGTATCGTTCCTCTTACCACGTTCTCTTACTCCTGTTTTCAGGATATTCCATGGCTTTTCTTTTATCTCTTTACTACGTACGAATTCTGGTGATGAAAAATAAATTTCATAATCAAAATACCCGTCTTTATCAGAGGTCCTTTTTTCTACATGAAGAAGCAGATCTCCTTTTGTATATACGCGATTGTTATTATTTTTATTGATGAGCTTCCACCCAGCAGTGCCAATCTTTTCAGTAAAACCCACAACTTGAAACAAGTCCTCCTCAGCGGGCAATGTATAAAATATCCACAAATAAAAATTTTTCAAACAAAGGGCATAGCCACCCCCCATAACATCATCACGAAATATATCGTAACTGTAATTATAATGAATCATCCTCTTCCGTTCACCAAAAACTTCATCGGCAGATGAGCCATTTTTCAATGCACTTTGGGTACGCCTCCAAATACCTTCTTCGCTTGTCCTATCCCAATCAGAAGATGTATCTTTATAAATGGTTTCCCACGTTTTTACCTCTTCCGAAGATAAACTTTCCTTTACCTTATAAGGAAATTTCATACGAGATGTATGCTTAGCAGAAAAATTAAGTCTTGCCTACATTTTCCTCTAAAACCCATTTTAAGTCAAGAAAACAGTTTTGACATAAAAAAATTAATGAATCTCCCACGGGCTTACGCCCGGGGTTTCATACCCCTCGAGCTTCGCTCGCCAAGCTTACGCTCAGGGATTTACTTGCGCAGTTAAATAACCAAGTAAATCACCCTATCATAACCCTTGTTTTTTAACAACTAACACCTTATAATCATAATCCTCCCTCATTTCCCAATCCCCGAAAAAGAAGCCTGATCGGAGGTGCCGGTCTTGATTTTGGGATTAATGAAAGGTAGCTCGACGATGAAACGAGAGCCTTTTCCCGGACCATCAGATTCGATATGAATATGTCCGCCATGCGCTTCTACAAAATTTTTGCCAACATAGAGACCGAGTCCAGTACCCGAGACATACATTTTAGATGTTTCCTGACTACGCATAAATTTCTCGAATAGCCTCTCTTTTTCTTTAGCACCAATACCAAGTCCGGTATCCGCGACTATGATGCGTGCCACCATCGTGTTCGCTTCCAAAGACACAATAACGCCACCTTCTTTGGTATACTTCAAAGCATTATCGATTAGATTGGATATTACTTCTTTCATTTTATTGGCATCCAATGTCAAAACTGGTATAGGCGTAGCAGGTAAACGCATTTCTAATGATAGGTGTTTATCCTTGGCTACAGTGCCAAACATTTCCACCAATTCGGCAATCAATGGCTCTAGATGTGTCGGAGAAAAAGTATACTGGATACGTCCCGATTCGATACGCGATATATTAAGCAGATCTTCAACCAAATGCACCAATCGATCATTAATGATATAGAGTTTGTCCATCACGTCTTGAATAGCCGGAGACACGGCGCCATATGATCCCTCCAAAATGAGCGAAACGTAGCCCTTGATGGCAGTGAGCGGGGTGCGCAACTGATGCGAAGCGATGGAGACGAATTCCGATTTTGCCTTGTCCAAATCGTGCAAGCGATCATTCGCCACCGCCAAACTGTCGGAGAGTTTCTGGAGCTCTTCTCTACGCTTGACTTCCTGCTTCACCGATCGGATAAGTAACCAACCAGCACCGGATGTGATGACCAGCGTAATACCGATGAGAATTCTATTGGTCGTACTCGTCGCAAATGTGAATATGGACGCAATGAGCAGAAACTGCGTCACCACCAACGCCTGCGCTCCGAGCAGTTTGATATCAAAGGCCTGGAATTTGACGATCGCATACGCTAAAAGTCCTATAAAAATAGGCGCACCGAAAAGTCCATATTGACCCAGTGACCAATTCTCCGTCCAACTACCCACTATGTTGCCAAAAGAAAAAGCAGTTAAAAATAAAATCACGCCACTAGATACTATTAACAACTCGTTCGTATTATGCTCTTTTCTTTTTCTAAAAAAGTAAAAAAATATTTCAATAAAAATGGCTAATACATACACTATTTCAACAAGATAGGCATACTGCCACAGCATTCCCTCTAAGGCCTCTCTTTCACAGTTTGTAAAATTAAAAAATACAAGATTATACTCCGTGGAAGCCAAGAGTATGAGAGGAATAAATGGGATACCTATAACCACTTTTCCCCAAAATGGAAAATCTTTTTTCCAAATAAAAACATGTATGAAGTACAAGGCCGTAACATATATCAGAAGATCAAAAAAAATCATTGATGACCACACAAACATTATGTATTCACTTTTTTCGGTAGCCCACAAAATTAAGTCAAAGAAAATCCAGAGACAGAAAAATCCAATTAAAGAAAAAAGAATCTGATTGACGAGCGCTCTACGATTACTGAAAAAAATAAAGGCTCCAAGGACAGCAGCCAAAAAGAATGATCCTAAATGAGAATAGTATATCAATGGATCAAAAACATTTTGGGAAAATATCAGAAACTTCGCGGTGTCCCAAGTACATAACAAAGGATTCAGATTCATAATATCTTACTCATTGCTTATTAATATTAACTTTGATATTGCATATATACTCCCTGAAAATACTTTGGAATATATGGCAAATATCTATTATACACATCCTTTGGAAGCCAACGGATACCACGAATAATTCCTCTACAATTTTTAGCACCACAATGACACTTCATTTCCCATAAACTGTCTTCTGAAATAGAATAGTCAAACGTCAGCTCCTCTCCTTTTTTAATGTCTCTTAATGCTACAAACAATAGTTTGCCTCGAACCCCAAGATTTGGATTACAGGAATGATTTATATATCTAGCAGGACCGTATGGATCTATCCATAGATTCTTTCCTACTCCAATCATGTTTGGCTTCATTAAAGCATCTCTCTTGGTTTTTGGATAAAACAAAATCGGCTTTCCTTTTAAAATAAAGGCTACCTCTTCTTTTTGTATATTTCTGACTGAAAAAACACCTAACCTGCTTATCTTAGAATGGCTGACAATCACTTTCAACATAAAAATAAATTTTTAGACAAGTTAATATTACTACTTTCATATATAAAAGCAAATGGGGCGCCTCTGATTTTATTCAAGAGAACGCCCCGAGTTTTTTTTCCTGCAAAGAAACTGCCGAAGAATAAGCATCCAGACAACACTATCAGCAATAAAAATTGTCCAGACATACGCCACTTCAATGTTGTTTCCTTGCTCTATTGCGAAGAAGTTGAGAATATTCCCTATATGGGTGAATGACCACGGGATGAAGCCTTCTTCTCCTGGATACTTATACGTTTTCACTATTGTAGGCACCAAAACGAGGATTTCCGCGATAAGAGTAACCGCAAGCGCCAGAAGAGGGTCTCGAGAAATGAGAAACACTCCGATGGCACCAATCACGCCTACAACACAGAGCCAATCAGTACGACTGATACTGCCATTGCGTCCGTACCAAAAAGCCAGTACAGCAATAGTCGATAGACCAATAAAGTCACCTAATGGCACATAAATCGTTTCGTGGCCACCAGACCCCCGATAAAAAATCAGTGACATAAAACCAAGTAACGCCGAAAGCGTCCAAGTGACTTTATGTGGCACTGTTTCTTTCTTCAAGATAGACCAGATATACAGTGGGTGAGCCAAAAAAGACACTAGCCCTGCGACAATGCCAATAACCCGCTCAGGAGTCATCGGCAAAGAAAATACTAATTCAAGCACGATGCCCTCCTACGTTGCAATTGTTAAACTAACTAGACTACCCATTATACACCAAAAAAACCACCTTGTCAAACGAAAATGTTTACCTTTGGCTTATATAAGTTATTTTATGCCTTTTTTAGACTCACTGCATTCACCTCACACCCGACAGAAATCCATTCCCATATCTTTGTCATTCCACCGCCTCCAGATTTCTTCCTTGGCGACCGAGAGTGGGGTATAGATACCGAGATCCACCGCCGTCTGCACCATCTCTGTTGTCTTCGCTCTTTCCATTTCCTTCACCTGCTTCTTGTCAGTCATACCCTTCAGTATTACTCATTATCTCCCATACTCATCAACATACTCAATCACTACAATACAAAATAGGTATAGCAATACCTCTCAATCAGTCCCTTACCATTACATCAATTATACAACAAACCCCTCTTTTTGCAAGGAGAAAAGTGAGACAAACATAGCAACCGCGATCATTAAGCCACAATCTTTCTCTTCTAAATCTGCCATCAGTCTGAGCGAGACGTTACTACTAAAAAGGGAAAAGCTCGCCGAACAGACTGATCGACGAGCTTGAGTTTATACACCGAGTAAGTCCTTGAGCGAGAGGTGCGAGGCACTCGCCACAAAGACAAAGTCAGCGTAGGATTTCAGGTTTTGCACATCTTTTTCAAGGGGATGCATTACCTGATTTGAGGCACTGAGTGTCGGAATCTGGTCTCTGCGGACGATTCTTGTAACCCGCGTATCCTCGTCCGCTTCGCAAAAAACAAGAACACTGTTCGGAAACCTCAACTTGAGCGTCCGGTAGACATCAACGTGGCGCACTCCGTCCAGTATAAATGGACCATTTACATCCACATTGATTCTTTGGACAAACCAATCGATATAGCTTTCTACGCTTCTCGATTGGTAAATACTGTAGCCGATCACCTGAAGTAAATCACGATCAGTAGACAAATCATTTTTGATCGCCCATGCTCGCAAAATATCCCCAAATGAAGTCTTGCTGTAACCAAACTCCGCTACCAGAGCATTTCCGAGAGTGGTTTTGCCACTGCCCGTTGCACCTGCTATGAAGACAGTCTTCATCTTGCATCCTCCGTCTATTGTCTCACTTACTCCACCAGCTGGAGCAACTCTTTCTCGATTAGTTCCCAGAGACTCTCTCTTTTTTTCACTACGTCGCTTTTCCTCTCATTGGAAAGATTTTCTTCGTGTATCTTTTTCACATTATCCGACACGATATGCAATTGTGAAAATCGGATACCTAAACTGTTTGCTTCTTTCGCAAAATGTCCTACTTCTGGATCAACAAATGCGTACTTGCCTGCCACGGAACGGACGAATGCATTGGATTCCTGCATCACGGATGGCAAAGTGTAGTGCTTGCCACTGACAAAAGCATCAGATTGGGTGCCAAATATATTTTTCCAATGAACAGTCTCCCCATTTACGTTCGACTCATCCATAACGGCAATTCTTGTGTTTGGGATGATGGTATCGATGAAAGTACCTAATTTTCCTACGTAAATAAATGTATGGCACTGGGTATGCTTGTGAGTTGCCCTCAAGAATGAAGTCGCCGCATTACCCCAAACACTATACTCACACCCTATGAATAGGATTGACTTACCAATATTCCTTTTATATTCATAAAATGACACTTCTCCTCTCTTCATCCACTTGACATCTGATAGCATTGGCAGCTTGTCTACGTTTCCATAAACAACGATATCAGATTTTGGAATATCACCTGTAATAGTATTCTCAACAGCCTTGAATGTCGCATCTTCACCCGGTAAATAATATGATACTTTTGTTTCTGGGCTATGACGATCCAAGTAATTATCTACCAACATAGAATAGTGCAAAATATAATCGGCAATCGGAAAGCAGGTGAGATATAATGTTCCATTTTCATAGAAAGTGGTCGGTCGCTTATAGTTGAATAACTTATCATTTTTTTCCTTTTTTGAAACCAGCGTACCCCTATCATAAATAGGAACAACAATCACATTCCTGATATCATTCAGATAATCCGTCAAAATATGATGCATTTTCATATCAACATATTCATTCAAATATTTTCCCATACTGTGATTTGCAGCACTGATTTGAAAGTTGTTAAAATACTCCGTGTTTGAACTCAGATGGGATATGAACAAATAAATCGGGTAGTCGACAAAGTACGGCAACAAATCAACCGGAACAAATGAAATTTCCTCATGTTTATCTTGTTCATTGTTATGCAATGTGGAAATATCTTCGACAGATCCAAGAAAGTAAAGACCTACCCAATGCGTATCCCCGATCAGCATTTTACGCTCAGTAACGAGCGATAGCGAAGAGACATCCAGATTTGTTTCTTCCTTGATTTCTCTCACGAGGGACTCTCCAGTATTTTCTCCCCACTCCAAAGTGCCTCCCGGCAACATCCATGCACCAGCACCGATCTTCTGATGATTATTCTTTTTTATGAGAAGGAGTCTTTTCTTGTCTTTACTCAGAATGACCGCTCTCGTATACACCTTGAATTGCTTATCCACAACAATGTAGCATCAAAAAAGTACTTATTGTCCAAGACAAAACTCACAAAAGTAACTCAATCCTAAACTCAAACTACATTTTTATAGTACCTCCCGCAGACACTTTGTGCCCCTCGCGTTGCAATCTCACACACAATCCCCCACCCGCTAAATCACGCGATACCATCAATATGTTCATACCGCATCACATTTTAGAGATAAAACATTCGTTCGATAATAACATTATATCGTCATTTTGTCAATAGCACAATAGCTAGTGAATTCAAACTCCGACACTCACATATACCACCCCCCTTGGTATATTTCAGTATGATATGCCCGATGTCTCCTAGAGTTTCGGATACATACTGATCGCGGTAAAACCCGGTATGGTATTGATCTCGTTTATCAAAAGACTGTCATCTTTTTTCAAGAAGAAATCGACCCGCGCCATACTCTCGCAACCCAACACTGAAAAAGTCTGAGCTACATCGGTCTAAAACCCATAAATGTTAGGAATCTTAAGGCTTTTTCAGGTGTGTCTATCAAGCCTTGGGATTTGAAGAGGCCGTGCCGAATTTTCGATGGCAAAATGAGACACGATACAGCGTATGTCTCACTTTACCCTACTAGGGTAATTTTTTTAACACGCTCCCCCACCTTCTTTTTAATATTTTTTTAAAATTTTCCCTCTTTTTTGAGCGCTGGAGATATGCTGACTCAGTAGCTCATGAATATCTCGAGTAATTTTGCTAGTTTTGATGTCTTTAACAGTGTCATCATACCAGTCAGAGCCTCGATCTATATTGCTATATCGTTCAACTCCTTCAAGAAATTTTTCTGGCTCTCCGCTAATCTGAAATCCCTGAAATACCTTTCTTACAAACTTTTTAAAACCAACTCTTTTTTGAATCAGCCCTATTGACTCTCTAACTTTGATGGAATCTGAGACAGTTAATCTGATAAGACTGTTGGTCTCTTTTTTACAAAAACTGCAGTATTGTAACTTCTTCTATCCTCCGCACTCTTTACAAGATCGTTCAATCGTTTGTGAACTTTGATTATCTTTTTTGAAGAAAGCTTTTAGATTCTCTAGCATAATTATTCAGATACAAGTAATTTTAGCGTTTCTTCAATCTCTAGAACTTTATCCTCTGAAAGAGTTTCTTTCTGCGTATCTAGTATAACTTTCAAAAGAAAATCCTTCTGTACGACAAACACCCGGTCTACAGGATTGAGACCAAAATGCATGATTGCTTTACCTGAAAATACTAATATAGGCTTTACCCAAATTTCAACCCCGTTCTTCTTTAAGAATTCATGCAAAGACTTAGACTCACTTTTAGCCTGTTTAAGAAAATCTTTCCCCGGAGAAAAGCCATTAACTGAAAGTTTTTCATTTTTATATTCAACTATTCCCTTATGACTCTTTACTTCAACCGTAAAGATTCCCGTTGGACCAACTACTACCAAGTCAATATTAGATAGTTTTTGTATTTTCACATCAAAGAATATCCGAAAGGTATCTGGTAATTTCTTAAGTTCCTTAAGAATAATACTCTCCCCTTCTCTTCCTTGAAAAAACTTATCTGAGATCTTCTGATCTTCCTTGTAGAACTTGTAGATCAGGATAGATAAAAAAGATACTAAGGTAAGCGTCACCAAAAGACCGATTAACTTATTTGAATAAAGCGAAAGAGCTTGAACTAAAATAAGCGCTATGGAAACCCCCCCTAACCAAGTTAAGCAAGCCTTAATAGCATAATGAAAATCTTTCTTGCGAAGATAGCTACTTGGTTTTCCGTAAACTTTTGCCATATTTTAAACTGGTTTCTTTTTTGTAAAATGAGTATATGTCTTTTTCTTCACTTTACCATCTTCATAAACCAGAAAAATGTTTAACTTCAAAATATTCCAGCCAAAGGTCATATTCTTAATTTTTGCTGTGTACACTTTTTCCCACTCTGCGGGAATCGCCAAAGCATAAGTTCGTGCACAATTTACACTATTCCCCTTTATATCCATACGAGCAACTATTTGTCCGAGCATCATATAGAATGCGTTGTGTTTTGTTTGATGAGTATATTTATCGTTTTTACCATCGCCTTTCGCTTCTACAAGCATAATCTTTCTCCACTTTGGATGCCAAGCTCGAATATCCCAATCATGCTGACCGACTAAACGAGGATCATTAGTAAGAGTCCAACCCTTTTCTTCTAGGTATGTTCTCACGCTCATTTCTACTTCTTGTTCACTCATAGATTTTATCTTCCCATTACTCAAACACTTTAAATATACCACCTTTCTCATGATTCAAGAAATTAATTTTTGCAGACATTTGAAATCAAAAATGCCATTAGATCCTAATTTAAAATTAAACTCCCCATTTAGTCTCTGTCTGTGCTTCTGATTTGTAAAAGAGAGTAAGTGATACTCATTATGCGTTGGTGTATGTTTTAATAATGATATACAATACAGGTGCAAAAATACTTCTTCTTTAAAAAAATTCTTTAAGAAATCTTGCCATTCAAAGCAGTTTAGATTATTTTTGGAATATAAATCGCTAAAAACTAGCAAGGATTTATCTTTTCTATAATCCAATCCTTTTTTTCCTTTTATTTCCTTTATATGCTTCAGGATGTAGTCATTTATACTTTCCTGCGACCCTCTTTCAACAAACTTTCCTGGCAAGTAAATCTGCTCTACATGTTCATTGTATCCAGTATAAGTTTTATCATTGCTTAATTGCACAACCGCACCATCATCTGATAATTGTTTATTTGTTGAAAAAAACCACTGTGCAGGTTCAAGTTCATTTCTAAGATAACAGAGAATACCTAGGTCAAAGAGTTCTCGTAAACTTACTTCATATTTTTCAATTTTTCATGAGTTTTCTAAACATTTTGATCCAGATAATATGAGCTCTTTTGATACCTCTTTCAAAGCCTCCTGATAAGGATATAGTACAACTTTGTAACGCATAGGCTTACTTCATTTTTTCTTCAATGTATATTCTGCAATCTTTCTAAGAGCCTCCTCCTCTTCTACACCCAGTAAGCGATCCTGAAGAAATCCTAGGCGATAAATAACCCCATCACTCATCAGACGCCAATTTAGTGTCCTCAAGAGTTTTTTTTAGAAGTCGCTTCAAATCATATTCACTAGCCATTTTTGTACGATCGCCCTTGCCATCATAAACACCAAAGGGGACTATCACACCTTTCCCAATTTCAGGATTCAATAGCTGGAATTTAATATATCCAGATTTTTCCAATATCGGACTAAGCAATTTCTCCAAATCACTATCGTAAGTTTCTTTATTTTTTCCAATGCATCATATAACTCCTTATTTTCTTCCTTCTCTTTCCATCCATTAGTCAGTGTTTTCAGCAAATTCAGTCTTACTCTTTGTGCCATATATTCGGCACCTTCTTCTCGCGACAAACAATATTTTTTCGATCCATTCCAAAGCTTGGATCAGTAGATTATTCTTTCACGCTCAAATCAAAAGTGTCCACATCTTCATTTCCACATTGGGAACAAACATAAGTTGTGGTTATGGCTCTATGTAAGAATAGTGAAGTAATTCAAATATCCTCAGCTATTTTTGGTGAAAAATGACGGTAAGAAAGAACGCTCAATGCCAGGGCGGTCAGAATAGCAAAAATAAAAAGCGTGCTCTGCCACGGATCGGGATAGTGATTGTTAATAAGTGATTCCTTGGTAAAGTGGATGATAAAAGCAATTGGATTGAGCAAAAGGATTTGCTGAATATACAAAGGCATTAACTGAAGTGAATAAAAAACAGGCGTGGCATAAAAAAGTATCTGCAAGAGAACTTCCCAGATCATCGAGAGGTCACGGAATTTGACATACAGCGGTGCCATGAAAAGAGCAAAAGCAATCACGATAATATATATAAGCATTGATGATAGTATGAAAAGGGCGATAGCACCTGGACTCGGGAGAAACTGTTTCCATACAAAAAAGATTATCACGACCGAAAGATTCATCACATAGATCAAAGTAGCGTTGAGTGTGGATGCGAGTATGATGGTCCAACGCGGGATATATATTTTTGTAACGAGCTGGGACTTGGCGAGCAGAGACTGCATACCAGCACTCGTTCCTTCAGAAAAAAAATTGAACATCAGGATGCCAACGAGGAGTTGGAGTGAGTAGTATTCGTTATCAGTACCGTGCGGATTAAAAATAGATGAAAAGACAAAATTGAGTATAGCAAAAGTAAGCAATGGTTTCAGCAACGCCCATAGATAACCCAAAACAGAACCATGGTAACGGAGTTTGAAATCGGTCTTGGCAAGCATCCAGACCAATTCACGATAATTTTCGTGTTTCTTGAGCATAAGGATATTCTATCATATTCCACTAAACACAGATGATCAAAAAAACACAGCCAACCAATATCATCATTCCTTTTATACGGCAGTGGGTGACGAACGCAAGAGTCCCCAATGAATAAGAGCGTGAATCAAGGAGAGAACAAGCGCGCCGAGTACAGCAACCCAAAAACCACGTATTTCAAAACCTTTGACGACCCCACTCAAAAGCCAAAGCAAAAATCCATTAATAATAAAAGTAAAAATTCCAAAAGTAAGCATATTGAACGGTAGGGTCAACAGCAACAGAATCGGTTTGATGGTGATGCCCACCAATCCCCAGAGTAACGCCAAGACGAGTGCTGTCCCAAAACTCTGCACCGTAATCCCTGATACGATATATGGTAATGCCAAAAACCCCAATGCACTGAGTGCCCATTTGAATAACAACATAATATATATATCGATTACCTATTACTTTTTTAGTATATCATGGTTTCAGAAAAATAACATCCAGTGAAACAATTAGTACCATAGTATCGAAGATACGTATATAATTTATTGTTTGTTATTACGTCGACGACGTAAGAGAGCGCCCGCAGTTTTCAAACAGATAGAGATATCCAGCCAAAGGGACCAGTTTTCGATATAGTAGACATCCAGACGATATTCATCTTCAAATGCCAAGTCTGAGCGCCCAGACACTTGTGCCATACCAGTCACACCTGGCTTAATAGTCAAGAGACGACGATGATACTCAGAATAACGTTCCACTTCACGTTCTTGGTGTGGCCGTGGTCCGACAAGACTCATGTTACCCCGCAAAACATTGAAAAATTGCGGAATCTCATCCAAAGAAAAACGCTCAATAATAGCACCAATCCGCATCCGTCGTGGATCATCTTTGATTTTATACAAAATCCCACCCTGACGGCTGTTACGTTCGGCAATAAGGCGTTTTTCAAATGCTACCGCTTCCGCTAATTGTGGGTTGGCGGGCGTGATACAGTATTTCCATCGCATATAACGAAATTTATAGACAAAGAACTTGTGTCCATTTTCTCCGATGCGTTCGTTTTTATAGACAATGGGTCCAGTAGGGTCTTCCAACTTAATCAGAAGAGCGATGAACGCCATCAACGGTGAAAACAACAGCGTCAAACCAGTGCCGGCAATAATGTCATACATCCGCTTGAGAACACGTCCCCAACCATCCAG
This sequence comes from Minisyncoccota bacterium, assembly GCA_051306005.1. Taxonomy (GTDB): domain Bacteria; phylum Patescibacteriota; class Minisyncoccia; order Moranbacterales; family UBA1568; genus UBA1568. Next base: position 383,732 of record JBPPMJ010000003.1, read on the forward strand.
TGGCGTGTGTTGATATTCGATGAGCGGCTCTCCATTGAAAATTCGCATCGTGAAACGGGTAGTCTGCAATGTCGTAGGAAAATATCGATAAGTAATGTTGTGGATCTGACAAAAATCAAACAGTTTCGCTTGCTCATCATCAGTTAGCGTTGCGTCACCAATAATAATCTCATCCACACCACTTCGCTCACGGATTTCTTTGATGTGAGTGATGCTCGCGTCACCTATTTGATCGATAACCTTGTAACCAAGCGCCTTGTCATGAATGAGAGTATCATACAGTTTCTTCATTTTTTCATTGGCACCAATCAAGAGTACGCGATGAACGCCGATACCGCGATGCACCAAAAACCAACGCTGGATTTTTTGGATTAAAAAACGAGCAATCACAATATAGAACACACCAAATGACCAACCAACCAAAATAACAAAACGTGATGAAAACCATTCACGATTCAAAAAAACAGCGACAATGAGAACAATCAAACCTAAAGTAAGCGCTTTGGCAACACCATAGGCTTCCTGCCAAGAACGACGTGTCACACGCATCGTATATAATCCTTCTAAGGCAAAAATAAACAGAAAAATTGGAGACACTATCAAAACAAAGTCCAGATAATCACGAAAAGAAAGGGCAAAAACACGAGAGACATACCCTTCAAATATCGGTAATCCACGTAAAAAATATGCCGTAGTGGATGCCAGCAAAATCATCAACAAATCAATTGGTACTTGGATGACACTGAAAAATATTTCCGAACGTTTCATAGTGTAAAATCAAAGACGAGTGAATACTACGAGTATACCTCGAAAGGCATCTTTTGTCAGAGGTTATGCCATGGTTCTTTTCCGAGACAAATCTATAAGCCGGATTCTGTTTCCGCCTAACGACGGATGATTATCATTTCTCTTGTTTTATCGTTACCGACAAAATCTTTGCGGTACTCCCCTAATGGGGCACGACCTTGCACTCAAGTAAGGATTTTGCCGTTTCACTCTTTGCTTGGACTCAAGGCTCACGCCTCAAGCGTATACAAAGATTCAACCCATTTATCGGGTCGCTGTCATCCTTGCAAATAACAGCGTCACTGTTCGCACCTCGTGAGTCACCTCAGACGGGTGTTACCCGCTACTCGCTGTCAACACCGAAGCGTTGACGAGTGTCCGGACTTTCCTCCCTCCCAAAACAAAAATGCCTCGGGACGCGCGATAATCCGATTTGTCCCGGAAAAGAACCACGGAATTCACAATATAGCATAAAAAAGCATATTTGTCAATCTATAGGCGCAAATATGCTCCAAAACGCATTTGAGCCGTCTTAACGATACGATCGAACACTTCATCCATTTCTTGGCTGGAAAGTGTCCGATCTGGCACGCCAAAAGAAAGATGGAAAGCAAACCGTTTTTCCGTTCCCTGTTCGTAGATATCAAAAAGCTCACTTTTATGCAAAAGTGGAGCTCCTATTTCCGCGATGAGCGCCTCAACGTTGGCAACACTCACATATTGATTCTCCCGTTGTGGAAACGTCAGCGAAATGTCACGGATAGCCAATGGAAATTTTTGCAATGGTTCGAAAAATGGTTGTGGTGATATGGAACGCAAGATGAAAAGAGGATTGAATTCCGCTATTGCTGTGCGTTCATCCACACCAAAATCTCGCGCCACTATCGGATGCAGTTCACCCATCACGCCGAGAAGTGTTTTTCCAACAAGTATTTCTGCGCTTCGTGTTGGGTGCATGAGTGATGTGACTGGCATAATATTTTGTGGATCAAGTGACCGCCAGACTGCATTGGTCACTCCCATACTCTGAAGAAAAGTATTGACTTGTCCTTTGAGAACAAAAAAACTTGCTCCTGGTGTAGTAGATTTCTTAGCAAGGGTAGATGTCAGGAAAAGAGATTTGTTTTCACTCACAGATTTTTTCTTGATATCTTGAGAAAAAACACTTGCCCATTGGAAACATTGAAAATGATCAAAGTGACGCAGATTTTCTCGGACCTTGCGAAGCATCATCGGCGCTAACGTCATATTGAGCAATTTTTGTTCAGGACTGAGAGGGTTGGCAAGAAAAAGGTGAGTCTCTCGCAACAAGCGAGCAGAAACTTGTTCGCGCTCTCCATAAAAAGCGTATGTCATCAATTCATCAAACCCGACGGCAGACAAATATTTTTTAACACGTCGTTCAAATTGTTTATCTGGATTCAGTACGGCAGGTGTCAATGGAATGCTCGGAGCGACAGCAGGAATATGATCATAGCCATGGATACGTCCTATTTCTTCAATAAGATTCCATTCATCCTGCAGATCTGGACGGCGGGTCGGCACAATAACACTCACCGCTTCCTGATTGGCAATTTTTTTCACTGTCAACCCAAGTAAGGCTAGTGATTGAACTACACTAAACAATGGAAGAGTAATACCGAGCACATCTTCTACTCGTTTCAATGAAAGAGAGATTTTCCAATGTTTCAAAGGTTTAGTATAGAGATCACGGTATCCGACACATTTTCCACCAGCCAGTGTTGTCAAGAGAATATTGGCATCACGAGCTGTTTCTTCACACAAGTTGGCATCAAGTTGACGTTCAAAACGATAACTAGCATCGGTTACGAGATTATGATTGGTACGAGTTCGTCGAATACTCGGGCCGTCAAAGGTGGCAATTTCCAAAAAAATATTTTTAGTGGCTGGCGTTATGGCAGAACTCTGTCCACCCATAACCCCGGCCAGCGCCACGGCATGACGCGTATCAGCGATTACAATATCTTGTGGATGCAGAATAATTTTTTTTCCTCCCAAAAGAATGAATTTCTCATTTTTCTTGGCACGGCGTACGGCAAGAGGACCATCCAATAAATCAGCATCAAAAGCATGTATCGGTTGACCAGTAAGTAACATCAAGTAATTGGTTGCGTCCACAACATTATTGACAGGGTGAATGCCAGACAAAATAAGCCTAACTTTGAGCCACAGTGGTGATTGACGAACGGTTATACCACGTAAAGCGAGACCGATATACCGTTGACAAAGTATTTTTTCGGTGATAGTGACGCGAGGAATACGATTATATGAAGCAATTTTGATAGGCTTGGCAGAATGACTTGCAAAATGTGGCGCATGACCATCTAGTGCTGCGATTTCCCGAGCAATACCCTGATAGGAGAGCGCATCCGATCCGCGATCCGGCAAAATTTTGATTTCTATGACCGTGTCATCCAATCCAACGGCATCAGCAAAAGCCGTGCCAATGAGTGTGTCTGCCGACAACACGAGAATACCAGTATGGTCATCGCTCAAGCCCAATTCTTTAGCAGAGCAAATCATACCAGTTGAAGCAATTCCGCGAATAGTCGTTTCTTGAATAATAACATTTCCTGGTAGCACGGTACCAGGCAAAGCGACGGCGACCTTTTGCCCAATGACAATATTAGGTGCACCACACACAATTTGACGCGTGTCTTTTTTGCCCAAATAAATGTGTGCGATGCGCAGTTTTTCGGCATTGGGATGTACCTCAAGATTCATCACCTCTCCGACCATGACACCTTCTAGATGATGTGCAAAACGTTCCACGCTTTCTACTTCAAAAGCATGTGTCATCAAAAGTTTTGCCAATTGTTCGGGAGTTTTCTTGGTTCCGGAAAGCTCACGGAGCCAGCGATACGAATAACGCATAAGGAAGCTGTTTAAAATTGTCGAATAAAACGAAGGTCACCAGACATCAGGAGACGGATATCTGAAATCTGATACTTCATCATCGCTAAACGTGTCGTTCCGAAGCCCCAAGCAAATCCCTGATAGGCTCCCCGTTTATACCCCCCAGCTTCGAAGACTTTTTGATTCACTATACCAGCACCACCAATTTCTAACCAACCAGTCTGTTTACAAACAGGACATCCCTGTCCTGCGCAAAGCACACAGTTGATATCAAATTCAAAACTCGGTTCGGTAAACGGAAAGAAGCTCGGACGCAAGCGAATACTGATTTTTTTGCCAAAAAAACAAGTGAAAAATTCCTGTGCGATGAATTTAAAATGAGCAACATTGATATGTGTATCCACCATGAGACATTCAAATTGATGAAAGGTATGTTCATGAGAAGCATCAGTTGCTTCATTACGGAAAATACGTCCCGGCACGATGACACGGAACGGTGGTTTATGAGTTTCCATAAAACGCACCTGAACAGGAGAAGTGTGTGTTCGAAGAAGATAATGTTTTTTTGGCGCAAGAGCACGTGCGGTACTGGCAACTTTTTTTGTCTGTGCTGATTGGATCCAAAAAGTATCCTGCATATCGCGAGCAGGATGATTGGCAGGAACATTCAGTGCATCAAAATTATACCACTCCGTTTCCAATTCTGGTCCGTCGGCAATCACAAAACCCATTGACAGAAAAATATCTTCAATTTCATGCTCAAGGCAAGTAAGAGGATGCAAATGGCCACGCGGAACGGAAATACCGGGTGCTGTCACATCGATTCGCTCCTGATTCCAATCAATACTCTGTTCCAAAAGAGTCTCACGGACTTCTGCCAAGGCACTATTCAAAGATTGTTTGACTTTGTGACACAATGGTCCAACGACACGTCGTTCTTCTGGTGTGAGATCTTTCAGCCCTTTCAACAAAGCGCTCAGTTCACTTCTGCGACCAAGATAGGTTACCTCCCAAGCATCCAGGCCTGTCATAGAGCCAACCGATGCGAGCGCCGTCAATCCAGCTAATTCTAGAGCGTGTATTTTCTCTGATAACATAGCAATAGTAAAGGTAAAGTAATACCCTTATTGTAACGAACATTCCCATTTCGGTCAAAACTATTTTTCAGCACCAGTCAAAAAAGTAGTTTGACAAAATCTTTCTTTCCCACTTTCATTATTTGTCCGGCAAAACGTTTTTCTATTACCGCATTTTCATCTGTTATTTTTTCACCAGCGATTTCTACGCCACCCTGAGCCATCTTGCGTCGCGCATCAGTTTTGCTCGTCGCCAAATCAAGCGATACAATTACTTCCGAAATTTTTATATTTTCTTGTACCAGCACATCATGAATATCTGTCGGAATCTGTTTTTTGGAAAACGTATCAATAAAATAGGTTTCCGCATTGATAGCCTGTAATTCGCCGTGATAGAGTCGAACAATTTCGTTCGCCAATCTCATCTTGATATCGCGTGGATTGCCACCAGTCACGATATCAGATGCGAAAACAGCGATTTCTTCCATCGGTACGCGCGTACAATGAATGAAGTATTCCATAATCAACTCATCAGGAATACTCATAACTTTTCCAAACATATCATTGGGCGCATCCAAAATATTAATGGTATTCCCCCAGCTCGAACTCATCTTACGACCATCGGTACCAGGAATAATATTGACGGTCAGTACAGCCTGTTCTGGTTGTGCATATTTTTTTTGCAAATGCCGACCAGCCAAAAGGTTGAAGCGTTGATCTGTGCCTCCTATTTCTACATCGGCTCGTATCGCAACGCTATCATAGCCCTGCATTAATGGATACAAAACTTCCCGCAAAGAAACACGCTTACCAAAATCCAAACGTTTTTTGATATTGTCACGCGCGATAAATTCCGCTAAAGAAAAGGTGTCTGCCTGCTCACTGATTTCGGCGTATCCAAGTTTGCTCAACCATTCAGCATTGTAACGCACTTCCACTTGATCCATATTCAAAATCTTACCCGCCTGAGCGACATAAGTACGCATATTTTCCGCAACCACATCTGCAGTCAACATCGGTCGCTCACTCTCTTTATCTGACGTATCACCGATAACACCAGTAAAATCCCCAACGATAAATACCACGATATGTCCTAAATCCTGAAAATCACGCAATGTGCGCAATGCCACTGCCCGTCCCAGATGAATAAACGGACTAGTGGGATCAATGCCAAACTTGACGCGCAGTTTCTCGCCAGAAAGTAAACGGTGGCGCAAAATATCACGGTCAATGACTTCTGCCACTCCCCGACTCAGCAATGCATCAATTTTTTGTTCTTGTGGTGTCATAGGTGCCACATAGCGTCAAAAATCATTATTCCCTATTTCAAACCAAACTTAGCCTTGGTAAGACGATATTGGTCATCAGAAATCTGTCGACTCTTCCGCATCATTTCCAAAGATGCCAAAATCTCATCTTTATGTTTCTCAATATTCTTCGGCGTCATCGCTTTACGCATCAACGTTTCACGTTCGGCTGGGCTCATCTTCATCATACGTTTCATTGCGAAACGCTGGAGCATATTCATATCTTTTGTATCAGGCATTCCCGGGATGTTGGGCATACTCACATCCTCTGACGCATCTTCTTTTTTTCTTTTGAGTGGATTCCAATGCATAAAAAAATATTTCTCAATAAATCAATTATTTTTTCTGTTGCTTCATGTGATACCGTGTGACCAACAATGCGGAAGCAACAAAAATAGAAGAGTAGGTGCCAAAGGCGACACCAGCAAAAAGAGCGACGCCAAAATAGCGGATACTCTCTCCACCAAAAATAACGATAGCGAGCAAGGTAATTAAAACCGTGAGCGACGTATTGAAAGAACGTCCCAAAGTCTCGTTGAGAGAACGATTCACAAGACTCTCAAAAGACTCTTTGTGACGAGAACGCATTAAATTTTCACGCACACGATCGTATACCACGATAGTATCATTGACTGAATATCCCAAAATAGTCAGAAGAGCGGCGATGAACGGCACGCCAATCTCTACGTCCATATATCTGCCCAACAGAACAAAAATACCCAGCACAATGATAATATCATGTGCCAAAGCGATAATCGCACCCACACCATATTCCCAGGACGTAACCACACCCGAAACCTGACGAAATGCCCAAGCGACATAGAGAGCGATGCCTATGAGTGAAAAAAGAATACCATACAGAGCGTTTTGGCGAATCTTATCAGAAACAGAGGCACCGACAAAATCCGTCCGTAGTTGACGAACATGCGGATCAATCGTTTGCAATGCAGTAAGTACTTTTTGGTTCACTGATTCATCTGAAGCGAGATAACGCAAAAGGACACCATTATTTTCGGTCGGCTGAATCGTTAAGCTATTCAGATCAATAGATGCTAATTGTTTGTTCAACATAACGGGCGATGGTGCGGGATCCATAGCAAAACGTACTTCCATAAGTGTTCCTCCCTTAAAATCAATCCCCAAATTGAAACCCCAAAGTCCAATCAATATGATACTGGCAAGCGTCAAAATACCGGAAAACCAGTACGTATAGATTCTTTTTTGAATAATCTGAAGCATCATAATTTTTCTTCTAAAGGTTTTTTGGGTGAAACGAGAAGATAAGGATGACGCTCCATCCAATCGCTAACAACAAACATTGTCGTGATACGTACGAGCACTACCGCCGTGAAAAGTGACAATAATACGCCGATTGCTAGGATAATGGCAAAACCTTTCACAAAACCAGTGCCAAAGCCTATGAGAATAAGTGTTGTAATAAGTGTGGAAACATGCCCATCGCGAATACTAGGCCACGCTCGACGGAATCCTTCCGAAAGAGATTTATAAACATTTTTTCCATAAGATAACTCCTCGCGCGTACGTTCAAAAATCAACACATTGGCATCAACAGCGATACCAATAGAAAGAATAAAGCCAGCAATGCCGGACAATGTCACAGTAATCGCGAATGGAGTCAGGGCGGAAAGCTTGAAAATTGCCAATAACATCGCTGTATAGAGTAGGAGGGCAAATACCGCAATCAGTCCGAGAAAACGATAGTACACAATCATAAAAATGGCTATCGCTGTCAAACCAATCAACCCAGCGAACAAACTCTGGCGAAGCGCACTCTCACCAAGACTCGCATCGATACTTTGTTGCCCAACCAATTCCAAAGGCACCGGTAAAGATCCTTCATTCAGACGCTTAACCAATGCAGTGGCTTCTGGAATAGTATAATTACCGGTAATCTGTGCTCGCCCCCCAATAATTTCTTCTTGAATAACCGGCGCATAGGGTGGATCCATGGCATCTATAACACCATCACCATTGGTATCAGTAATGGGCAGGCCGTCCAACACGATGGCGACACCTTTGCCAACATTACGTTTGGTAATATCCGCAAACAATGCGGATCCTTCATCATCAAATTGAAGTGAGATCATAGGTGATCCGAGGCCTCCATTTTGATAATCCACAGAAGCATTTTTCAAATTTTTTCCATTCAAAGCAGTAGAAATATAGTGTGTAATCGGCGCATTTTCTTGTTCCAAAGAACGTTTGAGCAACAAAATATGTGAAGAACGTATTTCTCGCTCATCCCCATCTCCCCTTTCATCCGTTTTTTTGATGATATGCCAACCGAATGATGACTCTACCAACTCTGAATACACGCTCCCCACTGTAAAGTCTGGATTGAATAAAGCCTTTTCAAACTCTGGAACAAAAGCATTCTTTGTAACAAAATCAAGATCTCCACCATTCATTGCAGTACCATCTTGACTAAATTGTTTCGCTAATGCTCCAAAATCTTCTCCCTGTTTAGCACGTTCCAGAACACGTTGCGCCATTTCTTTACTTTGTTTATTGGCTTCTTCAATTATTTCAGGTGATACCGATGGACGTTCTTGCGTAATTAATTCTTGAAATTCCAAAAATGGCGTTTCTTTAATCATTGCTTTGGCTTGCTCAACGTCCTGAATACCTGGCAATTCCACGATAATACGGTGTTCATCGCCCGAACGAGACAACTGCACCAACGGTTCTCCGACACCAAAAGCATTCACACGTCTTTCAATAACTGCTTCAGCAGCAGACAGGGCTTCCTCTACTTTATCCGTTGGCACTTGCGAAATATCTGCCAAATATTCTAAATGGATACCACCTTGCAAGTCTAAACCTCTATTGACTTGTAAAGTATTCAACCTATCAAAAATGGGTTGGATAAAATGCACCGTTTGCGGATAAGCGATAATACCAGAAAACAAGCCTAAAGCGAGTACCCCAGCAAACTGCCAACGTTTTTTAATATATTGTTTCATACACGCCAGTATAGCCGAATGTTGCCGGATAGGCAACTGCGAGTGATGTCTGGTGTTTTCATGGCATAAAGAAAATACGAAAATGATACCAGCCCTCAAGTATTCTCAAGATACCTGTATTGCATACGCGTCATAATCCGCAATAGGTATCAACTTTCCCTCTCGCAAGACATAATACTGTGTCATGGTACTATGTTCCAACAAATCACGGTCATGCGTGACCAAAAGTAATGTGCCAGCATAATCGTTCAAAGCTTCCTCCAAAGCTTCAATCGTTTCCAAATCCAAATGATTGGTTGGTTCATCCAAAATCAAAAAAGTAACTTGACGTAAACTCAGTAAAGCGAGTATAAGGCGCACACGCTCTCCTGGACTAAGAAAAGTAATTTTTTCATCAAGCACGGTTGGTGGAAACTGGAAACGTGCCAAATGTTCCATCACCCTATCACGGTCAACAATGTCCCAACGTTTGAAGGCATCCATCGGCGTCTTGGCCATCACAATGTTTTCGTACTCCTGCATCAAATATCCAAATACCACTTGCTCACCACTATGAATGGTACCGCCCAGCAAGGGTATTGTTTTGGTTATAGTTTTCAATAATGTTGTTTTCCCGACACCATTATTGCCAAGCAAAGCAATGCGACTCCCATACGGGATTTCCCAGTCAAATGGTCCTACATGAAAACCATCAGTATAGCCAATGATCGTATTTTTCAAAGTTACGTCACCCTGATGATTCGTAAACAACCCTGTATTAAAAGGAATATCCAACGGTACCCTTTCAGGCAATTTTTCCACTGTATCCATACGTTTTTTACGTCCTTGCAGTGCTTTTGCCGACATCGTGAATTTTCGTTCTGCTCGTTCTTTCTTGTAATGAAAACCCATCGTGTCATGATCTGGGGCTTTTTTAGCTTGTAAACGATCTACCCAATCTATTTTTTCAGCAATAGATTTTTCCAGCCGATTACGTTCTTCTTCTTGCATACGATAATCCTCTTTGTGTTTGCGAGTAAGGTGAGCTTTCATCTCAGCATATTCGCTCCATCCACCGCCATACAGAACAACATCACGCCGAAACCAATCTATTTCCAAAACTTTTCTGGCAACATGGTCGAGAAAACGTCGATCATGCGATGCGATGATACAGGTCGCTCGTGACGCAAGCAAATATCGTTCCAGCCACAACAAAGCTGGCAAATCCAAATTGTTAGTCGGTTCATCCAACAACAATAAATCTGCACCGCGCAACAAAGATCCCGCCAAAGCTAATTTTCGCTTCTCACCACCAGAAAGTTGACATACCAATCTATCGTCAGCGATATCTGCGAGACGTAGTCCCCGCAAGACGCGTTGTGCCTTGCGGGAAAAATCATATCCCCCGAGGCGTTCATAATCAGCCCGAACCAATTCATACTGTTGCAAAAATACTATCTGATCCAAATGTTCCTCCAGCGTATGCATCTCATGCTCCAAGTCTTGAAGCCCAGCCATACGACGCAGATATACCGCCACAGTTTCACCGGTTTCTGCTAAAGCTTCTTGGGATAAATATCCAGTCAAGACCCGATTAGGCTTAATAATTTCTCCACGTTCCGGCGTCTCAATGTCAGCAATAATTTTGAGCAAAGTGGATTTTCCCGTCCCATTCAATCCAACTAAAGCGACTTTTTGTCGTTCTCCAACAGAAAAAGAAACCCTCTCTAAGACGCGGGTGGTGCCATACCGTTTCCAGATATTTTTCAAGGTCAGCATAAAGTGGCTTTATTAAACTTTAATTTACGATAAAAAACATTAAAAAAATAAAAAACAAATATAGCACAAAAAATGAATTTTAGAAAGTGTCATGGGCGAATTAAGGCAGTACGCAAACGCTCTTCAGTGGCAACCAACATATGGCGTGCGTTTTCAAAGGTTACTTTGGTCACAGCAGATTCATAAGGAAGCCAAACGAAACCGACATGTTCATAAGAAATAACCACATTCCCTGTCATCGTGCGTGCCGGATAAAAATGTACTTGCTTAAAAATACGAATGCCCCGTTTGGCTTTGAGACGCTTAGTAAGTTCATTGCCTTTAGCAACATAATAATACCGTACACTGAAGCGATACGGCAAAATCTCCAAGTCATGAATTCCCGTTTCTTCCTCCGTTTCACGACGCAACGTCATTGTTTCAGTTTCACCTACTTCAATATGTCCCTTAGGAAAATCAAAATGCCCACTCGGATAATGAAGCAAAAGGTAGAGACGTCTATCATTTTCTTCACGAAAGACAATGGCGCCAACAGATACCTCCCATGCTACAGAAAAACCCAATATCTTGAGCAAAAAATATACTGGTTTGAACACGGGCATTACCATAAGACACACAATTAATCCATTCAAAAAAGAGCTTCCTCTGTAGAGTAGCGTACTCGGTGAGAATTGACAAAGTTGCAAAATTCTTATTCAATAGAGTATTGTCTCTTCAGAGACATCTTGATAAAAAAAATATCATGCGCTATTCCTTGAAGTATGAAATATTATGGGTTTTTAGCCTGATTACCCTTGGTGTCGGACTAGGGGTCATGGCGATTTATATTTTTGGCACACCCGATGTGACAAATATTAAAAACTTTCCGTTGGCGCAGAGCACCCGTCTTTATGATCGAAGCGGTACTCAGGAATTGTATCGTGTTTTTGGTGAAGAGAATCGTCTCGTGCTGACACATGCTGATATTCCAGACACTATCCGTTTTGCTACCATCGCAGCCGAAGACGCTAATTTTTATCAACATTATGGTGTTGATCCTTTCGCGATATTGCGTGCTATCAAAGTCAACTTTGCAAACGGATCCGTCAAGCAAGGCGGATCAACCATCACACAACAATTGGCACGTAATCTTTATTTGACACAGGAGCGTACATTAAATCGAAAAATCAAGGAGCTTTTTCTCGCCGTCAAAATCGAACAACAACTCACTAAATCGGAAATTCTGGATTTGTACCTCAACGTCGTACCGTATGGGTCCAATGCTTATGGCATCGAGACGGCCTCAGAGACATTCTTTGGAAAAAATGCACATCAACTCACATTGACAGAAAGTGCGTTGCTTTCAGCACTACCGAATGCTCCGACCTATCTTTCTCCTTATGACACCAAGAAACCTCTTTTACTCAAACGACAAAAAGCTATTTTGGAAAAAATGTTTGTCTTACAATTCATCACTAAAGAAGAGTTGGAGGACGCTTTATCCGAAGATGTCTTCGCAAATCTCAAACCTCGTCGACACAACATTATCGCACCACACTTTGTCGTATACACACTTAAGAGTCTTGCTGAACGTTTTTCACGTGTTGATTTGGAAACAGCAGGGCTGCAGATTACTACCACACTCGACATTGATCTGCAAAGTAATGCGGAGACCGCTATCCAGAACGGTGTACTCCGTAATAAGTCGCACGGAGCTGAGAACGCCGGCCTTGTGGCACTTGATCCACAATCCGGTGAAATACTGGCCATGGTAGGCTCACGTAATTATTTCGATACCACTATAGATGGTAACGTCAACATAACCACTAGTATGCGTCAACCTGGCTCTGCCTTCAAGCCATTCGCCTATGCCACTGCCTTTACCAAAGGTCTACAACCGGAAACACTCATCGAAGACAAGCTCATCAATTTTGGGCCGGATGGCAGTGGTAAACCATATATTCCTAATAATTATAATGGACGTTTCCACGGTATACTGACGATACGTCAAGCATTGGCTATGTCTCTCAATATACCAGCGGTTCAGACACTAAAATACGCTGGTATAGTAGATACTGTCAATTTGGCTGTCCGCATGGGTCTCACAACACTTGAGGATCCGTCACACTATGGGTTAGCGCTTGCTCTCGGTGGTGCCGAAGTCAAGCCTCTTGATATGGCGAGTGCTTTCGGCGTATTCGGCCAAGATGGTATTCGTCACGACAATACTCCGATTCTTCATATCGTACACGGCAGAGAACGTCTCGATGAGCCAAAAAATGCGTCTAGTACGCGTGTCTTGGAGGCGGATATTGCACAGAAAATAAATTCCATTCTTTCTGATAACGTATCTCGAACACCAATTTTTGGCTCGAAAAGTCCGCTTGGATTTCCAGATGGCGTAGTGGTTGCTGTCAAAACAGGAACAACACAGGATTTTCGTGATGGATGGACTGTGGGTTATACACCCAACATCACCTCAGCTGTCTGGGTTGGCAATAATGACAATCGACCAATGCGAAACGGATCGGACGGCGTCTTTGTTGCAGCGCCTATATGGAGAGAATTTATGAATGAAGCGCTCAAACGTTTTCCAAAAACTGATTTTACACCATACACCAAAACACTTGCGACACAGGCTACAACGCCGACTGTTGATAATCACCCTTCTCAAATTATTTTTTTAGATAAAAAAACAGGACGAGAAATCTCACCTAAAAAATCGCATAAGAACAAAAAAGGAAATCATTAAAAAAATAATGTGTTGGTCTATTCATGGCGAATAGCATCCATAGGTGTTAGCTTTGACGCACTGTATGCTGGGGCAATACCAAAGATCAACCCAACTGCCATGGAAAAACCAGCTCCAAGAAACAATGAAGTTAATGAAAACTGAATGGTTACAGGAATACCCAAGGATCCAACGAAAAATGCGAAACCAAAAGATGCGAGAATACCTAACATGATGCCGATACTGCCACCGATAAGAGTAATAATCAGTGCCTCAAATAAAAATTGTGCCAAAATGGATGAGGAGCGGGCACCAACGGCTTTACGTAAACCAATTTCATTGGTACGCTCTGAGACAGCAACATACATCACATTCATAATACCTACTCCGCCCACCAATAAAGAAATAGAAGTCAATGCCAGCAGAAGAACACGAACCGAACCTAAAATATTGTCCAGTGTTTCACGTGCTTCTTTGGTGGATGTCACGGCGAAGTCATCTTTGTCTGGATCATCAATGTCATGACGCTTGCGCATCAATGCGATAATATCCGCTACCGTCAATGCTTCTTTATTGACATCCTGTATCTTCACTGAAATGAATTGTACATAATTGATGCCAAGCATTTTCTTCTGCAGTGTTTGTACCGGTACATACACGAGCGTATCAAGATTGAAACCGGCAATAGCTCCTCTGGATTTCAAAACACCAATAACACGGTATTTCTCTCCTTTTAGCGTAATCAACTCACCAATAGCATCACTTCTTCCAAAAAATGTGTCTTTGGTTTCCGATCCCAAAATAACAACCCGAGCCAAATCTGCATCTTCATCCGCCGTAAAAAAACGTCCTTGATCTAATTGGATATTTTTGTCTACGATGGTCGCATCTGGACCAGTACCAAACAACAATACCTGTTTGGCAACCGACCCGTATGTCGCTCGTTCTTGCCCAATCGTTCCCGCATACAAAGCCTCAATATTCGGCAAGGTACGAATTTTTTCACTGTCCTCAACCGTCAAAGTAGTAATTTGTGTTCCTTGCGAACGTGACTGTGCATTTTCACGCGACATAGAGCCAGTGCTCGGTACTTTGACTTCTACTTGTATAAGATCTGTACCAAAACTTTCCACACGATTGATGATATAACCACGAACAGCATCTCCCAAAGTCATCACAACAACAACCGAAAAAACACCGATGACTACGCCCAAAAGCGCTAATGCTGTGCGTGATTTATTGATACGAATAGTACGCAAGGCAAATTGCATCGGTCGAATAAAGGGGGTAAAAAATCGCATAGAGTATTATTCATATCTCAAAGCTTCCATCGGACTGACCCGAGATGCCTTGAGAGCTGGATACAAACCAAAAATAAGTCCGATAGTGACGGATACTACGAAGCCCAGCACAACAGAAGAGAATGGCACGATGAATTCCCATTCATAGCCAAGACGAGCCAATACCACTGATGCAACGAATGTCAAAAGAATGCCGCAAGCAATTCCGATGATGCCTCCAATTAAAGTAATGAATGACGATTCAATCAAAAATTGTGTTATGATATGTCTCCGCTTAGCACCAACAGCTTTGCGCAGACCGATTTCTCGAATGCGTTGTGACAATGAAATCAGCATAGAATTCATGATTCCCACGCCACCGACCAACAGTGATATAGAGGCGATGGCAATCAAAAAATATTTGAGGATATCGGTAATATTGGTAAGTACATCTAAAGCGGCAGCGGTACTACGCACCGAAAAATCCGATTCTTCCTCATCATCCAGATCATGTTGTTTACGCAAAGTTATAATGATGTCCGCAATCGTACGATCAATATTTTCCGAGGCATCCACAATTGCTCGTGCAGAATTGATATAGTTGATACCAAGCAAAATTTTTTGTGCTGTGACTAGCGGAATATATATCATGGTATCAGGATTAGAAAAACCAGACGAACCACGTTCTTCCAAAACACCAATAACCGTAAATGGATGATCTTTCACTGTTATCGTTTGTCCTAAAGGATCACTCGTTGGAAACAACTCCTGTGCCCGTGTCGCCCCCAATACGACAACACGAGATAAATTAACCGCCTCTTCAGCAGAAAAAAAACGCCCCGATGCCAACGTGATGTTTTCTACTTCTGCCATTTCCATAGAAACTCCTTGAAAACCAGCGGTGATGGATGTCGTTGGTGATTCCACGGTTGCTGATCCGGAAACATATCCAGCAATCGCAGAGAGGTGTGGAGCCGAATAACGTTCACGTAAAACTTCCAGATCATCATTTGTGAAAGTAGTAGTCACAATACCGAACGCGGAAGAGGGTGGTCCATTTTCTTCGGAAGCACCGGGTAATATCATAACAACATTAGATCCGGCTTTCTGTACCTGAGAAAGCACTAACTGCTGTGCCGACGCTCCAATGCTCATCACCATGATAACCGCAGAAACACCGATGACCACACCCAGCACGGTTAAGAAAAAGCGCATCTTGGAGGCAGTCAACGAACGATACGAAATTTTCATCGGATCAGTGAGTTTCATATTCCAAAAAAATATTATTTCAAACTATTTTCTTGATCAACAAAGCGTCGATTACGCACCGGGGCGTCATTGACAATGTGTCCATCAATCATGAGCATAATACGTTTTGCATGTTCAGCAGTCACCGTTTCATGCGTAACCAAAATAATAGTTTTTCCGGCATTATTCAATTTTTGCAAGATTTCCATTACCTGCAGACCTGATTTTGAATCTAAATTGCCAGTTGGTTCATCAGCAAAGATAATTTCCGGATCATTGACAAGTGCCCGAGCAATGGCGACACGCTGTTTCTCTCCGCCAGACAATTGATTAGAAAGATGATTGGCACGATGATTCATTCCAACAGCGCGTAAAGCGGAGACAACTTTTTGCGCATTGTCTTTACCGGCATGCTTATCATATAACAGTGGGAGTTCTACGTTGTCTGAAACGGAAGTTTTAGGCAACAAATTGAACGATTGAAAAACAAATCCCAATTTCTTATTGCGTAATTCTGCCAGTTCATCATCTGAAAAATTCTGCACTCCACGACCATCCAACATATATTCACCGCCAGTAGCACGGTCCAAAAGTCCGAGCACCTGCATCAGTGTAGATTTACCTGATCCAGAAGGACCCATGATCGCGATAAACTCTCCTGGTTCGACAGTAAAACTGGCACGTGCCAAACCAATGGTCGTCACACCATCATTATCATAAATCTTCTCCAAATCATGTACAAAAATCAAACTCATTTTTTTTGTGTTGTGCCAATAGTCACTAGATCACCTTCTTGCAAACCCGACAAGATTTCTACCGTCCCTTCATCGCCTTCCAGGCCTACTATCACTTCTTTTTTGACAAAAGAGCCATCACTCTGGCGCACTTCGGCGTATGTTTTTGATTTTTCCTTGGTCAAGGCACGAAACGGCAAAGTCAACACGCGTTCACGTTTGGCCGTTTCTATATCGACATTGGCCGTCATACCTTCCCTTAAACGCACATCAGTTGTCGTCAAACGCAATTTGACTATATAAGACACAACGCCCTGTACCACAGTTGCTTTTGGCTCAATTTCAGTCACCGTTGCTTGGAAAACTTCATCGGTACGAAAAGCATCAAAAGTAACTAAAGCGGACATATCCAAGGCAATTTTGGCAACATCAGATTCTGGGATACGTGTCTCAATGACAAAAACTTCCGGATGCACAATATGCGCCACATTGTAACTTGGTGTGACGACCTCACCCACACGCACATCTAAGTGCGCTACTTGTCCATTGAGAGGCGCGAAAACTGTTTGTTCCTCCATCCGTGTCTCTAACAGACGTACGGCTTCACGGGCCTGTTCAGTGGCCAGTTTTTCCGCAGACTTTTCTTCCGGTTTCAAAGTGTCCCAATGGCGCCGTGCCAAAGTTTCTTTTCCTTCTGCAACTCGCAATGCCAAACGAGCACTCTTGAGCTGTGACCACAACACCTCTCGATCGAGTGAAGCAATTTTCTGTCCTTTTTCTATTGATTGACCTTCTGCCACGTAAACCGCATCCACAATTCCAGTACTCAAAAAAGCCACGTCCGCATACTCAAGAGGAAGATACTCTCCCGTTACACTTACCGTCTCTGAAACATTTCCTCGTCGTACTTCTTCAGTTGGTATCACTTCCCCTGCCCTATCACCTCGGTAATAAAAAAATACTACAATCCCAATACCTATACATATCATCAAGCCACTAATAAACTTTTTGGAATGCATCATATTTTAAAAAGTGAGGAATTTATACCGGCCATTGCTCGATCCAATGCCTGATTGACATACGCATCCGCTCGCACATTCTGTTCTCGTGGTACATGCACAAAAACAACTTGCGCGAAATCTAACATCAGATTCCAAATTTCCAAAAAGAGTGGCTGTAATTTTTCGTTTTCAATTTTATACACATGGTTCAGTTGTTTGCACGCAAGCTCACTATCCATTCGACATTCCACCATTGTTTTTTTTGCCTCAACTTTACCTATCAAGGTTTTAACCTTTCGTAAACCAAAAACGATGGCAGAATATTCTGCTTCGTTGTTGGTTTTGATACCTAAACACTCCCCATAGCCTTTGTCCAATGTTTCAATATATACTCCCAATGCTGATTGACCTGGATTACCCCGTGATCCACCATCGCTATACATCACTATTTTTCGCATACTCTCAAACTCAACAAATTCATCCATTTACTCACATCATAACATAAAATATGCCTCTTGTGTACAATGTTTTATTTCAAACGGATATCAACGAGTTTCAATTGAATAGTCACAGATCCATTCCAACGATTTTCATTCAATTGAAATGCAATATCAATCATGTCTCCTGATTGGATAGTGGGAAAAGTTACACCCAAAGAAAATCCGATAGCATCAAATATTCTTTCTGGCATTTCCGGTGAAACAAGTTTCAATTTCAAATGTTTTTCACCATTACCGACGAAACGCACCTCAATAACCCGTACATTTTCCAGCGAAAAAATAGGTTCTGGATTGCCTTCTCCAAAAGGTGCGAACAATGCGATATCACGTAATAATGATGCAGTGATATGCGCCGGTGACAGATTGATATCAATCCACTGCTCTGGCGCGGTGACCGTCCCGTTTAAACGCTGTTCTGCCAGTGCGTTGAAACGCTCATAAAATATATCCACATTGGCGTTGTCTATGGTCATGCCAGCTGCTTGCGCGTGTCCGCCATATTTCATCAGCAAATCACCACACGCCTCAAGCGTTTCAATGATATTGAGTTCTGGAATGCTTCGGAAAGAACCACGACTCGTCGTTTCTCCACGTGTCATCACACAAGTTGGTTTATGGAATTCATTGGCGATACGTCCGGCAATCAAACCAACAATGCCATAGGGAAAATGCTCTTCAATCGCAAAAATAAATTTTTTTTCAGTATATTTCTCGAGTGCCAAGGTTCGAACCTCGTCCGTGATTACGGCAGTAATTTTTTGACGAGCAGTATTGTACGTATCCAACTCTAATGCCAAAACACGAGCGTTGACAGGATTCTTTTCCATCAACAGATTGTGAGCGGTCATCGCGTGTGCCATCCGTGACGCCGCATTTATTCTGGGAGCTATCTGAAAGCCGATCATTCGTACATCCGGCTTATATTCCCCATCAATTTTCATTTTCCCCACCGCAAACATTTCCTGAAAACCGACACGACGTGTTTTGGCTAGCACCAAAAGACCATATTTGACAATGACGCGATTTTCACCGATGAGTGGCATCACATCAGCTACTGTACCTGTCGCCACCACATCCAACAACCATTTCAATTGCTCGATCTCATTGGGTAAAAATGACTGATATAATGCTTGGGCTAATTTGAAGCTTGTTCCTGCTCCACACAGTTCACGAAAGGGATATGTTTCATCCGGAAGTTTCGGGTTGATGATGGCAAAAGCTTCCGGTAAAATCTCTGGAACATGATGGTGATCAATTACAATACTGTCCATACCGCGCCGTTTCGCTTCCAAAATCTCAGCATGATTGGTCATTCCGCAGTCCAATGTCAAAATAAGTTTAGCATTGGCACGTTCAAAAGAATCTATGGCATTCATATGAAGTCCGTGACCTTCACTTAATTTTTCAGGAATATATACTGTTACGACGATACCGATAGCCGTCAATGCTTCTCGTACAATCACAGATGAAGTGACACCATCCGCATCAAAATCACCAAAAATGCCAATAATCTCTCCATGTTCCTTGGCAGATCGAACACGTTCCACAACACGATGCATTTGTGCAAACAAAAACGGATCATGAATATCACGATCAAACTGAGGGAACAAAAAACGCTCCCTTGATGTGGCATCCGTATATCCGCGTTGATTTAACAAGGCTTCTGTTACCGGATGATAGACACCTTGTACGGAGATTGGCAAAGGGTGTGTAATTTTATACTTCCATTTTTCCATAATCAAACATCACTGAAAGCATCAGTGAACCACAGTTTTCGTGGCAATCATTTTCCACAGACTATACACACACGATATCTGCTGAAAAAGTATGGTCTGTTTCGTTTTGTTTACGCAACTTCAGTGCAATTCGTCCTTCGCCTTCTTTGCCGGATTTTTCCTTGGAACAGACAAAATCAGGGTCAATATTAAAATCTTTGGCAAATTGAGTGGCATCAAAATTGAAAGTATCAATGCCTAATATGTACGTCTTCTGTGTCAACAAAATATTGATATGCGTAATCATACTGTTCGGCGTCGTCATATCACGTATCAGAAAATCTGATGCCCCAAATGTCATGGCTCGTTCTTTATCTTCTTCACGTCCCAAATGTGATAAAAATATAACTGGTATATGAGCGGTGGCGGTATTCTTACGCAAAGCTTCCACAAAACCAAAGCCATCCATATTGGGCATAATAATACCTGTAACGATGATATCTGGTGTTTCTTCACTGACAAGTTTCAATCCCTCTACACCATCCGATCCCTCGCGTACATCAAAATTAACAGCACGCAACGCATCGGAATATAGCATTCGGGTCTCTATATCATCATCAACAAACAATAACTTACTCTTCGGTGCCATACCAGAATTATATTACAAATTAACAAACCTTTTTTTGATTATACTCCAAAAAACCAAAAAAATAAAATGTCTCTAGTAAACTTCCTTGTGTCATCGTTCAATATTTTGTAATTGTTCAATGAGTTTTTTAGCTTCGCGGGAAAGTTTTTTGGGTACCGAAAGCGATAATGTTACCAATTGGTCTCCACGACCATATCTGCCTAAATGCGGTACACCCTTACCACGCAGACGAAACACTTCACCAGGCTGTGTCCCCGCAGGAATTTTCATCATAATCGTACCTTCAATAGTATCAATAGATACCTTATCTCCGAGTACCGCTTGAGAGAAAGTCATGACAAAGTGCGATAAGATATCATCTCCGCGTCTTTTAAAATCAGGATGTTGACGCACATGCACATTGATAAACAAATCTCCGGCAGGCGCACCATTCTCACCAACCGCCCCAGCACCTCGCAGAGACAAAGTCTGTCCATCATCAATGCCTGCTGGTATATCTATAGTCACCTGCTCTTCTTTCTGTATTCTGGTAGCGCCACGACAAGTTGAACAGACTTCTTCATAGGTCTTACCACGTCCATGACATTGTTCACAAATCGCCATTTGTTCAAAAGCTCCAAAAATAGTTTGAGTCATTCGTCGCACCTGTCCGGCACCCTGACATCCGACACAAGTTTTTTCCTTAGATCCCGGTTTACCGCCAGTTCCATGACAAGCATCACAGCGAGCAAATTTTCGCAAATACACTTCTTTTTTGATGCCACTCACCATTTCAGCAAATGTAATTTCTACATCCACTTGAATATCCGCTCCGGAACGAGTTCGTCCACCTGTTCGATTACCCCCAAAAAAATCAGTAAATATGTCTTCAAAGCCGGAGCCAGAAAAATCAAATCCCCCACCTTGTCCTGCTGACGGTCCATTCCCGTTATTCCCATGAAACGTTTGGCCAAACTGATCATACTGTCGGCGTTTTTCCTGATCCGACAAGACCTGATAAGCCTCATTAATTTCCTTGAACTTTTTTTCGTCTCCTCCGGATTTATCTGGATGATATCGATGCGCCAATGTCCGAAAAGCCTTTTTGATTTCGTCATCTGTCGCGCCCTTGGAAACACCCAAAACGTCGTAATAATTTGCCATAAAAAATATCCTTCCGATATTATTTCAATATTTGTATTTCGATACTATCACAAACACAAAAAATTGGCAATCGTATTAAGTGAGTGCCAACTTATCCTGCAAACCACCCTTCACTTAAGGAGCTAATCTCTTTTGTGAAATTGTCTCCATGGTAAAACGCAACCAATCAAAGTAACAAACCAACCAAAATAATACTTGTGCTATACCGATACATGCCAAACTAAAGAATGTTGATACCGACAACAGTGTCAAAAACAACAAAAAAGTGAAAAATAGTGGGATGATTTGAAGGGGAAAGTGAGACATCCTATCTTCATCAATGGCACCTATCAATTTGTGCTCCATCGCCGTCGAAAGCACTCCCGCTATTTTTTCATCTCCCCGCACTGGCCGACCAATCAATCGACTGACCTGGTCCCGTCCACTTTGCAGAAATACGCGACGTTCAATATTTTGTTGCCAAGTGAGAGGTGCATCCTTCGGTGTTTCTGCCTGCTGATCAATACTCAACAAAAAATCATCAACAGTCGTATCACTTTCAGTCAAGGCGGAAAATTGAGGGTTAATAATGGCAGTTGTTCGAAAAATAACTTTGGTCATCGCTTCGCCGACACGAAAACGAGCAATCATCTGCTCCCAAGAAGCATCTTGCACCATGACAAAGTATCCACCAGAAATCGCTAGACTCATGGCAATAAATAGAAATTGTGAACCAACACGTACACTGCGAAAAAAACTGAATGACAGGCGATCTTGAAATTCACGTTGTACATCAGTCGCATTCCAAAAAGCTATCAAAACAGATACCATCAAAATACCAAAAAATATCCACGTATGAAAAAAAATGAGGCTTGGTATAAAAAGCGCCAGTGATCCCAAAAGACGTTGCCACCACATTTTCCAAAGAGCTGTTCCCAGGAGAAAGCAAGCAATAGCACTCAAGAACCCTATAAGAGGTTGCCAAATGTCAGTCAAATCAGGGGTGATCATCATCAACAAAAAAGCGTGCCAACCAAAAATGGAGAACGTTATTATTAATAAGAGTACACTGTTACTCAATATATCTCTTGATGTCAATCTTAAATACTGATTCATATACTTACTTATTGCACAGCAATATGTTCACTCTTTTCTTGAATATACCCCGATCCCAAGAGTAAATGCAGTTGAGATTTCCAATGAGACACAATATTGATCAAAGAAGGACGACATATTTCTTGTAATGCCTGTCGATCAGACTGAGTCACAGATAACTTCGTCACATCTTGTTGTCCCATCATATAATACATAAGGGCGTGCGGATCTGTGACATGCCCGATACCAATTGTATGTCCGAATTCATGAATTGCCACCAAACGTAAATGAGGGATATCCTCAAATTGATAAAGATTAATAGCCTTCCCCATATATTCACCCTGATCAAAGACGTTTGATGTACCATAATGCTGTGTATAGGTATTCACTTGTTGATTATATTGTTCCACCATCGCAATCTGTTCTTGAGAAAAATGATTGATGGATTCAGCCAACGCATTGAGAGCGAGACGCATACTTTCCAGTTTTTCCTGTGATTGTCCCATTGTCACGCTTGTTTGTTGTAATCGCGCATACACATCCCTGGGCACGTTGCCTCGTACATTCCACTGTGTCACTTCTTGATTGTACTCTATCATATCAGTATTGAAAGCATGCAGTGCTATATTATATTCCCGACTCTTCTGTTGATACTCATGAAGTAGGCGCGTATCCTTTCCCTCAATTTTCTCTTGAGCATCACGCACATCACTTAACGATTGAGCAAGTATCTGCCCTGCCAATGTTTGTTCTTGTCGTTCATCAAAAATCAGATTGACAGTGAGTGGAGCATCTGCCCGATATTCCAACAAATTTTTTCCTGACGCATCTTCCCATATTTTTTCCGCGTATCCTATCGCTTGATGAAATTGTTCTTCTGAGATACCAAACCGTCTGTCGAATGATCCGAAAGAATACTGAATGGGTCGTTGGCATGGCACCAAGTATGGCCAGGTAATAAAACTAACGGCCAAAACGACGCACATAAAAAATAGCGATAGCATTTTACGCATCATACATGAAAATATTCTCGATACCAGAACATGAATTGCTGTATACCTTGGTCGAGGCGTGTTGTCGGTTTCCAACCTAGTGCCCGCATCTTTTTGATATTGGCAACTGTTGAGATCATGTCACCGGGCGGTAAAGGCATCATTTTTTTCTTCGCTTTGCGACCCGTATATTTTTCGATAGACGCAATAAATTCCAACAACGTATTCTCACGATCACCACCGATATTCATGATAGCATAAGGGAGACTAGCATCCAACGAAACCAAAATACCAGACACGATATCATCAATATATGTGAAATTGCGTGACATCTTTCCATAATTATTAACGATAATTGGAGTCTTGGAAAAAATGTTTTTAGCAAACAACATTGGTGCCATATCTGGCCGACCCCATGGACCATATACCGTAAAAAAGCGTAACCCTGTTGTTGGTAAAGCATAAATATGACTATATACGTGAGCCAAAAGCTCATTGGCTTTCTTGGTGGCTGCATAGGGTGAAATCGGCATATCGACTGAATCCGTTTCAACGAATGGCACTTTTTTGTTGTTACCATAGACTGATGAAGAAGAAGCATACACGAAATTTTTAACGTGATACTTGACAGCCAGATCCAACATATTGATCGTCCCCATCACGTTGACATCCGCATATAGCGCGGGGTGTTCCAGTGAATTGCGTACACCTGCCATCGCTGCTAAATGAATGATTTTGTCTGGTTTTTCTTTTTTAAAAACCCGTTCCAAAAATTTTACATCCCGAATATCACCAGTGTAGAGAATAAACTTTCCTTTGCAAGATTTCAAAAATATCTTGATACGATCACGTTTAAGTTGCGGATCGTAATAATTATTAAAGTTATCTATTAACACTACATCCTCCCCACGTGCTATAAGTTGTTTGGCGGTCGCCGATCCGATAAATCCCGCTCCACCAGTAATCAAAATTTTCATAGCTTGCTTTTTATGTATTGATAATATTCCGTGTCATCCGCTTTTTCTGTTATATATTTTTGCAATACCATCTGTCGAGCATGAGCACCCATACGTATGCGAAAATCAACATCCGTAATGAGAGAACCAAGTTTTGTTTGCCACTCTTCATCCGTCATCGCCACCCATCCATCTACTCCATCGGTAATCGCTTCTCGAAAAGTGCCAGTTGCAGAAGCAACGGTCGGCACGCCAACCAACCCTGCCTCAAACCATTTCAATTCAGACTTAGACTCACAGAATGGATTTCCAATTTCCAATGGTGCCAACACAATATCCATTTGTGCCAATACGGTAAAATATTTCGCACGTGACAGAAAAGGCAAACACTCAATACGTTCATGAAAAGCACGCAAGGCATCATCAATATCCAATGGTCCCACGAGTACTAAACGCATCTGCGGATGTTGTCGCAATAAATATATCAGAGGCGCAGTAATAGTCGAAAAGTCCTTGTTGTGACTAAGAGTACCGGATAAATATGCCACCCGAACAACCGTGGTATCTTTTTGAACCTCTCGCACCAAACGTTCAGCCAATGCGACGTCTTCCCGTGACAAACGATTGCGCACCACAAAAACATTCTTTCCTCGTTCTCGCAATTTCTCAGCCAAAAAATTCGTACTCGTCGTGCAAGTAGTCACTACAGGATCAGCCAAAATTTCCCCCCCTACACCATGCTCATAGAGTTTACGCTCAAAAGTATTCATCGTTTTATAAAAATCCATATATTCTAAATAAACAGGATCATACACCAAATCATCGGTTTCAAAGATCATCTCTTTTCCCTGCGCCTTGATACGCGTCATCAATACAGCAACGCTTTGTGTATACAAAACCCGATGAAAAACAAAGACGGAAAATTTATCAGCATAAGAAGTAAGCCATGGGTTATCCTGCAATGTAATAGCAGTACGCACACCCTGTGCTTCCAAGGTTTCTGCGACATAGGTCGTGCGATAACGCGCACTATCTCCGACACCTCCTGTTATAAAAAGCACATCTCCACTTCCTACCTTCCGAAACATCGCCACAAACGCCTGATAAACACGCTTACCACCGCGTATCATACCATCACGTCTGATGGTATGATACGCCTTTCCAACCTTAATCAAAAAAAGTTTCATATTTTTTGCATTGCTTGGAAATATAAATCCTGTAATTGAAAAGCTGATTGCTCCCAACTAAAGTCTATGGCACGTAGGCGATTCATCTGTCCCTTGGTATCACGTAAAGTTTTCGAATCTATCAAATGGCCGATAGCCTGTGCCAAACCTTCGGCTGTCATCGTCTTCGCATAAACACCGCCTTCACCTAAATATTCACGATTATTCTCTGTTGCAAAACAAGCAATCGGCAGACCAGCTCCCATATATTGTAACATTTTACCACTTGCTTGACTGGTCGTTGATATTTTTGGATCGACACCAATATCACTTAAACTCAATATTTTCGGTAAATCAAAATAAGAAAGTGGACTAATGATTGTCACGTGTTGTTGAAACACTGCTGTTTCCAAAAATGATGTAATCTGATCAATGGGAAAACCTGCAATAACAAAATGCGCTTGCGGATAAAGAGCACAGACAAGTGGTATAGTATCAAACAATAATGGTATACCCTTGTTGGCAATCAAAGCACCTGTATACGTAATAATCACTTTTTCAGACGGAATAGCAAATGCCTGACGCATCTCTGCAATCACCGTCGGTTCTACATCTGAAACCAGACGTGTTCCATCTAACAGCAACATAGCCGGCTTCTGTTGCCGATCATGTATATTCATGGCCGTAACATTATCCCAAGAGCTTGCAACGGCAACATCTCCCAAAACATTAATCCGCCTCTCAATCAGTGCAAATACTTTGTGTAAACCAGTAAAGCGTAAATACTGATGAGACACCATTTCTTTGGTCAAGCTGCCATGAAAATCGCCCACAAGCACCATGCGTCGCCAGAACAAAGCCTTTTGCACCAACCAACCAATAAGTACGCCTTCATGCAGGTGTCCATGTATAATATCTGGACGTTGCGTACGCGCGAGATAAAAAACTTTGCGTATCAACATAATATCCAAAACAATTTTCTGCCAATCTGGTCCGGCTTCCAATTTCTTATACCAAAAAAGCCATCGACGTATTCGACGTATTTCTATGGTTGTCTGAAGATTCTCTGGCAATTCCGCTCCGATATGATACGTGACAATCGTAATCTGGTGCCCCAATTTTTCCAAAGCGAGCGCTTCTTCTAAAATACGAATATGTGTTCCGCGATCTGAAAAAAACGGTGTAGGAGCAATAACAAGAATAGTAAGTTTTTTCTTTCCTGATCGCATAAACACTTTTCACACAATAGTAGAATACTTCACAGAACCTATAATTCTTCGCCCGAAACCATGAGTGTTTCTCCCTCTTTCAATACACCACTAATAATCTTTTGGACAATCACATCTTCAATGGCGTTTTCGATGAAGCGGTTGATGGAACGTGCCCCGAAACGCGCGTCAAATCCTTTGTGAATAATCATCTCCACAACATCATCAGCAAAAGTGATGATGATATTCTTTTCTTTTTTCAAACGATCGGCAAACTGTCGCAGTTTGAGCTGAGTTACTGCCTGTAAATCTGATGGTCGCAATGGTTCAAAGAAAATCAAGCCGTTAAAACGGTTCAGAAATTCCAAACGAAAAATATTTTGTGTCACAATTTGGTCTAACACTTGTTGACGTATTTCCGGCACCGGCACTTTTTGCTGAAGTAAAGTCTGAATCAAGGGCGCTCCAGCATTGGAAGTGGCGATAATAATCATGTCGCGAAAACTTACTTTGCTTCCGAAGCCATCCGTAATATACCCTTCATCCAGAATTTGCAAGAAAAGATCCAAGGCACGCGGATAAGCCTTCTCAATTTCATCCAACAACAGGATAGAAAACGGATGTTCACGGGCTAACGTGATGAGTCGCCCCTGAATGTTTAAAACACGAGAACCAAGTAATCGGTCAATGGACTCGCTAGTCTGGAATTCACTCATATCCAAACGAATCATTTTTTCTTCACTACCAAAATAATGTTCCGCAAAGGCTTTGGCCGTTTCCGTTTTTCCGACACCGCTCGGTCCCAGAAAAAGGAAACTACCGATAGGACGATTCGTATTACCAAAACCGGCGCGCGCTTTGCGCATCACTTCCGCCACTTGAGTTACCGCTTCCTCTTGCCCGATAACACGCTGATGCAAAGTCTCCTCCAAATGCAATAACTTTTCCCGTTCATTTGCTTGTAAGGCACCACTCGGCATACCTGTTTTGAGCGCCACAAACTGATTGACCGTTTCAGGATCAATGTATGACTCACCAGAGCTTTGCCAAAATAATACTACCTCTTGTGCTAAATCTATGGCACGCTCCGGGAAAGGAACATCCCAATTATAGCGACTCGCTGCCTGAATCAACGCATCCAAACCGCGTATGGTAAAAATAACCTGTCCCCTCTCCAAAGAAGCAAAATGCTGTATCAGGACATCAAAGGTTTCTGCAGGATCAGTTTCACGCAAGTATACTGCTTCGAAAAATTTGAGTACTTTTTCGTCTTCAGAAGCAATCATATGATATTGTCCTGTCGGTGCTAGAGCAATCACACAAAAATTCGGATACGCCAGAAACTCAGCGAACAATGAGGTCAAGTTTGGGCGAGCACGATCCAAACCCAAATACTGCATCAGATCATCTATTATGAGAATAATGTTACCGGCATAGGTCGCCTCGGTGAAGAGTGTGCGCAAGAAGTGTTCAACGTCTTCTCCGCGATGTACGGCATCATCAACCGCTCGATATAAATCGAAACGCAACAAACGCACGTCTCCTAAATCCCGTCTGGAAAAATTATTCTCACGAATCAAACGTGCCAAGTAATGTGTCAAAGTCTTTTTGCCAACGCCAGGTTCACCTACAAGCATCACACTGTTTTGTACTGGACGTTTCAGAATCACAGTTATCACCTGAAATTCCTCACGTCTTCCGATGAATTCAGCGTCCCTGTATTCTGTCGGATCATGGCGGGACAAATCCAGACAATAACGGTCAAGGTGTGGCGTATAGGCATATTGCCATCCTTTTCCCATCGGCATTTTTTTGTACAAATTTTCCCATACCCAAAAGCGTCGACGTAAGGCATGCTGTTTCGCTATCGTGTATTCTAATTTCACTGCTCGCTCATAGACCGTCCGATCAATATTTCGTGTTTGTAAAAAAGTGAGAAGTGATGCTGTATCATACAAAAAATCCTCTTTCCATAGACCCGTTGGAAGTCCTAAACGTACCAATATGCGATGAAAATATTTTTTTCGGCGTAATTCCACTATGTCCAGTGTCAGTACATCCTCCTCGGCCAGCATAAAAAGAGACAAGAGAAACATCCCAAATCCCACCATACCGCAGAATAAAAATACCATTCCCCATGCCGATGTAGAGGTCAGTACTGTCAATATGCCTATCAATAGTAAGAATGGTGCCCCCAAATATAATAGCATTAACGACAAACCAGTCATCAAGACCAACCACCACACGCCCATTCCGACAGATAATACAGCTACACGAATAAGTGTTCCAAAAAATCTTGCGATCAAATTATTAAACAGCATTTTCAAAAATAAAAGTGGCCGAAACCCTCGCCACATATGTGAGGTAATATCCCTTTTCCATGGAGCAAAAAGGGCGCCAAGTAGACGTATAAATGAAAAATAATGCGCCACAAAACGCAAGCTATTCCAGGTCAATATGGACAGGCTCCGCAAACCGCGTAATGGATACCCCAATAAAAAATATTGATTCATACGACAAAAATTAAATAAGCATAACAATACCACGATGTACGGTATCACCATTCTTCTCATTGTAGACACATTCAAAACACTTTGCAACCAAAAGACGGATTTGAAAGAATATGCCTCTATCAGGTATAATGAATCCATTATGCAATTCCCCATAAATACAATAAATCATACTTCTGTTTTTCTGCTCTTTGGATTGAGTTTTGTCGTCTTTGGCTGTTTCTTGTTTATTCTGTCCATAAGTGGATTATTCTTTCTGCCCGCCATTCTTATCGGTGCCATTCTCTGTGGCATTATCACCGTTTTGACTGGCATACAATGGCTCCGCTTCGCTCATAGAGACCTCCATATCGCTGTAATCGGCATCGCTCTGTTCTCCATATTTATCGGCATGACCACTGATCCAACTATATTTTCTGGTCGTGATCAAGGCTCTCTTAGTGAAGCAGCTTGGCGACTCTCCACTAATGGTACGCTGGCATTTTCTCAGCCAGCCAGCGATCGTTTTTTTGAAATCCATGGTCCTGGTATCGCACTCAATTTTCCAGGATTCGCCTATACTGGTACCGGACAACTGATTACTCAGTTTCCTCTGGGTTACATCGCCTGGCTTGCAGGTTTTGTCAGTCTGTTTGGTCTGTCTGGGTTCACGATTGGTAATACGTTACTCCTTTTTCTTTTTTTAAGCACTCTTTATCAACTCATCCGGCAATACAGCGCATCTTTTTATGCGTTCACAGGTGTCCTTTTAACTGCCAGTTCATTTTTACCTATCTGGTTTTCCAAAATAACACTCAGTGAAAATCTGGCTGTTTTTCTCTTTACCTTTCTCGTTTTTAATATCATGCTGGTCTGGCAAACAAATAATCGATTAGCATATTACACTGCCCTACTGACTGTCATCCTGCTCGCCTTTACTCGTATTGAAGGCTTCGCTTTTCTTATGATGACTATCATTGTATTTGCCTCGCACAAACCAACCCGTCAACTCTGGAAAACTCACCCTCTGACTCAAATTATTCTGCCTGGTAGTCTCTTCACACTTTTCTTCTTGCAAGACTTCTTAGTCAATCTTCCTTATTATACAATGATTGGTAAAGCCTTGATCAAGTTTCTTGCTACGCTGAATATCAATGGTATAGAAAGTAACCTATCGCCAACCTTCACCTCCTTCACACTCGGTTCCATCTTTTTTTTGTATGGTCTTCTAATAATGTTTCTCTTTGGCTCCTTTGGTATTCTTTTTTTTCTCAAAGAAAAAAAATATCTGCTTCTGATCCCGACTCTTATTGCCCTCCCCACCTTTCTTTATTTTTTCAATCCCAATATCTCATCCGATCATCCATGGATGTTGCGACGCTACCTCTTTTCTCTTTTTCCAACACTACTCTTTTCTGCGATTATGGGCATCGCACTATTATTAGACAAGAAAAAAACCCTCCCTATCGTCGCGCCTCATGGCAAACGACTTCTTGTCGCCAGCCTCATTTTTAGCGGATGTTTTATTTTACAGTATCCCGCTTGGAAAATAAGCATTTTTTCTCCAGACAATGATACCCTTTTCGCACAAATAAAAACATTTTCACAAGATTTTTTGAATACCGATCTCGTGCTGGTGGACCGTCGTGTCACTGGCGATGGTTTTACTATGTTAACTGGACCAATGCAATTTCTGTTCGATAAACAGATGGTTTATTTTTTTAACCCAACTGACTTGGAACATTTGGACACCACAACATTTTCCCATGTCTATCTCTTAGTGCCCGAAAATGGTCAAGAATACTATACTGCGGTCTTCGGTCCACGCCTCACGTTACAAAAAACCGTTGTCTTTTCCTTGAAACAATTGGAAATATCCCCCTTCAAAAATACATTCTTTCTGTCACCCCCACACATAACCAATACTTCAACCACAAATCTGCTGTTCAAAATTGATACATTACCCTAACAAATAACCTTATGTCATGGACAGAACCCGTACTTCCGATTCCATCAGCATGGCGCTACTCTTATTGGCGTTGGCGATTTGTCCTTTACCTCGCCAGCTTCATTATAACTTTATTTTTTACCCTAAGTTTTCTCTTTCCGTCCTTTACTTTTTTCTTCAATTTTGAAATCCCTGGCTCGAATAAAAATACCATCTTAAAACCTCACTCTCCAACTGGTAATGATCAAAGTAATGGGAAAATACAGTCCACAGATTCTCTCATTGGAAATATGAACATAAGCGGTAATTTTTCTGAAGCTCAGATCAACATTGCTCTGGAACAAAAATCACCCGTACCAAAAACACTGGATGTTTCTCTTCGTAAATCATATTTCGCGTTCCTTTTTCCAGATGGTTCACCGGTTACCAGTTTTCCTCAAGCCACACTCTATCGAATAAGTGATACCTACTATGAATTGAGAGATGGCGTCCTCTTTCCATTTATCAGCGATGCCGCGTACCTTTCTCGATATCCCGATGCGTACGCCATTCCAACAACGACGGAATTTTTAACGAAATATCCTCTTTCAGAAAACAAGATTGGTTTTCGTGTCGGTACGTTAATCTCTTTTGCAGATGGTGTTTTCTTGGTCAATAGCGAAACAGAAGTACGTCCTATCGGCAGTGCGGATATTTTTCTTTCTTTTGGATATAGTTTTCAGGACGTCATTGCCGTTCACGAAGAAGAACTGGGCATCTATACACGAGGACGTATCTTTTTGATGCATGATCAGCATTCAGACGGTACCCTCTTTTTGGATCAAGACACTCACACCTATTATTTGATAGATCAAGGCACCAAACGACCCCTGCTCGACACTTCGTATCTGAATTTTCTTTTAACGACACACACAGCAATTCAAGCTTCACAAAAAACAAGTGAATGTGTCCTGATACCAACATGGTTTAGTAAATCTTTACAATGTTACATGCCCCTCAAAGAAATCCAAAACAACCTCGGAAACAATTTTGAAATTACGATTCATGGTGATGCGGACAATAATATTGAACTCAAGTCACTTCGGGTCATATTGATAACCGAAAAAAACAAACAAAACACTCTCTTCATTCTCTCGCGCATCAAACAACGTGTTTTGGATCGTTTCGGTCTATCATTATAATAGGCTTTTTATTTCTTATTACTATTCTATGTCTCTCTCTCAACATCTCTTTACACCTTACATGGATAATCTTAAAAAAAATGGTGGCCTCACAGTATCGTACGCCTTATTAGCAGAAGCACTGATACTCGGTTATACTGGATTTTTCCTTCTATTAATGTTGGAGATACTCTTTCCAACATTAATCGCTGACCGCATCAACCTCTCACTGGCTTTCGCTATTCTTATGTTTTTTTCTTTGGTACTTGGAGCACTCGGACAGGCATTAGACGTACACTTTACGCCGACTATCCATAAAAAAAGCCCTCTCCTATGGATCGGACTTTTTTTGATTTTTAGCGTATCAATGATTTCTTTGTATACGTTTCCGTGGCCAATCATGCTCTTGGTGACTCTCTCACTCTTATGGATAAGTCAACTATTCTGGCGCACACTCATCAACCAAAAATAACGATTCAGTAAAATTTTCAACAATCAACCAGCATAAATCAACGTAATGTTTCCAAATCAATCACCTCATCAATGCGAATTTGTGCCACAAAATCAGGTACATGAGAAACAAGAATCATGGCGCCACGATATTGATCAAGAGCCTTGGCAATGACGGGCAAATGTCTAAAATTGATATGGTTTGTTGGTTCATCCAAAATCAAAAGGTCGGGTTCTTCCGCATATAAACGGGCAAACATAAGCAAGCCCTTCTGACCTTCGGAGAGACTCGCAATCTTATTGCGCAACAAATCAGATGGAATGAGGAATTGAGCGGCAATGCGATACGCCATCTCATTATTTTTTTCCTTCATGACTGCCAACAATGATGCCATGACCGTATCTTCAAAGTCCAATGTAGAAAAATCCTGGCGATAATAACCAATTTTCATACCCTCTCCGATAGAGACGCGGTCTGTATCGCCACGCGCAATCGCTTCCAAAAATGTGCTCTTACCGATACCATTGGGGCCAGAAATAAAGAGATGCGTATTTTTCTTGAGTACCATATCTACTTTTTTGATAGCCGGACCAAGTTCCGTTAATACAGATACTGTTTTAATATGTACGATAGGTCCGATTGGTTCACGACATGGAATCGTAAAATCCGGCAAAGTCTTATCTTCCTTGCGTACATCTACCTTGTTTTCTTCCAATTCAGTGGCCAAATCACGCATACGTTTGGCAACTGCACGCAACTTTCCCCCCTTGTTGGCAAAGACGTTTGCCTGATCTTTCTTCTCTTGAATCGTACGCTCCAAACGAACATTCTCACTCTGGGCTTTGGCAATACGACGAGAGATCTCTTCGACTACATCGTAATAATTTCCCGTATACTGCTCAATTTTGTGCGTGAAAACATCCAGATAAAACACGCCTTCCGTAAAAGAATTCAGAAACTCGGCATCATGCGAAATCACGATACACGTTTTTGAATAATGTATTAAAAATTCGGTCAAGTGTTCAATACCAGCATAGTCCAAATTGTTGGTTGGTTCATCCAATAAAAGAATATCTGGATCTTGAATCAAAGCGGATGCTAAAAGCAGACGCGCTTGTTGTCCGCCAGAAAAATTACGTATCTTTTTATCCAACGGAGGTAACGGCAGATTGACGATTTCCAAAACTTCCTTGATACGTAAAGCCAATTCCCATTCTTTACCACGAAAAAACGGCATGAAAAATTCTTCCAACGTCACATCTAATTGATCACGTGGAATAGTCTGACGACCCAGCGCCACGACAGAATCCCTCGCAAGAGAAATGCGTCCACTTTGTGGTTTTTCTTCGCCAGTAATCAATTTGAAGAGTGAACTTTTTCCAGCGCCATTCTGTCCCATCAAAGTAATTTTAGCACCGCGACGCATCGAAAAACTTACCTCATCCAGGATGGGTTTCTTGTGTCCATATTCAAAAGATACGTTATCAAAACGCAATACCACGTTATCTTGGGTCATTTATTTTCTCAAAAAACCTTCTATAACACAAGAATTTTAACACAGATATCATATCTTGGCAAGTCTTCGACTGTCCGCATATCCATACCATTTTCTTCAATGCATCAGAAAAGCTTCACTCTTAATCTACCTCAAAATAGTCTCAAGCGTTTTTTTGGCACATCTATCCCAGGAAAATTGTTGCAATTGTGCGTGTCCTCTCTTAGTCAATTCAGTACGCAACTCAGTGTCACTCCACAGGTGCTCCATTTTTTCCGCTATATCTTCCACGGACAAAGCATTGACATATAATCCGGCACGTCCGCCTACTTCACGCAAACTGGAATTGCTTGCGAGCAATACCGGCACCGAAGAAGCGAAAGCCTCCAAAACAGGTAGCCCAAAACCCTCATACAATGATGGGAACACAAAAAATCTTGCTGCCTGATACAGTACACGCACTGTTTCAAAAGAAACACGTCCAGTCAAAATAATATCATTCGCATAAGGACTTTCTTTACAGAGACGAATAATATCACGTGATAACCATGCAGATTCTCCTGCCAATACAAGTTTCATCTCAAACATACTTTGTTTGGCGATATGAAATGCCTCGATCAAGCGTATAAGATTTTTTCGTGGTTGCAAAGCACCAACATACAACATGTAAGCATCTGGAGTCAACGCATAAGGAGTCAGTGTCTGTTGTATCGTTTCAACGGAACAACGTTGTCCGAAAAACTCACCATCAAATCCATGATGAATGACTGTGATACGATTTTCTGGCAGATGTGGAAAAAATGTGAGCAAATCGTCTTTGGTGGATTGCGAAACAGCAATCAGTTTATCGGCTCGTGCGACCACGGTATTCAGTAAGATATTTAATTTCATTTGATCTTTTGTTGGAAATGTTTCTGGGTAGTGTTTGAAAGCAAGATCATGAATAGTAGCCGTGACATTGCTATGGCGTGGTATCCAAATCGGCGCTGCCTGAATCGGCAAAAAAACCCGATCCGGACGATCCCGAAATAATTCTAAGGTAAAACGGGTTTGCATCCAAGCAACAGGAAAAGGACACTGCCTCTCCGTATAATTCGTAAAAATTGGGGGTGCCAATACAGGATTGAACGTATCACGATGATAAAGAATAAATTGATTCCATGTGTCCAGCACACCAAAATATTTCAGCAATTGTTTTATGTAGACACGTGTCCCATCGATACGCTGATGATCCAAATCTGATGCTTGTATGGCGATACGCATAAAATCTTCTTATCAAAAACGAAGTGAGTGATTCGTAGAATAGCCTATAATACCGGTTGTTTGGTAGCACTTCTCTCGTTTTTTGATATTTTCAACAGATAACGGTACCAATAAATGACCGACCGTCCAAATAGCGCCGAATGTTTTCCAAATCCGCACCGTTCATGATAGCAACTTCCATTTGTTCCGCTTCTGCCAATTTGGATGCTATCGGATCAAATGGCACACTCATACCAGGACTCCATTCATTGCCAACAATTTTACGAAATGCCGACCAATTTATTTTTTTTATTTTTTGAGCATCCGCATATTGATGTGGATCTTTATCACACACATAATCGATATTAGAAAGATTTATCATCTTTTTCACATCCAAATACTTCCCAAGCAATACAGCATCATAATCTGTGGAACATCCTGGACGCCACCCCGCTGCTACCAAAATAGGCTCTTTCACATCATAGAAATCCTCTAAATTATGTGGATTGGTATTGATGCGCGGATGTGCATAAGAACGGAAAACTGTGCGGATAAAGTGTGCGTTCATACGTGTTGCATGAATACCGAGCCAATCACTATCTTCATTCGTGATATTAGCAATCTTGTCAGCTGCTTCGATATATTTTCGTGCCGTTTTGCCACCACCAGTCACCAAGATAAAAGAATGCCCCAAACGCACATACTCTAAAATTAATTTTTTAAAATCCTTGACAAATCGCCAATCAATATCATCTGGTACCAAAAGCGATCCACCAAGAGAAATCAAAATCCTTTCTCGTTTCTGAGGAACCATAAAAAATTATTTTTGAAGAAATGTTACTAACTGATCAAGGGGTATGTCAGTCACTGTGTCGCTTGTACGTTTTTTGACTTCTGCCGTCCCAGCCATAACTCCGCGCTTTCCTAGCACTATACGATATGGTATACCAAACAAATCACTTTCGGCGAATTTCTCTCCCGCCCGTATATTACGATCGTCATAGAGCACTTCGATACCGACATCGTGCAAAGCATGATAGATTTCTTCAGCTTTTTCATTGGCATCCAAGGAAAGCAAATGCACACGAAACGGCGCCACTTCTTCTGGCCAAACCAGACCTTTGCCATCCGACAATACCTCCGCAATCGTACCCATAGCACGCGCCGGACCAATACCATAACATCCCATCAACGTAGCATGGGTCATTCCTACCTCATCTTTGAATGTCGCTCCCAAAGATTCCGAAAAACGTGTGCCTAAATTAAAAATATTTCCTACTTCGATGGATTTATGTGCAACCAAATTTTCACGTCGTATACCCAAATCCGCCAACACCTCCTCATTCAACACCTCCTCATTCAATGCTTTGCCGGTCACTTGATCCACATAGATATTGTCTTCACCCGCTGAACTGATTGTCTGAAACTCCTCGGAATACTGACTAAAAGCGCCTCCAGATGCAAAAGCTGGATACGTCATGGTACCAATACCCAAGCGCGTAAAAATACGAATATAGGCCTGACGTACCGAAGCATACACGCGTTCATGTTCTTCGGAAGTCCGTGCAAAGGAATAAAGATCTTTCATAATGAATTCACGCGTGCGCATAATGCCAGATTTAGCACGAGTTTCATTCCGAAACTTGGTCTGAAATTGATAGAGAAGAACGGGTAAATCGCGATACGAAGTGATATGTTGACTCACAAGACGGGTCATTGGCTCTTCGTGCGACCAGCCCAATCCCACTTCCGTGTCGTTTTTCAAAACAGTCTTGAACCACACATCTGCCTGGCTATCATCCCAACGATTCGTCTTTTCCCAAAGAGTTTTGTCCTGTAAGGCGGTTAATGAAACTTCTTGTCCTCCTATCTGATCCATCTCTTGCCGAATGATACGGATGATATTATTCAACACACGCAATCCGAGAGGCAAAAAAGCATACACCCCCGCCATTTCTTTGGAAACAAAACCGGCTCGCATCAAAAGCTGTGCGTTTTTACTCACTTCATCCTTGGGATCCTCTTTTTTGGTTCGTGTGAACAAACTTGTTTGATACATACACAAGCAACAATATCGATAAACTACAATGTCACTATGATTTTTTTCTCCTCGCCGTTTCGCAGAATTTGCAACTCAACCACATCTCCCTGATTAAAACGTGACAACACAGCGGAAAGAGGCGTACTGAGATCAATTGCTATATCTGCCACCGCCAGAATGATATCTCCAGCTTGAATCCCCGCTTGCATCGCAGGAGACTGAGCAATCACAGCAAGTCCCGTCTTGCCTGATGGTGCATAGATAAGTGCGCCACGATCAATCGGTAATGCCTGGCTCACCGCCAAAGACGGAGTAATGGAAACATAGTAGGCTCCAAAAATAGCACGTTTATTCAATGTGCCTTGCAGAGCACGATCAAAAGAGGCACGCACGACATTTGCAGGAATCAAAAATGGTTTCAGTATGCCGTCTAAGGTCACTACACCGATCAAGCCGATCATTTCTCCATTGTAACCAATTACCGGTCCCCCGACAAAATCTTGCTCATTTTGCATATCCGTTTCCATAACACCCTCCCACTTTTCGGAAGAAGCTACCGTTTTGCCAGATAAATTGAAAGTAGGGTCATAAGCACTGACAATACCTGCTGCCAAACGGCTCTGATACGATGTAAGCGCACCTGCGATAGCAATGGCTTTTTTGCCCACGCGAGTATCATCAGAATTAGCGAAAGCGATAGCGGGGGTATTCTCAACATCGCGCAAACGTAAAAAAGTGAGATTTAACAAAACATCATGCCCAACCATATCAGCACTATATTTTCGCGCATCAAAAAGAAACACTGTGTATTCTTTCTCTTCTACAGCAGTACTTATAAGAGGGCGTTCATCATAAAAAACGACTAAACCATCATTGGTCAATAACACCCCGTTGCTTATCATGACTGATTTGTTCTCCGTTTTGTCCTGTGTTGCCGTCTTGGTACGCGACAAAGACACCACTCTCACTACGGCGGTTGCTGGCTGAGAAACGATTTTTTCTATTGAATCATCCTCACGTATGACAATTTGCTCAGTTTTATTGATAATAGTTGTCTGTGCGTTCAACTTTTGAAATATCGGAGAACGGTTCAGTGCAGGAATAACAGAAAGATGCGGTATAGCATACCGATCAAACCATATTCCTCCGAAACCACTGATCAAAACAATAAGAATGCCTAGCAGACTCCAGAAAATCAACTTACGAAACAATGAAAAGTTCATATACGAAAGATATACCCTATGAAAAATTGAATAACACGAATACTTGCAGATTAGCACATCTGTCTAATACTGACAACAAGAAATGGTGAATTCTAAGCCTATTACCAATTTTTTGGCATGAATTACCAGAAGATTGGGGAGGTGGTGAGGAATTTCTGAGAACACCTCTTCTATGGCCTTCCGTTTTCCTAAGAAGAAGTATTACGAGAGATAATGAAACAGAAAGTGGTTTGCGTGCCGAGACAAAGAAGTTCTTACAGATACCTGCCTCAGAAAGAGGATGGTAAATCTTAAATTTACCCAAAATATTTTGTCTATCCCGTTGTTCATCTAACCAAATGCCATGGCGTACTGAAGAGCAAGATACCCATCAAACAAAGAAAAAACGATATCTGCCACACCGCTTTACGAAGAGATAATGTTCTATGAAAGGCATCAAATGAAATATCCCAGAGGATAAAAAAGAAAATTAACACAAGTGCTCCCGATGTCAAATATCCAAAAGGCCAAAAACTCATTATCCAAGCCATCTCTGCCATCAATAACCCTAAGAGGACACTATAAACCCAAAGCCTGGTCTTTTCGATACCAATACGCTCAATACCGATAAATGTTTCATGACTCGTCAGCATCGTGCCAAAAAAATAAACTAACATCAATCCCCAAAGTGGAAAAGAAAAATTGAGATAAAAACCATATACGCCAGAATAGAAAAAGAATAATCCAGAAACTGCTGAAGTATTCAGAAGCGCTTGCGCTGTTTTGTCTTTAGGCGCATGACGTAAACGATAGGCGCCCAGCAACGCCGTATAATACATCATGGTACTCAAGACGACGAACATTTGCTGTTTAGTAAACGTATCAATAAGTCCAAACAAAATCGGTACCGCGATTGCGAGTAATCCCGGCAAAAAAGCATCTGAATATCGCTTGGTCAACTTATGACTTGCTACAAGAGAAATAATTAAGAGAGGTAAGATAGCAAAGAAATACCAGTTCCATGTTGGTACGACCGGATTGAGAGCCGTCAATTCCAAGCCAACCAAAAAAATGAAACTCCAAAAGAAAATAGTGAAATGGAACAACATAAACAATGGGCATGCCTAAAAAATACCAACCTTTTACATGACGTGTTGTCTGCTTACTTCTTTTTTTTGACTGCTTTTTCCGTAAAGGTAATTTTTTCTTTTTTCATATCCACTTCAATACTCTCTCCACTGTGCACTTTTTTCTCCAAAATTTCAAGTGCCAAGGGATCAAGAAGCATGTTTTGGATCACTCGACGTAATGGCCGTGCCCCATAGAGCGGGTCAAATCCGATCTTGGCAAGATGTACACGCAGTGCGTCAGAAAAAATCAATTTTATATCCCGCTCTTGCAGGCGTCTAGCCACCATATCCAACTGCACATCCACGATTTGTCGCAACATTGCCGGCGACAAAGAATGAAAAAGCACAATTTCATCAATACGGTTTAAAAACTCAGGGCGGAACGTCTCACGTAAACTCGTCAAAATACGATCACGAATTTCTTTTTCAGAAACCACACTATCATTTTCTTGCTCTTCTTTGAATCCAAGGGTCTGGGCTCGTACCAAAATTTCCGAACCAACATTAGAAGTCAAAATAATGACTGTATTTTTGAAATTCACGGTACGTCCTTTAGCATCCGTCAAACGCCCATCATCAAGAATCTGCAACAAAATATTGAACACACTTGGATGTGCCTTCTCAATCTCATCAAACAAAATAACACTATACGGTCGACGACGGATACGTTCGGTTAATTGCCCACCTTCTTCATAACCAACATAGCCTGGCGGTGAACCAATCAACTTTGCCGTCGAATGGGATTCCATATATTCCGACATATCTATACGAACCAATGCCTTTTCATCATCAAACAAAAATTCCGCTAAAACCTTGGCGAGTTCAGTCTTACCTACACCTGTCATCCCGAGAAAAATAAATGATCCGATCGGACGTGTTTCTTCCGCCAGTCCGGCCCGAGAGCGACGAATGGCGTTGGCAACGGTATTGATTGCTTCATCCTGTCCAATGACTCGTTTTTGAAGCGCTTTTTCCATAGTAATCAACTTCTCTGACTCCTTTTCCAGCATCTTGGCTACAGGAACACCTGTCGCCCGTGATACTACGAATGCAATATCCTCTTCAGTAATTTCCTCTTTCAAAATAAATCCGGTTTTCTGTAAATTTTCCAGTTTTTTTTCTTCATCACGGATATGTTTTTCTAGTTCTGGAATCTTTCCATAACGAATTTCCGCCACGCGATCCAACTCGCCATTCCGCTCTGCCATTTCAGCTTCTGATTTAAGTTTATCTTTTTCCGCCTTATGCTCACGGGATGTCATAATCAATTCACGTTCAGAACGCCACTGCAAAGACAACTTTTGTGATTGTTCTTTTAGCGTTGCCAATTCCTGATCAATGGTTTCAATTTTCTTTTTGTTCTGCGTATCATTTTCTTTGGATAATGCTCGTTTTTCAATTTCCAAACGACGAATGCTACGCTCCATCTGATCCAGCTCCGTCGGCATCGAATCAATCTCCATTCTTCGTAAAGAAGCTGCCTCATCCACCAAATCAATTGCCTTGTCAGGCAAAAAACGATCATTAATATAACGACAAGAAAGTTTGACCGCGGCAATCAAAGCATCGTCAGTTATTTTGACGCCATGATGCAAAGCATACTTTTCCTTGATACCACGCAAAATGGCAATCGCATCTTCTTCCGATGGCTCACTCACATACACCGGCTGAAAACGTCGCTCTAAAGCTGCGTCCTTTTCAATATATTTTTGATACTCTTTGAGTGTCGTGGCCCCGATGGCACGCAATTTACCTCGTGCTAATGCTGGTTTCAACATATTAGAAGCATCTAAAGACCCCTCAGTCGCCCCAGCTCCAACCAACGTGTGAAGCTCGTCAATAAACAAAATACAACGATCAGCCGAACGCTCCACTTCTTTCAAAATTGCTTTCAACCGTTCCTCAAATTCACCACGAAACTTGGCACCGGCTAACAATGAACCAAGATCCAAAGAAATAACCTCTTTGTTTTTCAAATTTTCCGGAACGTCTCCTGCCACAATACGTTGTGCCAATCCCTCGACGATTGCTGTTTTTCCAGTGCCTGCCTCCCCAATCAAAACAGGATTATTCTTGGTGCGACGAGATAAGACCTGCATCACACGCCGTATCTCTTCATCTCGCCCGATGACTGGATCCAGCTTGTCTTCACGCGCCAACTGAGTGATATTGATTGCGTATTTTTCCAACGCTCGATAGGTCTGTTCTGGTTCCTGGTTTTCCACTTGCTGAGTCCCCCGTACTTGTGACAAAATTTTCAAAACCGCATCATACTGAATACCAGCCTCATGCAACAATTTCGTCACTGGATGCGTTATCGTCAAAAGTGCCAAAAGCATATGTTCTGTTGAAACGAAACTGTCACCTATTTTTTGCATTTCCTTTTCCGTAGTGTTGAACACCTGCACCAAAACAGGAGACACAGAAATTTGTCCCACTGATCCCGTCTCACCCTGCGGCAAATGATCCATTGTATCTGCAACCTTCCCTTTCAGTTTTTCGATATCAACCTGTAACTTCCCAAGAATGACCGGAATAATGGAATCAGCTTGCATGAGTAACGCATATAGCAGATGCGCGACATCCATTTGTGAATTGCTTCGTGATAAGGCGATTTCCTGAGCGTTTTTCAACGCTTCCTGACTCTTAAGAGTCAATTTATTAAAATCCATAGAGTTTGTTTGTTCAACAAATAAATAAGAGATACCAAACATTATTTCTCATTTTTTGTCTGCTGTTTCTCTTTTGTTAAGAATATCATATATCTAAAAAATTAGCAATCACCATATGAGAGTGCTAATTAAAAATATCTCTATAAAGCCATTTTTTATATTCTTGCTCTTTTTTCAAGGCAAGTTATTTTTTCCAGCGACTTGAAAATTAACATAAAGATTCAGTAGATAATTCCAAAATCCAGTCACCAGGGCGATAAGAATCCTGGAAAACAGATAATGCCAATGCCATACCGTCACC
Organism: Minisyncoccota bacterium; assembly: GCA_051306005.1. GTDB lineage: Bacteria > Patescibacteriota > Minisyncoccia > Moranbacterales > UBA1568 > UBA1568. The sequence continues at coordinate 427,027 of JBPPMJ010000003.1, forward strand.
AACAGTGCCATCCCCCCAATCACCAAACCAAAACCGCACAGGGCGATGAGTAAAAATATCCCATAACTGGAACGGGTCGATTGCACGCTTCCACGAAAAATAAATTTCCGACTGCAGAAATAATTGATTGACACGGCTGTAGCAAAAGCGATGCCCGAAGCCATAACTGGATGCCAACCAAATACATCTGTCAAGAGAAATAATAGTCCGAGATCAAAAATAAACGTCGATATTCCAACTACGGAATATCGCATCAACCTCAATATCCCACGTCTATCAATACGCATACAAACTTAATCAATCATGTACCGCTTCTTCTACTGCAAACCGCGGAAACAACAAGTCATAAAATGCCTGCTTCTCTTCTTCATACAAACGCAAACGATACAATGTTTCCTTGAGATAACCCTTACATCGAAAGCGTGGATGTTCCACCAGATATAATAATTCGTCAAAATCTATCAGACGTCTCTCTATTTTTTCTCCTGGATCGGGCATACCGTCATGCACCTGTACACAATCACGCGCAATAAAAATATGACAAGCCCCCTGAACACTGCCTACGCTTTCAATCGTTTTCCATAAAAAAAGGTCATCTGATCGATGGCCTGTTTCTTCCAAAAGTTCCCGATGAGCTGCGATCAACGGCTCTTCGTTGGGATCCACCCTTCCTCCGGGAAAAGAAATAAATTTCGGATGTGTGGGTTGTTCCTGTTCCAGTATTATTACCCGTCCATCTACCATAGCAATCATTTCAACGCTATCGGGATGTACGACTTTCTCAAAAATGGCTGTTGATCCATCATATAGCTCCTGGTGCCATTGATAAACCCGAAAAACCACTCCCTCAAAAACAAGCTCTGCGGAATCTGGTATGTTTTTTGATTGCATACGCCAGAATATTCCACTATTTAGACTGTATCGTGTCTCTATACAAAGTATATCATCAATGGCCGAAAAGAGTATAGGGCTCCTAGATCAATACTACCAAAAACTTCAAGTACCTACAAGTCAACCTCAGAGCAAGGCATCAGCCACCCCCTTCATCTCCTTCATATTCGGATGCGTGATGTAAATGATGATGAATTTCATAGACTATTACAACTGATTATTTCTCAAAGTATAGTAGTTTTCTGATTGAGGTAAAAGAAAATCATTTTCAATATCTATCAAAAACTGTTTCAAATGAACATAAGTATCTTTACAAAATAGAACGTTTATTTCTCCATTCAGTCAACTCCATCGTATCTTCAAGTGCTATTGGTGGGGACTTCTAGCTATTAATTCTAATTTAGAAAAAAATAATAAAAACTCGTCTAAAATAATGTAAGAGCGGAGGGAAAACCCTCCGCTCTTATTCTACTCCTACTTTTTCTCCTCGTCTGTTGACTTGTCGCCTTCAGGCTTTGTTGGCTCTGTTTCGGCATCCTTCGGTGCTTCAACGGTGCCTTCACCTTCCGACTTAGCTTCACCTGGCTGAGTAGCGGCTTGTGCCTCCTGGGTTGCCTTGTAGAGCTTCTCACCGATCTTCTGCGCGACTTGGGAGAGAGCTTCGGTCGCCTTCTTGATGGCTTCAAGGTCGTCGCCGTTCTTGACTTTGTTGAGCTCAGTGATAGCTTCCTCAACAGGCTTCTTTTCATCTTCGGTGAGTTTGTCACCGGCGTCTTTCATCGATTTCTCCGTGGTGTAGGAGAGGCTGTCGGCCATATTGCGTGCCTCAATGAGTTCTTTCTTGCGCTTGTCTTCTTCAGCGTGCAGTTCGGCGTCCTTGGTCATCCGCTCGATCTCATCCTTGGAAAGTCCGGTGGATGATTCAATGCGGATGGACTGGGATTTGTTCGTTGCCTTGTCTTTGGCAGTAACGGACAAGATACCGGAAGCATCGATGTCAAACGTTACTTCGATCTGAGGGACACCACGGGGTGCTGGTGGAATACCATCAAGGATGAATTGGCCGAGAGACTTATTATCAGATGCCATCTCACGCTCACCTTGCAAAACATGGATCTGTACGGATGGCTGGTTGTCAGCGGCGGTTGAGAATGTCTGCGAACGGGATACCGGAACGGTCGTGTTTCGATCAATGAGCGGAGTTCGCACACCTCCCATCGTCTCGATACCAAATGTAAGTGGAGTGACATCCAGCAAGAGTACGTCTTTGACTGATCCTTCGAGCACACCTCCTTGAAGAGCGGCACCGAGTGCGACGACTTCATCAGGATTGACGGTGATGTTTGGTTTCTTACCGAAGAATTTTTCCACGGATGACAGCACGAGTGGCATACGGGTCATTCCTCCGACGAGTACGACTTCATTGATGTCTTTCACTGTAAGCTTGGCATCGGCAAGAGCTTTTTTTACCGGTTCAAATGACGCTTCCACGAGGTCGTGTACGAGCTCTTCAAGTTTGGCACGAGTCATCTTGAGCAACAAATGCTTCGGGCCGTTGGCATCACTCGTGATGAATGGCTGATTAATCTCAGTGTCATTTGCGGTGGAGAGTTCAATCTTTGCTTTTTCCGCAGCCTCCTTGATGCGCTGGAGCGAGAGCGGATCTTTGGAAAGATCGATACCTTCCTGTTTCTTGAATTCATCAATAATCCAGTGGATGATGCGCTGGTCAAAGTCATCACCTCCGAGATGTGTATCGCCGTTCGTGGATTTCACTTCGACTGTGTCTTCGGCGACTTCGAGGATAGAAATATCAAAAGTTCCACCACCGAGGTCGTAGACCGCAATCTTCTCATCTTTCTTTTTGTTGAAACCATAGGCAAGGGCGGCGGCGGTCGGCTCGTTGATGATGCGACGAACATTAAAACCAGCAATTTCTCCAGCTTCCTTGGTCGCTTTACGCTGAGAATCATCGAAGTACGCCGGTACCGTAATGACGGCATCGGTGATCTTCTCGCCAAGCTTCTCTTCAGCATCGGCTTTGAGTTTGCTTAAAATCATCGCGCTGACTTCCTGTGGCGTATATTCCTTGCCTCCCATAACAATTTTCACGCCCTCGCCTGCCTGAATCACTTTATAGGGCAAAGTCTTCATATCACGTTGTACCTCGTCGTCATTGAAATGTCGTCCAATGAGGCGTTTGACAGAAAACAATGTATTTTCTGGATTAGTGACACCTTGACGTTTGGCAAGCAACCCAACAAGACGCTCGCCGGTCTTGGATATCGCCACCATCGATGGTGTTGTACGATTTCCTTCCTTGTTTTCGACGATAGATGGGGCGCCCCCTTCGACAAATGCCATCGCGGAATTTGTTGTTCCCAAATCGATACCCAGTATCTTGCTCATATGTGTATAATATTACGAATAATGTTTTGTATAAAATTAGAACTCTGTGCTTTCAAACAATTTTTCCAGATCTTTCACTCACGATAACCTTGGCTGGTCGAATAACTCTCGTTCCAAAGCGATAACCTCTCTGTAGGACCTTGGTTACCATATCTTGTGGTTCGGTGATAGCAGATGGTACATGTTCTACCCGTTCACTACTGATTGCCTCATGGATATTCGGATCAAACGCCTCGCCAGGCTGTACTTCTATCGTTTCCACGCCGTGGTCGGTCAAGACAGATTCCAATTGCTTTTCAATATATTGAATACCGATAACCCACGGGCTTTCTTTTTGCTCAGCCGGCACGTGCAAGGTCGCGGAACGAAAATTATCCAAAACAGGAACGATATCGAGAACCAATTTCTCTATCAAATATCCTGTCAATTCTTTCTGCGAAACTGCCTGTCGTTTCTTATAATTCTCAAACTCTGCCTGTGTGCGTTTCCAATCTTCCAGATATTCGGTAGCCTTTTCCTGCCAATCAATCGTAGTCTCTCCAGTGGCTATCGTATTTTCATCGGCACGTAAATCTTCTGTACTCTGCTTTTTGGGACGTGGCATGATTTCCTCATGTGAAATCTCAAATTCGTCGTCTGGATGATGCTTGTTTTTTGCCATACGCGTTTTGCTTTTTAGCGAATTATATATATCATATTACCACCGATAACCACAACCATAAACGTAGTGTTCAACAATGACCTCATATATTCTATCAGAGACTTGTTTTTGGCATACTCCATGCGTTTGGGACCGATAATCGCCAATATTCCGCGCTCTCCTTCCGTATTCTGATAGGGTGCTACCACCATCGCACAGTTTTTGATACCTTCGATTGGATTTTCATCCCCGATAAAAATCTGCGTTTCTTCATTCGGCAAATTTGCCATCAGGGTCTCCAATTTCTCATCAAGAGAATCTAATGCCTCTACCAGACGACAGAGTTCATCCATTTCTTGAAATTCCGGATTTTCGATAAGCTCACGCATCCCGAAATCATAAAACTCCTCCTTGTCCATAAGACCAGATACCGCAAGATTACCAGACAGTGATGCGAGCAGTTTTGCCGTCGTCCGACCAAGGCGCATATGCTTGGCGCGCAACATGAGCAATTCTTTCTGCAAACGTTCCTGATCCTGACGGGACAATGTCTCTTCACCCATCATCTCTCGCACATACATCCGATAACCACTATCCGTTGGAATGCGTCCCGCGGAAACATGTGGCTGATAGAGATAACCCTCTTCTTCTAGAATGACCATGTCACTCCGAAGCGTCGCTGAACTCACCGGAAAACTGAAGCGCTCAAGCAATGCCTGCGAACCGACCGGCTGAGCAGATTCAGTATAGAGTTCTACGATTGCAGACAATACTTTTTGTTGGCGAGTGTTCATAAACTCCTTAATGATATATTTTTTGCAGTAATTTAAGTATAAAAAGAAATTAGCACTCTGTCAAGAAGAGTGCTAAACTGTTTTTTAAGCAAAGAAAAAGGCTAGTCGAAAATCGCTAGCCTGATGCGAAGAACGTCTTCACAATTGTCACTTTATTTTTATTCACTTCACCTCACTCTAAGCAACTAAATTGACACACCTTACACACCAAGTCATCCTCCTGCAGGTAGTATCTCGCATCAGAGACAGGCAGTTGACCGCTAGTCCCTGCTTGTAAATTTCGGTGCAATATCGCCTGTTGACAGAAAACAGTGTGTTTTCTGGTTTCGGGATCCAAAGACCATACATCACCCTTAACCTTGATTGATTCTTTGCGTTTATCAAACATCTCTCTATACTCCTCAAGAAAAAAAGAGAATAGTGCCAAAAAATAAAGCCACCTCCCTGGTTGTTAAAGCACCGGATCATACCCTCCATCATGCCACGGATGGCAACGGAGAATACGTTTGATCCCAAGCAAACTGCCATACGAAATACCATACCGTTCTATGGCCGTATACGTATAGGCGCTACATGTGGGATAAAAACGACAAAAATGAATACCCGTGACTTTTCCAAGCCACCCATGATCAAAGGACAGTGTCCTTTGATACAATGTAATGAAAAATAGAACAGTCATTTTCATATTACAGAGCATAGTCTTCCCCTGACACTTTGTCAATCAGCAGTTTCATTGATATACTACAAAAAAGAAAACTGTACAATATTATTCGTATTTTGAGCAAAGAATATGAACATTATCGAACACAAAAAAATAACTTGGATTGATTTTGAAAACCCTGGAAAAGACGACATTCTTTATCTACAAGAAAATTTTAATATTCATCCTTTGGCTATTGAGGAACTCATCACGCCGACCTATCAGCCCAAGGTTGTCCAATATGACAGTTGTCTTTTCCTTTCTATCCATATTCCACTCTTTGATGTCGAACACCGCACCACATATCCTGGAGAACTAGATATCATTCTCACTCAAGGCCATCTCATCACAAGTCACCGTACCAATATCTATCAACTCACACATTTTTTTGCTGATTTACAAAAAAGTGAGGGGAAGCGCCGTCTTTCCTTAGAGGAAACACCAGCCCACCTACTCTATAATCTACTCGAACTCCTTATCAATTCCTGTTTTCCTCGCCTCGATCATATCAATAAAAAACTAGATTTCGTAGAGACGCAGGTATTTGCAGAAAAAGAAAAAGAAATGGTTTTTGAGATTTCCGTTCTCAAACGTGATATCCTCAATTTTCGTCGTACCCTCAAACCACAACGTTCCATTCTAGAATCTATCATCCAAAAGGATCATCCGTTCATTCCAAAAGAAACAAAACTCTATTTTCAAGATCTCATTGGTACCAATATCCGCCTCTGGAACATTTTGGAAAGTCAAAAAGAAACTATTGAAGCTCTCGAAGCAACAAATAATTCCTTGCTTTCTAACAAACTGGACCTTACTATGAAGGTATTGACTATTTTTTCAGCCGTCCTCTTGCCCATGACTGCGTATTCCAACATGCTTGCCATGAGCGCCAGAATTCCTTTTGGTAATAGTCCATACGCTTTTTGGATACACGTCAGTTTGATGTTATTGCTTTCCGTTATCACAATGACAGTTTTCAAAGCAAAGAAATGGCTCTGAAATACTGAACTAAGTATCCATGCTTACCATATCTCTGTCTTTATGTTTATGTATCTCTATAACACACTTACCAAAAACAAAGAAGAATTCATACCGCTTCATCCAGGGAAAGTGGGCATGTATTCTTGTGGTCCCACCGTCTATAACTATATCCATATTGGTAATATTCGTGCTTTTGTTTTCGCCGACACTGTCCGACGTACCCTAGAAGATGTCGGGTATGAGGTCCGTTTAATCAAAAACATTACCGATGTCGGACACATGACCGCCGACGATATCGCGCAGGGAGACGGTGGAGAGGACAAGGTAGCCAAAAAAGCTCGTGAGGAACACAAGACTCCCGAAGAAATTGCGCTTTTTTTTGAAGATTATTTCCATCGAACTGAAGAAAAGATGAATATTTTGCCGGCACACTATTTCCCTCGGGCAACCGCACATATTCCACAGATGATCAAACTCATCACCGAGCTCATTGCCAAGGGTCATGCTTATACGGTCAATGGCAATGTTTTTCTTGATGTCACAACATTTCCTGATTATGGCCGGCTTTCTGGCAACACACTCAAAAAACTCAAAGTGGGTGCACGTCTAGAAGAACATCCAGACAAACGCCATCCTTGGGATTTCGCCTTATGGCTCAAAGCGCCAGTGAGTCATTTGATGCACTGGCCATCACCTTGGAGCGAAGGCTACCCCGGCTGGCATATCGAATGCAGTGCCATGAGTATGGAATATTTGGGTACCACACTCGATATTCATACCGGAGGAGAGGACAATATTTTTCCCCATCACGAAGCGGAAATCGTCCAATCAGAAGGCGTGACTGAACAGCCATTCACTCACTATTTCTTACACAGTCGACACATGCTGGCAGACGGTATCAAAATGTCCAAATCAAAAGGCAATTTTTATACATTAGAAAATATTCTGGAACGCGGATTCACAGCCATGGATTTTCGTCTTACTCTTCTAGGCTCTCACTACCGCAGTCAAATGAATTTTACTTGGGAAAGTATCGAGCAAGGAAAAAAGAACAAAGAGACATTGCTGAGAACCTACGAACGTATTTCTTTGAACGCTGTTAATGATCCAAACGGCTTTGATGGTACCGTCTTTCTTGAACGTATCCGTTCCGCCATTCGTGACGACTTCAACACACCCGAGGCTCTGGCTATCGCACTAGAACTTGCTCGTCACAGCAATGTACTCATGGATACACAGACACTCATACAGACAACAGCCCTTCAGAGTATTTTTGAAAAAATATTCTTTCTGCTCGGATTGGTTACTGATTTTGCTGAGGTCATTCCTGCTGATATAGAAGCATTAGCTCAAGAGAGACACAAGGCCCGTGAAGACAAAAATTTCCAAGAGTCTGATCGTGTGCGATCCCTTTTGGAAACACGAGGGTACTATATCGAAGATATAACTGACGGCTACCGCGTGCGAAAAATATAGATTTGGTATTTTTTATTATACCATATTTTTGTATTTTGTCTATTATTTGAGTTGTAAGGAAAAAACAGCTATACTACATACCTATGGCATCAAAAACCGAACACCTGCGCATCCCTCCACACAATCTCGAAGCCGAAACCTCGGTTCTTGGTTCTTTGATGCTGGACAAAGACGCAATCATCAAAGTAGCAGATATTCTCAAGGTTGGTGATTTTTATAAAGATGATCACAATCTCATCTATGAGGTTATGCTCACACTCTATGAAGATCGTGAGCCTATAGATGTCTTGTCACTAGCCAATAAACTCGAAGAAAAAGCACAACTAGAACGAGTGGGTGGATCCAGCTATCTTGCATCTCTCGTCAATTCGGTTCCTTCTGCCACCAACGTGGCACACTATGCCAAAGTTGTTCAAAAGAAAGCCTTGCTGCGTCGCCTCATTAGTGCGGCAAGTGATATCGTCGAGCTCGGATATGACGCTTCGGAAGATGTTCAGAAATTGCTTGATGAAGCAGAACAAAAGATCTTTGCTGTTTCTCAAAAATATATCAAACAGGATTTTGTGCCTATCAAATCAATTCTAGAAACTGCTTTCAACCGCATAGATGAACTCCATAAAAGTGATCACACTTTTCGCGGAGTGCAGACATTCTTTCCTGATCTGGATGGGCTGTTAGCTGGTTTACAGAAATCTGATCTTATTATTCTTGCGGCTCGCCCTTCTATTGGTAAAACAACATTTGCGCTCGACATCGCGAGACAGGTGGGTATTCATGGAAAAGTGCCAGTCGGTATCTTTTCTCTTGAAATGGGATCAGACCAATTGGTAGATCGCATGATTGCTTCACAAGCAAGCGTTGATCTCTGGAAGCTCCGCACGGGTAAACTTTCCAGCGAAGGACTAAACAATGACTTCGAACGAATCTCCGATGCCATGGGAGTGTTATCCGAAGCACCAATTTTCATTGATGATTCCGGATCATTAAACATTATGGAAATGCGTACGATGGCGCGCCGTCTCCAGGCCGAACATAATCTTGGATTGATCATTGTCGATTATCTTCAATTGATGGAAGGACGCGGTAGCCGATATGGAGGTGATAATCGTGTTCAAGAAATTTCCGAAATTTCCCGCGGACTCAAACAACTTGCTCGTGAACTCAATATTCCTGTCATCGCACTCTCACAGCTCTCTCGTGCCGTCGAATCCCGCCCTGATCAACTACCGAAACTTTCTGATTTGCGTGAATCTGGTTCCATCGAACAAGATGCTGATGTCGTAATGTTTCTCTATCGTGAAGACCGTGTTAAACCAGATACACCCAATAAAAATATTGCCGATGTCATTGTAGCCAAACATCGTAACGGACCAGTTGGCAAGATTCAATTGTATTTTGATGAGAACTCAACGACGTTCAAATCGCTCGAAAAAATCCATAACAATTAGGGTATTTCTGTCACAAAAAAATTGTTGTTTGTCAGAAAGAGAGAAACATATGCAATATCCGAAAGTATTTCAATCACTCATCGCTCATTTTTCCGCACTGCCATCAGTAGGACCAAAAATGGCAGAACGCATCGTTCTCTATCTTTTCAAACAAAATCCCGAAGTGCTACAAAGTTTTGCGGATAGTCTCGAAGAACTTCCACGTCTCAAGAGTTGCCAACGCTGTTTTCATATTGCAGAAGATACGCTGTGTAGTATCTGTCATGAAAATAAACGTATCCAGCATACACTTTGTGTTGTCGAGGAACCATTAGATGTCATCGCCATTGAACGGACGCATGCGTATCAAGGACTCTATCATGTCTTGGGAGGACTTCTCGAAAGTGGAAAAAGTGACAATAGCCAGACACTACATATTACTGAGCTCCTGAAACGTGTCGAAATAGACGCGATACAAGAAGTCATCCTTGCAACCAATCCGACTACAGAAGGCGATCTCACTGCTCTCTATCTCAAGAAAAAATTAGAGCCATACTCTATCAAGGTTACGCGCATCGGACGTGGACTCGCAACAGGCGGAGATATAGAATATGCCGATGATATGACGCTCATCGCTTCATTGACAAATCGCACAGACTTGCTATAATATAAAGGCCGTTACGATACAATCCGAAAAGGAGGATTTCATGGCTACTTCACAACTTGATGATTTTTCCTGTGCATTTAAAAATCAGGAAGGATATCCTGATTTTGAGAATGATGAAGATCGGGAATGGGAATGGCTTGAAAACCATGGGAATCCCTATGCATTGAATACTGATGGAGGCTTTAAAGTCTCCGATATTTTTGAGAAGGATCAGTAGGCACGGTCAATGCGCAATCTTTATACTCAAACCATATCTTCAGTTCTTCAACCACACAAACGCCAATGGCATTTGTGTGGTTTTCTTATTTCTTTTTTTCTTATCCTATTTATATATTATAAACAAAAATCCCTCTTTTAAGGAGAGATTTTGCTCAAAAAGCCGAAGAGAGGAGGAGGTTATTTAACAGCAATTTTCTCAATCTGTACTTCTGTGTAATGTTGGCGGTGTCCATAGCGCACCAGATAACGCTTCTTGGCCTTGTGTTTGATACCAGAAACCTTTTTGGTACGTTCATGTGCCACAATTTTTCCTTCTACGAGAGCAGTTTCCAAAACAGGTGTGCCAATATGTACACCCTTTTCATCACCAATAAACAATGTTTCAAAACGCACTACCGTTCCGATTTCATCAGAAAGCTTCTCTATCTTGATTTTTTGACCCTCGGATACTTTATACTGTTTCCCGCCAGTTTTGATAATTGCAATCATACGTTCATTCACAGTCCATTTATACGTTTCTTTAGTGTAGCGGATGCAGACGATACTGTCAAACGAGCTCACCCTTTCTCTGCAACATCAGCCTCTTCCAAAATAGCCTTTATTCTTCTGATACCCCCTGATGAAGCTTCCTCTTTAAGGATTCTAAAATGTCCCAAATCACCCGTACTGGTCACATGAGGTCCACCACAAAACTCCAGACTGAATTCACCAATCTTATAGACTCGAACACGATCTCCATATTTTTCTTCAAATAATCCAATCGCTCCACGTTTTTCCGCTTCTGCTAATGGAAGATCTATGTAACTCACGGGTAATTTCTCGGAAATTTTCTGATTCACGAGCGCTTCCACGGCAGATTTTTCCGCGTCAGTCATTTTGGTAGGATGTGAAAAATCAAAACGCAAACGTTCTGGTGTAATATTGCTCCCTTTTTGAAAAACATGGCTTCCCAATACTGTACGCAATGCTTGTTGCAGAAGATGCGTAGCAGTATGATATTTCACTGACATCGCACTTGTATCTGCCAGGCCACCTTTGAACTTACCTTGACTCGCAGTGCGTGATAATGCTTGATGCTTCGTGAATTCCTCTTGAAACACTTGTATGTCAAATGATAGTCCTCTTTCTTGTGCGATTTCCTGAGTCATTTCCAGAGGAAATCCATACGTCGTAAACAATTCAAAAGCATCTTTTCCGGAAAAAACTCCAGACAAACACCGTTTCTCCAATTCTCGCATTCCACGTGTCAATGTTTCACGAAACTTCACTTCTTCAGCATCGATAATTGCGGTAATTTCTGAAACTTTTTCTCCTAACATAGGGAAAACTCCCCGATATTGCTCCACCACGGCCATCGTCAATACCACCAAAGATCTGGGATCAGTAATCGCTAAAGTGTCGGCAAAACGCACTGCTCGACGAAGTAAGCGTCGTAATACGTATCCTTGATCAGCATTGCTTGGTCGAACACCATCAGACACCAGAAAAACACCCGCACGTATATGATCCATCACCACTCGAAAAGCGTAGGTGTATTGAGGGTTTTCCCCATACCGTTTCCCTGATAATGTCTCAATACTTTGACGTAATTGCATAAAAAGAGGTCCAGAAAATATATCTGGATTATCCTGGACAGCAGCCATCATACGCTCCAGACCGCCACCAAAATCGACATTTTTCTGAATCAAACGTTCAAAACCAGCATCGGTTTTACGATATTCCATAAACACATTGTTGCCTATTTCCATAAAACGTCCACAATCGCAATTCACATGACACGGACTTTCCCGCCAAACAGAATTTTCATGAAATGCTCTATCTAAACCAAAATCCCAGAACATTTCTGTATCTGGGCCACCTGGTTCACCTACTGGCATATTGGTAGGAACACCAGATCGACTCCACCAATTTTTGGATTCAGGATAATAAAAAATATGTTCTTCTGGACGGATACCTTCTTCCAAAGGGTGCAAACCAATCCGTACTTCCATCCCCCGTTTAGCAAATAATGCTTGCCACAAATCAGCCGACTCAGTATCACGTGGAATATCAAGAAGTTCATTTCCCTGAAAACAGGTAAAATACAAACGATGCGGATCTAGTTTGAGCGTTTCAGTCAAGAAAGTCCACATCCAAGTTATTTGTTCTTTTTTGAAATAATCTCCAAAGGACCAATTACCAAGCATTTCAAAAAATGTAGTGTGACGATTATCTCCCACTTCTTCCATATCTTGTGCACGAACACATTTTTGAGTATTCGCAATGCGTGTACCCAACGGATGCGGTGCACCCAAAAGGTACGGGATAATGGGTTGCATTCCGGAGCCAGTAAAGAGTGTCGTAGGATCATTTTCAGGCACCAAAGAAGCTGAAGGCACTACTATATGCCCTTTTTTTTGAAAAAAATCAAGGTATTTCTGTCGCACACTTTGGACTATGTCAGTTCGCATACTCAGAGAGAGGAATAATACATTAAATGGTTTTGTTGATAATAATGGTTCTTTAGAGTGTATTCATCGCCTTTTTGGTGTGTGCAATCATCTCATCTAGACGTTCGATCTCTTTGCTCACCTGATGTTCTTCAGTTGTTTTGTCTTCAATGTTCGTTTTGAGATGTTCGATTGTTAGGTGAAGGCGTCGTAATTCCGCTATCAAGTCAACTTGTTTGTGCATAAGGCGATTCCTGTCACTTTGCACACTCAAAAGATCCAATTGTGCTCGTCGCACTTTTGCTTGATGCAAGGCCTTTTCTTCATTCGTCAACCCATAGTCCATACGACTTTATGTCAAAACAATATTCAGAATAACACACTAATTGGCTACAAGAAAACATTACTCTATCATCTCTCCCGACTCAACAAAAATGACGGTTCGACCAGATGATTTTGGCACACTCCGCATCAACCATTCAGGATGAAAAGACACTCTCATTTTTTTCACTGCTGTCAATGTGGGAAGCATATCTTGCAATGCTTGTTCATCTTTCCCAAGTAAGGATTCCTTGATACGCTCATTATCAATAACTGATTCCATGGTCACTAGAGCGCGAACTTTTAGCCGAACCGTACCAGTTGTGAAATCAGGCAGAGAATCATCGTAAGCCAAAAGAGAAGAAACCGGATGAAAAGGTACGCCTTGCAACTCCTTATTCACAACATTTTCAACTTTCTCGTGTATTTGCTCTTCAGGAAAAATAAAAGCCTGAATCTTAAACGTATTTTGATACTCAATCATATTGGCAACCATCCCTATCTGTGGACCAGCCACTGGTTGCAGAGCCGTCACATCCATCTGTTCTTCCAATATTTTTTCATCCTCTTTAAGTGTACCACGTGCTTCACGTAAAAATTCTTCTTTCGCTTTTTCACGCGCTTCACGTTCCGCAGTTTCCAAATCCACTCTGGCAACAACAGATACATCAGATAATCCTTCATTACCACCACCCAGCATCGTCTTTTTTGATTGCACGGTAAAAGCATCATACTTTGGGTTACCTTTAAAACCAGGAATGTGAAAGGTGGTTGGTTCAATATTATATACTTCACCAGATTGGTCAGCAATCACCTCAGCCTCAATCACTCCCGCGCTAGATCCCGTCATCCCTGGTACTGTCACACTTTTGACAAGACGAAAGAGTTTGCCATCAGATGTTTCAAAACGTGTGGTCGCAACAAGCGTTTGCGGTTCAGTACTATAATTATTGGAAATGATTACAGTACCACGCGCTTTCTGGTTTACGCTACTAGATTTTCCAGTTGCAGGTACTGCAACTGATATTGGGTACTCGCGTGCAAAAATTCGCACCATTAGCATATCGGCACTGGTCACCGTGCTCCCAGAAGATTGACCATTCAGTGTAATATCAACAGGTTGTGTAATACGATACGGTGTCAGATGTATTTCCGCTTTCGGTACAAATAGAAACAATCCGACACCCACCACTGACAACAACGTCGCCGTGCCGAGAATCGCCAAAATAAAATGCATCTTCTTACCAGACCCGGAAACAGCGGAATTGATTAAAGGTGCAGGTTTCGCAGAAGTTGGTGTAGGTGATATATCCTGATTATTATAAAAATTCTTCAAGCGATTACTTCGAGATATTTCTGTTTCAGCCACAGTGGGTGTCGGTGGAACAGGAGCCAAGCGATCTCTAGACGCCGGTACAAAAGCCGGAATTCCAGATGAATTTGATACTGGCAACGGAGGGTGTTTCACATATTCGGACTGAGAACGCAATGAATTCAAGCTAGTCATTTTTTCTGGAGTCATATTACGTACCCGCAATTTTTTTGGATCATCACGCTTCATCATCGGTTGTGCCAGGGCCGTCTGTTTGGACAAACGTCTTTCTTGAGTATCGGGCGTCACATAAAAATCTTGGCTACCAATCATATCAACGCGAACGCCAAATGGTGAGTGCGGAGTAAAGGCTTCTGGAGGTATCTGTAAGGGCTTCATTTCTTCTGTCGGTATTGTCTCTTCATATACTTCCGTTGCCAAACGTTCATCAGAGTAATTTTCTGTCGCGATGCCCGCCTTAGTTGCCAACATACGCCCCATATCATCCTGCGTCACAACCATAATGCCTTTGCTCATTTTCTGCGCCTCCCGTTGCAACAAACGTAAATTAACAATACTTTGCAATACCAAGGCACGCTTAGGAAACACGAATATATTTTCTGTATCGGAAGATTTCCGTAAACGCCCTATAACGGAAATGATTTCTTCATCAGAATCGATATAAAAAGTTTTTGCCATAAGGGTAAAATTTTTTTTATTGTTTTTCAATGGTTTCTAAGCTACGACGTAAAATTCCTGACAACATTTTTTCTTCATCAACATAATCCAGCAAAGCAAGATTGGCCAAACCAAGTGGAGTAATGTCTTGTGGATTGGTTAGTTCTCCAGTTATATCTGTCATACGAGCAATATCTTTTGGTTGTAAAAAACTCACTTGTATTTCCTTGGTAAAAGGCAAGTTGGCACTACGCCATTCCTGAGAAAGCAGAGACTGCTTGATACCCGGTAAGGCTGATCCGCCACCGCACAAAAAAATACGGGATGGTAAAATGTCTGTCGCTGCAAATTCCAACAAAGAAAGTTCAACGCCACCAAGCCAGATACGACAGTCATCACTATACAGGGCACTGATACGATCTGTTTCTGATTGACTCAAACGCCCATGCGCATAATCTAACTTAAGTTTTTCCGCCACATCCAAACTGAGTTGCAATTCCTGTGCCAAACGCTTCGTAAAAGCTAGACCCCCCAAAGCGAACATTTTAGTCCCTTCCAGACCACCGTTGCGCACCACGGCAATGTCGGTAGTACCGCCTCCAACATCAATAAAAATAGCATTGAAATCCAAAATATCTTCCACCTCAACGGATCGTGCCACAGCATATGGTTCCGCGGCAATGGAAATCAGATCCAAATCAAGTTCATCTGCGATAGTCTGCAAGGCACCAAGATGAATCATCGGCGCATAAGCATTAAACACGCTCATCGAAACGTCTCTACCCTGAAAGTTAATCGGCTTAGAGACATGATATCCATCAATGCGCACATCAACAATAGCTGCATTAATGAGCTTCACATCAATATCATCCTGCCCTGTTTCCCAAGAAAGTTGATGTTTAATACGTTGATACGCTTTTTCCTGGACTTTTTGAATAATCATTTTTATCTCGGCCAACCCAATACGCACTTCTGCATTCACCCGCTCATAATGGACAGTGGTCGTAGTTCCTTTGACTAGTTCACCAGCAATACCGATAATACTTTTTTCCACCCGTTTGACACCAGCCTTTTTCTTCGCAAGCGTAATAGCTTCACGTGCCGACACAATCACACCGCCGATATCAGCGACCGCTCCACTTTGCATATTACCAGTACGCTGTGCCACCCTCCCCACGCCGATGACGACACCGGTTTTTTGCTCACGATCAACTCGAAAAATCAATGCCTTGACCACTTCAGTACCAATATCCAAAGCGAGCACCAAATCAGTTTCCCGCCTCCAAAAAAGTTTTGAAAAAAGACCCATAGAAAATAGCTGTTTGTTTTCTTTTACTATTATACTACACATCCTTATTCTTTGGTACGTTCTCTGTCTTCCACAACCACGAGACGTTGCGGATGAGCATTGAGTATCTGTTGTTGCAACATGTCTTGAAACAAAAGACCGGCAATGGCGCCATACGAACCCACTACACTCCCGCTATTGATGATGCCATAACTTAAGGCTTCCTCAATACGTTTTCCTTCTAACAAAGCTGAAAAAAATCCAGACCCAAAAGCATCTCCAGCACCAGTGCTGTCTACCACTACTCCGAGAGTATATATGGGACAATGCCAGTATGCTTTGCCGTCGTATCCCCATGCGCCACGCACACCATCCGTCATACCGATAGTGCCAGCACCATATTTTTTGAGTACGTTCAAAAGAAATTGCTCATCATCCAAAAGGTGCTTAGGCACATCTGGTTGAATACTCTTAATCAATTCAATAGCCTCATCTTTATTTAATAATAAGACCGCTGACTGCCGTATAGCCTCTACTATCAATTCAGGATTTTCCTTAATATTATGTTGCCCAGGATTGAAGGCAATTGAAAAACCGTATTGATTTTTTAAACGAAGTATGTGACGCATATTTTTTTGCCAATCACCATTGAGAGAACTCATGAAAACCCACTGTGTGTGTGCAAATCGCCTGTCAATAATTTCCAAACGTTCGTTAGCATCACGATTATGAAAAATAGTACGCTCACCATTCCGCGTCAATACAATAATAGCTGATACATCACTCGCAACATCGGGGTCTGCCGTTAGTAGGTCTGTCGGGATACGCTCTCGCTTAAAAGCATCAAAAATCCACTGCCCAATCATATCCTGACCGCACTTACTGTAGCAACCGGCGCGGTGCCCCAGGCGTGTGAGCCCATATGTAACATTAGCAGCAACACCGCCAACGGCCTCATAACGGTTTTCTACTCGGTATTTCCCACCCAACTCAAAGGCAACTTTTTGCTTGGATGTAATGTCATCCGGCGTATCAATAATCAGTCCTTCGTCAGTAGGGAAAAAAATATCTTGCGACACCGAACCAACACAGATGACTTCGTATGATGGATGATAAAACGGTATTGAGATTTTCTTGAACAACGTGCATCCGAACATATTTCCAATTTTCCGATGAAGGAATTAAAAGACTTCCTGTACAATCGCCGACAAACGATTGTACTTTGCGATGCGTTCACCTCGAGATAAAGATCCTGTTTTAATGAACTCAGCTCCTGTACCAAAAGCAAAATCAGCAATGAAATCATCCACGGTTTCACCTGAACGATGCGATACCATTCTCTGCATGCCTGCAGAAGCAGCCAATTCCATACAAGCAATGGTCTCAGTCACAGTTCCAATTTGATTCAACTTAATCAGTACGGTATTACAGGCCTTTTCTGCGATTGCCTTATGCAGACGTTTCACATTGGTTACCAATAAATCATCGCCAATAAACAAAAGCGGTTTACCCCAAGACGCTGTTTCTTTGCCTAACTTTTCCTGCATCAATGCCCATCCCCGCCAATCCTCCTCATGCAGTCCGTCTTCAATGGAAACCACAAAATATTTTTGAATCCATTCTCGATACACATTCAGCAAACTTTCCCGCGTCAAAGAAACATTTTCTGGTTTCAGTGCATATTGATCTTCTTCTATTTCATAAAAAGAATTGGCTGCTACATCTAGACCGATACATACCTCCTTACCCGGCTGATACCCTGCCTCGGTTATTGCTCGAACAATCATTTCCAATGCCTGTGTATGGCTCTCCAGACGTGGAGCAAATCCTCCCTCATCTCCAACACCAATCGAAAAGCCCTCTTGTGCTAAAATCTTTTTCAAAGTGTGAAAAATCTCGCTCCCCGCACGCAATTGCTCAGCATATCCGACAATACCAAAAGGAATAATCTTAAATTCCTGAACGGACAATCCAGAATCGCTATGTTTACCGCCATTCAAAATATTGAACATCGGCACGGGCATCTTTTTGTTTCGTGACGACATTTGAAGTTGTGGACTCATCAGATCACCAATATGCACATACAGCGGAATGGACAAAGAGTGTGCCGCTGCGCGACACACTGCCAATGAAACACCAAGTAAGGCATTCGCTCCTAAACGTGCTTTATTTTCTGTACCATCCAACGTGATCAATGCCTGATCAAGGATACTCTGGTGTGAGGCCTCCATCCCGATAACCAACTGCGCAATCTCACCATTCACATTGGCAACGGCTTGTAAAACACCCTGTCCGCCATAACGCTTCATGTCACCATCACGTAATTCTATTGCTTCCAAAGCACCAGTAGAGGCACCTGAAGGTACACCTGCCTGAGCTATAGTACCATCTTCAAGCGTTACCCTCACCTCAAGCGTCGGATTACCACGTGAATCCAAAATTTCTCTCCCCTGCACCGCGCTAATCTTTGCCATAATAAAATAATGTTCAGTATATTTTTTTAGTATATCATATTCTTAAACCTTCAACGCCTCTAATCCGGGTAAAATATTTCCGCTCAAATATTCCAGCATGGCTCCACCACCCGCAGAAACAAAACCAATTTTATTCATCACATTTGCTTTTTCTAAAACTGCCAAAGATTCACCTCCGCCGATAACCACAAAAGCATTTTTATTTTCCAATAGAGCGTGTAAGATAGCAAACGTGCCGATATCATAGGGCGTCTCTTCAAATTTTCCCAATGGCCCGTTCCACACGACTGTTTTGGCTAATCGAATGATTTGCGTATACTGTGCGATAGTGTTCAGACCGATATCCAAACGATTTACTGATGAAAAATCTTGTGGTAAAAACACTTTTTCCGAAAAAATCATTTGTTTATCAATAGCCTCATTTGCTATTTTTCCACCAACTAAAATAGCGTCATATTTTTTTTCAAAAGCATGGATAAGCGGAAGTTTGGTCTCAATTTTGGCACCTCCAATCACAGCAACAGCTGGATGTTCCGGAGAAAAGTGCACCTGATCTAACTTTTCGCATTCTTCCAATAATCGAAACCCAGCCCCAGCAGGTAAAAGCGAGGGAACCATTACGATAGATGCATGCGCTCGATGACACACGCTAAAAGCTTCATTAACAAACAAGGAAAATGGTTTGGCCAAAGCACTCGCAAACTCTAAGCTGTTACTTTCTTCTTCAGGATAATAACGCACATTTTCCAACAACAACACAGACCCCTGAGGTAAAGCAAGGAGAGCGTTCTCAACTAATGCACCGACACAATCCGTCACGAATACCACTGGGCGCGCAAGTGCATGTTCAACCAAGGGGATGATGTGTTTCACTGAAAACTGTGCTGTTGCTCGTTCTGGACGTCCCAAGTGTGTCAATAAGGCAATTTTCACACCAGGGAAAGAGGCAATGTAATCAATAGTTTGTTTAACAATACCCAAACGAAAATGTTCCGAATTCTGCGTCATTTCCTCTAATTCCATATTGAAATCCACACGCACTAAAACACGTTCGTTGGAAAAATTCATTTCTTTAATACTCTTCAAATGCATACCCATAGAGGATGACAAAAAAAATCGATACAAAAATATTCTTTAACCAGCACCAAGGATCGCGATGACCACTCCAATCAACGCAGTCAAAGTGGTCACAATCCATGCCCGCATAACAATCTTGGGTTCTTGCCACCCCTTAGCTTCGAAATGATGGTGGATAGGTGCGGCCAAGAAAATTTTCCGCTTCCAGAAACGCTTACTTATCAATTGCAACGCCACGCTTCCAGATTCTATAACATAAATAAAAACAATAATAAACAAAACAAGTGCGGAATTAGTCAACATAGCAACCACGCCTAAGGTAGTACCCAAAGAAATGGCCCCTGTGTCCCCCATAAAAAAACGAGCCGGATAAATATTGAACCAGAGGAACGCTAATAGCGCTCCAGATATAGCTGCGCACAGAGCAGACAAATCCATCTTATTCTGACTAAAAGCAATAATGGCAAAGGCATTAAAAGCAATCAATAACACTCCTCCATTCAGACCATCTAGTCCATCTGTTTCATTGGAAGAAATCGCGGTAAATAAAATAACAAAAAGGAACAGTGGCACATACCACAAGCCAATAGAAAAATCTCCAATAGCGGGAATATGAATACGGTCCCAGCCCAATTTGTCATAAAACCACCAAGCACCAGACCCTGCAATAACAAACAACCACCAAAAACGCAAAGCGAAACGCATACCACCACCCTTATTGGCACCTTTGCCCCGAACACTCATATAATCATCAAACAATCCCAATATACCTGCTGTGACCAAGACGAACAACGGCAACCATACTTGAGATCGTTTGAAAAAATCGAGACGGGCAATGAAGTTGGTATCAGTCCATAACGCGATAAACGGAAACACATAATGAGAGAATAAAACGAGCAGTAATACCGAGACCCAGACGATGACTCCACCCATCGTCGGAGTTCCAGCCTTGGAAGCATGAAGTGTGTTTACTACTGACAGCTTATCTCCACTAACGGACGTCTGTTTAATTCTGATACCAATGCGATATTGATACAATATATGTGTCCACAATGGCGTCAAAACAAAAGCCAACAAAAACCCAAGAAGTCCCGTTGTTAGAATCTTGAGAACATCAATCACTACTGGCAAACTCTGTACTTGTGCTATTTGTATTTCCATAGAAGAAATGTTCAAAGATAAGCTACTGCCAATCAATCGCTTGAAAACTCCAATCCAACATAGACCGGATACTTTGCCAACGATACGGATCATTCAATAAAACGGCGATGACTCGATGTTGACGTGTGTCATCCGAAGCGACTGCCAAGAGCGAATACCCGGCAAGAGGCGTAAAGCCGGTCTTGGTACCGAGTAAATTCGGAAATTGCCCTAACAATTCATCGGTGTTAAAAATCTCATGATTATACTTGTTATCGCGTGAAGTAATAAACGTTTTTTCCATTTGCATTATGTCCCACAAAATTGGATATTGCAACGAATGAGCGGTGAGTATGGCCACATCACGAGCCGAAGAGTAACACTCTGTCTCGCGCCCATCAGGCTCCAATCCAGAGGGCGTACAAAAATGCGTATTTTGAAGTCCCAATTCTTGTACCCGCTGGTTCATAATTTTTGCGAAACCATCTTGCGTGCCTCCGATGTGCTTCCCCAGCGCGATAGCGGCGTCATTAGCACTATTCATGAGTGCTGCTTTCAAAAGGTCCCGCACCCGCACCTGCTCACCCATTTTGAAACGTTCACCATTACAAAATCCAGAACGAGGGCAACCCACTCGGGTTCCAGGCGCATAAATAGCCTCCTCGTCAATCGTCACCCATTCATCCAAATTATGTACGCGTTCTACAACCAATGTGGCAGTAAACAGTTTAGTCAAGGAAGCAATCTGTCGTTGCATATCAGCATTTTTCTCATACAATACCTTTCCAGAATCAGCATCCAAAATCAAGGAGGAGTGTGCAGTCATGATACTCAAGGTCGGTGCGTATGGTTTCATGTGTGGCAAGAAACCAGCCGTCAAAGCGCGACTCTCCGAAACAAAAGGCGCTGTCACGTCAATATCCGATACTCGTAAATCCTCAAAACGTTGTTTCTCTGTCGGAAATAAATTCAATACACTGGCATCGCGCGTTTCAAAACCACCAGCTTGATTTATAACAAACAAAGAGGTGCTAATAAAAATGCTACTAAAAAATAAAAGTTTGCGCATACTGATATATCTTATGCGAGAGAGGTAGTTGGCTGTTCTTCATCACTGGCTTCTACACGGGTTTCTTCTTCCAAAAGCGCCGTCAAACGATGATCGCGTGATAATACATCATAATCAGGCAAAGCTCGAATATGCGCTATCCCGATGGACTCCAAAAAATGAAAGGTTGGTCGATACACATATCCACGTACGTCGCCTGGATCGCCAACACGTTCTATCAAGTCACGTAATAAAAGATTACGAATAGTGAAACTACAGTTTACGCCCCGAATAGTGTCTATTTCATGGCGCGTGATAGGAGCGCGATAGGCAATAATAGATAACACCTCCAACGCCGTTTTGCTCAATTTTTCTTGCAAAGCACTTTTGGTCAACGCCTCCACCCAGGCGGCGTTTTCCGGTTTGGTGGCAAGCTCTATTTTGTTATCATTGATGATCACCATCAGTCCAGATTGTGTGTCTGCAAGATATTTTTCACCCAAAGTTTGAGCGGCCTGCACAACCGTATCCACTTCTGTTTCCAATATCTTGGACAAAGCAGTAAACGTCAGGGGCGATCCGCTCATAAATAATAACGATTCCAGTGCCGAGAGTAAAGAAGAAAATGGCATACAGTGCTTATGAATGTTGAATAAAGATATCGCTAAAAAAACGCTCTTGATTGACACATACTATGCGTTGCTTCACCATCTCCAAGACTGCCAAAAAAGAAACGATAACCTCATGCCGATAAAGAGCTCCTCGCGTCAACTCCGCAAAGGATGTCTCCACACGCTCTGCCAACGTTTTTTGGAGAGACACAATCATCTCTTCCAAGGATATGATTTGGTGTAAAACTTGCTCTGGTAGGGCTTCCATCACTGGAATATCCCCCAGCACATCAACGAAATGTTGGTGTAATTCCGAAACAGTCAATCCCTTGGATGGATAAAACGTCACCCGTACACCCAAAAAACTTTCTCGACTCTTGGCAACGTGATGTCGTTCAAAAAGACGTCCCAACACCTCTGATGCTTCACGAAAACGCTGATATTCTCTAAGACGCACCTCCAAATCCTCCATCGATTCATTCTCTTCATCGCTAAATTCCAAAACAGGCAACAACGCGCGAGACTTGATCAAAATCAGACGAGCAGCAATCATCAAAAAAGACGAGAGATTAGCCAGAGAAATGTTTTTTTCTTGTCGTAGGTATTGCAAATATTGATCGGCAACCTTGGCAAGACTCACCTGAGTCACATCCAATTTTTCCTTTTCAATCAAGGAAAGTAATAGGTTCAGTGGTCCCTCAAATTGTTCCAACCGAATATGATATGCCATAAGAAAAAACATCAAACTTGCCAATCAATTTCTCTCAGAATAGCATTATTTATCCAGCACGACAACTCCTTTCCATTATTCTTTTCTCCCACTCAAACAGTCCTAATTCGCTTCTTCTCTGACACCCTTCGTATCTTCCAATCGCCAGGCGCTGTACAATGCGAGGCTAAGCACGAGGCCGATGAGCCAAAAAATATTGACTAGCGGAAAAAACAACAACAGTATAAATGACATCAAGGCTCCGATAATATTGGCAATCGGACGCGTAGTGCGAAAAAAGGCAATCATATCAAAGTGGTTGCCATCCACCTGTTTGTAGAAATAGGCATCACGCAAAACTTCAATGCCGGCAACTCCGATACGCGTAACAAAAAGTGCGCCAGCCCATACCCACCAACTTCGCGTATCCAAAAGCACCAATGCTACCGTGGAGAACATGGTCAATGCGATACTTCCAAACAACAGTTCTTTTTCTCCCCAACGTTTATCTGCCAACACTCCAAGAGGATACTGCAACAAAACAAAAGGCAATAACATCACGGTAAACATCAATCCAATTTCATGCCATGTGAAATAGAGGGAACGAAGATAGAGTGGAGTATAGACAATCATCATGGCATAAAAAAATTCCAAAGCAAATGATACATGGTAAATGTGAAACAGATTCTTATTCAAAAACATTTGCTGAAATGTATGCCGAATACGAATTTTTCCCTGGAACACGCCATTGTCATCACGTAGTCCCACTAAAGCCATGAAGAAAACAATACTATAACCAAGAATCAAAACAAAAAAGATGCCTTGATATTGGAAGTGATCCAACGTTAGGGTAGATAAAAATGGTGAAAGTAAAAGACCTCCATTCATAATCGTCAAATAAAAGCCACGAATTCGTCCAGATCGCTGATCTTGAGAAAAGCTCTCCAATAAAATATCCAATATCACCCAGATGACATTGGTGATGACAAGAAATAAGAGAATAATACCTACGGAAAACCAACTGATGGGCAAATGCATCAACAAGACACTCGCGATAATCGTCAATAAAAAACCGACGGATAAAGCACGTATTTTGCCCATACTTCGCAATAATGGCTGGAGATACAGAAGTGAAATCAGTACGCCACCGAATGCTATCAGATAAAACGGACCAACGTTGTCACTGCCCGTCACCTGCGCAAAGTACGTTGATAAAATATACGTCAGAAACGCATCCAAAAATCCCATAAAAAAAGAGATGAGGCTGATGAAACGCACTTTGTGACGATCGTATTCTTCGATATGTGACATATTTCTTGAAAAGTTCACAGCTCCGAATCAGTTATTTCATACAGCTGGGTTTGTACCCCCGCTGTTCAGCTTCTTCTTTGGATGCGAAACAAACACGATTTTCTGACTTGATTCTTTTGGCAACAGCACAAGTCGCCAAGTGATATTTATCGGAATTTCGACTACCGACAAAAGGACATGGTGCGGAGGACGTATTGATAGGCTTATTTGTGGAACGGGGTGAAACAGACCCCGTGCTATCGGAAGATGAAGTGATATCCATTGTTGGTACTGGCGCTGAAACACTTTCCTGAACCGCTTCAGGAATAGCAATAATGAGGGGTGGCTTATTCATCATTTGTCCGCGTAACCAGCCACTTCCAAACGCCAACCCTCCTACCAATAACATACCTGCTAAAAAGAAAAGTTTTTGTTGATTTTTTCCTATCCATGTATACGGATGCCACAACCACTTCGTGATACGAAACAAAAAACGTCTCTGTGTTGGCTCGGCACCTGATGAAATATCCGTATCCACCGGTTCCCAATTTTGAGAAAATGCCATAGAAACTGTGCTATTGAGTATCCCAATCAAGAAATACTCACATATTAAAGATTGACAGGTCCATGAAATATGCTATACTTATCCAGTATACAATAAACATTGGTAATAGGTAAGCTTTCAAGAAATATGGCAACAAGAAAAGCTGGTGGGTCAACCGCTTTAGGTCGCGATTCTATTTCCAAGCGTCTCGGCGTAAAAGTGTACGGCGGTCAGACGGTTGAAATAAGCAACATCATCGTCCGTCAGCGTGGCACCAAATACCACCCAGGAAAAAACGTCAAGCGCGGTGAGGATGATACGCTCTTTGCCCTCGTTGCTGGTACGGTAGAATTTCAAGCACGCAAAATGAAAGACTTTACTGGAAAATTGGCACAGCGAATGTTTGTGAATGTTATTCCGCAAGATACTGCCAAAAAATAATTTCCAGCTTTTTGTGCTCATATACTGGAAAATTAAACTTGATACTCTCTCAGACTGAATCTTGATGCTATGCATCACAGGCCTTCAAAAAGGCGACAAATAATGGGTGAGGATGGAGTAACGATGATTGAAACTCAGGATGAAATTGACTGGCTACAAAAAATGGATGCTTGTCAATCGGTAATTCTGCTATTTCCATCAACACGCCATCAGGAGAAACAGCAGAAAAAATAAGTCCGGCTTTTTCCAGTGCAGAGACATACTCTGGGTTGACTTCATAGCGGTGTCGATGACGTTCCAGAATAGTAGATTGTCTATACGCCTTGAACGCAATCGTTCCAGAATGCACTTTGGCTTCATAGTGCCCAAGACGCATAGTCGCTCCATAAATCTTCTGACGCATGTTTTCTTTCTGAGAAGACATAATATCCACAACTGGATAACTCGCCGAAGGATACACTTCTGTTGTATGCGCATCTGCCCAACCCAAAACATGGCGCGCATACTCTACCACCATCAACTGCATACCATAGCATAAACCAAAGTACGGAATTTTGTTCTCACGACAAAAACGAATAACGGCTATTTTCCCCTCAATACCACGCGCTCCGAAACCACCTGGAACCAATACTCCGTCCAACTGTTTCAATACTATTAATTTCTTTGGATCTTCCTCAAAATCAGTACTGTCAAGCCATACTAAAATTGGCTTGCGAGACAGTGATCCTGCAGCGTGTTTCAATGCTTCGATGACACTAATGTAAGCGTCGCTCAAAACAAAATCACCAGTCTTGAAGTACTTGCCTACAATGCCGATCCGTATCTCTTGAGAAGCATTTTTTAGGCGTTTGGTCGCCTTTTCCCATTTCGCTAGTTCATCATTGCGCTTGCGTCCCTTCAACCCAAGTTTTTTCAACACAATATCGCTCAGATGGTCTTTTTCAAAATTCAACGGCACATCATAAATACTCTCCACATCTGGCGCACTAATAACATCTTCTTGACGCACACTACAAAAAACAGCTATTTTTTCTTTTCGTTTTTCATCAACTCGTTGATCCGCACGTGCCACGATAATATCCGGCTGAATCCCTGTACCATTGAGTGTCCGCACAGCATGTTGCGTTGGCTTAGTTTTCATTTCACCGATTTTTGAAGGAGTCGGAATATAGCTTACCATCACTGTGATGACGTCTTTCGGCATACGAATCTTCATCATCCGCACTGCTTCCAAAAACAAAATATTTTCATACTCCCCAACTGTACCACCGATTTCAATAATTGCGATTTCTGCCTTATCTTTCTTGACTGCTTTGGTGATACGGTCAATCACTTCCAAAGGAATATGTGGCACGACTTGCACACATTTCCCCTGATATTCCAGATTACGCTCTTTCTCAATGACAGTTTTGTAGACTAACCCAGTCGTCATATAATTCCGCTGATCCAGCTCAATACCCAAAAAACGTTCATAATTCCCCATATCCTGATCTGTTTCATAGCCATCCTTCAGAACAAACACTTCGCCGTGCTCGGTCGGATTCATGGTACCAGCATCTACATTGATATACGGATCCACCTTCAAAGCAGTCACCGAGAAACCACGCGCTTGGAGAATTTTTCCCAAAGAGGAAGTGGTGATTCCTTTACCGACTCCACTCATCACTCCACCAACAACAAAAATAAACTTTGTCCGTTTGGTTTTTTTCCGTTTTGTCATAGGATAGAAGAAAGACAAAAATCACACATTATTTATAGAGAAAAAGCCGCTCTTCCGAAAGACCAGGAAAGGCGACTTTTTGTCAAAATACTCTTGAATATACTACTCCGTTTCTATGGAAACCTCCAAAGAAGTTCGAACACCATTGCCAAAATCTACTGGCACTGCAAACACACCAGTATTTTTGAATGGCTTTTCTAGTATCAACGCATCCCCATCCACCATCACACCCAAAACCATCAGCGCTTCTATAATTTCTTGACGTCCCACAGAACCAAATAATTTTTCATTTTTTCCCTTGGCTTTAATCATCACTTTTTTACCGGAGAGTTCATCAATTTTTGCTTTATTCTCAGCAATACGGGATTGCTGTTCAGCACGACGTCTGATCAGTGTCTGCTCAACCTGACGAAGTGCGTGCGGAGTAGCCAATTCAGCCAATCCTGCCGGCAAAAGAAAATTGAGCCCGTAACCAGTCTTAACCTCTTTGACCTCTCCTACTCGCCCTAGTTTTTGCACATCCTCCAAAAGAATCACTTTCATATGCTGTATCATGACCAGTAGTTTACTCATTTATGATACCGTGTTCTTTCTCTTTTGACAAGTCAGTCTGAAATATGCTGTACTACACCTGCAATCTTAACCTCTCGCTTTCAATCATTATTCATATGAAGGCGGTGGTTTTGATTGATATTTCTTTAACAACAACGTGAGGTACATGTAATGTCAATACGGACTATGACATCCAGTATTCCTACTCATCGAAAATTTCCTGTATCCCTCGCTTTACGACGCACCATTGCTTTACAATTACCGGAACATGAGCAGGAAATTCCTCTGAACACTCTTTTGAACATCATGTACAAGACGTTTGCTCAAAAGACTATCAGGGAACAGCGGGGCGTGATCAAATTCATACGCCATCTGTACCTCCTCTCCATGATGAAACGTCATATCCATCTCGAAGAATCTACGTATCAGGAACAAACAGCACGATCTCTTTTGGCGATGTTGTGTCAACACCTACGACACTCCAATCCTACTGCACGACGACAAATCATAAAACAAGCCCGTCTTATGAACAGTACAGTCTTTATTGAGACGGCTATCATGGAAGCGACGTTTGAAAGTCCCCTTTCATCACCTAAACCGCTGTATTACGATGGCCGTGGTCATGGACGATACAATGCACAATGCATTACCAGATAAAATCTGATAAAAACCACCCCTGTAAAGCAATGCTTTACAGGGGTTTTATAGTAAAAAGACTCACTATATCACGCATTGCGCCATATATCGAGTAAACAAACGGAACCCTCATGGTGAACCGTATTGTAAGACCTCGAGTGACTCTGTTGTTTCCTTTTTTCCCGCCATCCGAAAAACACTTCCATCAGGCAAGGCCAAAAGATCAGATCTATCACTCCAGATATCCACATGCGCTTTATCTGGATCATCGGAAGCGATAACCACCATCGGTTGGTGTCGATACACTGTATGTCGAGTAACAGTATAACGAACAGCGGAATCAAACAGTTGATCCTTCCATCGTCCTTTATTTATCGAAGAGAAAAGAGTTTTTGGCGGGTCCGTAAAAAGCGCCTTTTCATTCAGTATCTGAATATGCACATTTCTCCCGATAACAAACAAGGAAAATAAAATGGATAATATCAATATATTGCGAAACCCATTAGGCAGGGCACACCATATCGGAACCTTCATCCTGTACTCCCTCTTGTGACCAAACAACTACCAAAAATAACCTTAGTTATTTTTGACTCGTTAATAATAGCATTCTTTCGATATCTTAACAAATACAATATTTCTTGAAAAAATACTATAAGAAGAATTTACCGAACGGAAAGCCGAAGTGGAAAATGAACTCATAGCCTCGCGTATTTCGCGAAGTGAAGCTCGGATAGAACAATTCGATGCAGAAGCCTCAGTAGCCTATGCAGAACGCTATATAAGCGATTTAGGAAGGCAATGGACGGATTTACCCAAGCATCTGTATCCTCGGTTCCAAAAACTGGTTTTTCCCGAGGGAATACCCTACACCAAAGGTAAAGGATTTGGAACTGCCAAGTTAGGGCTCATCTTTGAGCTAAACGAGACTATTGGCAATAAAAAATCCGATTTGGTGGACCTGGCGAGAATCGGACTCGCGACCCAGCAATGCGAATGCTGTGTAATGCCACTTTACTACAGGCCCCAAAATGAGGAGTAGGCACATCTCATTGACGTTCTTCCAAAGTCAGATTCACTTCTTTCACCTCACCTTTGTGCCAAACCTTCAGTGTGAGGACAGTACCGACAGTGTATTTATTGATCAAAGTTATGAGAGGGTGTTTCTCGTCCACTTTCTCTCCGTTGACTTCCAAGATAATGTCATTTTCTCTCAAACCAGCTTTATCAGCAGGAGAGCCAGGAAGAACAGCTAAGTCTGTTATATTTTGTCCACGGACGATCAATGCGCCATACCCGTTTGGCAGATTGTTTTCTTTTTGAATTTTTTCATCTATCATTACAGAACGTACTCCGATATAAGGCGTAGAGAGTTTTCCCGTCGCACTTACCTGTTCCACAATACGCTTGACTTGATTAATAGGCAAAGCGAAACCGATATTTTCCGCTCCTTGCGCCATCGCGACATTAACACCGATAACTTCTCCCTTGAGATTAAATAATGGTCCCCCCGAGTTACCAGGATTGATAGCAGCATCAATCTGAATGATATCAATCAATTGTTCCTCATCACCGGCAAAGCGAGATCCCGCTGACACGTTACGTTGCAGTCCCGACACGATACCGCGTGTTACCGAACCAGAAAATTCGCCCAGCGGATTGCCAATGGCAATGATAGTCTGACCTACTTTGAGGGTATCAGAATTACCGAGGTGCAAAACCGGTACTTCTTGTCCATCTACTTTCAAAATTGCAATGTCATTAATCGGATCACGTGCCAACACCCTTGCTTGATATTCCGTACCATTTTCACTTATCACGGTGTATTCTGCATCCGTATCCGCTACCACATGTTTGTTGGTTACTACCAATCCATCCGCTGATACAAAAAATCCTGAGCCACTGCCCACTTGTTGACGTTCCGTTTCTGGTGTTGACATATCCTGTGGTGTTCCAAATGGACTGAAGAAAAATGGCATACTTCCGCCAAAGGGATTACCAAAAAAAGAACGTGCTTTGGGCATATCCTTGGTAATGACAATACTGACCACACCGGCCGCGTTATTATCCACGACCTGCATCACGGATAGCTCTTCTGTGTTGTCATTAGTCAAACCAGTATGAACCGTATCACTGTCTACCTTTTCAGTTTTCTCCAAACGGAAATGTTCAGCAGAGAACCGTACGATAGAGGGCGCAAACATTCCTCCCAAAAAACCGGACAACACTGCCGTCAACAAAAATATTCCTCCCTGTATTACTGAGAGATGGCGAATAGGGTAGCGCGAAGTATCAATACTGGCAGAATGATTTGTAAACGGCTCCGTTCTTTTTTCTTCTTGTTTGTACATAATGCTGTGTTTGATTGATTATGGAAATCAAAATAACAGTGAAGCGTCGCCTTCTGTCTGTTCCAACATCTTTTTTTCAAAATCACGCCATGCTGGTTGTCTAAACTCTACTCGTGCACTTTCACGATCCCATCCATATTCGGGAGACAACACGAAAACAGGCATTTCCCGCATCTGTTCCGCCAGCCAATCGGTAAAGGTAACTCGGTGAGTCATGATTTGGCTGATACGATAAAAAGATGTGTTGCCTTCTTGTTTCACCTCATCCACACGCACAATATGAAAGCCGAGCTCACTCTCGATGACATCTCCTGGCACACCAATTTTTTGTGATGCCACGACATGACGTAGTGCCGGTACCAAATCATTTGGCGCAAACCACCCTAAGGTCCCTCCTTTTTGCGCGGTTGATCCCTCAGAATACTGTTTGGCAACATCACCAAAATCCTGGCCAGAATGCAAAGCTTCTTGCGCTAAATCTATTTTAGATTTTCCAGCAGAGACGGTATCTACTTCTTTCAAAAAGCTGGCTTGCAATTTTTCTTGCAAGATTTCTGGTATCACTACTTGCTGAGCAAAGTCATCCAGCGTCCAGCCATACAATCTATCAAGATCCTGTGTCACTTCAGCCACATTCCCCCGCTCTTCCAGTTTACGCGCGACAATCTGATGTGCTTCTTCATTAGTCACAAAAATACCACGTTTTTGCGCCAACAGACGGATCGCATCATCCTCTAGTATCTTGTTTATTACCTCTTTTTCACGTATTTTGAAACGCTTTTTTCCTTCGTCGGTTGAAAAATCTACACGCAAGCCGACTTTTGAAAAATCCTGCTGTTCGTAAAAACGCCGAATAGATGTCATGTTGGCAGAAAGTGCTGATGTCGTCACGCACTGCCTATAGCCAATCACAACCAAAGGATAAGGTATGGTACGCCTGAGGGTTTCCGTGATACGATCAGATCCAGCAAAACCGTATACCAATACCAAGCTTGTCACTATCATAAACATGATGAGAGACAAAATCGCATATACAATGGTCTGTATTCGTATTTTTCGCATCATCTTTCGCATAACCTTCTTTACTTTCAAAGTATGTTTATCATAGCACAAGGAACAATCACAGAAAAAGCTTGAGCCACTTCTCATAATTTGGAATTTCTCGTACTGGCGAGTTTTCCGTGGAATACATCCGGCTTGTTGTTGAAGCATCAACCGTGGATTCTGTCGCATATTCAGGTACCGGCCTCAGTGTTACCACTGTTTCTTCCTGCTTTTTCAATCCCAATTTTTTCTTTGCTTCTTGTTCACGAAAATCCGTCGAAGCGAAATAATGCATTTTCTCCATCAGCGTCGCATTTTCTCTTCTAATTTTTTCTGCTTCCTCTTCTAACGTCGCAACTTCCTCCTGAATACGTTTATTACGCTCACTTTGTTTGGCAGATACAACCGCCACCCAACCAACTAAAATGAGAGTACAAACAATCAAGAAAATGGCGACGATGTTCTTTTTTTTCATAACGTCAATATGGCAACAATCACTACCTGACTCGCTTCAAAATATTTCTACAAAGTCTTCTAATACAAAAACAATGGCGCCAACAAAAAGACGAGCATAGACACCATAATGATCACAGAAACAACCACCCACACTCTATAAGCATGTTTATGCGTTTTCTTGAAACTCATATCTTTGATTGATATTATTTTCTTTACTATACCAAAAAACACCGAAAAAACCAAATGAGTTTCCCAAGTATTTGCCACTGCAGAAAAACAAGCTACCATTGTCTACTCCCGATTTGATTTCGTTTCGTTTAGCAAAGAACGCACTTCGTCAAGGTTGACAGAAGGTCGATGTCTGAGAGTTTTAAATTTTTTTGGTCCGATGTGTTGTGCGTCTCTCAAAGAAATCGGTTTCTCCGTCATCACGTAGGACTTGGGCGTGGTCAAAGACGCGGGTACAGCAGAAACTGGCGCACTCTGTGTTTGTTTGACCAGAGGCGCGGATAGAGTATGTTGTGCTGTAACTTCATTACGTGCTTTGGCGACCGACCGCTGATATTCACGCAAACAGTCTTTGCAAAATGTCGGACGCTTGGCATCCGGTATGAAGGGTACTTGAATCTCAATGCCACAACTGGCGCATTGAGCTGGATACAATACTTTTTCCGATAATACCGAAGCTGGCGTTGACTGCTCAACGGTCTCTGTTGCCTGACGTGCTGGTCGCGTCGCTGGTGATACGGATTGTTGGGGCGACTCTGATACTTCCAAAGAAAGCAATGACGTACGTTTTGGCGCCAACGGTGGTTCAAATGGTGCCAACAAAGGCACGTCGTCTGATGAGGATACTGGCGCGACAGCAGGAGAAGCTAAACGATGATGAGATGTCACAATCCGGTTATTGACATGTGGTGCAACGTCTCGGGCGTGGTGTTCCGCATGTGATGGAATAGATGCGCGTGATATCGGAACGGATTTTTTCATCGGAACTTCTGTTTTAGGCACTTGTTCCGCGATTGCTTGACGTTCTTGGGCAGTCAACATTCCACTCCATCGACGAATCTTTTCTTCAACTTCAACACGACTTGAAGCATAGCGCTCTCGAGAACTTTGAATGATTTTAGCTTCGTTAGCAACCGCTTCCAGGGCAATCGGCGGGAGTGTTGTCGCAGAAAAAGCATCTCCCGCGATACCGTCGATCATAAGTTTGAGATAAATCTCATATTTCGGCAAATTGATAATATCATTCATAACGAAAACGGGCGCAAACTCTTTTTCCAAAAATTCCGCATCAGTCGCGCCAACCCGAAACGAAATAATAGTGCCGGCATTACCAAAAATGGCATCCCGCACCTTCTCATCAATTTGCGTCACGTACTGATTGGCAAGAATCAAATTGAGATGATACTTACGAGCTTCAGAAAGGATATTCGCAAAAGACTCCGTAGCAAAGTTTTGAAACTCATCGACATACAGATAGAAATCTTTGCGTTCATCTTCTGGCATATCCACTCGTCCCATCGCCGCGAGTTGAATCTTGGTAATCATCATGGCACCCAACAAAGCACCGTTGTCTTCTCCGATACGTCCTTTGGCAAGATTGATAATCAAAATCTTTTGTCCATCCATGACGTCACGAATATCAAACGATGAAACTGTCTGACCAACGATATTACGAATCAGGGAACTTGAAAGAAATTGTCCCACCTTGTTTTGAATCGGTGAAATGACTTCCTGGAGTACACGGTCGTTCCATTGAGAAAATTCATCTATCCAAAAGGCACGCACGACAGGGTCGGTCACTTTTTCCACGATACGAGCTCGATAAGCCTTGTCAACCAAAATACGCGTTACACCAAGGAGTGTCGTACCAGGGTATTCCAACAAGGCGAGCAACGCATTACGTAAAATATATTCCAAACGAGGCCCCCAAGAATCTGCCCAAATTTTCTTGAACACACCGATAAGGCCCGAAGCAACCAGATGCCGGTATTCCGGATCGACTTTTTCCATGACATTGAATGCGAGAGGGAAGTCTTGATCAGCAGGATTGAGATAAATCACGTCATTGATACGATGGGCAGGAATGGCTTTGATGAGTTTTTCCGCCGTGTCACCGTGTGGATCAATAAAAGCGATACCATGTCCTTTTTGAATATCCTGAATCGCCAGATTCTCCAGGAGATTGGTCTTACCCATACCGGTCTTGCCGATAACATACATATGTCGCCGACGATCATCCACTTTGATACCAAACACTTGCTCCTTATTCCGAAAATTTGTTTTGGCAAAAAAACTGATTTCATCTTGATTGTGCGACATAGTCTCTGTATCTTAAAGATTTTGGATTGGTAAATTGGCAGGTGCACTACCACGTTTGGCTGTCACTCGAGTGAGCGCCGGTGCCGTCACTGACATATCAGGAATATGAAACACGGTCGCCAATTCTTCCGAACTGAGCAAGAAACGAGTATGCTGAGGATCGGTATCACGATTGATATATCGACGCAGTATCTGGCGCTGATAAAAACGCAGTCTTTTTTGAACAAAAAGATATTTTGCATCAGTTTTCGTATTATTCAACGGTTTGAAACCATTGAGATTTTGATCAGAAAACTGCTTCAAACCTCCGACAAAAGCGGAAACGCCCGTCATCTTGTTAAAAATACCCCGTCTTCCAATATAGACATAACGCATACGAACCTTGAACATCTGTTTACCAAGATTATTTTCCAAGGCTTTCAAAACATCTTTTTCACCCGGTGTCAGACGAAATTCCACTGGTGCCTCATCTTTTTTTTCAGCTTTAGCGCCCGTTGAAAATGTGGTTTCCCCTCCCGTCAAGCCACGGCCAATGTTGGCAAAAACATCTATGAAATCCATAAACAAACGCATCAAAATTCCCATCTTCTTTTCTTTAACTTTTCCCAAAAAAGTATCGATGGTTCCTCTGCCTGTTTTATACCAATCTTCTTTGACGGGCGTAATGGTGTACTGTAGCCACAAATGTTGTCCAGGGCCGGCGGTTCCCATAGTCTCAAACAAGCCTGCCAATGGATCTATCATCGTTCCCGTTACCGTTTCTTCAAAAAATTTGTATGTTTTGATAGGATACAGATCCTCCTTAACCAGTCCAAAGTCCGCACCCCATATATCCCAATCTTTGTTGGGAATCGTTTTCGGTATGTTCTTCACATAATCTGGCACTTCTACAATTTCCACACCAGGATACTGTGCATAAAAATGCGCTTCCACTAGATTACGAAAACCCGTCTGTGTCCGCACATACATATGCGTCGTTCCATTGGTACTGGCAATTTCCAATGAAAATGAAACTGGTAACTCTCCAATAATCCACTGCTCTGATGTGTTTGGCGATTTCAAAACACCAGATAGCCCTGAAAAAATAGATTCCATGGGCTGAGGGCTTTTTTCAATATCCCGCGGAGGGATAATTTCCAACAACACCCACGTTATCTTGGAAGCAAATTTTCCTTGAACATGGTCTTCCCAAAGAATTTTGAAGAGAAACAACAGAAAGGGAGGGAGAATAAAAAACCAAAGCACGGAAGCAACGGAAAATACCGTTGTCATCAGGGAAAAAATGTTGATGAAATCAGCGAAAAGAGTATTCATGTCAATGTAAGTATAAGGTTCGTTGACCCTGCAACCAAAAATCTTTTACGCTACTTACGTTCCTAATAACCGTTTATTTCTTGAGAGTGTAGGTATGCTTGCCCACGCGCTCAAAAAACATGTTCAGATTGATAATAATAGTGGATTGCTTCACTTGACGCACTTGCAACACCGCTTGAATCGCTTCATCTCGAGACAGGGGTCTTGTTGATTTTCGAAGTAGCTCGTGCAAAACATCCTTAACGGTGCCTTTGGAATATCCCCATTCGGACAAAGCATATACTCCGCGTCCCACCAAAACGAAACATTCATCTTTAATCAATTCATTATGTACTGTTTGTGGATGACTCTGGCGCTTTTTTCCTCGGTGTAATCCATGACTGTCGATTTTTTCTGCGATTTCACGAAAATGCATCGGTGTACCAGACATTTTCAAAACCAAACGCGCTTTCTCCCGAGTACCACGCGGTTTAATATCACCCCACGCACTGAGACCCCATTGACCAAAAACATTCTGACGAATACCTTTGGCAACCGCCAAAAAATCAAAGAGTTTTTGGCGATCAGCTGAACCGTGCGTCTCAGTAAAACGTGTGAACAAGGTATCGGCATCTAACGCATGTCCAAACTCTCGCAAAATAAACTCAATATCCGCAATAACCTTCTGCCATTGCGCAAAGGAAAAATTTGGTGTCGTGTATACTTTCTCACGTTCCGTGGTACCTTTGTGTTCTCGGATAGCAAGAGTACACTCGACAAAAACAGACAGTGCCCCATGTTCTCGCCCACCTTGTGGTGCAAGAATGTCAAACAACTCTACTGCTTTTATGATACCACTTTTTTTCTCAAGAGTCGATTGGATACGTGACACAGCGGAAAGGAATGATGGATGTTCACCTTTTTCGCCCAAGGATATCAATGCGCTTCCGATGACCTGGCGCACACGCTCCCGTGTTACATGATATGTTTGGCCGATTTCTTCCAACGTTTTGGGCATTTCTCCCGTCAAGCCAAAACGCGCCGATACAATTTCACGTGAACGTGGAGAAAGACATACCAAAAACTCCTCCAGGCGCGAGGCAAAGAATGGTTTTTCCGTAACAACGGCGGAACGCTTTTTGGTTGGTGGCAAGTTACGTACGGACATATTATACAAATTCAACAATAAATAAAGAGTCTAATATGTAGAATGAAGGGATTTTTTATTCAATGTTCTACAATAGCAATTTATATTACCGCACGTTCTTGTGTTTTGTCAACCCCCAAGTGAGATCCTCACCACACATTACCTTGCTTCACCAAAAAAATATGCTATACTATATTCTGTGTACCGATATACTTTGCAAAAGTTTTCTACACACTAAAATACCAATACAAATATCAAACATAACTATGTCCAAAAATATTGCTCCACAGGAAAATGAGCACAATGAGCATGATCAAGCGATGAAAATCCAGGCACTGCGGGATATGGTTTTGAGCGCTGAAAAAACCATTCAAGGTGCCAAAGCGATGTTGCTCCAACTTGAAGGAAAGAAAAAATCTGGACGACCGCGGAAACTGGATGCCAATGGCGAAGATGGTACGGTCATCGAAGGGACTTTTGATGGACAAGTAATGATCGGGACAGATGGTAAGCAGTATCCCGTTCCCGCGAATTACGCCTCCAAGTCCAAACTTGTTGAAGGTGATATTCTCAAACTTACTATCACTTCCAACGGCACTTTTCTCTACAAACAGATTGGTCCGATTGAACGTCGTCATGCCATCGCCATCGTCACCCAAGATGAAAATGGTAACTATTATGTGCTGGCTGATAGCAAACCCTACCGCGTCCTATTGGCATCCATCACTTATTTCAAAGCAATGCCGGGAGACGAAGTCGCCATTGTCATTCCCAATGAACTTCCCGCTACCTGGGCTGCCATTGAAAATGTTCTCCAAAAAGGTATCCACCCAAGCATGCTATCCACAACCGAAAAATCCAGCACTGATATTGATCATTGGAAACAGGGTATGCAAGAAACACCCTCTACTCCACTCGTCCCACCGTCCACACCGGCACAAACGACTGTCTTGGATGCCTGGGTGCGCGATATGGAAGCTATAGAAAAAGAAATTAATAATACCGCTTCAGTATAAGTCCTATGCGTTTGACATCACGTGACTTGCTTTTTGCTGGCATAAATGGTGCTTTTATCGGCATCTTGGCGCCATTTATTTTCAGCAACCTCTCCATTGCGCTACCGATGCCCGAAATATTTTTGGTTCCCTTGCTCGCTTTGCTCTCCGTTCTTGGTATTGCCAGCGGATACATTCTTGCCACATTCATTCGCCCCTTTTTCTTTCAGCTCGCCAAGTTTGGATTGATCGGAGTCACCAATACGGTGGTAGATCTCGGACTCTACAATCTCTTCATTTTTATGAGCGATATCTCATCAGGATATATGATTTCTGTCTTCAAAAGTTTTTCCGTCTTGGCAGCCATTCTCAATAGCTACGTGTGGAACAAATTCTGGTCTTTTGAAAGAAAAGAGTCAGAAAATTTTGGTGAAGAATTTACGCAATTTCTTCTCATCAGTCTTATCGGACTTCTTCTCAATGTCGGCATTACCAGCTTTATCGTCAACGTTATCAGTGTGCCGATGGGTATGCCCGACAAAGCATGGGCGAATATTGGCGGGCTCACCGCTTCCGTCCTTGTACTGACCTGGAATTTTGTCGGGTACAAATTTTTTGTGTTCAAGAAATAACGCACAATACCTTACCGGCAAATGAATGAAAAAGTACACGTATAATGGATACTTTTTTTCTCCCTCAAAACGCTGTATACTGTAAAAAGGTCTCCAATATCCTGCTTCATTCCTATGCCCGAATCCACTACCCTCTATCGTAAATATCGTCCACAGATTTTTGCCGATGTTGTAGGCCAACAACCTATCGTCACCACGCTGACCAACGCTCTCAAGCTTGGACGTGTCGGTCAAGCATATCTCTTGACGGGTCCGCGCGGAACCGGCAAAACAACACTTGCCCGTCTCTTTGCCAAAGCTATCAATTGCTCTGCCCGCAAACCAAAAAGTGCAGAACCCTGCAATCAGTGCCAACACTGTCTCTTGATGGCAGAAGGACGATCACTGGACGTGACTGAAATTGATGCTGCCTCACATACAGGTGTAGACAATATTCGCACTCTTCGTGAAACCATTCAGCTCCCACCTACCCTCGGCTCTCACAAAATCTATATCATTGATGAAGTACATATGCTCTCCCTTGGGGCATTCAATGCGCTCCTCAAAACTCTTGAAGAGCCTCCGGCTCATGTCGTTTTTATTCTCGCTACCACAGCTTTGCACAAAGTACCGGATACCATCATTTCACGTTGCCAACGTTTTGATTTGATCCGTTTTCCTGTAACTTTGATTACACAAAAACTCAGAAAAATCACCACGCAAGAAAAACTCCATATTACTGACGGTGCGCTTGAAATGATTGCCCTAACAGCCGAAGGCGGAATGCGTGATGCCGAATCCTTGCTCACACAAATCGCTTCACTCGATATTTCTCCGATTACTGAAGACACCATCATTGAGATTTTGGGTACAACAAAACAAGCGAATATCGTTACTCTGCTTCAGCATATCAGCAATCGTGAACTCTATCCCGGTCTGGCGTATATCCGCCATCTCACCGACGAAGGCATTGATTTTTCGTTATATTGCGGAGCTCTCCTGCGTTATCTGCGTGATGTCCTCTTGGTTTCTGCGGATATGATCAATGGTCCTGCCCTCTTGACGCACCTCACTCCTGAACAACAAACTACTCTCACTGATCTGGCAAAGCATTTTACACCAGATGATATCGTGCGGATGCTCGAACACTTTCAGATTGCTTCCGCTGACAGCAAAACATCCGTCATTTCTGAACTTCCATTGGAAATTGCGTTTGTCAAAATTCTCGCACCATCCACTCCTCCGGACAGCGCCACAACAACATCTGCACCAATGACTCTGCTACCTACTCCGACAGCCAATAACATTCCCTCAAATGCAGATACAACAAAAAAGCCGTCGTCATTTTCAAAGATTCAAACATCCACAATAACAACAACATCAATTCAGTCAACAGATGATGCGAGTGTCGATACCATATCAGTCGGCACATCCGTCACCCTTGCCACTGTCCATACAAACTGGCAAAAAATACTTGACACAGCCAAAAAACTCAATGCCTCTCTTACTCTCGGGCTCTCCACTGCCCGTCCTATCAAAACTCATGGCACGCTCATCACTATTGCTGTTAAATATCCTTTCCACAAAGAACGTCTTGATGAACCTGCTAATCAATTGACACTCCAGAGCGCCTTTGATACTATTTTAGGGTTGCAAATTAAAATTGCGATTGTCCTGGAGGACACCCGTGTCCCAGACAACGATGTTCAACAACCAGTCAAAACCTCTGAAAAAGACTCTGCTTCTGATGTATTGATCAATCAGGCGATGAAACTTTTGGGAGGGACGATGGTCAATGAAGCATAATACGGTTTCATTGAAAAATATTGTGGGGAGTAGCCAAGCGGTAAGGCAGGGGCCTTTGAAGCCCCCATACGAAGGTTCGATCCCTTCCTCCCCAGCATTTGTGAAAAGTCACCATTTTTAGGTGATTTTTTTAGTATCTCAAACGGCATTTTGAAGCTCGATGAAGGCATTTCTTTGTGTTGAATTTCAAGGTTCCAAAGTAGTCTTTCAAGCATTTTCGATTTCCTTTCGTTAGGGGCAGTGATAAATTCTTTTTTGGCTCTACTAGCGGTTAAAAAGATCTCTTTAATTTGTTCTAAAGTACTTAGCCCTCCCTCCGTTTTTGATCCGATTTTTCGCAACTGCGAATTAATCATTTCTCTTTCATTTTGAATTTGCTTCATTTTTGCCTCGTAAGCGTCAGAAGTGATATGTTCGGCCAGATACACATCCAAGAGCTTTGATTCTCGACCAGCAAGGCTTTCAAGCTTATTTAAGAGCGTTTCCCGAGAGGTTTCTTGGTAAATTTCTGTCTGCATGCTTTTTTCCTTTCGAGCGAGATAGGCCAATTCGATCAATTCCTCATCAAAATGGATTTCATCAAACAGGGTCGCCACGATAGCTTCAACGCTTTCAGACCGCATATAGCTTCGGTGTTCCTCACAGCGATTTCTGCCATTTGTGCAGTAGTAATAATCGTGCCCCTTTTGACGGCTGGCAATAAAGGCACAGCCACCGCATTTAAGATATCCTCTAAGGGTGAAGACTAACTTCTGCTTCTTGGTATGGATTCGGCGATACAAAACATCTTGTACCTTTTCAAACAATTGCTGGGGGACCTCCGGTTCGTGGCGACCCTGATACAATTTGCCATTTCGCTCCATGAGCCCGTAATAGAAATGGTTAGAAAGAATTTTATGAATTTTACTTTTGTGTACTTTACGATCATTGAGGGTTCGGAAGCCGTCTTCGTATAAAAGAGTGGCGATATCCATAACACTATATCCGCCAGTAGCATACAGTTCAAATGCTTTGAGAATGTAGGGTGCCCGCTCCTCATCAATGATAATAGTTTTGTTGAGTTTATCATTGAGATACCCAATAGGAGCGACACCAGGCCAGCCACCTTTTTCAAGTTTTGTTTTATTCCCACGTTTCACATTAACGGAAAGATCATCAGAATATTTTTTACCTACACCAAAGTCAATCGAGAGCATGAACTTGTCGATTGGATTATCTACGATGATTTTATCAATCGTCCGAATTTCTTTAATATTTCCATTTTCCAAAAGGTCGATAATCTGAGAGCCGTCAAAAATATTTCGGGTCAATCGATCAACCTTCCAAGCAAAAACGATGCAGTCTTTATTCTTGCTGATATATTCAAGCATTTCTTTGAAAACAGGCCGGCCAGGATGTTTGGCTGACATACTTTCTTTGTATGTTTTATCAATTTTGAACCCAAGCCTGCTAGCCATTTTCAAAAGCTCCGTTTCTTGCGATTCGATAGACATCGCTTGACGATCTTCACTTTCAGTAGATTTTCTGGCGTAAAGGATATGTTTCATACAGCGTATCTTTCCAAGATATCTACTTTAATTTCTCGTAACAGTTTTGGATGGTCTTTTAGACTACAGAAATCTACAACTACATGTTTCAGATATTCTTGATCGTACTCATAGGTACTGAGCTTTATCTTATCTTGTTCTAAAACAGTCCGAACAAGATTGACTACCTCATTAAAACTATGAATAATTGGTTTTTTGAGCCCCTTACTAGCGAAGTAGCTTTTTCTAGCTAGTAATCTACCGTCCTCAACACTTTTGGTCAAATATTTGCATAGATACTTAATCAGACCAGACTCACTTCTTACCGACTCCACCTGAGCAGTTCCCTCGCCGACACCTTTGCGCCATTCGTCTCGCATTTTGTCATAGATCCTGTCTATCCAGGGCAGATTGAAGAAAATGACATGGTAATGAATTGCTCCACGATTCTGAAATTCTACGACTGCTAAATATTTCAGAAATGTCATTTTGCCTCGAATATCGTAGCCCAATCTACGGATGAAATTGGTGAATTCATTGTGAGCGTAC
Organism: Minisyncoccota bacterium; assembly: GCA_051306005.1. GTDB lineage: Bacteria > Patescibacteriota > Minisyncoccia > Moranbacterales > UBA1568 > UBA1568. The sequence goes on from JBPPMJ010000003.1 coordinate 469,604, forward strand.
GTTAGATCGGTGACATTTTCCCGAAAAGTAAAAGTGATGAAAATCGGTAGATAGGGTTGGCCACCTCGCTTATACCATTGCCATGCATTACAAAGAATAAGATCTGTAATGGTATTTTTAGCTCGCTTCATACTCTTCAGACGTATTTCTTTTGGAGTCAGTTTTTCCTTATCAACTTTTTCGGTATCACCACTTTTTCTAATTCTACTTCGTTTGCCAATCATACGATCACGTTCATAGTGGGATAGCTCCAAGTAGAAACCACAAAGCTTTACTCGTTGATTAGAAAAATATACGGTCGATTCACAATTATCAAAACTTTGAGGGATGTCCGGATTGAGCATAAGGAATGAAAGAGTAGCTATCGCATTAAGTGATGCTTTAAATAAATATAACGACAAGAGGCAGACGTCTACCGCTAAGGCGGTAGCCGATCTGCCTGCTTGTCAAAAGCATTTATGAAATCAGCCAAAGAATCTAGATACTCATCGGCTTCATCATCCGAGATAGTCAAAGCACAGCGTTTTTGAAAATACGCTTTACATCGATCTCTTAATTCTTGGCTGAACCGTTGCTTCATTTCCCAGAGAATAATAATTCTGGGAAACAAAAAAACCGACCATTAAATTGAGTCGGTTTTTGGGCATTAAAACCATTTAAGGATACACAAAGAGGACTCAACCTAAATAAGGTTTTCCCAAAGCGCAAAGTGTTGCCTCAAATAATTTCAATTATGATGGTGACCTCGTAGGGCTCATTTTTCCACCTTTGATCCAGGTCGTTGGCGAGACGATAAATATAATATATGTAAATTTTCGGGATTTACTCGGTTTTTAAGTTTCCAAAGCAAAACTATACCTATATCCAATTTTTGTCAGGAAGCACCTCTAACGGAATGGATCGTACATCTCGTTCGTGTATCTTCCATCGTGACCATCATCTGGTGGTGATCCAGCAGGGATAATACCGAAAAAACCCAACCACATAACAATAAATCCAATAACAAATAAGATACCCAAGAGGGTTGTAAAAACTTTCCAAGGCAGTTTAAGACTACCAAGAATTGAGGCTAGAACCTTATCAAACTTTGATGAAGTTGGAGTTATTCTAATAAGATCGTCGTAATGATACCAAGTAAACACTACAATCAATACTAGTATTATTAAACCCCATTGTTCCAGTCCATTCATATATTCCAAATACCACACATAGCGAAAACTATGGTTTAGGCCTATAATTCAGTTGTTAATGTTTAGTATATCATGGGGTAGAAATATTATGTTAATAGTATGTAATATAGAAAATCTGATCCAGGCTATTTCGAACATTGTTACAGTTTTGGCTACAATTGCGGGTATTTTTCTTGCGATAAAGGGGTTTAGCACATGGAAGGACCAGCTAAGAGGCAAGACCGATTACGAACTAGCAAGAAGATATTTAAGAGCTATCTATAAGGTTCGAGACGCAATAAAATTTGTCAGGAACCCATTTATACCCGTAGAAGAAATGGGTGTGGCACTTAAGCAAAGCGGAAAGACACAAGAGGATGATAGCCGAGAAACTACAAGAATGGTTTATAATCTTCGTTGGAAAAAAGTTAATGAAGCCGAATCTGATCTCAGAGTAGAATTATTAGAGGCAGAAGTTTCTTGGGGCCAAGAAGCATTAGATGTCGAAAAAGATTTTCATGCATGTGTAATTAAAATTTATGTTGCCCTAAAAATGTATCTAGATTTTGATAATTCCTCTGAAAGAAGAAAAGAGGATAAGGAATTAATTTACGATCAAGGAGAGAATGACAAGTTCAATAAAGAGCTCGATAGTGCAATCAAAAAAATTGAGAAGTATCTTGCGCCACATCTAAAATAAACGAGTGCAATTAGAACAGTTAAAGCTTCTTAGTTTGGAAAATATATGAGTGAATTTACTAAAAAAACTACCCGGGAAGTTATCCAAAGCAATAGAATTGCAATAAAGAGTGATCGACCAAAAAAAGCACTGCAGAACAATCCAAACCTATTAAATGAAGAGCAAAAATATGCAGAAGTAGAGATCAATAATATTCTCGTAGATATAACTGGACAATACTCCGAGTTAGTACCTTATATAAAAAGATTAAAAAATTTCGTACCAGATATAACAGAAGAGACTCATTATTGTGCGGTTTACTTATTATTTTGCCAATCTGCGACCTACTGGGATTCAATTTTTTTACTAGCCAAAAATGGAAATAGCTCTGCTATTCAAGTAATCACGAGAACAATAAAAGAAGCTTTTGCACTAACCGAACTGTTTTCTTTGGAATTTTACGAAGGTAAAAATGAACATTTATTAAAATGGTTTTCTGGTGAAATAATCAGTAACGGTGCCCATCGAAGAGCAATGAATGAATTTTTCGAAAAAACACAAAGTGGCGCTACTATTTTAGAGGAGATGTCGAGAGATTTATATAGAATGGAATCTCATTCTATACATGTAGCATACACCTCCGTATTGGAATGTATCAGTCCGTTTACAGAAGATTTTGATTTTGAAAAATTTACCCGATTTAGACGAACGAGCTATAATTTAGGTTATGTGAAGGGTGCTATGGATGGGACAAATATTGCTCTAAAATTTGCATATAAATTTCTACTACGAGACCTAGAGAGTTACGATCAACTTGAAAAAATACTGATCAAATATGAGAAATAATCAAATAAGTAAGAATGGACTAAGTGAAGGAAATCAAAACTTTATTGTGATTTTGGTTTTGGTCTTCTTACTAGTCTTTGGACCCATAGAACCATTTGGACTGGCTATTCGATTTGCATATTTGATTATCATTCCAATACTAGCTCTATTGGTATTGCGACATTTGGGGCAAAAATGCAACATGGATAAGCTATCAAATGATCGATTAAATCGAGCACTTTTGTCTGGGATAGCAGGGGCTCTTTTAGTCGGCGCATACCTTTCATATACGGCGAGTAGCCATACCGAGTGCGACCAATATGTTCAAACTAGAGAGGGAGAAGAGTGTGTTGGCGACTATATAACAGTAAAAGGGCCCGACAAAGGGAGTGCATTAATTCAAATCTTGTTCGCTGGAATAGCGATTTGGTACGCTGTTGCAAAGAGACCCGAAAGAGACTAAATAAGTTCCAGCTTCGTCCCAGAGCCTCAAAACCATAAAAAAGAACCCCAGAATAAAGGGGTTCTTTTTATGTCTGCTGTTATCGAAGCTCGTACTTGATTTTCATTCCAGCTGTGTCCCAAAAAGATTTCATCTTTCCGAGTTTCGTGGGCGTACCAGCATCATGCATCCAATCAGCAAGTGTTTCTGCGTAAACCTTTGAAACTTTCTTGAGAGCATCTTCAGGACTAGCTGTAAACGACGCTTCCGTATCCACTTTGACGTACATTCTCAAAGGGGAAAGCAATGGATAAATAAAGGCTATCGGAATCTTATAAGGCACTGACCTTTCAATGAAAGGAAGCTCATCCCCATCCTTTTTTCTGCTCTTCCGGACTGAATCCAGATCTTGTATAGCTTTCACCTGCAGGGCTTCCATAGCAAGATCTCTGAGCTTTAAGATTCTATCTAGAATGGGCGCATACTTCTGCAATCTTTGAAAATTCTCTTCCTTTGCAAAGTACTCCAGAACTTTTGATTTCTGTGAGTACACCCAGACTGGGTTCGTCTCGTTCTGAACATCAAAACAAAGAAGGTAGGAAATAATTTCAGTAATCGTTATATCCTTTTTCTTTCCAGAATACATTTTTGGATCATTTTCAGTATAGGCAACTCTATCGCCATATTCTGTATTCGTTAGAACCAACTGTATCCAATCAAACTTCTTTTGGAGATTTAGAAGACTGACTTCTTCAACTTGCTTTGAAGTGTTTCTCGCTTCTACAAGTTCAACGACTTCTTCTCTGGTTGTGTATCCCTCTAGCAACTCTATGCGAATAAAGGTAGCGTCGGGCACATCATTTTCCTCGAGAAAATCTGTAACAATCTGGTATGTGTTGCCACCATTGAGAAGACCGTGCAATTCCTTATCTGATAATTTAATCTTCGCGCTCTGTGTCTTATTGTCATAAGCTACTTCGTCAATTAACACGGTCAGACCGACATTTTTCGCTACAAAGCTAGTCGGATCGTTTTCCAACGTATCAACGATAGATTTGGCCACATCGCTTTTGGTATTGGGATGTCGAGGATTAATTTCCCTCCAGTTCTTTAATTCCGAGAGATCCTCTTTAACTCGCTGAATATTTGCTACCAAGTAATACGTGCGTTTCCCCACCATGTCCAGATAGGGGAGGTCTGCTTTTTTGAAGGATACAACCCTCAAATCAATTACTGTTTCCATGATATTGTTACATAAAAAAATAAAAAACCGTCTATAACGGCTGTAACATCATGGAAATTATTATTAGAAAGAATTCTAGTTTCCAATTTGTGCAACATACCAAACCCTTCGGTTATGGAAAGTCCGACACTTGAGGCATACGGACTACGCTATATGTCTATATGGTACACTAATTTGAGCATTTGTCAATGTCCTAAAAAAATGCCATAATTCACCTGATTCAAGCCTGTTGTTGACAAATAGGTTCCAACTTCGTCCCAGAGCCCCAGCCAATTGCAACGTCTCAATAAACACTTTTTTGAAATATGCTATCATAGTAAAAGATGGGGAATAGCCTACATCCGTTTTTTATAGACAGCAATCATCCAAGAATCATTGTACCTCTTCTGCGGAATACTAGCGCGTTTTCACTGATTTCTGTATTCTGGAGCACTGCTGATGGCTTTTTTGGTATTTATGTCGGCTACTACACACTCAGCAAACGATGAGATCAACAATCTTTACTATGAAAAAAACAATCATTTTTGATATGGATGGGACGTTGGTAGATATTGAACCGCTTTTTTTCAAGATATTCAATACACTGGCGAAAGAATTCGGCTATACTCCCCTTCTTCAAAAAGATATCCCTGCCCTTAAAAAACTGTCACTCAAAGAGCTGATATGGAAACATCTCAATTGGCGTCTCTTTTTGCTTCCTTGGATTCTTAAACGTGGACAAGAAGAATACCACGCACTCGCTTCCGGAGTCACGCTTTTTTCAGGTATTCCAGCCCTTCTGACGACACTGCGAAATAATGGCTATCACATCGGTATCGTCTCATCGAGTCGCTCTGACACCATCCATGCCATTATCGCGCGTCACCATCTTGTTGTAGATTTCATCTATCACGGGAAGCTGTTCAATAAAGCTGACTCACTAAAAAAAGCACTCCTCAAAGAACATCTCTCGCTCGATGAAACTCTCTATGTCGGCGATGAAATACGTGATATCAAAGCGTGTCAGAAAATCGGCATGGATATCATTGCTGTCACCTATGGACTCAATGATAAATCCTCTCTTCAAGCAACAGGCAAAGAAACGGCAGATACCGTTACAGAACTTCTCGCAAAATTACTTTCATTACGCTGATACCGCGTGTGTTCCCGCGACATACCCCGTCGTCCAACACAACTGTAAACTATATCCGCCGGATGGCCGATCAATATTCAAAACATCGCCAATGATATGAAGATTCGGATACAAACGCGATTGCATTGTTTTAAAGTCTACTTCTGGAAGCGCGACTCCACCGCTCGTAACCACGGCTTTCTCAACACCCAACAAACCATTCACCGTCATCCGCATATCTTTCAAGAGTCCGCTTAATACCAAACGTTCCTCTCGTGTCACGCTGTGTATCGGTTTCTCCGCATCAATACCTGATAACTGCATCAGTACCGATACCAAAGCAAGTGGGACAAGTTCACTCAAAATATTTTTGATACGCTTGTTTTTATGCTGTTCAAAGATGGCCTGTATCTTTCTGTCTACTGCTCCAGCATCCAACGATGGCAAAATGTCCAATGACACAATCACCTCACCATATTTCAACAAATCTCCGATATCTTTACTCATATTGAGTACCAACGGTCCGCTGATACCAAAATGCGTGAACAGCATCTTTCCTTTTTTACTCACCTGCTTTTTATTGTTCTGCAGTATGGTCAATTTCACATCCGATAAACTCACGCCAGCAAGTGTTGTTACCCATTTCTCACGAATGGCGACCGGCACCAACGCCACTTCCGATGCTACAATCGTGTGTCCCAATGATGTAAGCCAGACGAACCCCTCTCCTGTTGATCCTGTTTCCGGCCGTGATTTCCCTCCGGTTGCCAAGATATACCGACGAGCCGTGATCACAGAACCATCCGCCAGAGAGACTCCTGCTAGGGTATGGTCGTCGCCAGTCACAAAACCCGTTACAAGGGCGTGAGTACGCACGGTAACGCCTCCTGCAGTCATATAGCCCATCAACACATCAAGCACGGATTGCGCGCTGTCGCTCACAGGAAAAACCCGTTTTTCATTTTCAACTTTCGTTGGCATTCCCCGAGTATGGAAAAACTCCAATACTTCCGGAACACCAAACTGAGAAAAGGATGAAAATAAAAATTTTGCGTTTGCCTTGAATGTTGCCAACAGTATACGCTGATCAAATTCGGCATTGGTAATATTGGAACGTCCGCCACCGGTAATCAACAACTTCTTGCCGAGCGTAGTGTTTTTTTCCAACAACAATACCCGGGCGCCACACTCTGCCGAACGTCCCGCTGACATCATCCCTGCTGGCCCACCTCCGATTACTATCACATCATACTGCATACGGGATTTTTCAGACGAACACCAAAAAAACGAAGAAGCGTTGAAACGAACAGTATTCTGCCAAATGCTGGTATTATTGTTTGCGCTTGACTCGGCAATAACTGATGATGCCCGGCAAAAAAGACAAGAAAACAATCAAGAGAATAATCGGCAAGAGATAACGATCTATGTCAATGACACTGCCGAGGAAAGAGCCGGCGAGGACCAATCCCGCCGTCCACAAAAACGCGCCCAAGATATTGTAGAGCAAGAAAACACGATACCGCATATTGGCAACGCCCGCCACGATCGGAGCAAACGTTCGCACGATTGGCATAAAGCGCGCCAAAAGAATCGTTTTGGGTCCATGTTGATCATAAAAACTCTGCGCGGTCAATGCGTGGCGCTTCTTGAAAATCAAAGAGTCTTCCTGACTGAAGAGCTTGCTTCCCACACGTCGGCCAAACTCATACCCCACGATATTGCCAGCTACACCAGAAATGAACAAACCACCAATCAATATCGGCAGAGAGAAAAAGCCCTGTCCCGCCAACAGCCCCGCGACAAAAAGCAGACTATCCCCAGGCAAGAAAAATCCGAGGAAAAGCCCTGTCTCGGCAAAAACAATACCAAAAACTCCGAGATATCCGATGGCATGAACAAGTGCTACGAGGTCAACACCAAAAAAAGTCATGTGGTTATAACATCAATAAAAGAAAATATCTCAATATCAGAAACTCACTCACCTGCCAACAACCGAACCAACCCAGTGGGAATGGGAAACAGCACCTTTCAGCTGACACACGCTACCAAGCATTACCTCCACCCATAGTTATCCAAGTTGCGCCTAGGCCAGCGGTGGTCGTATATTTACATCCCAGAGATCCGCTTGAGGTATCCAGACGACAACACGTCACTGCAGTTGTATTCTGAACTGCACAGTTCATCTGATAATCCCCCGTCGCTGCCACCGCTACTTCAACCGCGCGAGTGGTGTCTCCAGCGATACCTTCGGATTTGATTTTGGCGACTTGGGTACGCCAGGTCAGATCAGTACAATCGGTCAATTTGACGGAAGAAGCATCATAGAAAGAAATAGCATACCCATCCGTAGCTACTTCTCCTCCAGAACAGGTCGTGCCAAGAGCACTGGCGAGAGAAGCAAGCGTTGGGTGATTGCCTTTATAGATTTGTTTCAAGGCCATCTCTACTCCCGTGTCAGCCACTTGGAAAGAGCGGTTGGAAGTACTGCTATTGAGTGAGGCACGCCGTTCCGTCACGGCGACTGTTGCCACGGAAATGGCGGTGACCAGCATAAATGACAAAACGATGAGAGAGAACACCAACACCGATCCCTTCATTTTGACAACGACTTCTTTGTTCCACAGCTTCATAAGACTTTTTTTCAAAAAAATTATGTTTATTCTTTCTTGTTTGATAATAAAAATATAGCAGATATTTGTCTTGTTTGCAAAGTCTTTTTTTGGGGGTGTCAAGGGGCGCTCTCGTCCCAAGCACTACTATCCCCTCTGATGCGTAGCCCCTAGCCATACTGACGATTGATTTTATCAGTACATTTGCACGTCTCATATACTGGTGGAAGAGAGAAACTGTTTGCCACGAAGCCTACGATGCACTGTCAAGGCAAAACGGTGTGCTTCACTGTTGGCAAGAAGGATGCTCCTGCGCCAACGCGTCGTCAACGCGGTCGGTCCGATGATATTCACCGGACGATGGCGAGCGTCTTTGACAACACTACTTATCGGCAGTATCTTTTTTTGTTCAGCCAAGACACGCTCGGCGGTCGCATACTGGATAGCCCCTCCATCAATCACGATCAAATCTGGTAACGGCCATTCGCTATGTTGGAGGCGTCTCGTCAAAATCTCCGCCAACGCCGTCAGATCATTGCCGTGATGTTCTTCTCGCAAACGAAACTGCCGATACTGACTTTTGTCCGGCAAATGATTGCTCAAGACTGTCATCACGCCAACGCCCGCCTTTCCTCCAAGGTGTGCCACATCATACGCCTCTATGCGCAGGGCCGACCCTGTCCCTCCTTCATCCCAGGCGTGATCGGCACGGATAAGCGCCATATCTTGAATATGCTGTAACCCAAACAACGTTTTCTTCAAACGTGAAGCGTGCTCAAAATCCAAGTGCTGTGCCGTTTGTCGCATCTCTTGCTCCAGTTTTTTGATGACTTTCTTTTTATGTCCCTCCAAAAACAAGCGAATGTGCTGAATAGTCTTCTGATACTCGCGAACAGAAAGAGCGCCAACGCAAACACCGGGACACAACCCTATCTGCGCTGAAAAACATGGACGTAACGGTACTGGTTTTGAGGCGATATTTGTACCGCTACGTGATTTCGGTGCCTGCCATGGTTGACACCGATCCCGATAAGGAAACAGCCGTCGAATAATTTTCATACCGTCACGCAGAGCACCACTCGCAGGGAACGGCCCAAACAGATATTTAATGGGCTCTTTGAAGGTTGCTTGTCCGATATCTCTCCCACGAACCAAGAGGACTCGAGGGAATGGCTCATCAGTAATGACGATATGCTGATAACTTTTGTCATCTTTGGCGTCCGTATTGTAGATTGGCTGATACATCTTGATAAGCGATGCCTCCATCAACAAGGCTTCCAACACCGAATCCGTCGTTTGCCAAGCTATGAAATGCACTTGTTTGAGCATACGCACAATTTTGGGACCGCGCGTCACGGCAATGTCCCGAGAGAAATAGCTCTTGACCCTATCACCAAGCACTGTCGCCTTGCCAATATACAGTATCTCTTTGTCCCGATTCAGGAAAAAATACACACCCGACATTTCAGGTATGATGTTACGTGATTGAAAATCTGCCAATGAAATAGATTTTTGCCAAGGATACGGCATATAATGGCGTTCGCATAAAGGATGAAAAACGATGTGGTAACATACTGGCACCGCTCTTGACTTTTCTATCAAAATATGTGTATAATGTAAAAAAAGTGGTGCGTGGTACATTGACATTCTATCATATATATTCTGTCTCAAGTAAGGAGAACAGTATCATGAACGAAGCGCATTTGAAGGAACAACGGCTCATCAAAAAGATGAGTCAAGATATTCTCCAACGAATGGAGGTGGAGAGAGAATACTTCAAGGATGCTTTCCATGATGTGGCGCGTCAAAATCAGGTGCTGTGGCCTCAAGACGGAGCACGGTATATACATCTGTTTGATGCGACCAAAAGGTGTATCAACCGCCTTCGCAAGACCAGAAACCCTGGACACAGTCATGCTGTCAAAAAAAAATTTCGGAAGAGTGTCAAAATAGCGCTCTCCATTGAACAAGAATTCCGTCTCGATCGTAAACGCTTGGCAAGCGGAGAACGAGAATGCGATTGACGTAAGCCCATCCCGATTGCACCTCTCACAGAGAGCCAGCAGGGAATTATGCCCGTAGTATACATACTGCGGGCATCTTTTTATATACTGAAGTTGAATGCATGCTTTGAAAGACTTAGTTGTATTTTTCATCAACAACATACTATAAGTATTGACAGAAAATTAGTTTACCTATAAACTATACAGTAGGATTCGTGAGCCAACATTTTTATGACACAAGATATCACCTCCCTACTCTGTCAGGCATATACCAAACTGGAAGCGCTCGGCCATCACTTCATTTTTCAACATATGGATATCAGTGCGCCCAGTTTCAAGATACTTTCTCTCTTCAAAGATCATCAACCGATAACTCTGAGTGATATTTTGAATCAAGTCGGTGGATTGAAATCCAATCTCAGTCAACGTCTCCGTACTCTTGAAGCCAAAGGCTTTATCAAACGGATGCCCAAAATGGGCAGTGATCGCCGAAAGATTTTTTTTCTCATTACAACAAAGGGGCAACAGAAAATCCAAGAGGTAAGAAAATACACCAGCAAAGCCAATCTTACCTTTGAACAACAATTCACCAGTGATGAACTCGCTTCGCAAAAATATTTTTTCAACAAATTTCTTTTGCTACTGACACAAAAAGAAAAAGAGTTGAATGATGGCATCATTTCACCTCTTTTCTCAAACGGTCGAATAAAACGTAATCCATAAATAATCATCCTATGCAAAAACGCTTTATCATCGCCGTCATCGTTGCTCTGATACTCGTCGTCGGCGCGTTGACCGTGAATCGCAGAGCCACGCATACTCCAAACGAGTCTATCAATATGACACAGGGTCCTCTCACCGTGCGGGCAGAACGTATCGCAGAGCGCAAAACTGCGTTTTTTGATTTTTCGTATCCAGGGACAATTACCAATGAAAGTGAGGCTCTGATCACTGCCCAAGTCGCCGGTACCGTAACACTCGCATCTCCAGAAGTCAATCAGTACGTAGGAAGTGGTCAACTGCTTTTCAAAATTGATGAAACGGGGTCAGCTATTGCCTCTCAAAACGGCTTTCAAAGTGCTGATATTCAACAAGCCGAGCTCATACTAAAAAATGCTGAAAAAGACTACACAGAAGCCAAACACAATGATGATCGGGATGAAACTACCGCCTCCGAAATTGCCAAAGACCAGGCACGCAATAATCGCGATATCGCCCTCTTGACTCAGCGTTCTCTTTTGGATAAACACTTGATCAAAAGCCCGATTGCGGGTATTGTCACACTCAAAAATGTCGCTGTTGGTGATACCGTATCTCTAGGCACCCCGTTGGCAACCGTGAGCAACGGCAAAAAAACAGTGAAGTTTTATATTAATGAAGATGAACATACTCTCTTGACCCAGGGACAACCGATGGAAATGAGTCGAGATATCGCTGGAAAAAATCGCATTCCGGGCAAAGTTTTGCGTGTCTCTCCAAATGCCGATCCATTGAGTCGACGCTTCCTAGTTGAGGCCGAGAGCACTGATCCTATCTTCAAAGCCTTACCGTCAGGGTCTCTCGTTACCGTCTTTCTTTCTCTCAAGAAAACAGCGGACGCTGATACATTTTTTGTACCGATTTCCGCCATAATTCGTGAACAAAATACTATCAGTGTTCTCATCGCTGAAGCGGGTCGTGTCAAAAAAGTACCGGTAACGCTCTTGAATATTATCGGTGAAACAGTAGAATTATCTGGCATAACAGACACAGAGAGTCTCATTATTTTGACCAATGTCAAACAACTGACCACAGGAGACGAAATTATCATTGATTAACGTCCATCACTATGGCATCCCAACCCAATGAGCAACCAACCGAAGAGGCATCATCTGACTCTCGCTATCTTGCCAGCTTGAAGTTTGACCCGACATTACGCCAGGGCTTTCTCAATTTCTTTGTTTCACACACACGCGTGGTCGCCCTCGCCATTATTTTGCTCTCCAGCTGGGGGGTGTATGCCTACAATGTTTTGCCTCGTGAGTCCAATCCTGAAGTGAAAATCCCGGTTGCCATTGTCAGCGCTGTGTACCCAGGAGCTTCTCCTGGCGATGTTGAGGAACTGGTAACCAAAAAAATTGAAGCAAAAATTTCTTCACTCAAAGGCGTGAGCAAGCTCACCTCCACCTCTGCCAATTCTCTTTCTGTGAGTAGCATTGAATTTGAAGCAAATGAAAATATCGAGGATGCGGTGCGTCGTGTGCGTGATGCGGTCGATGATGCTATTCCCGAGCTCCCTGATGTCGTTGAAAAACCAATTGTCAGTGAAGTTTCTTTTGATGATCGTCCGATGTTGACTATCGTCTTAACTGGTCCATATGATGGCTTTACTCTACGATCATATGCCAAAACCATGCAAGATGCTTTGGAAAAGATACCCGGTATTAGAGACGTGACATTATCTGGTGGTGATGAAAATGAGTTCTCCATTGCCTATGATCCGGGAAAACTTGCTACCTATGGTATCTCCCCTACCGAAGCCAATCAGATAATCAGCGCGACCAATATTGCGATACCAGGTGGCAATTTTGATGGCGATGGGTTTGTTTATCCGATTCGTTCAGATAGTCGTTTTTTTACAACACAAGCATTAGGTGAGATTCCGATCCGCAGTACCCCAGACGGCGCGGTTATCGCGGTACGTGATATCGCGGTCATCGAAGAACGTGCCATCAAGCGCACAACCCTTTCCCGTTTGTCTATAGAGGGTGGTGTGCCGGAAAATTCCGTCACTATTGATATCGTAAAAAAAAGTGGCGGATCTATTGTCAATATCGCAGATACTGCCAAGGCTACGGTCGCCAATCTCTTGACGCAATTTCCTTCTGGTATGAAAACCGATATCACAATCGATTTTTCTAAAAAAATTGCCGATGACTTTGCACAATTGGGTCATGATTTCGTTCTCACGATTGCTCTCGTTATCATTACACTCTTTCTTTTGGTGGGATTCAAGGAAGCTTTGATTGCTGGACTCACTATTCCTTTGGTATTTTTTGCAACGTTTGGCACCATGTTACTGACTGGCACCTCACTCAATTTTCTTTCACTTTTTTCACTCTTGCTCGCGCTCGGACTCTTGGTCGATGATGCCATTGTCGTTGTTTCAGCTACCAAACAATATCTGGGTACCGGAAAATTTACTCCAGAAGAAGCAGTGCTCTTGGTCTTACGTGACTTCAAGGTTGTTTTGCTCACGACGACGCTTGCCACCACTTTTGCTTTCTTACCCCTTCTATTGGCATCTGGTATTATGGGGGAATTCATCAAATCCATTCCGATTACCGTCTCCACTACGCTGATTTCCTCTCTCATCATCGCCATTATCATCAATCATCCATTGGCAGCAACACTGGAACGGGTCCGTTTCACTCGATCTATGTTTTGGACAGCGCTTCTGAGCGCGCTCGGTGTCGGACTCATTTCAATTATCTGGATGGAAGGTATCGCTCGCTTCGCCTTTTCTGGCACAGCCTTCGGCATTTTTCTTGCATTGGCATTTTTTCGCTGGATGCGAAACGGCGACCACATCATTACAAAAAATACCACGCTCGTAGAACAAGAACGTTTAAACGATGATCTCATAAAAACCAAGTTAAATGAACAACGCAAACATGATACCAAACTCTTTGATCGAATCATGCATGGAATTATTCGAATCGATCATGTCATTCCTTATTATGAAAAAATTCTCCTCTTCATATTGTCGAGTACCAAATATCGACTCATCACGCTGTTTGGTACAATAGCATTATTCCTTTTGAGCACGCTTTTGCCCATCACCGGCGTTTTGAAATCTGAATTTTTTCCGGCATCTGATGAAGAGACACTTTTTATGACGATTACCGCCCCCATCGGTACTACTCTGGAACGCACCGATACCATCGCTCAGCAAGTAGAAGAAAAATTGCGTCATTATCCAGAAATAGAAAACTTTTCAACTATTGTCGGCAAGCCAGCACCTTCACAAAACCGTGCGGGAAGTGTGGTGGGAGATGCATCTCACACCACTGGCATCATTATCAGCCTCGTGTCAGCAAGTGAGCGTGATATCGCATCTTATACTCTGGCAAATAATATTCGCCAAGATTTGAGTTATATCCGTGAAGCTGATATAACAGTTGAATCTCAGGCGGGTGGACCGCCAGCCGGTGCGGCTTTTGAAGCAAGAATTAGCGGTGATGATTTGAGTACCCTGGACAGCATTACTCAAGATTTGCGTAGTATTCTCGCCAGTATTCCAGGTGTTACGGGCATCGATGTCTCATTGAAAGAAGCGCCGGCAGAATACACTTTCACTCTTGATCATGATCGTCTGCAACTCTATGGTGTCAACGCCGCTTCCATTGGCTCTATACTCCGTATGGCCGTATCTGGCACGGAAATCACCAAAGTCATCCGAAACAACGATGAGCTCAAGGTAATCGCTCGTTTTGATGAACGCACTATACCCTCACTGAATACCCTACAAAATATTCAAATTACCAACAAAAACGGCATTGCGGTATATCTCAAAGATGTAGCAACGATTGAGCTCAAGCCTTCAGTCAATGCAATTACACGTATTGATGAAAAACGAGTGGTTCTTCTGTCATCTGGCGTAGTGGGCGGTACTAATTCTCAGGAAGTGGTTAAAACGTTTCAGAAAAAAATAGCTCAGGAATACACTCTACCAACAGGCTATACCATCACTTATGGCGGAGAAAGTGAAGAAAATGCCAAATCAATTCAGTCTATTCTTCAGGCTATGATTCTTGCCGGTCTCCTCATCGTTTCAACACTCGTAGTCCAATTCAATTCATTCCGCAAAGCCCTATTGGTGTTAGTCACACTACCATTGGCACTGATCGGTGTCTTCATCGGCTTGAGCCTCTTCCAGATATCGCTGTCTTTTCCCGGACTCATCGGTGTTTTGGCATTGTTCGGTATCGTCGTCAAAAATGCTATTATTTTGGTGGATAAGATAAATATCAATCTACGCACCGGTATTCCATTTCAAGAATCAATTGTCGATGCTGGGAAATCACGGCTCGAAGCGATTTTCATAACTTCGATCTGCACGATTCTCGGTATCATTCCCATCACGCTCTCTGATGATCTCTGGCAAGCCTTAGGTTCTGCTATTATTTTCGGATTAATATTTTCCTCTTTCCTTACGCTTTTTATCGTACCGATACTCTACACATTTTTTGCCAGCCAACGAGAAAAAACGGAGAATGAGTAACCAAAAACCCTTCTATCTCTTCAGGAGTTGAAGCATGAAAAGTAATAATCCGTCACCAAATAATGCTTCCAAAATTAATGTTTTTTGAGGACTTTTTTCAAATAGTGCCCCGTATATGATTGTGCCATCTGCGCCACTTCCTCTGGCGTGCCTGACGCAATGACTTTTCCGCCAAATATTCCTCCTTCTGGACCAATATCGATGACATAATCCGCACTTTTGATGAGATCCATATTGTGTTCAATCACGAGCACTGTATTCCCCTTGACAACTAAAGTCTCCAAAATCTCAATCAGTTTCTTGACATCCTCATAATGCAAACCGATAGTCGGTTCATCCAACAAATATATGGTACGTTCGTATGATTTCCGATAGAGTTCCGAAGAAATTTTCACCCGCTGCGCCTCACCACCAGACAGCGTGGTTGCTGATTGTCCCAATTTCAAATATCCCAGTCCCACTTCATTCAAGGTTTTGAGGCGATCAGCGATGGCAGGAATATCTGCAAAGAATGAAAAAGCCTCTTCGATTGTCATATCCAACACTTGAAAAATATTTTTGTGCTTATAACGCACCTCCAACGTTTCTTTGGTAAACCGTTTTCCATCACATACATCACAAACTACATATACAGTTGGTAAAAAATGCATCTCAACCGCAATAAAGCCGTTTCCTTCACAAGTTTCACAGCGTCCACCTGGTCGATTGAAAGAGAAACGATTGGCCCTCCACCCACGAACGCGTGCCTCTTCGGTAGCCGAAAAAAGATCGCGCACATGCGTCCATGCACCAGTATACGTAGCAGGATTGGAACGTGGTGTCCGTCCAATAGGACTCTGATCAATTAAAATAGCACGCGAGAGATATTCTGAACCAGAAAATGACTGACAATGAAACACTTCGTTTGATTTATATCGTCGATCAAAACGTGCGCGTAGATTTTTGTGAATGATTTCATACAACAAAGTCGACTTGCCCGATCCAGAAACACCGGTGATAACATTGAAACGACCAAGCGGAATGTCTACGTCCATATTTTTGATATTGAACAAGTGTCCGCCACGCACTCGAAGCATCCCTTTTTCTTTGCTCCGACGCATACGTGAATACGCAATCCGCTCTTCACCACGCAGATAACTCAGAGTTAACGATTGAGATGTATTTTTTGGGGCGGACAATAACTCCTCCAAAAAACCAGATACTACTACTTCACCACCATGGATACCTGCACCCGGACCGATATCAATCAGGTAGTCTGAAGCAAAAATCGTGTCTTCATCATGTTCGACAATAATGATAGTATTCCCCAACTGTCGCAACGCTTTAAGTGTTGCTATAAGACGATCATTATCACGCTGATGTAAACCGATAGTCGGTTCATCAAGTACATACAAAGCCCCTACCAATTGTGATCCGAGCTGAGAGGCTAGTCGAATACGCTGTGCCTCACCTCCCGACAATGTATTAGCGCGCCTATCCAAAGTCAAATAATTCAATCCGACATTGAGTAAAAATTGTACCCGTGCCGTAATTTCGCGTAAGACCATGGAAGCAATTTCCTGTTCTCGCGAAGTGAGGATTATATTTTCAAAAAATGTCCGAACCTGTTCCGTCGTCATTGCGGTCACCGACACGATATTTTGTCCTCCAATGAAAATGGACAATGCTTCTTCACGTAAGCGTGATCCATGACAGACATCACAGACATCTTCGCCGAAAAAATGTTTGGTACCAAGACCGTTACACGCCTGACAAGCACCATACGGTGAATTAAAAGAAAATAAACGGGGTTCCACTTCCGGATAAGAAAAACCATCATAAGGACAGGAGAACTTGGCTGATAATATCATCTGTTCCGTGCCGATGCGCACACTGACCAAACCATCACTCTCTTCCAATGCGCGTTCCACTGCTTCAGACAAACGCTCATTGGACGTATCGGGAAACTTATCAAATTCCATACATGATAATTCATCCACTATAAGATCAATATCATGTTTCTTATTTTTGGATAACAATATCTGTTCACGCAAACTCTTACGCTCACCATCCAAGAAAATCTCCGCAAATCCTCGTCCTAACGCATTATACAGCAGTTGATAATACTCTCCTTTGCGTCCGCGTATCAATGGCGCGCTGATAATCAAACTCTTTTTTTGACGAGCACGTGCTTTTTGGACACGCTCCAAAACAAGTGAAACCATTTCTTCGGAAGAAAGTTTTTGTATTTCTTTACCACACACCAAACAATGCGGACGACCAAGACGTGCGTACAAAACACGTAAGTAATCATATATTTCCGTCACTGTCGCCACCGTCGAGCGCGGGTTACGACTTGCTGATTTCTGATCGATAGAGATCGCCGGAGAGAGTCCACTTATCTCATCCACGTCAGGTTTCTGCATAGTATTCAAAAATTGTCTCGCATACGCAGAAAGAGATTCCACATAACGCCGTTGTCCCTCTGCAAAAATAGTATCAAACGCCAAAGAAGACTTGCCGGAACCAGAAAGACCCGTGATGACAATCATCTTATTGCGAGGCATTTTAACGGTGATGTTTTTCAAATTATGCGTACGCGCACCCTGAACCACAATCCATTCGGATGGCAAAGATGTCCCCAAGTCTTCTCGATCCGGCACTTGTTTGCTCATAGTGTCAATTATCCATTATTTTTCACAAGATACAATGATTATCGCACATATTCTTGCCCTAAGCAAGCCATAAATATGTACGTCTCTTGTACAGTCTCTATTATTTCTGCTAGCATAATAACAGATTCTTACCAATTCAGGAGCAAAACTGTGTGTGGCGTCACTATTGCAGAGGAGTATGTGTCATGAATTCCGTGTACTGGAAATCTTTTCTGGCAGTCATGGTAAGTCAAGTTGCTCGATCACAACCACCAATCCGCTTTGACTTTGAAGAGATACCAAATATCAACCTGAGACATAATAATATCCACATCACCAACCCCGTACCACTCATTGCCTATGATATACAAGGGGCGAGTTGGTACGCTCTACATATTCTACATAAACAATCTTTGTCTGTGGAAACTTTGTATGAACAAAATATTTTGATTCGCGATATCAGCACGTACGCTACCCTCTATGATCCCTATGGCACATCGCGACACGATATTTATATTCTCAGTGGCTGGATATTTTGGCAGTTTTCAGAGCTCGATTACGTCAATGCGTTACCGATTGTTGAGGCATCGGTTGCACAAAGCCCCTCCGAGGCAATCGATCAAATACTCAAGCGTATAGAAAAATGGATTATTCATGATCATACTGCAACACGTATTGTGGGTCACGCCCTCAATTGTCAGCGTTTTCAAGGAATGCAACATGCTATCAAGCCAAGAATCCGTCTCTCTGATAAAAAAATGTAAGAAACGCTAAAGGCCTTCAGGAACAACATTCCAGAAGGCCTCTTTTATTATCAGTCTTTATCCCGTATCAAAACACCATTTACTATGAAGCATTTTGTGTGAAAGCTTGTTGAAGATTGACTCGGGCTTCTTCTGCCTTCTTACGAAACTCATCACCAGCTTTTTTAACATTCAAGCGACGGGTTTCCACTAATGCCTTTACCTGCATACCAACCTTTGGAGAATTTTGGCGATAATTCTGCAGTTTCGTCCGAGCATTGCTCAATCCAGTTTTTAATGTCGCGCGCACTTCTTCTTTAGCCATACCACCTTCACAATCTTTCTTTGCTTGTGAGATCAATTTTTCCACTGTTGCTTTGAATTCTGTTGTTACTTTTTCCATCTCTTGCTCGTGTAAAGTCGTGGCATCATCAACACCTTTCTGAAAAACTGCAATAGCGGAATCGACAGCTTTTTGGCGGGCATTCACAGCATCCTCAATGGTTTTCTGATATTCTGCAACGGCTGATTTCTGTGCATCCGTTTGCGCCTTCTCACTCAATCTGGTGTAGAGAGCATTACGACGCTCATCCACCATAGAACGCTTCGTCTCTCGCCTTGCCTCAAATTCGTTGCGACGTGTCTCCACTTTATCAGCACGCGTATTTTTTCGATCAGTAAATACCATCCCGCGCTCATTGACATTGGCCATGATACGCGTCGTATTCTCAATAATAGCATCACAGGATACTTGTGGCCGCCCCATAGCGCGCGTCATTCCTGTTTCATCGGACGATTTGATAGAAGTTCGCTCTGACATTACTGCCGTACTTCGTGTATTGACTGCTTGAGCCGAAACAGCTATGGGCATCACCAAAACCATCATGCTCAAAAAAGATGTACTGAGAAACAAAAATTTTTTATAGACTATTTTCATCATAAGAGGTTTCTAAATGAATTATATTTTCCATTTCCATATCAAGGCTTGTTGTCTCATCATTGAGTTCAGCATCCAGCTCTGCGACATCGTCTGGGATTTCTGTCTCAATTTTCATGGAAATATCCTCCACCGTCTGCGGTTCCGTCACCGGCACAGTTCGCTCTGATGATTGTGTCATCGGCATTGCCATATCAGTGGAAGAATTGGTACTCATTATTGGACGCTGAAACTGTCGATACACGACGGCAAAGGTTATTGCCATTACAGCAACCAATATTACTACCACCACACCATGTTTTTTTGACATATATTTTTATATTATACAACACATCTCTACTTTCTCTTAATAGTATATCACAGATTCTGCAATCCAGCAAAACAAGACACATTATTGCTTGCGTATGCGGGTACGATGGCGGATAGGTTTATCCTGAGCAACTATACTTACATGAGCTCCACTTTCCAAAAGCATAATTTCATCTCGAAGAATGGCAGCTGTTTCAAAGTCAAGCGCTTTCACGGCTGTTCGCATCTCTTTTTGTTTGAGAGCAATCAATTTTTTTGGATTGTCTGCGAATATCTGGCGATCCAACAAAGCATTGGCTCGGACAGCCTTGTCATGCTCACTTTCCAAATGCTCCGTGATGTCATGAATAGTTTTTTGAATAGTCGTTGGCGTAATACCTTGCCGAGTATTATACGCCATTTGCAGTGTGCGACGGCGATTGGTCTCATCTATCGCATACCGCATCGATTCCGTCATACGATCAGCATACAAAATCACTCGGCCGGCCGAATTGCGCGCAGCTCGTCCGATAATTTGAATCAGCGATGTTTCTGAACGCAAAAATCCCTCCTTGTCAGCATCCAAAATACCAATAAATGATACTTCTGGTAAATCCAATCCTTCACGCAGAAGATTGACTCCAACCAAACAATGAAACTCTCCTTTCCGAAAAGCGGTCAAAATTTTTATACGATCGATTGTCTTAATGTCGCTATGCAAATATTCCGCTTTGAGTTTTTTTTCTTTGAGATACAGACTCAAATCTTCCGCCATTTTTTTCGTCAGAGTAGTAGCAATCACACGTCCACCCCGAGCTACTTCCTTGATTGCTTGTTCGATAAAATCACCGATTTGTCCGGGATATGTTCCTTCCATATATAATGGCTTAACGGCAACCTCAGGATCCAATAGTCCAGTCGGACGAATCACTTGTTCCGCAATGTATTCACTTTTCTCACGTTCATACGGTCCAGGCGTCGCTGATGTACAAATAATAGGTCCCACTCGTGTCATAAATTCTTCAAAGCGCAGTGGTCGATTATCCAAAGCGGATGGTAAACGGAAGCCATATTCAACCAATGTTTTCTTGCGAGCCTGGTCACCAGCATACATACCACGTATTTGTGGCAGTGTCACATGGGATTCATCAATAACAGTCAAGAAATCAGGTTTCCCATCCGCCATATGCGGAAAATAGGACAACAGCGTCTCCGGTGGATCGCCGGCATTTTTTCCAGAAAGATGACGAGAATAATTTTCAATCCCACTACAATATCCAATTTCCGTCATCATGGCTAAATCATAGCGTGTCCGTCGCTTGAGACGCTCTCCTTCCAACACCTTACCCTCAGCCTCCAGTTCTTTGAGACGCGCTGTCAATTCCAATTCAATAGAAGCCAACGCCCGATGCTGGTCATTTTTATTCGTCATGAAATGCTTGGTGGGAAACAAAAATATCTCCTCGGGTGAAGCGAGTATTTTCTGTGATACCGGATTAATAGTTGTTATGGCAATAATTTGATCTTCATGTATCTCCACCAAATAAATTATTTTTTCAGAAATCGGCATAATCTCAATCCGATTACCCATACCGCGAAATTGTCCCGGTGTCAAATCCGCATTTGTACGTTCGAACAAAATGGATACCAGATTATGAATGAGTTCTGTGCGTGTAATCCGCATTCCCCTGAAAAGATGTATGTTTTCTTTCTCATATTCTGCCGGACTGCCTAGACCATAGATACACGAAACCGATGCTACGATGATGACGTCGCGACGCGTCAATAATGATTGTGTCGAAGCATGACGTAAACGATCAATTTCTGCGTTTATCTGAGCATCTTTTTCAATATACGTATCCGTAACCGGCATATAGGCTTCCGGTTGATAATAATCATAATACGAAACGAAATAATGTACGGCGTGTGTGGGAAAAAACTCCTGATACTCTTGAGCGAGTTGGGCGGCAAGAGTTTTGTTGTGTGCGATAACCAATGTTGGCATATGCATCTTTGCAATAACACTCGCCATTGTAAATGTCTTGCCAGAACCAGTCACTCCCAAGAGTGTCTGTAAACGCTTCTGGGCACGTAAGCCATCTACCAAGGATTGAATAGCCCCGGGTTGATCACCGGCAGGCTGATAGGGTGACTGTAACTGAAAAAGCGCCATAAAGATTTTCTGAAAAATTACTGCTTCCAATAGCATCGTACTTTCTGTAACCATCTGTGCGCGCATCTTTCGCAATACTTCATCAAACGCTGTCCATGGCCTCGATACAAATAAAGAAAAAGGAGAAAAAAGAAAAGAAAAAGCATAAATACAATATCTGTTGCTATCTTGACTGGTATGATATCACGCCACAAAGTATGCAGTTTCGCTAAACCAACATAACCAATATACAAATACAGTAAATCTTTGAAGAAGTTACCTAAATACGTAGCCGTCATAAAAACACGCTGATCCATCTTGATAATGCCCGCCGCGATAGAAACAGGAGTGCTCGGCACAAAAGGTATAACTCGTAAAAGAAAAAGTATCCCGCCATCCTTGAGGTGATGCCCGCTGAAGCGCTGACCAATACTCTCAATATCCTCGTGCTTCACGCCTAGATACTTACCAATTGGTCTAACAAGCCAGTCTTCCAACTTGTCACCGAGGAAATAATACAGCCATGCGCCAATCGTCTTACCAAGATTTCCAATCAGTGCCAGCCACACCAAATAGCTCACAGCACGATGATCCAAAAGTGCGAGAGATCCAGCTATACCCATAATAAGTGCCGAAGGAATCGGACTGATCACTTCTTCAGCAAATGAGCCGATAAACACAAACCATTCCAATGGTACCTCCAGTGCATAAGCGCGAAAAAATTGCTCTATGGTATCAAAAAGCGTGTGAAGCATACCGTATAAATATATAAAAGTTCATATTTCTTGTTTATCCATTATACCCTAGAAAAAACAGCCTGCGAAGAGGCTGTTTCAGAGACATGGGCATCGCATGCAAAACATGACAGTAATAAGATACACCCAAAAAGAAAACTCAATCTACAAAAGTTAAAGCGTTTCCTTTTTTATTGCCTCGTCCTGTTCGTCCGATACGATGGATATAGTCCTCGTAATTTTCTGGTAATTCATAATTAATAACATGTGTCACATCGGCAATGTCCAAACCACGCGCGGCGACGTCAGTTGCTACCAAAATCACCACTTCATCCCCTTTGAAACGACGCAGGGCACGAGCGCGTTGAGACTGTGATTTGTCACCATGGATAGAATCCGCTTTGAAACCGCGGTCCACCAGACGTGTCGCTAATTTTTCGACACCGTGCTTTGTACGTCCGAAAATCAACACTTTCTTGAATTCTGGCATCACCAGCAGATTGTGTAAGACTTCTATCTTATCCTCTTTTGGTCCCACTCGTACGATATCCTGGTCAACATTTTCCGAAGTCGCTCGAGATTTAATGGTCACAGTGACCGGATCATGCAAAAACTTTTGTGCCAAATCCAAAATCTCTTTGGGCATCGTTGCGGAAAAAAATAATGACTGACGAGGCGTTTTCATCAAAGCGACCAAATACTTGATATCATTGATAAAGCCCATATCCAACATTCTGTCCACTTCGTCCAAAACGATATTGTTGAATTCGGCGATATGGAGTTTTTTGCGTTCCAATAAATCCTTCAGGCGTCCAGGCGTACCGATGACAAAACTCGGATTGCGTGACAGACTGCGTAATTGATCCCCGATATGCGATCCACCGATACACAAAGCAGAATTGAGACCGGAACCAGAAGCAAATTTTCGCAACTCATCCTCAATCTGCAACGCCAATTCTCGCGTCGGTACAATAATCAAAACTTTTTCTGTTTTATGCTTGAAAGTCTTATGAATCAACGGCAGTAAAAAAGCGGCAGTTTTTCCAGTTCCTGTATTGGCAATACCAATGACATCGCGACCATTCAAAATATGCGGAATAGCGCCATCCTGTATGGGAGTTGGGTGCACATAGCCAACTTTAGCTACATTAGCCTTCAATTTGCTGTGCATCTCAAAATCAGCAAAAGTATGCTTGGGATTAAATACTTCTGTTTCAGTCACCTGAATAGCTTTCTTGACAAACTGTGTAAAGTCAAGCTCTCTACTTACTGGTTTCTTACGGCGACCACGCGTTGTGGGTCTACCAAAACGATTAACTGCCGTACGACCTGAAGAAGCGCCTCTCGGATTTCTACTAAACATGATGCGTGCTGTTAAAAAATGAGTCTTATCTCTTTCCCTCGTAGAGACAAGACTCCCAAAGGACACCAAGCCACATCCAAAGACTGACTTGAGAGTAAGATATTCATTAAAGCAGAGAAATTATCTGCTGTCAAGTAAAATACACCGACAACCAAGAGTCTTGAGATACATCCGGTCTATCATACCTCCTCACTCAATACACCCATAAGAAACATAATCCCCTCCCTCTCCCACATGCTTTTATGGTGCCACTTCTCGCCAACTGAAGTCACGACAGTTGTTGATTTCAGAAGCGTTGCAGGCAGTGCTTTCGGTCCATGGGAGGCAGGACGTATTGATATTGGTAC
>JBPPMJ010000010.1:0-2407 GCA_051306005.1 Minisyncoccota bacterium
GATGTATTGTCATTTCCGCGAATCGAGCCTGACGGTATCTCAGTTTACTCTGAAGTGAGTTTTTCATTTTAGTCAGTTCCCTCCAGGCAGGATTTACCACCTCTTTGTCGACAGGTAAATCCTCTACCCCATATTCAGCAAGCAGGTCTATGGCAAAGTGGCGCATCATATAGCCGAAGAAGTTTTCCTGGCACCAACGGCTGAACATTCGCGCCGCAAGATGTATATGTGGTAAGGCATAGGCGGTGCTGATCAAGCTCGTTTGGTGACCGGAATTCGTCAGCTTTCGAACCTCTCGCATCCACATAGCATCTTTGCCGGAACCGACCAAACTGCCCATTTCGGCCAGACGAATGGTCACTGTTTCTCCTCGGGGCATTGTTACTTTTTGTTCGACAAACCACTCTTCGGGCCAGGCAGCATTCGGGAACTTATGATAGGTAATGCAGCTGATCCGGTATGTTTCCCACATTTTTTTGAAAAAGGCAGGACTGTAGCCCTCCCGGTCAAAAACGAGGATCAACCTGCTGAGATAAGGGTTCTCATTCAGCTCCTCCAAACTGGGCTGCCCAGGAACATCGTGCAGCAGGCGGGGGATAATGTCATCCTTCAGGGTTTTGAGCATTCCTGGATCAACAGTCTTTTCCACAACGAAAAAGGGTCTGCCGACTGCATCGTTCACCCAGTAGTCATTGATGCCTCGAAGACAAAGACGATCACGGGATACATATTTTCTCGGCAATTTCGTCTTGCCACCGTGATAAACACGGACATGACCATCGATATAGAGCGTACCGGCAGCCTCGGGATCGGCCTGCATCCACTGGCGGCTGAGGTGTACACTCCATTGCTCAGCTGCATCTCCCCGGCTGAGTTGATCCAATTTCTCTCGCAGACAACGAACTTCCGGAACACGATCCAAGCCAAGCATCTTACCGAATTCACCAGGGGGCTGTCCTCGCAACTTATCAACTGTTTTGATTCGGCAAAGGGCCATGAATGCCAGAAGCAAAAGGATGTGCAGTGTACGATAATAGCCGCTGACTTGGCCGAGCAGGGATTCAGCGCCCTGAAGAAGCCCATTTACAAGAAGTGCCGGCAGGGCGCAGAGCGCACCTCCTTTTGGTACATCGAGGCAAGGCTCAAAACGAATGATCGCCCCATTCCCTATGCCAAAGGCTGCGTCGATGCGCTCGGTTGTCCTGGTACACGCTGTTCCTAATCCGTTCGCTGCTTCAGCATCCACACTGCTTCGGGCTGATTTGCTGGTAATGGCCTGAGGAGGTGGAGGCTCTTTCAGCCTACCATCACCTATGGCTTTTCGAAGGGTATCGGGTTTCACCCCTATTTCGTTGGCTACTTCGGTTCTACTATGATATCCATCCAATAATTTTTGTGCCTCATCAATACGTTCTGCGGTGAGTACGGTTCCACCAAAACGCACTGGACGTGGTTTGAAAAACGCCTCAACTCCCTCTTGACGAAGCTTCCTGATGGAACGGATCACACTGTTTTTAGACACACCAAATGTGCGCATAATATCGACTTGCCGGCATCCACCTGATTCAATTAATTGAGCGGTAACGATTCGAAACATCCGTAAGTCGTCTGCTTTATGCGAATAGATAGGATGGCCACCGAGGAAATATGTCCATCTATCATTTTCACGCCAAACTCCAACCCGATTATTGATTTCAGTAGCGCCAGCTGGAATGGATGGCAAAATGAGTTGTTGTCTCATAGCACCTTCTCCCTCTTTTAATTGTCATCTATTACATCGAAGAGATGTGCCATTTGCGATTTCCTGGCGCAAGGTTTTATTTTCTGAACGGAATTATTTAATATTCCCTTTTATTATTTGGTATTACGCTGGATTTGCTGAACTGTTCTAAACAGATCCGGATCAACTTTTCTGACCCTATAGTTTGCAGGAACTGAAAGATGCCATTTGCCGCACATTGGCGGACAAGCAGGAATGAATGACGAACGATGCCAACACTAAATAGACAGATCCTCAAATGATAGTTTGTTGAGGTTTTAGTGGGTTAAAGTCAATTGTACGACAACGTACGCAAAGAAACTGAAGTTGGTCGGCAATAGTGGATACCAAAACTTATTCCCATTTTTTCCACTGAAATATCCTTTTGATGGAAACAGACCCCCGGTTCAAGTTGTACGGTTAATCTTACTACATCGAAGGTACCGATCTATTGTCAATTCCCAGATTGAAGGTTGTTCCTGTAAATGTCACCGGGATTATGTTAAAAGAATTGTCTCAAATGGAGCATTTTGAAATCCAAAATGATCCAAAAAATATTTGCAGGTCACTTCGACATAAGCGTCAGGCAACGAGGTTGATAGTATGAATAGGATTTATCAATTGTGGCGGCTTAGCGATATCTCAACA
>JBPPMJ010000016.1:0-4932 GCA_051306005.1 Minisyncoccota bacterium
GACGGCGAAATTATGATCGCAGCCCACCAGGGCCACACGTGTAAAACCCATGTGATACGCGAGCTGCATTGCGACGAATGTGACGGTATGCCCTTGGTAAATACTGAAAGATACATCTCTTGCAAATCGTGAGATACCTGCAGAGTGCAGGTACGCCACGTTCGGTCGCTTGCCAAGATATGGACTGGCCGACGAATCTAGAAAAAGCGGTAGCGTTGTCGTTCGGTAGAAATCAATTGTTTGCTCAATAACGTGTCTGTTGACCGCTACGATGCAATCTGGCCTAAACTTTGAGTAGTCGAACAGCAAATGAATTTTATTGAGACCGAATGTGAATTGATTTTGTAAAGGCGAAAAATCAGTTTTCCTTAGGCTTGGTCCGTTGCACAGGATGACCGCACTGCCACCTTTATGGCGGTCTTTCCAAGTGCGCAAAATGCGTCTGGAGCGACAACTTTCGAGCTTGATATCCCATAGCAAGCGATTCACAGCAGATCCGATTGCCATTCGATATGGGTTTATAGCATCTTTTTGTGGCATGTGTTTCCATTGAGTAGGGATTTTTGAGACAGGTTTACGTCATGAAATGATATCCGGCATGGGGTGCGCATAATCATCCATGATGTGAGAATAAAAAAGATGAAGAACGTACTAAACCAATATAAAGATGGAACTGCCTCAGTCGCACCTATACCTAGGAGATATAGAATTATTATGGCTGGATACTGACCGCCTCTAATGAGATGAGCGTTCTTGTAATACCTGCTCAGTGCAGCAATTACGAGAAGAACAAAGATGGTGACTCCAAGATATCCAGAATCAAAGAAGTTTTGCAGTAAGATATTGTGCGCAGTATGAGAAGATTGGGGTTGATCATAGTTGAATATTGATTGAAGCTTAAAATGAAGTCCTGCGGTCTCTGTTCCATGATAGCCGTAACCGAAAGCATGCTGGAATTGTGGATTTAAAATCTGGTCTATTGAAGCCGCCCAAATAATTTCGCGGCTGCTTAAGAGGCTGACTTGTTCTCTGGATAATCCTTGAAGGAAAGATAGAGATGAAGTCGAGGCGGTAATATATAAAATGGGAAGGGAAAGAATGGCTATTGTTGCTGGAAGTGCGCCTAGCCGAAATAGCTGTCTTGGAAATAGGCTCAATAAAAGGCATATTAATACTATTAATATAGCCGACCTAGTATCAGAATAAGCGATTGAAAACAGGCCAGCAGCTATATATGTATTAGATAAGGTAAGGCGATAAAGCCATCGTAGCCTTGAAGAATAATAGATTGCTATGCCTGCGAGGACTGAGAGTCCGCCAATAATGCCACTAGCATTCATTCCATTGGCTAGTCCCATAGCTTGGCGCCGCGCTTCGATGCCAAAGACTAGTAGCAGTTTTGAGAAGTCATGCTTGGTATCATCAACCACGATGCCTAGTAAGAATAAAGCTACAGATATTACGGTATAAAGTCCTATTGCGTGATATATAAGATTAGGAAGTTCGTTGTCATATTGCTCTCGATCATGGTTTGGTGCTAGAAATAGCGCAATTTGAAAAATGATTCCAACCATACATAAATTTACAAGTCGACTCGTCCAGACCGCATCTGTCTCCATTAGGATAGAGTATAAAATGACTCCGCCATAGACTAAAAGAAGAAGGAATTGTATTCGCGCGTCGCTGGGGCTTCCATAAAGTCGTTTTTTTGATAGAAGGAGTAGGAAAGCCAGCGACGACGCAAAAAGAAGAAACGAATAGACTACTGTTACCATTCCATTAAGTCCAAGCTTGGCTGTAGCAATTGGGATGTCAGCCGCTAGCGGAGTAATCAGAATGAGGAGCCGAACGATCAATCTCATTCAGCTTTTCCCTTCAATTGGCGAACATATGGAATAGTATCGATCCAAGTTATTGAGACTATGTGATAATAGCAGCAGTAGCACAGTTATCATAAGGATGCTCGTACTGTCTCTTTGCGTTGTGTGGCTCCGTGATAACTTGGAGATAATTGCCATTTCCGATGGTGGGTAGGTAGAGGTTGCAATGCTAAATCTAGACTGCGAGATTCTTTGAACATTTTTAGATGGTGCCATGTATTCTTCCGAACACAGCCCAGAGGCCGATCGTTGCCAGTAGTGGGGCGATGGTTAGTGGCCAATCGAATTGAAGAAAATCTATATTGAATACGCGATAACTATAAAAGTAGGACATTGGACAGTACACCAATGCGTAGCTTGCCAGCATTGCGGTGGGAAATGCCGTGACCCCCCAAACGGGGTAGAGCGCCAGAGCGCTCACCGCCATCAGCGCCCCCGTTGCGCCGTTCACAAGATGCCAGACGATGTGGTTGGTTGTGCTGTAAAGCTGTAGATGCATGGCGCCAGCACGTTCTGCGTAAAATGCAAGCCCGAGTAATCCCCAGAGCGACCAGCTGACAAATGCGGTGCTGCTCCCAATGGCAACCATGGCCTGATCCATCACAAGTCCGATGACCAGAAAACCTGTAGTAAACGTGAGATGAGAGAGACGCATTCCGCGTGCCGCGAGCGCAAGGTGTTCTTCTGGCCGCCCTTCCGCCCATAAGCGGGCCAAGGCCGGGATTTTGCTATAGAAGGGCGCTTGCGATATTTGGCTGATCATTTGGATCATGCGCAGGCCAAGAAGGTAACTGGCGACGTCTGCAGCGTCGCCGAGCCGTGCGTATACCAGACCGGACGCCTGTACGAGCCCCAAGCTCATCAATACACCTAAGCCACTGCGCCACGCGTTCGGCCATAGGGCGGCCAGCACTTCACGATCGAGCGGCCGGCGAGCGCCTTCTCTGAAGGCTGGATCGTTGCGGCAAAGCCATCTGTTGCGCAGGACCGCTGCAATGACCCAGGCTTGTTGCACCAGTGTCAATTCCAGGAGTCTACCGCCCATCCAGACGGTCGCGGCAGCGCTTATAAAGCCTGCAGCTGCGAAAAGCATGTCCCAGCGCTGCACGAGCGCTACGCGATTGCGCCCCAATAGATAAGAAGCATATGAGTTGCCAAAAACGGCGAAGCCCGTCGAGGCAACAATGACAAACCAGGCTATCCAGGCTTGTGAACTATCAATTCCACTGGAGATGGGCTTGGCGACTGACGCGGATCCCGCGGTTGCGAGCACAGCAAGCCATAATAAGGCGAGCACGAGATAGACCGGCTGCAGTGTGCCCACCAGTCTTTCGAGTGCATGGGCATTATGTTGATGCTCACACTGAATCTTGCGGGGGCTTTCGCGAAGATCACGGATTTCTGCTATGGAAGATCCACCTTCGGCATTCGCGATGGCGCGCATGAAGGTCTGACCAAAGCCCAGATTGCCAACTACCTGCAAATTGACGATCGCACCGAAGAGCAGCCAGACAGCGACATCCGGAGTATCGAATGTTCGCAGCACGAGCGGCAGCAGGAGTACCCAGCTTCCCAACCGTACAGCCAACCCCCCCCAACTCATGAGGGTAGGCGAATTCCATACCCGGTGGACAAGTGCGCTCATGAATTTGAGAGCAAAAAGCCTGTGGTAAATGAGGTCGTCCAGTCGCTATTTTGATTAGTGATCAATTGTAGATTCCAACAGGCACGTACTTGGGATCCCACTTTCCCCATGGCATCCCATTGTTACCAGAGCGTTTATAGAACTGGGCTATATGACCCTGGAGGTATTCGCACTCCCGATAATGTGTGAGTACTTCCGTGGCGATCGCTTGGCCATTGGAAAGCTTGCTGGTGCCAAAGATGGATTCCAAGTCATGGGTAGAGAAGCACCACCCCTTCGACGGCTCATGGAACCATCTGTGTGCTTGTTCAGTGCCAGACGTCGTTACAGCCCATCTGGCAGTCGGCTTCAGCATGCGCCGAATCTCGCCCACAGTAATAGGCAACTGTTCCATGGGGATATGCTCCAACGCAGATAGAGATACAACTGCATCGTATGAGTCGGATGGGATTTCTGGACAACTGCACAGATTTCCAACAATCCAGTTCAGCTTGCCCAGCGGGCGACTTGCGAATGCAGGTTGAGTTTTTCGCCAAATATCGTGGCGGCGTGTGTAAATGCCTCCGCGCAAGAGATCAGCAGCTCGAGAATTTCTAGCAAACTGTTTTAGCGAACTGAGCCCGCTGATTCGGCGCAGGTGATCCACATATTCCGTCGGCACATAACTGTTGAGCTGCGTTCTCGTGAGAGAATAACGTGCTCTGTATGCCGGTGACGGCGGTGGCAGGCTCAGATCGATGTTTGTAACATCGAATCCTATCTCTGCCAAAAGAAACTGTGTAGGACCAGATCCTCCTCCGGCATCCAGTATTCTTGCGCTTCTCGGCCAACTCATTGCCTTCGCGACGATCCAGGCAAGATCAGTAACATAGTGCCACCCGATCTCCCAACGACGTGTCTGAGTCAGGAAGCGCTCTACGAAGCGCAATGCTTCCGTGGGCAGAATCTGATCGGGGTCAATAAACTCATATTTCATATTGTGAACCAGCCGGTGCCTTAAATAGGATCATGCAAGCGAGAGCCAACACCGCCGTCCAAGTTAATGACCATCCCGTTGTAGAACGGGGTGGCACCCTCAACCATGGACACGGCCAAACGCGCAACATCTTCTGGCTGACCAACATCTTTGCAGGGATGAAATTCCTTGAGCTGCTTATAGTCACCCCCACGCCCGGAAAATCCGGCCATAAGCATCGGCGTCGCAATGGCGGCAGGACAGATCGCAGTGACTTGTATGCGGTCGCCAACTTCCACGGCCAACGCACGTGTTAGTCCAAGCAAAGCAGTCTTGCTGGTTGCATAGGCGGAGAAGCCGGGCTTCGTGAGCGTCGCATGCACACTCGCAATGTTGACAACCGTGCCCCTGGATTCGGACAGTTCGGCGAGTAGTTCACGGATGAGAAACAT
>JBPPMJ010000004.1:0-2475 GCA_051306005.1 Minisyncoccota bacterium
GATCTTCACGAGCTCATCCACCTGGCCCGAACTGAAAAGCCCGTCCGGCCCCCGTGGCGTCAGGTCGGTGAACGGGGATTCGTAGAGCATCGCTGCTTCCATCACGCCGTGCGCGGTGAGGTGGTCCACGATCAGGTTCACGAACTCGATCTGGTTGGCGTTCCAAGTCTTGCCGTTGAGGAATTCGGCCAAGGCTTCCTTTGCCGCTTGCCGATCAAGGCCGACCAGCGAGCGCACAAACAGACCGAGCCCTTGCGACTCCTCGGCGGCGCGCTGAACGTCTTCCGCAGCGCCGACCCCGCTGTGCGCGAGCATGCGCTGAAGCTCGGACAGATCGGCAGCGGTCAACGGCATGTTCATCCGCAGCCTGTGAATTGCGACATGGTCCTGGTGGGCACGCAGGAATGCCCGCGCTTTGGCCCGAAACTTCGCATAGTCGGTGCCATGACCGAAGCCCGGCAGCTCTACCTCCGACTCCCCGCCCATCTCGTCTTCGAAGTCGGTGTAGATGGGCTTGCGCTTCTGCTTCTCGATGAGCTTGATCAGATCACGCAGGCGCCGGCGCATTCCCTCGAGCATCGGGATGGTCACGTCCTGCCACCACTCGTCGGTCTGCACGTCTTGGATCAGTGCCATCTGGTCGCGCACCATGGGAATGGCGGACTTCTCTTCCAGCAGTCCGGCCAGATCCTTGACTTGATCGCGTAGGCGGGCGAAGCCCGGCTCCGACCGCAGCAGAGCGAGCTGGAGGCTCAAGACCAGCAGGTCGAAGCGCTTGGCTTCCTCGTTTTCCGCGTCCATCTCCGAAGGCAACCCAGCCACTTCGCGCGACAGCTCGGCGAGCGCATCGGGCGGTAGCGCACCCCACGCCTCTGGCCGGGCGTACTGCTCCACCAGACGCCGGTGTGGGCGGACGATGAAGTTATCGAGGTTCATGGCCGCCACTTCGCGGTGCAGCAGCATTGCCATCTGTGCGCGCACCTCGTCCTCGGAGGCGGGATGCCCCAAGGGCGCCGCGCGCGCGTCTGCGATGTCCGAATTCCCCGTCGCTTCCGCCTTCTGGTCCAGCACGCCGATCAGCTCCAGGCGGGTATTGAACAGCCGCTTGCCGAGCGATTCACCCACCGCGCCTTCGGTGCCCGGAATGTCCTGGCTGAAATACTCCAGGTTCTGGCAGTAGTCGAAGACACAGAAGTATTCTTTGTGTTGCCCCGGCCCGAACAGGTCCGGGCACAGGCGCGTGCCACGGCCGAGCATCTGCCAGAACTTGGTTTTCGAGCGCACCAGCTTGAAGAACACCAGGTTCACGACTTCGGGGATGTCGATTCCGGTGTCGAGCATGTCCACCGAGATGGCGATGTGCGGCGCCTTGTCCTTGGCCGACAAGTTGTCGATCAGGCTCTGCGCATACTCGGTCTTGAAGGTGATGACGCGCGCGAATTCGCCCTTGTAGTGCGGGTAGTTGGCGTTGAAGCGCTCGGCGATGAACTCGGCATGGGCCTGGTTCTTGGCGAACAGAATCGTCTTTCCAAGGCGGTCGCCGCCGGCCACCGTCAGGCCGCGCGTCATCAGGTGCTCCAGCACCTTGTTCACCGTGTCCTTGTTGAACAGCCACTTGTTGACCGCCTCGGCCTCGACGCGGTCGGGCACGCCGCCGTCCTCGTCCCACTCCAGCGCGTCCCACTGGTCCTTGTCTTCCTCGGACAGCTCGTCGTACCGGATCCCCTCGCGCTGGAACTTGAGCGGCACCGACACGGCCTTCGGCGGCACCAGGAACCCGTC
Organism: Minisyncoccota bacterium; assembly: GCA_051306005.1. Classification (GTDB taxonomy): domain Bacteria; phylum Patescibacteriota; class Minisyncoccia; order Moranbacterales; family UBA1568; genus UBA1568. The sequence goes on from JBPPMJ010000004.1 coordinate 1,783, forward strand.
CCGCACCGCCTCGTCGAGCCCGTAGGCGTCGGTCGGCACGCCGTTTTCCAGATCGAACAGGCTGTAGGTGTTGCGGTCCACCTCGTCCTTGGGGGTGGCCGTGAGCCCGACCAGCAGCGAGTCGAAGTAGTCGAAGATGGCGCGGTACTTCTGGAACACCGAGCGGTGTGCCTCGTCGATGATCACCAGGTCGAAGTGGCCGACTCCGAAGCGCCGCTGGCCGTCGCGGCCACCTTCACGTGAACTGTCGATCAGCCCCATCATCGTGGGATAGGTGGAGACGAAGACCCGCCCCTCGGCATTTTTCTCGGTCACCAGGTTCACCGGTGAGGCGTCGGGCAGGTGGTGCTTGAAGGCGTTCACCGCCTGGTTCACCAGCGCTACGCGGTCGGCCAGAAACAGCACACGCTTGGCCCAGTTGCAGCGCATCAGCAGGTCGGCGAGCGCCATCACCGTGCGCGTCTTGCCGGCGCCGGTGGCCATCACCACCAGCGCCTTGCGGTCGTGGTCGCGCTCGAAGGCCTCGGCGATGCGCCGGATGGCGCGCGTCTGGTAAAAGCGCTCGACGATGACCGGGCTGATCTCGCCTTCCGCCAGCGGCTTGCGCGTGACGCGTCGCTGGATCGCGAGCTCCAGCTCGGCCTTCTTGTAGAAGCCCTGCACGGCGCGCGGCGGGTAGCGGGTGTCGTCCCA